>JAICQO010000059.1 GCA_025937835.1 Polyangiaceae bacterium
AAGGCCTTGAGCGCGAAGCCGGGCGTTAGCTGCTGGACGAAGCCGAGCCGTGGAGAGAGCCGCAGGAATTGCTCTTTGCTGGTGAGCGAGCCATCGAGGCGGCCGCCCGCGATCAGCGACAGTTCTTCGAGAACCGGTAGACGGAAGCGCGCCTGCGCGTAGGTGGACAAGGTCGTGACGCGCGGGTTGGTCTCGGCTGGTTCGGGGCCGAGCGGCGGGACGTCGCCCGCGACGAGCACGGCGCTGTGCCCCTCGTCTTTCGCATCCGCCTGGCGGCGCGTGTCCACGTCGTACCCGCTGATGAACTCGAACTCGCGGGTCGGACGCAGCTTGAGCTCCACCTGCGCCTCGACCTCGTGCACGAATTGGTCGTAGGTGGAGAAGATCGGACCCGTCCCCGTGAACGCGTCGTACGAAGCGCGATCGAACGGCACGGTGTCCCCGGCTTCGCGAGACAGGTTGTACTTCAGGTAGGACGAGATCTCGAAGTGCTCGCGGATCCGCTTGCGAAAGCGCAAGTAGGGCACGAGCGTCGTCCAGCGCAGGTCGTTCAACTTGCTCGAAAAGTCCCCGGTCCAGAACTCTCCGAGGCCGCCGCTCTTGTCGAGGTAGATGACACCGGCACCGAGCCCGTCCGTGGGGCCCGCGATCGAGTCGTAGGCAACGCGCAGGAACAGCGAGTCCTGATCGTCCCAGTTCCGAAAGCGCGGGTCGGAGCCGTCGCCCGCGAGGGCGCCCGAGGCGTTCTTCGAATACCAGCCGAGGTTCAAGCTGAGCGCCGTGCGCGCGTCCCGGTAGAGCGCGTTGGCGTACAGGTGTTTGTCGAAATCCAGCGTGCCTGCCCCCGCGTGGGCCTCGACGACGGTGCCCGGCAAGTCGAGCTCCTTGGGGACGACGCTCACGACTCCCAGGAACGCTCCCGTGCCATAGAGCGCGGACGAAGGCCCGCTCAGAAACTCGACCTGTCGCGCGAAGAACAGCGGCAGCTCGTACTCGATCGAGGCCTTGTTGCCCTTGGCGTGGTTGACCGGAATGCCGTCTACCAGCAAGAGGTGCTTGTTGTTGTTGAAGCTGCCCGCCTTCTGGCCCCGCGTGCTGAGCACGCGCTCGCCGAAGATCGTGTAGCTGCTGTAGCCGGGGGTGAGATCGGCGAGGTCGGCGATCGAATACACGCCGTAGCGCAGGAGGTCTTGATCCGTGTGGACCTTCACGCTGCCGGGCACCTGCAGCGCGCGCTCGGGCACGCGCCCCGCCACGCTCGAACGCACGCTCAAGAGCTCTTCGAGCGAGAGCTCCATCAGGCGCGCTTCGTCGTCCGGCGGAGTCTCGGCTCGGGACACGGCCGGGAAACACCAGACCGCGAGAATCACCGACCCGCGCGCCCAAGCCGGAAATTCAGGCATTCTTGTCACAGCGCCCTCTCTCGGAGACTCGACATTAACACTACCTCGGTGGCGCTGGCGATACCGGCGCGCACCGCGTAGGCTGGTGGGCGGCAGGTGAGAGCGAACGTTGCTTCAGTCTGCAGCCGACGGGGCTTGCTCGGCTGGTGCGTCGGCGCGAGCACGACGTGCCTCGCGGGCCTTGCCGCGGCCGCGGGCTACTCACCCGCGCAGATCGAGGCGGCGCTGCTGCTACAAATCGCCGGCTTCATCAGCTGGCCGAGCGACGCTCAGCTGCCCTCGTTCGAGATTGGCGTGCTCGGCCCGACCGATCGCTTCGAGTCGCTCGGCCGGCTGGCGGCGAAAACCACGGTCCGCGGCGCCAAGGTGCACGTTTCGAACGTCAGCGAGAGCGGCGCGCTGCCACGCCTGCACGTGCTCTATCTCGCGCCCGCGCTCGCAGACAGCCTCCCCGCGGTGCTGAAGCGGCTCGAGGCTCAGCCGATTCTGCTCGCCACCCACTCGCCGGGAGCCGCGCGACAGGGCGCAGCCGTCAACTTCTACGAAGAGGACGCGCAGAGTCGGTTCGAGATCAACCCCGGCGCGCTCAAGCGGCGACGCCTGCAAGCGAGCTACAAGCTCTTGTCGCTGGCGCGGATCGTGAGGGACTCATGATCGCTCGCTGGATCCGCGGTCGCGCTTTCAGCACCAAGCTCGTGTGGCTGACCGTGGGTCTGGTCACGCTCGGCATGGTGTTGGGCTCCACGCTGGTGCTGGTGGGCTACGAGCGCACGCGGCTCGCCGGGGCGCGCGACCGGGTGCGCGGGCTCGCTCTCACCGTCGCCGACTACAGCGCCGCCGCGCTGGTCTTCGAGGACAAGGAGGGCGCCACCGGCCTGCTCTCCAAGCTCGACGGCAACTCCGGCGTGTCGTGCGCCTGGTTGCTGGACGCGCAAAATAGCGTGTTTGCCCGCTGGCAGCGGCCGGGCACGAGCTGCCTCGATCCGCGGGCCCCCGCCAGCAAGAACGAGATCCGCGCCCTGGTGGATGTCGTCCACGAGGGGCGCGCGGTGGGCCACCTGGGCTTACAGTTCAGCACCGATCGACTGCGCGCCGAGCTCCGCGCGGCCTACGTCATGGTCGGGCTCGTGGCCTTGCTCGTGTCGCTGTTGTGCGCGTTCGCGGCGAGTAAGATGGTGCGAAGGGTCACGCGCCCGGTGCTCGAGCTCGCCGCGGCCACCCGCCGCATCGGCGGCGCAACGCAGTTCACCGAGCGCGTGCGCTACGAGGGCAAGGACGAAGTCGGCGAGCTCTACGAGAGCTTCAACCGCATGCTCGACGAGCTCGAACAAAGACGGGGCGAGCTCGCGGCCAGCCACGCGCGGCTGCGTGCCCTGATCGGCGCGCTGCCGGATCTCGTGTACCTCGTGAACGACTCGGGCGCGCTGGTGGACGTGCTGGCGGGCACGACGCGGCGCGGCCCCAAGAGCTCGCTGGTGGGTCAGAATCTGAAGGATCTGGGCGGCGCCGGCACGGGTCAGGTCATCTTCGAAAGGCTCGGTCAGGCGTTCGCGGAGAATCGCCAGACGCGCATCGAATATCGAGTCCACACCGGGGAAGTCCCGCGCTCGTTCGAAGCCGTGATCGCGCCCTTGCCGCCCGAGGCCGTTGGTGGAGCACGGCTCGCGCTGTTCGTGTCGCGCGACGTCACCGAACGCGCAGAGCTCGAGCAGCGCATGCGCGACGTACAAAAGATGGAAGCCCTCGGCAAGCTCGCCGGCGGCGTGGCCCACGACTTCAACAACCTGCTCACGGGCATCCTCGGCTACGCGGAGCTGTCGCTGCTCGACGCCGACCCCGAGCTCAAGGAGAACCTGGAAGCGATCCGCGTCGCGGCCACGCAGGCCGCCGACCTCACTGCTCAGCTCTTGACCTTTTCACGGCGCAAATCGCCGGTCGCGGCGCCCGTCGACTGTGCTCAGCTCGCCCACCGCGTGCGCCGCATGGTCGAGCGCACCATCGACCGCCGGATCGCGATCGAGACGCGGATCGAGGACGGCTGCTGGGTGATCGGCGATGAATCACAACTCGAGAGCGCCATCCTGAACCTGGTCGTGAACGCGCGCGACGCCATGCCCGAAGGCGGAACGCTGACGCTGTCCGTGACGCCGACCACCGAGGACGTTGCAGGAGAGATCGGCGGCGTGCAGGAGCTCATCGAGCTCGCCGTCGAGGACACGGGCTCCGGCATTCCCCCCGAGATCCAGCATCGGATCTTCGAGCCGTTCTTTACTACCAAAGAGAAGGACAAGGGCACGGGCCTCGGCTTGTCTACCGTTTACGGCGTGATCGCCAACCACGGCGGACGCATCGATTTGAAGAGCACTGTCGGCGCGGGCACCCGCTTCGCGGTGCGCCTGCCCAAGGCAAAGCCCGCGAGCCTCAAGCCCGACGATCGCAAGCCGCTCCCGCGCGGCAGCGGCCGGCTGCTCCTGATCGACGACGACGCGGTCGTCCTCGAAATCGGCCGCAAAGTGCTGTCGTCCCTCGGCTACCGCGTGACCACGGCACCGGGCGGCCGCCAGGGCATCGACATCTACCGCGCCTTCCACGCCGACATCGATCTCGTCCTGCTCGACATGATCATGCCCGAGCTGAGCGGTCCCCAGGTCGCCGCCGCCCTGCAACAGATCGACCCCAAGGTGCGGATCGTGATGGTCTCGGGCTACTCGGAAGAGTCACTCGAAGGCTTCGAACCCGTCGCATTCGTGCAGAAGCCGTACGCGCGGGAAAAGCTGGCCGAAGTCGTGGCCGCGGCGCTAGCCGGCGCGGAGGGGACCTCCGGTGACTCCACCCGCGGCAAGCCTAGCGGCGCCACGCTCTGAAACTCGTCGAGTTGCTCGAGCGTGAGTGGCTTTACGGGGTGTGGACGAACCGGCAGGCGGCGCAATGCGTTGTGGTACCGGAGAAAGACGCGAAAATCCTTCGGGTACTCACGTGCGTCGACACCGAGCAGCCCTGAGCTGACGCGCGCGCGTGCGAGCAGAGCCAACCACGATGACATCGGCGCGAGGCCCGGCGAGCTCATGCCATGAGAGAAGACGACGGCGCGGATATCGTCGAATGCCTCCACGGCCTCCAGATAGCGGCCGGCTTCGCGCACCGAGGTCTCCGCGTTGAACACCGTCCAGAAGGGCACCGAAGCCGTTTGGAGGACGTGCCACGGATCCATCAAGAAGAAGGACTCGAGGATGAGCCGCTCGGGATCCCCTCCGACACCCTCACGGCGGTACCACCAGCGGTACAAGTTCGCGACGAACGGGCTCAGCTCCTCGGGATGGTCGAAGCGCAGGCGGCGAAAGCGACAGCCTGCGGTCTCCGCAAACCGTTGAACGTCCTCAGCGAGCGAAGGAGAAAACCCCCACTCGGCTTCGGGTTGATGTTCGTCTGGAGGGGCCGCATCCCAGCCCTCGAGGCGTGAACCCTGCGCCTCGAGGAACGCAGCGACTCTTTCACTGCCCTGCAAGTACTCCTCGGGGGTAAGCCCGCCCACACCTCCGAGCTGAAACACATGACGTTCTCCGACGCGCACGACAGGCCATTGGAGATTGCATTCGATCGTGATGAGCGAACCACCCGGTGCGAGATGATCAGCGATGAACCTCTCGTAGACTTGGCCGAGCCGGAGGCGCTTGACTCTGAAGTAGAGCGCTTCGCGGGTCATCAGGCGATCTTGACTGGGATCCACCATGTGGTGGAGAGCGAGGTCGGGGTTGGACGCCAAGAGTGACCGAGCGTGACGGCGGCCCTTTTCGAGCACGTCGCGCGGCCGATCGGGATCGAGCTCGCTCTCTCTCGCCAAGATGAGTAGATTCTGCGGCAGCCACGGGATGCCGAGCGCGGCGCACAGATGCACCGCCGCCCCGTTGGAAGACCCGATCGCGATCGCAGGATAGCGCCGCTTCGGGTAGAGATTGACGATGGCCTCCGCCGCCGCGTCCGCGTCGAAGGCCGCCAGTGCTTCCGGACTGGCTGCTTCCTTGCGGCCCCCCAGTTGATAGATGTGCTCGCGCACGCCGCGGGGCACGATGGCGCTCAGCGCAGCCAAGGCCGCGGCACCCAATCGTGATCCACCGAACAGCTCGAAATCCTGCCCGTGCAGGTAGAGCGCCAACATTCGGAGCAGCGCGGTGGAGGAATCGAAGTTCGTGATGGGCGGGGGCAACTTCTGCTGCATTCGTTCCCTGATATGCAGCTTCCGCACCACGGCGTCGCGGCGCGCTCCTTGCTTGAATGTGGCCGTGATCCAGCCCACGGGTTGCTACGAGCAGCTGTTTCGCCACGCGTCCGAAGCCTTACTGGGGAACATCGTCCAGTTAGTCTCCGGGCCGCACGTCGCCGCGGGCCGGGGCCACTTCGCCGGGCTGTGGACGCGGGACTTCTGCTTCGCTGCACGGGGACTATTGGACCTGGGAAGAGAGGATGTCGTCGCGAACCACTTGAGCACGCTGCTGCGCCACCAGCGCGCGTGGGACGGGCTCGTTCCGCGACTGATGGATTCCGTTTCGCCAGGCTACATGCGCGTGGTCTTGCATCGCGCCTCCCGCTACGTGCCACGCTTTTCGCGAAGATTGGAAATGGTCGAGCCGCTGATAGCCGAGTACCGCAGCGAGAACGGCACCGAAGCCGTCGATTCGAACATCCTGCTCCTCTCCACGGCGTTGGCCTATGTCGATCGAACCGGCAACACGGCATGGTGGGAGCGCCACGAGCCCGCGCTGGTGCACGCCTACCGCTACTATGATCGCCTCACGAGGGACGAGCTCATCGTGCAGCCGGCCTTCTCCGATTGGCAAGATAGCGTGAGCCGAGCAGGCAAGGCGTTCTACGTCAATCTGCTCTACAGCCTCGTAACGGAGCGACTGGTGGGTCGTGCGGCGTTCGCAGTCGACGCGCACCGCGCAGCACGCCTCCGCTCCAAGCTCGAGCAGACCTTCTTCGACTCCGAGACCGGGCTCTACCGTTCGCTGGAAGCTGGACGCCACTTCTCTCTGGAGGGGGTGTTGCTCGCGCTCGATGGCGCCTGGGTCACGGGTGCGGACGCGGTTGCCCTGTACCGCGCCCTCACGCAGCATCCGCTCTGGAGCCGGCACGGCATGCCTGGTACCTGCACGGTGCCAGACTATCCGCGCCGCTGGATCTCGGCGCAAACGGCGCTCGTCGGCTTGCGTCACTATCACGACCGACTGCGCTGGTCCTGGCTGATTGCTCTGGCCGCCAAGGTGGCGACCAAGTTGGGAGATGTTGCCGAAGCGCGGCGCATCCTCGGTCAGCTAGAGGCCTGGGTCATCCGTGACGGTGCCCTGTGCGAGGTCTATTCTTCCGAGCCACCGCACCAGCCCTGGCGCTCCCGCTGGTTCGCTTCCGAACGTCACTTCAGCTGGGGTGCGGGTGTCACCCTGGAGGCCCTGACCACACTCTCGCGACTGACCGCGCGTGGCCCCCTCCAGAACTAAGCCTGACGGCTGGTCTCGTAGCGCGGCCAGTGATCGGCCGTCTGGAGCCACGAGAGCTGCGAGCGGGTGTAGGTGTGATCTTCGGGCGTCAGGGCTTCGGGGTCGTCGAGGGAACAGAGGGTGAGGTCGACGGCGTCGGGATCGGCGACGAGGAAGAAGCTGAGCTGCGTGCCGCAATTCGGGCAGAAGCCGCGCTGGGCTCGCGGGGAAGACTGGCGGAGCACAGGCGTGGAAGTCCATTCGATCTCGGACGCTCGGAAGGTGACCCAGGCCACGGCCGGCGCGGCGCTCGCTCGGCGGCAGTCGCTGCAGTGACACAAGGTCAGCTCGCGCGGCACACCGCGAGCGCGATAACGATGCTGCCCGCAGGCGCAGCCGCCGCTGAGATCCACCGCTGGCCTTTCGGGCGTGGAGGGATTGCGCATTCGACTAGGACTAATACCAGGGTCTCGGCAGGGCCAGCCCGCCTCGGCCAACGGCTCCAGCGCCCGCCGAAACAGCCCGAGCGGCTGACGCCGCAGGAAATGCGGAAAATTCGTGGCTCGTCGCCGGATGCTCACCCTGTGCGCAGCACTCGGGGTTCTCAGAGAGCTGGCATCGCGCGACAATGGGCGGCGTGTCGCCGAAGCAACGGGCAGGGACGGCCGAGCGACTGAGCGCCGCACTCGGAGAACACTTCTCGATGGTGTGGCGGACGCTGCGCAGGTTGGGCGTCGAGAGCACGGCCGCCAACGACGCCGCACAGGTCGTGTTCGTGACGTTCGCTTCGCGCGCCCACGAGATCCCCATCACGCGGCAACGCTCGTTCCTCGCCGGATTGGCAATCCGCGTCGCAGCCAATGCACAGCGGCGCAAGCGCCGCAACGAGGAAGAGGGAGCGCGGGTGCCGCGCCACGGGGCCTGGGTCGATGAAGAGACCATGAAGCGCTCCGAGCGCCGGGAGCTGCTCGACGCGGGGCTCTCGACCTTGTCGACGGAGCTGCGCACGGTGTTCGTCCTGTACGAGCTCGAGGGCTTCACGTTGCCCGAGATCGCCGAAACGCTCGAGCTCCCGCTGGTGATGGCCACGTCGCGCTTGCGCCAGGGCCGCCACGCCTTCGAGGCCTGGGTCACGCGCGAGCAATCCAGCGGGGGCCCGCCGTGACCGAGCCGCCGCTCGTCAATTCCTCGCCGAACCCGGCGACCCGGCGCCTGCTCGAAGCCGGGCTATCCGACGAGCCCCCGCCCGAGCTGCGGCCTGCCGTGGCCGCTGCGCTCGGCGTGACCGTTCCGTCGACGGCCAGCTCGAGCTCGGCTCTGGCTCGGGTGGAGCTCGCGAGCGAGCCCGCGCGCGGCGGCCCGGCGCGTCCCGAGAAAACGGCAGACAGCGCGGGTCCCAGGCCCGCGCGCCTGTTCGACGGAGCCGGCAAATGGTTCGTGGCGGGAGCCCTGCTCGGCGTCGTCGCCTGTGCCGTGATCTTGTTGGCCAGAAGTGCTCCGCAGCGGAGCGAGGCAACGGCGACGCCCTCAGTGACGAAAACGCAGAGCAGCGTCGGGAACGCGCGCGATCTGCCGACCTTGAGCTCGACACCGGCACCGAGCCGCTCGTTCGACATCGATCTCGAAGCCGCGCGAGAGCTCGCCGTGCGCCAGGCTCTGGGCGAAGCACCGGCCGAGCCTCCGACCGCGGCGTCCTCGGCACCGCGCACCGGGCTCGGGAAACCCTAAGCGTGGAACGGCGCGAGCTGTGCCTTCAGTCGAGCTCCTCCGCGAGCTTTTCGCACACCGTCTTCAGCACCTTGATCCGGGCGTAGTGCTTGTTCTCCGCCTCGACCAGCGTGAAGGGCGCTTCGAGCGTGCTGTTTCTCGCGATCATCTCGGAAGCGACGGACTCGTATAGGTTCGACTTGGCGCGGTTGCGGTAGTCTTCGGCGCCGATCTTGTGCTGCTTCCACGGCTCCTGTTCGCGCTCCTGGAAGCGCTTCAGCTGCTCTTCACGGCTGATGTGCAGCCAGAACTTGAGCAAGATCGTGCCGTCGCCGATCAGCTCGCGCTCGAACTCGTTGATCTCCGAGTAGGCCCGCCGCCACTGCTCTTCTCGTGCGAGGCCCTCGACCCGCTCCACCAGGACGCGCCCGTACCAGGTGCGATCGTAAATCGTTATCCGCCCGCGCTTCGGCAGGTGACGCCAGAAGCGCCACAGGTAGTGGTGGGCGCGCTCCTCGTCGCTCGGCGCCGACACCGAGATCACTTGATACTGTCGGGCGTCGAGGCCCCAGATCAGACGGCGGATCGCGCCGCCCTTGCCCGCGGCGTCCCAGCCCTCGAAGGCGATGATCGCGCTACGTTGTTGCTTCTGAAGCCTTCGCGCGAGGCGACCGAGCTGTGCCTCGAGCTCGAAGAGGCGCTCCTCGTATTCGTCCTTGTCGAGCTTCAGACTCAAATCCAGCTTGTCGAGCAGCGTCACCGGATCGGGTACGTCCGCCTGCGGCGGGGCATCCGCGGCCGGCTTCGTGACCGAGAGGCGGTGTTCGAGCCGCTCCAGGATCGCCTCCGCTGCGGCCACGTTCCGGTAGCGCTCGTCGCCCGACTCGATCACCGTCCACGGCGCGGCGCCGCTGCTGGTCTCGCGCAGCGCTTCCTCCGTGGCGGTGACGAGCTCGGCGTAGTGCTGGTGGTTCTTCCATTCTCTCTTGGTCACGCGGTAGCGCGTTTGCTTCGAGCTCTCGAGCTTCTCGAACCTCCGGCGCTGTTCGCGCTCGCTGACGTGGAACCACAGCTTCACGATCAGCGCGCCCTCGTCCGAGAGCGTGCGCTCGAAGGCGTTGTTGCGGTCCATCGCGCGCAACATCTGCCGCGCGGTGAGCCGTCCGTAAGCGCGATCCACGATCGGCTGCGTGTACCAGGAGCCGAGAAACAGCCCGACCCGACCGGCGGGCGGCAGCCACATCCAATAGCGCCAGAACTCCGGCCGCGCGCGCTCGTCCTCGGAGGGCGGCTCGTAGGCGCGCGTCACGAGGTAGCGGGCGTCGAGCCAGGCGTTGAGCGTGTTCAACGTCTCGCTCTTGCCCGCGCCGTCAGCCCCGTGGATCAGAACGATCAACGGAAACCCAGCCTTTTCGAGCGCTGCTTGCGCCTGGAGCAAGCGTGCTCGAAGCCCCGGCAGCTGCGCCTCGTAGTCGGCCTTGCCGAGCTTCCGCCCGAGTTCCTGCTGTTTGAGCATGGGTTCGAAAGTTTAACGCGGCTCGCACCACCAACCTCGGGGTTTTCGCGCAGCGCTCGTCTTTGCCGCGAACGCCGACTACCCCTACAGTTTCGGACCTCGGGCGCCGTTGTGTCTCGGGCGCCGTTCCCTTTCGCGATGTTGGTCTCCAATTCCCCGCGTGTTCGAAGAGGCTTGCTGTTAGCGAGCGTGTTTGCCGCAGGTTTCGGCCTGGGCGGTTACCGAAGCTCTCGAGCAGAAACTATCCCGGACGTGGTCCGGGTGCGCGGCGTCGAGACGATGAGCGCGGTTTCACCCGCTACTCCAATCACGCCCGCGCCCGCGGCGAGCGCCCCCTCGTCGCCCGGACGCAAGGTGGCCGCTTCGGCTCTGTCGATCACGGCCGTGGTGCGCGGCGATCGTGCCTACGGTGCGGGCATCGTGATTGGTCCGCGGCACGTGCTCACGTGCCAGCACGTCATCGACGGTCTGAGCTCGATCCGCGTCACGCTCGCGAGCGGCAAGACCGGTCCGGCGCGCGTCGTCGAGAGCGACACAAAGCTCGACCTGGCCGTACTCGAGCTCAACGAGCCGGTTGCCACGTCCGCAGAGCTCGCCTCGGCGACGGCCCTGGAAATGGGCGACCGCGTCTACGGCATGGGCGTGCCCAAGAACCTGACCTTCTCGTTCAACAGCGGACTGGTCTCGTACCTCGGGCGCTCGTACGACGACGTCGCTTTTCTGCAGACGGACATGCCGACGAACCCCGGGAACTCGGGTGGCCCCGTGCTCGACGACCAGGGCCGAGTCGTGGGTATCGCGTCCTTCATCCTTCGCGAGACGCAGGGCCTCGCGTTCGCGCTGCCCATCGACTACGCGTATCGCCGCTTCCGCGACTATTTCGCGGCCGAGCTCGACGTCCGAGCCTTCGACGGCTGGCTCGGAGCACACGACGAGAAGACGGCGCGGCCGAGCGCCCCCGAGAGGACACCCGGCCGCTAGCCACGAGGTGTGTCGCGCGCGTCAGCGCGTGTCGCACTTCGCGATCCCGCCTTCGCTGATCCGTCCCTGCGCCACCAGCTGGGCTTGCCGCTGGAAGTAGCGCTGGAGCGCCGCGCGGGTTTGTGCGCCGACGACGCCGTCGACCTCACCCTGATACAAGCCCTCGTCCTTCAGCACCTGTTGAATGTGTTTGCGCTGGTCTTCACTCAAGGACGTGAGCTCGGTGCCGCTGGACATGGCTGGGCTAGCGGTCGACCTCGCCGCTTGCTTGGCGGTCGAATCGACCTCGGTGCCGCGAACTGGCTGTTTTTGTGCGGGTTGCGCGTCGCTTCCGCGCATTCGCTGGCGCCCGTTCGAGGCCATCGGCTCGAGGCTCCACTCGAGGCCCAGCGCGTCGCGGGTCTTTGCGTCGATGCTACCGACCGTCAGGCCCTGCTGGGTCTGGAAGTTCTTCAGCGCGGCCTCGGTCTTCGCGCCCGCCACGCCGTCGATGGTCCCCTGGTAGAGGCCGCGAGACGCCAGCTCTCGCTGCACGTCCTTGATCTGATCGCGGCTCAAGCCGGACAGCGAGCTTACCCGAGCTTTCTCGGTGTGCTGTGAATCACCGGCGCGTGACGTGTCGCTCTTGGTGTCGTCCGCGAGCGCGGTCTGCGCGCACGTCATTCCCAGCGCCAACAGAGCGCCGCCCGAGACGAGTCGTTTCACACTGTGCTTGATTTCGATGCGTTGCATGATTCTCCTCCGGACAGGAACCCGAAGCTGCAACGCACGTGCCGCGCATTGCGCAGGATCGCCTGGCGTCTGAGGTATCGGAATCACTAGAGTATCGAATCAACCCTCGGGTTTGCGAAAAACTCCCGTGCCCGCGCCGCGCGGCGTGCGCTGCTGCCCCGTGGCAGCGTCGCGCAGCACGCGCAGCGCGGGTGTAGCCAGATCGTCGAATTGCCCATGCCGCGCCGCCCACAGAAAGGCCAGCGCGGCGAGTCCGGAAAACACCACGGCCAGCGGTAACACCAGAAACAACACGCTCACGACGGCTCCTCCGGCGCGCGGCGCCGTTGTGACATCGAAAATGCGCCCGAGCGCAACGCCACGCTGAGCACGGTGAGCGAGGACAGGGGCATCATCACTGCCGCCCAGAGCGGGCTCAATACACCGCTCATCGCTAGCCCAATGCCGAGCGCGTTGTAAGCCAGCGAAAAGCCGAGCCCGCGGCGAATCGCCGCCAGCGTCTTGCGCGCGCCGCGCACCGCCTCGAGCACCGGCAGAACGCCGGGTTTCGTGGCGAACACCGAAGCCGCAAGCAAGCTCGCCTCCGCGCCGCCGTGGACCGCGAAGCCCACCGTCGCGGCCGACATCGCAGCTGCGTCGTTCACGCCGTCGCCGACCATCACCACCGACTGGCCGCGAACGCGCAGCGCTTTCACGTCCTCGAGCTTTTGCTCCGGGCTCACGCCACCGCGCAGCTCGAGCACGGGCAGCGTGCCGCAGACACGCTCCACGACGCGCGGATGATCCCCGGAGAGCACGCTGGCGCTGTTTCCGAGCAAGACGAGGTCGGCCAGACACTCCGCGACCTCGGGTCGCAACGGATCACCGAATGCGGCCAGACCTGCCACGCGACAGTCTTCGGCGACGAGCACCGGCGTCGCGCCGCCGCGCGCCAGGGCGTCGACGCGCGCGCGCTGCTCCAGGTCCACCGAGACGCCACTCTGTTCGAGCAGCGTCGCTGTGCCGACCACGAGCTGTCTGCCATGCACGGTCGCGCGCACACCGCCACCGGCAAAGCGCTCGATTGCCTGAGCTTCTGCAGCGTCCGTCGCGGGAAAAGCCCGCTGGAACGCGCGTGCCAGGGGGTGGTCACAGCCCGCCTCGGCTGCGCTCACGGCGCGCGCTAGCTCTTCCGAGCCCTGCCACTCGAGCAATTCGGGCCGACCCGTCGTGAGCGTGCCGCTCTTGTCGAAGACGAAGTGCGCCGGTTTCGCCAGGGCCTCGAGCACGTCCCCGCCCTTGACCAGGATGCCTCGACGCGCGGCGCGGGCAAGCGCCACGCTCACCGAGAGCGGGGTGGCCATGCCGAGCGCGCACGGGCAGGTCACGACCAGCAGCGCCACCGCGTGCTCCACGGCCAGCGTCGGATCCGCCCGCCACCACACCGCGAGAGTGATCGCGGCGAAGGCCAGCACCACGGGCACGAAATAGACCGCCAGGCGATCCGCGACACGGGTGATCGGTGCGCGCTCGAGCCGAGCTCGCTCCATCGCTCGCAGCAGCTGCCCCACGCGCGTGTCGCGGCCAGCCTGCTCGGCGCGAACGCGAAAAGTGCCTCCGACGTTCTCCGTGCCGGCGTAGACGCGATCGCCTGAGCGCACCTCGACGGGCTCGGATTCGCCGGTCAGCCAACGCACGTCGATCGACGACTCGCCCTGTTCGACGCGCCCGTCGACCGGCACGCGCTCGCCCGCGCGCACCTCGACCAGCGCGCCGCGGGGTACGCTTTCCGCGCGCCTTTCGGCGATTCCTTCGCCGTCCACGACGCGCGCCATGGCGGGCGCCACCGCCAGCGCGAAGTCTGCGGCCGTCGCCGCGCGCCGCTGCTGGCGTTGACCGAGCCAACGGCCGACCAACAGCAGGAAGATCAATACGGTGATGGTGTCGAAGTAGATCTCGCCGCGGCCTCGAACGGTGTTGACGGCGCCAGACACGAACCCCGCCGTGATGCCGATCGCGATCGGCAGATCCATGCTCGCCACGCGTGTGCGGAGCGAGGCCCAAGCGCCGCGGTAAAAGACCGCGGCACAATACAGCACCGAAGGCAGCGACAACGCCAGGCTGCTCCAACGGAAGAATGCGGCGTAGTCGCCATCGACTCCGCTCGAGGCGCCGCTGTAGAGCGCGAGCGCCATCAACATCACGTTGCCCGCGATCGCGCCCGCGACGCCCAGCCGCATCAGCAGCGTGCGATCGCCGTGCACGCCCTGGCTCGCCTGACCCGGCACGTGCGGCGTGTAACCGAGGCTGTCGAGCGCGGTCGCGATCCGACCGAGCGAGGCGCGCGCGGGATCCCAGCGCACGCTGGCCGTCGCGCGACCGAAGTCGAGCCGAGACTCCTGCACGCCCGCAACCACGCGCGGCAGGCTCTCGACGAGCCACACACAAGCGGCGCAATGCACCCCCTCCAGGCTGAGCTCGATCGAGCAGCTGCCGTCCGGGTGAACGTCGAAGCGCGTCGCCAGCGCGGGATCGTCGAACTCTGCGAAGCGGCGCCCGCTCGGCCGTGCCGGGCGCGCTCGAACCGCCGAGATCTCGCGATCCGCGTAAAAAGCCTCGAGCCCTGCCGCGTGGATTGCGGCGTAGACGGTGCGGCACCCTGCGCAACAAAAGCGACGCCCGGAGTCGTCGAGCACCTCCGACGAGAGCTCGGCGCCGCAATGTGCGCAATGGTCTGTCGCCGACTCGGCGTTCGGGAGCGCCCTCGCCATCTAGTGCCTGTGCAGTGGACACGACTCGGGTGCAGCGGGCGCCTCGAAGGTCCGGAGCCCGAGCACGAACAGGCCCGAGGCGACCACCACGGCCGCCGTCAGCGTCTTGGCGCGCGGACCGAGCCGCGCACCGAGCCCGCGCAAGCCAAGGCTCGCGATGACCAGCGCAGGCACCGTTCCGAGCCAGAACGCGCCGAGCACGATCAACGCCGGGGCCAGGCCGCCGCTGCCGGCCGCGATTGCGACGAACGCATACAGCCAGCCGCACGGGACGAAAGCCGTGGCCATGCCGAGCAACACAGCACGCGGCAGCGCGGACAGCGCGCTCACCTTCGCGAGCGCTCGCGACAGCAAGCTCGCGCCCGGCGCGCGGCGGCCGAGCTTCACCAGTCCGCGCGACGCGGCGAGCGTCGAGACGCCCCACACGAGCAGCAGCGTGCCCGCGAAAACTGCCGAGATCCTCTGGATACCCGCGGCGCTGCCGGCCAGGTCGAGCGCGCCCCCGGCGAAGCCTGCCGCGGCGCCCAGCGAGAGGTACGTCACGAGCCGACCCAGGTGGTAGCCCGATTGCGCGAGCAGCCTCCCGCGCACGTGGCTGAAAGCGCCGCCGGAAGCCGCGGCGAACGGGCCGCACATGGCGGCGCAATGCACGCTGCCTGCGAGGCTCGCCGTCAAAATCGGGATCCACAGCACACTCATGGCGTCTCCGCGATCTCGAGCCGCTCGCTCTGCGTGAAGCGCTCCGCGCCCCGTGTGGCCGTGAAGCGGAGCTCCCACAGCCCGCCGCGCTCGAACGGCAGTTCCGTTCGGTAGTGGCCCGGCGCGGCCTCCCTGAGCTCGGCTTCCAGGACGCGCCCCGCGCTCGCGTTGCGCAGCGCTTCGACGCGAACCTTCGCTCCCCCGAGCACTCCGGCGGCGTCGCGCAGCTCTAGCTCCAGCTGCGACGTGCTTGCGTGGCGCGCGGGCTCGGCGCTCGCGGCGAGCGACCAACCGAGCCGCGCGTTCTGCGCGCGCTGGGCGATCTCTGCGTCGTAGGCCACGGCCTTCGCGTAGTAGTTCCTCTCGAGCGCAAAGCCGGCGTCGTCCACGGCGAGCGACGCCATCACTCCGAGCCCGCCGAGCATCGCCGCGAGCAGGGCGACGGGCACCCACGGCCAAACCTTCGCAGACGACACGATCACGGCTGACCTCCTTCGGGACCGAGCAAGCGATAGGGCGCTTCGACCCGAGCTCCGCTCTGGTCCGTGATCCGGAACCGTACCGGCCGCTGACCGTGTGAAAGCCTATTGGGAGCCACCATCACGAACACGCTGGTCGAGCGCTGCGCGCCAGCCGTCACTTCGAGCGGGTTTTCGGGCGCCACGAGCCGCGCGTCGGCGGCGTCGAGCAGGTCGATCCGATAACGCTGCGTCTCGCGGGAGCGGTTCTGCACCTTGATCCGGATCTGATTCTGCGCGAGCCCGTCGCGGAGCTCGAACGGCGCGCCGATGCCGCGCAACACCGTGAGCTCGGCGCTGCCCCGCGTCGCCGCCACCAGCACCAGCGCAATCAACAAGGCGAGCAAGATCCCGGTGTAGATCAGCACGCGCGGCCGGAGCACGCGACCCTGGCCCCCGGTCTCGAGGCTCTGTTGAGCGTCGTAGCGGATCAGCCCGAGCGGCTTTTTGATCTTGTCCATGATCGAGTCGCAGGCATCCGCGCACTGCGCGCAGGCGACGCACTCGAGCTGGAGCCCGTGTCGGATGTCGATGCCGGTCGGACAGGCCGCAACGCAGGCGTTGCAGTCGATGCAATCACCGACGCCGGGCCGCGGCTTGCCCTTGGCCCGCGGCTCACCGCGCCGCGCGTCGTAGCCGACGATCAACGAGCGCGGATCGAGCAACACCGATTGCAGCCGAGCGTACGGGCACGCCACCGTGCACATCTGCTCGCGGAAGTAGGCAAAGTCGAAGAACGTGAGCGCCGACACCGCAGCCATCGCCAGGAACGCCTGCGGGTGCTCGGACGGCGAGCTCGTCATCCAGTGCACGAGCGCCTTCGAGCCCACGAAGTAAGCGAGAAAGGCGTTGCCGAGCAGCACGGAGATCAGCAAAAAGACGCCGTTTTTGAGGTATCGGCGCAGGTTGGGCCCCTTCTTGTCGAGCTCCATCTGCTGCTCGCGCTTGCCCTCGAACAGGCGCTCGATCGGGCGGTACAGAAACTCCAGATAGACGGTCTGCGGGCAGGCCCAGCCGCACCAGGCGCGCCCGACCAGCGCCGTCACCAACACCACGCCCACGAAGATCGCGAGCAACAGCAGCATCAAGAGCACGCCGTCGGTGGCGAGAAAGGTGGTACCGAACAGCGTGAACTCGCGGCGCACGACGTCCAGCAAGATCAGCGGCTTGCCGCGGAGCTCGAGCCACGGGAGCGCCACGAAGGCCACCATCAACAGCCAGGCCACGACCCGTCGCGCGCGCCAAGTCTTGCCCGGATAGAGTCGCGGGCGGATCCAGCGCCGGGTTCCGTCTTGATTGAGGGTGGGCAGTACGCGGTGCGAGGCGATTGGTGGAGACATGGCGGCTCTCGCTCAGGGCACCGCGGCGACCGGTTGACCCTCGGGAGCCTTGCCCGGCAGGGCCTTGCCGCGCAGCGTGCCGACGAAGGCCACCAGCTTGCGGATCTCGATCGGCTTCAACGTGAGCTCCCACGCCGGCATGCCCTTCGTCGTGACGCCGTCGCTCACGACGCCGAAGATGTCCATCAGCTGCCCCTTGCCGTGGATCCAGCTGTTGTCGGTCAGGTTCGGGCCAATCAAGCCCTGACCCTCGGCGCCGTGACAGACCGCGCAGCGCTCGCCGAAGAGCAGCTTCGCGTCCTGCATCATCGCGTCGTCGGCCATCAGCTTCGACAGCACGGCTTCGCTCGGCGCCTCCTCGAGCGAGCTCCTGGCGCGCTCTTCGCGGGCGATGCGCTCGTCTTCTCGGAAGGACTCTTCGACGCTCTGGCCGTGGCCGGCCAGGTAGTAGCCGACGTAGCCGATCGAGAACACGAACGACGCCCAGAATGCGCCGACCCACCAGCGCGGCATGGGGTTGTCGTACTCCTTGATGCCGTCGTATTCGTGCTCGAGCAGGTCGGCGGCAGGGCTCGGTTTCTCGCTGCTCACGAGCGCTCCTCCCGGGCTTTCGGCGCGAGCTCGCTCGACTCGAGCGGCAGGGAGGCGAGCTTTTCGAGCTTCCGGCCGCGCCGGAGCACGTCCACCGCCACCAGCACGAAGGCGAACAGGAACAACACCAAGCCCACTTCGGCGTAGACCGCCAGGTTCAGCGCCGACATCACGTCCGACAGTTTCACGAGCCGCTCCCTTCTTTGGCGTTCGCCGCCACCGGAGCCTTGTCGGCCGGCGGTGCTGGCGGCGTCTTGCGAATGTCCGTACCCAGGCGCTGCAGGTAGGCGATCAGCGCGACGATCTTCTTGTTCTCGAGCCCCGCCGGTCCGCCCTGCGCGCGGAGCTCGCTGGCGATCTCCTGCGCCTGGGCGCGGGCCATGACCTCGCCGTGCTTCACGGCCTCGCCGTAGGGCACGCCCAGCATCGCCATCGCGTCGACCCGCGGTTGCACGCTCGCGAAGTCGAGGTCATCAGTCGCAAGCCAGGGGTATTTCGGCATGATCGACTGCGGGGTCGTCGACTGCGGGTCTTCCATGTGGCGGAGGTGCCAGAGGTGCGGGTACTTGCCGCCGATCCGGTGCAAATCCGGGCCGATCCTCCGCGAACCCCACTGGAAGGGCCGGTCGTACACGAACTCGCCGGGCTTAGAGTATTCGCCGTAGCGCTCGGTCTCGGCGCGGATCGGCCGCACCATCTGCGAGTGACAGTTGTAGCAACCCTCGGCCACGTACAGGTCACGCCCGACGAGCTCGAGCGGCGTGTACGGGTGCACGCTCTTTATCGTCGGCACGTTGGAGCGGATCAAGAACGTCGGTAAGATCTCGAACAGCGAGGCCACCGCCACGGCGATCGTCACCCAGATCGTGAAGCGTAGCGGCCGGCGCTCCCAGAAGCGGTGCCACGTGGCCGCGGCGAAGTAACGGATCCGGTGCGCCGTGTCCGCGAGCGTCGAATGCTGCGGGATCACCAGCGCCGGGGCCACTGCGCGATCCGGGCCGAGCGGAGCCGTCTCACACAGCTCGGGCGAATACTCGGCGGGGCGAGCTCGCCAGGTCATCACCAGGTTGACGATGCACATCAGCATGCCGGCGACGAACAGCGAGCCGCCGAGCGCCCGCACCCAGTACATCGGCAGAATCCGCACCACGGTCTCGACGAAGTCCGGGTAGGCGAGGCGGCCCGTCTCGTCGAAGGCGCGCCACATCAGGCCCTGCGTCACGCCGGCCGCGTAGATCGCCACGATGTACAGCAGGATCCCGAGCGTCCCGATCCAGAAGTGGGCCTCGGCGAGCTTCTTCGACCACAGCTTGGTCTGAAACAGGCGCGGCGCGAGCCAGTACAGCATGCCGAACGTCATGAAACCGTTCCAGCCGAGCGCACCCGAGTGCACGTGCGCGATCGTCCAGTCCGTGTAGTGCGAGAGCGCGTTCACGCTCTTGATCGACAGCATCGGCCCTTCGAACGTGGCCATGCCGTAGAACGTGATCCCGACCACGAAGAACTTGAGCACCGGGTCGTCGCTGACGCGTTGCCAGGCCCCCCGCAGCGTGAGCAGGCCGTTGATCATGCCGCCCCACGACGGCATCCACAGCATCAAGCTGAACAACATGCCGAGCGTCGAGGCCCACTCGGGCAGCGCCGTGTAATGCAGGTGGTGCGGCCCCGCCCAGATGTAGATGAAGACCAGCGACCAGAAGTGCAGAATCGAAAGCCGGTACGAGAACACCGGGCGGTTCGCGGCCTTGGGCAAGAAGTAGTACATCAGGCCCAAAAACGGCGTCGTCAGGAAGAACGCGACCGCGTTGTGCCCGTACCACCACTGCATGAATGCGTCCTGGACGCCGGCGTAGACCGAGTAGCTCTTGGTCGCAGACACCGGCAGCACCAGGTTGTTGAACACGTGCAGGATCGCGACCGTGACGATGGTCGCGATGTAGAACCAGATCGCCACGTACAGGTGCCGCTCGCGGCGGCGCGCGATCATCCCGAAGAAATTGACCGCGAAGGCGATCCAGACCGCCGCGATCGCGAGGTCCACCGGCCATTCGAGCTCGGCGTACTCCTTCGATTGACTGATGCCGAACGGCAGCGTGAGCGCAGCGGCGACGATGATCGCTTGCCAGCCCCAGAAGTGAAACGCACTCAGCTTATCGCTGAGCGGGCGCGCCTTGAGCAGACGCTGGCTCGAGTAGTACACCGCCGCGAAAATGGCGTTGCCGGCGAAGGCGAAGATGGCGGCGTTGGTGTGCAGAGGTCGGAGCCGCCCGAACGTCAGCTGCGGAAGGCCGAGGTTCAGGCTCGGCACGACCAGCATCAACGCCAGCCACAACCCAACCAGCATCGCCACCAGACCCCAGCCGGCGCAGGCAAATGTGAAGCGGCGAACGATCGCGTCGTCGTACTCGAAGCGATCGAGCGCAGAGCCGGAATTGTCCATTCTGCGGCGCTGCTATGGCAAGCCGCGTGCCTGCTGGAGCCACCGACAAACCACGAGAAATCTCGGGGTTCGAGCGCAAAAACTGCGTCGCGGCCCGGTGCGTGCAGAGGTTGCGTCGCGCGCAGCCTCGACGACTCCGGAGGGATGCTGGCATGGTTGTCCACATGAACACCGAGCCGCAGCGCGCCGAACAAAAGTTTCGCGCCCTGCTCGAGGCGGCCCCCGACGGGATCTTGATCGTGGACCCGCGCGGGACGATCCTGATCGTCAACGCCAAGACCGAAGAGCTGTTCGGCTACGCACGAACCGAGCTCCTCGGAAAGCCGGTCGAGATCCTGGTACCGAAGCGATTCCAGGAGCAGCACCAGAGCCACCGCGACGGTTACATGGAGCGGCCCAAGGCCCGCGCCATGGGCTCGGATCTCGACTTGCGCGGCCTGCGCCGCGACGGCAGCGAGTTCCCGGTCGAGATCAGCCTGAGCCCGCTGGAAACCGAGGACGGCATGCTGGTGATCAGCGCGATCCGCGACGTCTCGGAGCGCAAGCGCGCGGAGTCCGCGGCGCGCCTGGCGAGCGATCGCTTGCTCAGCGCCGTCGAGAGCATCCACGGCATGCTCTCGCTGTACGACAAGGAAGAGCGCCTGGTGCTGTGCAACAGCGCCTTTCGCGAGCTGTTCGGCCGCCACAGCTCGGGGAGCCTCGCCGGCAAGACCCACAGCGAGATTCTGCAAAACGCGCTCGACACGGACCTGTTCGAGCTCGGAGAGGAGCCGAAAGAGGCGTTCTTCCGGCGCTGCCTCGCTTACCACCGAAACCCCGTCGGCGCGCTCGAGCTCCGGACCCGCGACGGGCGCAGCCTGCGCGCAACCAGCCGCCGCACGCTCGAGGGCGGAGTGGTGAGCACGACCTGGGACGTGACGGCGGACGTGCAGCACGAGTCGGAGCTCACGCTGGCACGCGCCCAGGCCGAGGCAGCCAGCGCCGCCAAGAGCGAGTTCCTGGCCTCGATGAGCCACGAGCTGCGCACGCCGCTGAACTCGATCCTCGGCTTCGCTCAGCTTCTGCAACGCGACAAGAAGTCGCCGCTCACGGAAAAACAGCTGGATCGCCTCGAGCACGTCCTGCGCGGCGGCGAGCACCTGCTGCGGCTGATCGACGACATCCTCGACCTGTCGCGGATCGAAGCCGGCCGCGTTCTGGTCTCGAACGAGCCGGTCGGCATCCGCGAGGTTCTGGACGAGGTGAAGGCCACGCTCGACCCGATGGCGGCTCGCGCGGGCATTCGCCTGACGCTCGGCCCGATACCGGAAGAGCTGCCTCAGGTGATCGCCGACCGCACGCGGTTCGCGCAGATCCTGATAAACTTCGGCTCCAACGCCCTCAAGTACGGCAAGCCGTCGGGCAGCGCCGAGTTTTCCGTCGAGCTGTTGAACGACGGCTTCGCGCGGATCGCGATGACCGACGACGGTATCGGCATCCCGCTCGATCAGCAGGACAAGATCTTCCAGCCCTTCCACCGCGCTGGCCAGGAGACGGGCCCGATCCAGGGAACGGGCATCGGACTCGCGATCACGCGTCGCCTCGCGGAGTTGATGGGCGCGCGCGTCGCCTTCGAGAGCACGCCGGGCCAGGGCTCGCGTTTCTGGATCGATCTGCCGGTCCACGCCGAGCCCAGCGGCTTGCAGCGCACCCCGCTCCCGGAGCACACGCTCGGTTCGGTGCTATCCGCCGACGGCAAGACACGCACGATCATCTACGTCGAAGACAACCCTTCGAACATCGAGTTCATGCGCGAGCTCGTGGCGGAGCTCGAGCGCGTCAGCCTGGTCACGGTGCCCACGGCCGAGGTGGGCGTCGAGCTCGTGCGCGATCGCCGGCCCGACCTCGTGATTATGGACATCAACCTGCCCGGGATGAGCGGCTACGAGGCGACACGGCTCTTGAAGAGCTGGCCCGAGACCCGTGACATCCCGGTGATCGCGCTCACGGCCGCAGCCATGACCGGCGATCGCAAGCGCTTCTCCGACGCGGGCTTCTACCGTTACCTGACCAAGCCCGTGCGCGTGGCGGAGCTGATGGAAGTGCTCGAGGAGCTCTTGGCCTGAGCTCACTCGAGGCGCAGGCCGAGCTCGCGCAAGATCTCGAGCAGATCGGGACCCGAAGCAGGGAGTGCCGGCACCAGGTGCCGCGCGTGGGCGGCCAACCAGCTCGGCGCTCCCGGGAGCAAGTCGAACGTCACGTTGACTCCGAGCAGCTTGTGCCACTCGCGTTCGCGCTCGCTGCCGTAACGCTCGAGCACCGAGGGTGCGCGGTTCGCGCGCAAACAGTCCTCCATGCGCCGGGTGAGGTCGTAGGCCTCGAACAGACCGACGTTCATGCTCTGATTTCCGAGCGGGCTCGTGACGTGCGCCGCATCGCCTGCTAGCCAGACGCGCCCTCGGCCGAAGCGCCGCGACAATCGTCTTTCGAAGTGCATCACGCTCGCCCATTGCACGGTGCAATCGCCGAGCGGTGCCTCCGGGCAGCGGCGAGCCACCAGGTCGCGCAGTCGCCTCGAGTCGGGCGCCAAGTCCAGCCCTTCGCTCAGCTGAAATCCGAGGCGCGTGCGCCTTTCCGGCAGGGGGTACATCACGTCGCCGAGCCCGTCGTCGAAGCCGAGCCGAGCGGTCGTGCTCTTCGGATCGTGTGCCGGCACTTCGAACATGGCGAACGACTCGAGCGCCCCCACGTCCGCGGTCTGGATGCCCAACGCTTCCCGCGTGCGTGACTCGTAGCCGTCCGCGCCGATCACGAACCGGGCCGAGATCCGGCTCGACTCGACGGGTTCCCAGTCGGAGTAGTGAGCGGGCGAGCCCAGCGTCACGAGCTCGCGCCGCACCACGCGCACGTCGACGGCGTCGCTGCCCTGCTCGAAGGAGACCGCCTGCTGCGGCGCACGCACCTCGATTCCTCGCTGCCGCAACGCTGCGAGCAGCAGCTTCTCGAGCGTGACCTGAGAAACCGCGAGCGCCGGCTCCGGTAGGTCGATGGTCCGGACCAGCGACTGGTTCAGGCGCAGCTCCAAGCGGTCCACGCGCGCTCCCTCGGCGTGGAGCTCCGCGCGGAGCCCGTGGCGCTCGAGCAAGCCGAGCGTCCGGGAGTGGAGCAAGGTCGCGTGTCCGCGTCCGAAGCCGCGCCAGACGTGGTCCAGCAGCGCGACCGAAAGCCCGAGGTCCGCCGCACACAGCGCAGCGAAAAGTCCTACCGGACCGGCCCCAACGATCATCAGGTCCACTTCCTCGGTAACGGGTTGCGCCGGCGTCATCGAGTGAGCAGACAGCAAGGACCGCGCCAGAACGGCGCAGCCGAAACTCCCGCCGTTTCCCCGCACAACCGCAACGAGATCGACGAAACTGCGCCTGTCGCGAGAGGGACTGCAAATCTTGCGCGAGCGCCCGAGGAACAGAGAGTGAGCAAGATCCTAGTCGTCGATGACAACGCCCAGAACCGCGAGCTGGCAAAAGCCACGCTCGAGGACGAAGGACACGAGGTGGTGTTGGCCAACGACGGCCTCGAGGGGCTCGAAGCCTTCGAGCGCGAGCGGCCCGAGTGCGTGCTGCTCGACGTGCGGATGCCAGGGCTCGACGGATTTGCCGTGTGCACGCGGCTCCGGGCGCTGCCCGAGGGGGCCGAAGTACCGATCGTGTTTTTGACGGCCCTGCGCGACATCGACACCTTCGACCAGGCGCTACGCGTGGGCGGCGACGACTTTCTGACCAAGCCCGTGCGACCGACGGAGCTCCTGGTCCGCGTTCAAGCAGCCCTGAAACTACGCAAGATGAGCGCGGACCTGCGCGAAACGTACGACCTGGTGCGCCGCCAACGCGACGACTTGATGCGTCTTCAGCTTCAGAAGGAACGACTGAGCTCGTTCGTGGTCCACGACCTGAAGAACCCGGTCGGAGCCATGGATCTGCACGCTCAGGTCCTGCTCGCCGACCGCACGCTGCCGCAGAAAGCTCGCGACGCCGCCGAGCACATCCGCAGCGACGCGCGTTCGCTGATGCGCTTGATCCTGAACCTGCTCGACATCAGCAAGAGCGAAGAGGGCAAGCTCGAGCCGCGCCTCGCCGAGCTCGACGTCGCGGCGCTGGCGCGCGACGCAGCCGAATCAGTGGGTCTCAAGGCTCAGCTCTCCGGCGTCACCATCTCGGCCGAGCTGCCGGAGACCAAGATCCGCGCCGACATCGATCTACTGCGCCGCGTCCTCGAAAACCTGCTCGACAACGCAATCCGTCACACGCCCAAGGGCGGCAAGGTCGAGCTTTCGAGGCGCCTCGAGGGCAACGTCCTCGTTCTCACGCTCTCGGACTCGGGCTCCGGCATCCCGGCCGAGCTCCGCGAACGTATCTTCGATCCCTTCGTCCAGGTCGAAGCCGGCCAGCGCGCGGTCGGCGGCCGCGGCCTCGGCCTCAGCTTCTGCCGCCTCGCAGTCGAAGCCCACCACGGCCGCATCTGGGTCGAAGACGCCTGCCCGGGCGCTCGCTTCTGTATCGAGCTGCCAGCTGCCTGAGAACGGGTGACTCGGGCCGACTAGCGCGAGGGGGGTTCGGAGCCGGTCTTGGTGGAGTTGCGGCTCTTGGCCAGGCCGTACTCGTGCAAGCGGTACTGGATGGTGCGGGTGCTGATGTCGAGGATCTCGGCGGCGCGGACGGTGGAGCCATCGACGGACTCGAGCGTGCGCAGGATCGCGTACTTTTCGAGCTCGGCCATGGTCGTGCCCGGGATCTCGACACCGTCGAGGCTCTGCACGTTGTTACCACCGCGCGGCAAGTGCTCGTCGTCGATCTGCGTGCCCTCGCACAGCACCACGGCGCGCTCGATGGCGTTCTCGAGCTCGCGCACGTTGCCCGGCCAGCGGTAGGTGCGAAGCTTCGTCTTGGCGCGGTCCGAGAAGCCGGCGATCTGCTTGTGATTTTCGAGCTGAAATCGCTGTAGAAAGTGCTCGGCGAGCGTCAGCACGTCCCCGGCTCGCATCCGTAGCGGCGGCATCTCGACCTGCACCACGTTCAGCCGATAGTAGAGGTCTTCACGAAAGCGTCCCGCCGCGACGTCGGCGGCCAGATCGCGGTGCGTTGCCGCGAGGATGCGCACGTCGGTGTGGACGGACTCGTTGCCACCCACGCGCTCGAACTTGCGATCTTGCAGCACCGTCAGCAGCTTGACCTGGATCGACGGCGGGATCTCGCCGATCTCGTCGAGGAAAATCGTGCCCTGGTTCGCCTGTTCGAAGCGACCGATGCGCCGGCGCTCGGCGCCCGTGAATGCGCCGCGCTCGTGACCGAACAGCTCGCTCTCGAGCAGCGTCTCCGCCAGCGATGCGCAGTGAACGGCCACGAACGGCTTGTCGGCGCGAGGGCTCAGCGCGTGGATGGTGCGGGCAAGCTCGCCCTTGCCGGTTCCGCTCTCTCCCGTGATCAGCACCGTGGCGCGGGACGGCGCTACCTGACGCGCCACGCGATACACCTTTTGCATCACGGGGCTCGCCCCGAGCAGCCCTTCCACGCCATCGCCGGACTTTTCCCGCACCTGCCGGCGCAGGTTCTCGTTCTCGATGCGCACGTCGCGGTGCTCGATGGCCCGCTCGATCGACACCAGCAGCGCCTCGAGATCGATCGGCTTCGTGATGTAGTCGGCGGCGCCCGCGCGCATGGCCGTGATCGCCGACGAGAGCTCGACGGCCGAGGTCGCGACGATCACCTGCAGCTCGCTGTCCCGCTCTTGCAGCTCCTTCAAGAGCTCCATCCCGCTCATCCGCGGCATGTCGAGGTCGGTGATGACGACGTCCGGGGGCAGCTCCGTGATGTGCTCGAGCGCGGACTGGCCGTCTTCCGCCGTGTCGACTCGGTAGCCGTGCGCTTCGAGTAGCTGCCGGAGTCCGGATCGGATGGACGCATCGTCGTCCACCACCAAAAGCCGAAACGTCGCCTTCGTCATCGGGACTCTGCTTTTCATATTTCCTGTCGGCGTACCAGCGCGTCGCGTTGCGCCTCTCCCAGCCGCGCCTACAGCAAGCCATGTGCCACTGGAAATCGTCGAGAAAAGCGCGTCTCGGACCCCTGGCCCGCGCAATTGCTTCGTCCCACGGCCGTCCAAGTGCAAAGCTTGCGCCGCGTGTGCGCGCAGGCGCTCGGACTGGCATTCAGCAACTCGCACATTGGATTTCAGCTCGCGAGTGCGCCTCGCCGGATTCACGAGCTCTCGTATCGGCGCGCGGCGTTCGCCAAACAGCGCCAACCAGCCTTGGACACCCGTCCTATTTGGGGGGAAGCTAGCCCCCGATGCGCACCCCGATTTCCGCGATGACGCCGAGCTCCGGCATGTAGCGGATTCATGAGCGCGGTCGCAACCTGTCGCGAGGCCTGTGGGGCGTGCTGCGTCGCCCCGTCCATCTCGTCGAGCATCCCCGGCATGCCCAACGGGAAACCGGCGTTCGTGCGCTGCGTGCAACTCTCGGGCGACCACCGCTGCAAGTTGTTCGGCCATCCGGGTCGCCCGGAGGTGTGCCGCTCTTTACAGCCGACCCTCGAGATGTGCGGCAGCTCGCGCGAGGAAGCGCTGGCCGGGCTGATCCGACTCGAACGGCTGACGCGACCGGATCGAGTCGGACGACGAGAGTGAGCGAGCCCGACGTCAGGGCGGCGCGCTGGTGCCGCCGCTACCGCCCTGCGTTGTCCCGCCGGCACCGGAGCCAGCAGCGCCGGACCCGACCCCGCCGCCGCTGTTGCCGGGATTCGTAACCACCTCGGATTGCCCGAACACCTGGTCTGCGTCGCGCGATCGTCCCGCCGGATCGTCCACGGGGCGCGGGCCATCGTGGACGCTCACGTCGGTGGCTCGCGAATGCGCCGCTTCATCGCCCGGACCACGCCCGGTCCCCTCGCCCTCGTCTTGACGGTTGCACGCAAGGAAGCCGAACGCGATCAGCGCCGCGGTTACCGTCCTGGTTGTCGTCGAATGGAACATTGTTTGTTTTTCCTCTGGGGAAAGCGTCGCGTTGCGAGAACGCAGCTGGCCGTTCTCCTGCAAGGGGGATGCCGTCTCGATCAGCCGATTCGCCGGGGTCCTCGAACAATTCGCGCGACGCCCCGCCACAGGGTGGCGTTGTCGCGACGCCTCAGGAACGGCTTGGGAAATTCGCTCAGTGCGCGCCGCCGTGAGCCAGGAGCGGGGGGTGAAATAGATTTACGTTGCGTAAATCTATTTCTATGCTCCGGCGTGGTCGCGCGCGCTTACGACATGACCGGACGCAAGCAGGCTCAGGCTGCGACACGGTCACGTGCCGTGGCGGCCGCGTGCCAGCTGCTCTCGGCCGAGCGCTGCGAGGAGCTGACGTTCGAGAGCGTGGCTCGCGCGTCCGGCTTGACGCGGGTCACGCTGTATAACCATTTCGGTTCGCGCTCGGAGCTGCTGCTCGCGGTATTCGAGGAGCTCGGGCGGCGGATGCACGCGGAGCGGATCCGAGACGCCATGCGCGACGCTGACCCGAAACGGGCGATCGAGCGGCTGTTCGTCGAGTCCACCCGAGCATGGCAGCGCCAGCGTCGCGCCGTGGCCCGTGTGTTCGCGCTCTCGACCTTCGATCCCGATGTCCGGGGCGAGGTCGCGCGCGCCGAGCGGGCACGGCGGGAGAGCCTCGGCTTTTTGGCGCGGCGGCTGTCGGAGGCCGGAGCACTGGGGCCGGCCGTATCCTGCGACGAAGCGGCCACGATTCTCGGGTCGCTCACCAGCTTCCAAGCGTTCGAAGCGTTCGCCGGCGCAGGCACCGCGCTCACGGCTCAGCGGCTGCTCGGGCTCGGGCGGCGCGGCCTGGGGCTCCGCGCGTCGAAGACGGAAGGGAGAGGGAGAGGGAGACGATGATGAAAGTGCTGGTTGCGGGAGCTTCGGGGGTGATCGGTCACGAGGTCGCGCGGCTTCTGGTCGAGGCAGGGCATGCGGTGCGCACCCTGTCGCGAAACGCCCAACGTGCCGAACGCCTGCGCACCCTGACGAGCGACGTCTGGATCGCCGACGCCACGCAGAGCGGGGCACTTCAGGGTATCTGCCAGGGCATCGAGGTCGTGGTGTCGGCGCTCGGTGCTCCGGTGCTGCCGGGCGGTGGCACCCGTGGCTCGTTCGCAGAGGTGGACCGCGCAGCCAACGAGCGGCTGCTGGCCGAGGCGGTGACCGCCGGCGTGCGTCGCTTCGTCTACGTCGGCGTGTACACGACGCCCGCGTACGTGAACACCGCGTACGTCCGCGCACACAGCGCCGTCGAAGCGCAAATCCAACAGAGCGGGCTGGAACACGGCTTCGTGCGCACCACGGGCGTCTTCGGCGCCCTGGCCGAGCTCGTGAAGATGGCGCGCAAGGGGCCCGTTCCGCTGATCGGCGACGGCAGCGCCAAGACCAACCCCGTACACGAGACCGACGTTGCGGAAGCGGTGCTCACGGCGGTATTCGCCGCCGGATCGATCGAGCTCGAGCTCGGCGGTCCCGAAACGCTGTCACGGCGTCGCATCGCCGAGCTGGCCTTTCTCGCATGCGGCAAGCCTCCGAGGCTGATCGCGATGCCGAGCTGGCTGATGCGCGCGATCGGCTGGTGCTACGGCCTCGTGAATCGCCGCATGTCCGAGCTACTCGCGTTCGTGATCCCGGCGTCGACGACGGACTGCGTCGCTCCCGCGGCCGGAACACGCAGACTTGGCGCGTATTTCGAGAAGGTGGCGAGTGGGCGACTGGGAGACGGGGAACACTGAGAGATGGCTGTAAACACGCAGACACTGCGCTTCTACTCACTTGGCCGCGCTCTCGAAACCCGCTACTGATCGTCTCGATCGTGAACGAGCGTGTCCGCCATTTCTCGATGTTGCGCGACTTCCGCGTCGCGGATCTGTTCACGCTGCTCAACGCCTTCGCGGGCATGGGCGCGATCCTCTCGTTCATGCGCTATTGCACCGAGGCTCGGATGGAGTCGTTCTGGCTCGGAACCGGGCTGCTGCCCGCCGCGCTCGCGATGGACGTGCTCGACGGCCGCGTCGCCCGCGCCCGCGGCGAACAATCGCCTCTCGGACAAGAGCTGGACTCGCTCGCCGACATCGTGTCGTTCGGCGTCGCGCCTGCAGCCATGGCCTACAGCGCCGGCCTGCGCGGCGAGTGGGATTGCGTTTGCCTGATGTTCTTCGTGGCGTGCGGTATCAGCCGCCTCGCGCGCTACAACGTCACCGCCTCGACCCTGTCCGGACCGAGCGGCAAGGTCCGCTACTTCGAGGGCATGCCGATCCCCACGAGCCTCTTGCTAGTGACGCTGTTCGCCATTCTCGCGGGGACGGGCCACTTTCAGGCCGAGCTGCCGCTGGGCAGAGTGAGCGGAGCCGCCGGCACTTTCCACCCGCTCGCATTGCTATTCGTGATCCACGGCGCTGCGATGATCAGCAAGACGCTGCACATCCCGAAGCCGTAGCGCTGCTCGCGCCTCACGGCTCGGGCAGGCACACTGGCCGCTCGCCAGGTCTCACCCACTATTTGCGCGCGAGAGCAAATTGGCCCTGGCTTTTGGCGCGTATAGCCGTCATGGTGAGTGCCTCACCGCACGTTTCGAGCGATACGTCGCGACACGCGGAGACGCGTGCCATGAGGGGGTGAACGTGACGTTGCTGCGGCGCGCAGGCGGACTCCGAGAACAATCCTCGGCGCTCAATCGCGCGCAGTCCGCGAGCAACCGGAGGACGGAATCTTGGATCGACGAGTGCGTTCGGTAAAACGGGACAAACGCGGCAACATCGTGGCGCTATGTAACCCCGGGGCAGCGTGGTCACCGCGCCGCAAGGCGGAAGTGATCCGCGACATTCTCGATAACAAGACGAGCTACTACGTGCAAGAGCACGAGCGGCGCTCCTATGTGCGCGTGTTGGAGGGCGAAACCCTGAGGACCACTCGCGACACTACCAGCGAGAACAGCCTGGAGAATCTGTCGGAGGCTTGATGTGCGCCGGCAGGGTCGAATCACCGAGCGCCCCCGTGGCGACACCGTGGAGGAGCGAGCAAATGACTGAAGGAAGTATCAAGCGGTTGACCGACAAGGGCTTCGGTTTCATCCGGAAATCGAACGGCACGGACGTCTTCTTCCACTCGAGCGCACTGGAAGGCGTCGTCTTCGAGGAGCTGCGCATCGGGCAACGCGTCGAGTTCACGGAGGGCGAAGGGCCGAGAGGCCTTCGCGCAGAGACCATTCGTCTCGTCTGAGTCTGGACTGAAACGCGCTCCAGATTGGCTGGGTGTAATTCCACCGGAAGTCCAGCCTTTACGTCGGCGACGGGCGGCCTAGGCTTCCGCCATGCGTTACAAGCCGCTCGGTAGTACTGGGCTCTACGTTTCGGAGCTTTGCCTCGGGGCCATGACCTTCGGAGGCACCGAGGGGATGTGGGCCGCGATTGGACAGCTTGGTCAAGAAGAGGCCTCGGCGCTCGTGGGCGCGGCCCTCGACGCGGGCGTCAACTTCGTCGACACGGCCGATGTCTACGCCAGCGGCGACAGCGAGCGCATCGTCGGGCAGGCGCTGCGGTCGCTGAGTCGACCGCGCGAGCAGATCGTGGTCGCAACCAAGGTGCGCGGCCGCGTCGGCCCGGGGGTGAACCAGATCGGCCTGTCGCGCTCCCACATTCTATCGAGCATCGACGGCAGCCTGCGCCGGCTCGGCCTAGAACACGTCGATCTCTATCAGATCCACGGCTTCGATCCGGCGACTCCGATCGAGGAGACGGTGCGCGCGCTCGACGACGTCGTGCGCTCCGGCAAGGCGCGTTACGTCGGCTTCAGCAATTTGCCCGCGTGGGTCGCGTCCCATGCCCTCACCTTCGCCGAGCAGAACGGGCTCGCGCGGTTCCAGAGCGCGCAGGTCTACTACTCGATGGTCGGCCGCGATATCGAGCGAGAGATTGCGCCGATGTGCCTGGCTCGCGGCGTCGCGCTCCTGCCGTGGAGCCCGCTTGCCGGCGGTCTGCTCTCGGGCAAGTTCGACGCCGCAAAGCGGGGGCCAGAGGACGCGCGCCGCGCGACCTTCGACTTTCCGCCCGTGAATCACGAACGGCTGCCGCGGGTGCTCGCCGCCCTGCGCCAGGTGGCCGAAGAGACCGGCGTGTCCTCCGCGCGGGTCGCGCTCGCCTGGGAGCTCACCAAGCCCTTCGTCACGAGCATCATCATCGGCGCCAAGAAGCCCGAGCAGCTCGCCGACAACCTCGCCGCCACCGAGCTCCGGCTTTCCCCCGAGCAGCTCAAGGCGCTCGACGACGCGAGCGCGCTCCCGCCGGAGTATCCGGGCTGGATGGTGGAGGTCCAGAATTCGCGCGACCCGCGCGGTGCGGCGCAACCGCCGACGCCGGCGGAGCTCCAGGCTGCGACGGCGCGCGCGAAATGAGCACGCGCTGGCGTGCCGTTCCTCAGCGGAGCTCGACCCGCTCCAAGTGCAGGATGCTCACTCGCGCCACGGTCAGGCGGAAGTACCGCGCCTCGACCGGAGCGAACTCGGTCTTCCAGGTCTCGAACCAATAGCCTTGACGCGCGACCTCTCGAAAGCTCACGCCATCGAGGCTCACCGAAGCGACCAGTGGAACGGCGCGGTCCTGCAGGGCGTCGCTGCGGTTCCGGACGAAGAGCGAGTGGACGCGACGCACACCGCCGAGATCGTATTGCACGTAGGGCTCGAGCTCTTCGTGCGTGTGAAACAGGATGCGCGTGGCAAAACCGCCGCAGCGGCCGCGCTTCGGTTCGCAGCGCGCCCACTCGCTGCTGAGCCGGGGTGAGACCCCGTGCAGCAGGTTGGACCGCTCCCGGAGCCACCCGACCGCCCCGGCCGCAGCCAGGAGCGCGAGCACCACGAGCAGCACCCGCTGCGGCGTTCGCGCCCGAACCCAACGCCACACTCGCCGGCGTCGCTCGGCACGCAGCACGCTACGAACGCGAAAGGCCTTGGCCCGCAAGCTCTCGGGGGTCACGCTCGTTTCGGCTCCGAGCCGCGCCAGGCTCTCGTCGAGCAAGCGATGCGCGGAACGCACGCTGTCCCGCGACGGCGTCGGAGAAGTCGCGAGCACGCCGTCGGACGCCGCGAGCAACTCGATGGCGCGTGCCGTGCTGTCGTCGCTCATCGCGCCGGCTCGGCCTTCTCGAGCCCGACGATGGTAAAGCTCGAATCCGCGAACAAAACCGACGCACGAAGGCCGGTGTAGTCCTGGTCGGGGTAGAAGCGCCGAACCCAGGCGAAGGCTGCGCTGGCGTCGCTCTTCGGCGTCAGATCGTGACTCGTGTAGTACAGCGTCGTCACGGCGCGGAAGCCCCGCCCCACCGCCAGCTGAAACAACTGGTTCGCCTCGGTCGCGCGCAGCGCCTCGACGTCGAGGAGCAAGCGCGAGCCGGACATGGCGGGAGCATCGAGGCAGTAACCGACGACGCCGTCGTCGATCTCGAACAACTTCGGAACCTTTCCGCCGAAATGGGCCCGCACGCGCGGCGCCGTCTTCTGGCAGAAGTCCGCGTACGACCGGTGAAAGTCCGGCTGTCGCTGGAAGCGCAGGAAGCCGAGCACGGCGAGCGCGCCGAACGCAGCGGCCGTGATCTGAACCGGCAGGAGCGCGCGCAACCTCCGAGGTAACGCGCTGAATCCGCGCGTCGCGACGCTGAGCACGGTCAAGGACACGTACGCGGTGGAGACTGGGTAGTACCAAGAACCCACTCCAGAAACGAACAGGATGTTGTAGGCCGCGAGCAGCACGACGCCCGGCCCGAGCATCACCAGCAAGCGATCGAGCGAGTGCGCAGAGGGGCGAAACTCGAGAGAAAACGCAGCGGCGCCCACCCGCAAGCGCACGACGAACGGCAGAAAAACCAGCACCGCGGCGATCGAGATCGCGACCGGCGCCGTCCACATCACGCGAAACACGTGCCGAGGCTGAAACGGCTGTCTCAAGTAGCCGAAGAGCTCCGTCAGGTTGCTCGCAGACGGGATCGGAAAGCTGCTCTTGATGACGCCGCTCGAGGGGAGCGCGGAGCCGGCATATGCTTGGTTCACGGCGGCATAGAGCGCGAGCGGGGCCGCGAAGGCGAGCACGGCACCGAGCACGAAGCGCCGGCGCAGAGGCGCGTACACGGAATGCACGGCCCACAACCCGAGCGGCGCGATCGCGAGCAACGCGTGATCGAGCCGCGACAGCGCGACCAGACAGAATGCGCCGCCGCAGAGTGCGCCGTCACGCAGACGCCGGGACGCGCCCCGTGTCACGAACGCGTACACCGCGAGCCCGAAGCTCGCGAGCAGGATGCCGCTCTCCATTCCGTTGACGAACGAGTACACGGTGCCGAACAGCGGTACCGGCCCCTCACCCCCGCCCTGCGCCGCCAGATCGGCAGGACGGATCTGCCAGTGCGGCAGCACGATCAGCGCGTAGACGCCGAACGGAAAGGCGACGAAAGCGGCCGGGACGCGGCGCGCAGCCCGCAAAAAGCTCGCGCCGAACAGGCCCACTGCGGAGGTGACGCAAGCCAGAGACACGAGCACGGTGAGCAGCGGCACGAGCTCCGTTGCCCGGACCAACCTGGCCATCCCGTAAACGAGCGTGACCACGAGCTGCCACAGCGGATGAAAGCCGTTGATGGCGTGCTCCCCATCCGAAGACACCGAACCGCGCTCGACGATGTTGCGAGCGACCGTGAGGTAGTAGAAGGTATCCGCCGCGAGGTAACCGAAGGGGCGCCGGCGCGGATCGGTCGCAAGGTCGGAGAGCACCGGCAGTGCGGTGACCAGGCACGCCGACAGCGTCACAGCTCGCGCCGTTCGCCGCCGGCCGATGGAGCCGACACCGAACCACGCCGCAACCGAATGAATTCCGATCGGCCCCGCGCCGATACCCCGAAACATACCGGGGGAAAAGGAGAGCAACTTCCGAGCCAACCGCGCGCTCGCAGAACCACCGCATCTCGCAGGTGACGGCCCCACATCAGCGGCACAGTCCGGCACACACTCGGTCACCGCGATCCGAGCGTTCGGGCCGGCTCGACGTCGGGATAGCGGATCCGCTAACCTCGCGGGTTGGTGGCGAAGGCGTTGGAGAGTGATCCCCGTGGGCCTGACCCGCGGCTGCGAGGCAAGATGCGTGTCCCTGCGATTCTGAGTTTCCTGTTCGTTTCCACGTTTGCTGGCGCGGCTCACGCGGCGGACGTCTGCGTCGAGATCGACACGACGCGCGACAACTTGACCGAGCCCGAACGGGGAGCGACACGCGCGCTGCTCGCGCAGACACTGGAAGAAAAGCAGCAGCGGGTCGTCGAGACCGGCTGCCAGGTGACCTATCGCGCCTACCACGTCCGGCTCGGTAGCAGCGTCACCGTCGTGCTTTCGAACGGGGGCGCGAGCCGGTCGCTCAAGGTGAGCAAGATCGACGACGTGCAGAAGGCCTATAGCCAGCTCGTCGAATCGCTGCTCACGGGCAAGCCCCTCGGCGTGGAGGGCGGAACCATCGACCGCACCAACGTGACCGACGCTCAGGTCTCACCGAACCGCGTCGAAGCCGACTCACTCTGGTACCTCCGCCTCGGCTACGGGAGCATCGCCGCCGATGGCGTGAAGACGGGCCCCGCTTTCGGTTTCGGTTACCGATACGAGCTCGACCGGATCGCGCTCGACGCCTCGTTCCTGAACTTCGTGCTCACGAAGAAGGAATCCTCGTACGACGCCGCGACCGGCAGTTGGATCCGCCTCGGAGCGGCCTACTACTTCGATCCGTTCGCCAACAATTCGCTGTACGCCGGCGCCGGCATCGGCTGGGGCGCCGGCTCCGCCACCGTGGACGGCACCAACTACACGAACAGCGGCATCGACTTCGGCGTTTGCGGAGGCTTCGAGTTCCTGCGCGCGAGCTCGATTCGACTCTTCGTCCAGCTCGACGCCACCCTGCCCACGTACAAGCTGAGCGGCACCGTCTACGATTCGACGGGCCTCAGCTCACACGAGGATTCGCTCTACGCCCCGAGCTTCGCGCTGTCCCTCGGCCTCGGCTTCGGAAAGTCGAACACCCTCAAGGTTCAGCACCGCGACTGAGGTCGCGCGCCCGGGAAGATTCGGCGCATTAGCTCCGCCCGACCGCGACAGCCGCGGAGCGGACAGACTAAAACTTCCCGGGACCGCAACCTCCACACGTTGCGCGCCCGGGAAGATTCGGCGCAGTAGCCGAGAGCTCCGCTCGAGGCGGACAGACTAAATTTTCCCGGGACCGCAACCTCCAGAGGAGGTTGCGCGCCCGGGAAGATTCGAACTTCCGACCCCCGGTTCCGTAGACCGGTGCTCTATCCAGCTGAGCTACGGGCGCGTTCTCGGTTTGCGAGGCCCCGGGGTATTCCCTATCGCCTTCGACCTGTCAAGCGAGGCTTCGCCCGGGTGCTTGGTTCCGCGCTCGAGCTCGCGCTTCCGGCGCTCGGATTCGAGGATCAGTCGCTCGGTGAAGCGCTCGACCGCGGGGACGACCGGCCGCGCCGCGCGCGTGACGAGCGCCACCGGCAGCCGCGGAACGGCCGCGCGTTCGACCGAAAGCGCCCCGAGCTGACCCGGCTCGAGCGCCAGCGCGGGGACCAACCCGACACCGATGCCACCGGCCGCATACGCCAGCACCAGCGACACGCTCGGCACGTCGATGATCGACGCCGGCCGGATCGCCTGCTCCTCGAGGTAGCGGTCGAGCAACCTGCGCCCGAGGCTACCGGGAGCGAGGCGCAACACCGGTTCGTCCCGCAGCCGTTCGGCCACGCCGAGCGCAGCGCGCTCCTCCCCCCGACGCCGGGGCGCGACCCACGCGAAGGGCTGCTCGAACAAGCGCCGCGCCGAGAGCCCGGCGCGCTCGCTCTGCACCGACACGATCGCCATCTCGACGTCCCCGCGCTCGAGCCGCGTCAGCGCTTCCTCCGAGTGCGCCGTGGAGATCTCGAACGCGAGCGGCGCACCTTGCTCTGCCAGGCTCTTCAACACCGGGATCAACAGCGGGCGCGCCAGGTAGTCGCTGGCGGCGATCCGCAAGCGCGTGGCACCAGCGCCGCCGAGCTCGCCGAACAGCCGAAACACGGCCTCCGCCTCGTCGAACAGGCGCGTGGCGGACGGCAGCACGCGTTCTGCGGCCTGCGTGAGCACGAGACCGCGGCCCCGCCGCTCGAACAGCGGCACCTCGAGCGCGTCCGTCAGGTGACGGATCTGCTGGCTCACGGCGGATGGCGTCTTGCCGAGCCGCTTGGCTGCCGCCCCCACGGAGCCCAGGCGCGCGACGGTCAGCGCGTCGTAAAGTGCCGGAATCAACGCCGGATCCATTTTGTTAATGTAGTTTTACTTACGTATTCGTCAAGAAAGTTTCATTGGACTTAACCGTCAGCCGAGGCGAATACTTCCGGAGTCGATCGCAACCCGGGCGCCCTGCCCGAGGACGGCTGCTGCCGTGGGTAAGAACCTATTTCAGAAGGTCTGGGACGCACACAGCGTGCAAGTGCTGCCGAACGGACAGACGCAGGTGTTCATCGGCCTGCACTTGATCCACGAGGTCACGAGCCCGCAGGCGTTCGGCATGATGCGAGACCTCGGGCTCAAGGTGGCCCACCCCGAGCGCACCTTCGCCACGGTCGATCACATCGTGCCGACGGACACGCGCCTGCGCCCGTACCGAGACAGCCTGGCCGAGGGCATGATCGTGGCGCTCGAGCAGGCCTGCAAGGAGTTCGGGATCCGCTTCTACGACGTGTCTTCGGGCCATCAGGGCATCGTGCACGTGATAGGTCCCGAGCTCGGCCTCACTCAACCGGGCATGACGATCGCGTGCGGCGACTCGCATACCTCGACGCACGGCGCGTTCGGCGCGATCGCCTTCGGCATCGGCACCACGCAGGTGCGCGACGTGCTCGCGACGCAGACGCTGAGCCTCGGCCCGCTCAAGGTGCGCAAGATCGAGGTCTCGGGCAAGCTCGCCCCGGGCGTGTACGCCAAGGACGTGATCCTGGACGTGATCCGGCGCCTGGGCGTGAACGGCGGCACCGGCTACGCCTACGAATATGCGGGCGACGCGATCGCGGCGCTCGGCATGGAAGAGCGCATGACGCTCTGTAACATGTCGATCGAGGGCGGCGCGCGCGTCGGGTACGTGAACCCCGACGACACCACGTTCGCCTATCTGAAAGGCCGCGAGCACGCGCCGAAGGGCGAGGCCTGGGACAAGGCCGTCGCGTACTGGCGCTCGCTCGCCTCCGACCCCGACGCGGCCTACGACGACGTCGTGAAGATCGACGCGGCGGAGATCGCGCCGACCGTGACCTGGGGCATCAACCCGGGCCAGGCCATCAGCGTGAAAGAGCGCGTGCCGCGCGCCGAGGACGCCGCGAGCGAAGCCGAGCGCGCCTCGATCAAGGAAGCGCTCGACTACATGCAGCTCGAAGCCGGCGCGCCGATCGAGGGCGTGCCCGTCAACGTGGCATTCATCGGCAGCTGCACCAACGGCCGGCTCTCGGACTTCCGCGAGGTCGCGAACTTCCTGCGCGGCAAGAAGGTGGCGTCCGGCGTGCGGGCCCTGGCCGTTCCGGGCTCGATGTCGGTGGCGCGCGCGGCCGAAGCCGAAGGGCTCGACGCCGTGTTCCGCGAAGCCGGCTTCGAGTGGCGGCAGCCGGGCTGCTCGATGTGCCTGGCCATGAACCCCGACAAGCTGATCGGCCGCGAGCTCTGCGCTTCTTCCTCGAACCGCAATTTCAAGGGGCGCCAGGGCAGCCCCACCGGACGCACCGTGCTGATGAGCCCGGTGATGGTGGCCGCTGCTGCAGTCAGCGGCCGCATCGCCGACGCCCGCGAAGTCTTCGGGATCTCCCGCTCGAGCTGAAAGGACCAAACGACCATGGCACTCGCAAAGATCAGCTCCGTGACCGGCCGGGCCGTGTACGTCCCCGGCGACGATATCGACACCGATCGCATCATTCCTGCGCGCTTCATGAAGTGCGTGACCTTCGACGGCCTCGGCGCGTACCTGTTCAACGACGTGCGCCGCACCGAGGACGGCGCGAGCAAGAATCACCCGATCGACGATCCGCGCTACCAGGGCGCGAGCATCCTGATCAGCAACAACAACTTCGGTTGCGGCTCGTCGCGCGAGCACGCCCCGCAGGCGCTCGCCAAGCACGGCTTCAAGGCCGTGATCGCCGAGAGCTTCGCGGAGATCTTCTTCGGCAACTCGACGACGCTCGGCATGCCCTGCGTCTCGCTCGGCCACGACGCGATCTTGAAGCTCGCCCGGGCAGTGGAGCAAGACCCGACGCTCGAGGTCACGATCGACCTCGAGTCGCAGGCCGTACGCGCGGGCTCGCTCAGCCTGCCCTTCACCATGAAGTCGAGCGCGCGCGAAGCGCTGGTGAGCGGCCAGTGGGACCCGATAGGTCAGCTGCTCGACGGCAAGGGCAAGACCGAGAAGCTCGCCGCGCAGCTGCCCTATCTGCATTTCTGAGCGCTGCACCGTGGCCTCCGAGCGCGATCTGTCGTGGATGGCGGTCGCGCTCGAAGAGGCCGACCAGGCGACGCTGCACGCCGACGTGCCGATCGGCTGCGTCGTGGTCTCCGAATCCGGAACAGAGCTCGCTCGCGATCACAATCGCCGCGAGGAGCTGGCCGATCCGACCGCTCACGCCGAAGTGCTGGCGCTGAAGGCCGCAGCCGCTCGGCTCGGCACCTGGCGCCTCGAAGGCGCGACCGTGTACTCCACGCTCGAGCCCTGCCCGATGTGCGCCGGCGCGCTCGTGTTGTCGCGCGTCGCCCGCGTCGTCTACGCCGCCCGTGATCCGAAGGCCGGCGCCATCGATTCGCTGTTCTCGCTCGGCACGGACGACCGCTTGAACCACACCTTCGCCGTCGAACGCGACGTGCTCGCCGACCAGAGCCGCGCGCGCCTGAGCGCCTTTTTCAAGGCCTTGCGCGCTGAGGGGCAGAAGTAGGCTGTCCGCCTACGGCCCGCTGTGCGCAGCTCTTTCGAGCTCGCGCGGCGGCTCGTCCTCGTAGTTCGTCGAGTCACCGAGGGCGCCGGTGGGGCCGGGGTTCGGGCTGCCGGCTCCTGCGCCCGGCACGCCAAACCGGATCTCCTCGGCGAGGCCAGCTTCGAGCTCTTCGTCGGTGATGCGGTTTCGGGTGCGGGCGATCTGCATCAGCTTGCGCAGATAAGCAGCCCAACGCTCGGACAGGGCGCCGTCCGGTCGAAAATGCGAAGAATCCGGCTTGGGCAGGATGGACGAAAGGTACAGCGCCTGCCCGAGTGACAGCTCGGACGGCTCTTCGTCGAAGTAGTGACGCGCGGCGCGCTTCACCCCGTAGATGCCCGGGCCGTACTCGATCACGTTCAGGTACAGCTCCATCAGCTCGTGCTTCGACAGCTCCTGTTCGAGCAGCACCACCAACACCGCCTCCTGGAGCTTGCGCGAAATCGTCTTCTCGGAGCCGAGGTACAGGTTCTTTGCGAGCTGCATGCTGATCGTGCTCGCGCCGCGCAAGTAACGGCCCGCGATCAGGTTGTCGCGGAGCGCGCTCTCGAGCGCGCGCGCATCGAAGCCGCGATGCCGGAAGAAGCCGCCGTCCTCGCTGATGGTGACGGCGGTCTCGAGGTTCGGAGAAATGTCCTCGTACGGCGTCCAATCGGCGGAACCGGGGCCGCTCTCGACCGCCATCGGTTGACCGTCGGGGCCCTTGACCTCGCGCATCCAGCTATTGCGGAAGCGACGCGGCGAAATCGCCGGCGGCACGGTCACCACGCGGCAGCGGTTCGCGAGCTCGAGCTTGGTGCGCGTGGCCGACGGCTTCTTGCTGTCGTACTCGGCGGACACGCTGATCGCGAACGTTCCGTCGAGCGCGATGCCCGCGAGCAGCGGCGCCATGCCCTGCGGCAGGGCCTCGTACAGCGACGAGCACGCAACGGCCGGCACGGAGGCCCCGATCTTGAAATAGGTGCGCTCGCTCGTGCGCTCGAGCTCGCCGCTCACGGTGGCGCGCACTTCACCCATGGCAAGCTCCGCGTCGCTGACGGTAAACCGGGAACCGTCGAGGCGCCCCGTTGCGGCGCCCCGCCAGCGCACGTCGATGCCGCTGATCTCGGAAGACGAGATGGCCTTCCGGTACAGCCGCGCGCGGGACAACCGGCCGCGCCCCTTCAGCTCGACCTCACCGCCCGGCGCGAGCACCAGCTTCGTCTCAGCCTCGATCAGGGCCTCCTGGACGCCACGCAGGCCAAAGCTGCCCTCTTCCACACCGAGCGCGGAAAGGGTGACCGGACCGCCGCTCAGCTCGAGCTCGATCGGGCCCGGGTGAAACGGCGCGCGCGCGCGGATCGTGAGCGGTGTGCCCGCGACCTTCGCCGCAGGGTGCGGCACGATCGCGAGCGAGAGCGCGTCGCCTTCGCGCTTCAGGTCGGCGCTGCTCGGGCCGATGCGTACACGTTCACCCGCGCGCCTCACCTCCGCGCTCAGCGCCACGACCTTGGCCTGGAACTGCGGAGCGAGCAACGGCTCGAGCGCCGGGCCGAGCGCGCCCAGTAACGCCATGGGCGTGTTCGGGCGCCCGCTCGGGTCCGGTCGGCCCGGGCTCGGCGCGCTCGGGCTCGCCGCGGCCTCACTCGGCTCTGCGTCGGCGATCTCGGCGCGCAGCGAGGCTTCGGCCACGTCCACGCGGCCGAGCCGCTTCGACTTTCCGGACGCGAGCTCGACGCTCCCGGAGCGCAGCTCCGCCGACAGGGCGCCGCGCTCGACCCGCATCAGGTCCCACGACAGCCGGAGCGGGCTGGATTCCCGGCGTTCGGCGCGAGCGCCCCACAGCTCGAACGAGCGGCGAGCGGGCTTCGGCTCCCGCCAGCGCACCCAAACGCCGTCGACCGACAGCTCGCGCCCCCCGCCCTGACTCTCGGGAGCGCCGCCGCTGCGCTCCCCGCGGAGCTTGTCCAAGCGCTCGCGCAGCGCCGCTTCGCTGCCCTCGAGCTCCACCCGGCCACCGTGTACGCGCAGGCTGCGCTTCCCGAAGACGCCGATCCCGACTTCGACCTCGTCGAGCTCGGCGCGCGAGCCGGGCAGCTTCGTGTCCTCGACCCGCACGCCACGGAGCCGCACCTTATCGAAGCCAAACCGGATCCGGTCGATGGACACCGAAAACCCGAGGCGCTCGGCGCGTTCGCTCGCCGCCGAACGCACGAGCGAAGGGACGGCCAACAGCGCGCTCCCGGCGCCCAGCACCAACACCGCAGACGCCGCTACCGCGGCCCGCGTCTTGTTCGGCCATGACCGGACGCGGTCCAGGAGCTCCCGAAACACCGGCATTCGCAGCGCAGCCTAGCTCGGATCCAGCGGCTCCGGGAGCAGAGCACGGGCTCGAACGGCAATCCCAGGGATTGTCTCACCCTTCACGCGTGGCGCTTTTGAACTTTCGTGCTCGCACGGGCGGCCGGGGTGTGTCGCTTTGCGATCGAAATCGGCCCCCGGGAGCCCTGGCCGGCCCCGAGCGCCCCGGCCTCGAATCAGAACAGGACGAGCCACGTCGACGCTGGTCCATGGCGAACGCGATGCTCCTCGCTGGATTGACGAGCGTCTCCGCGAAACGCGATCGCGCTTCGCTTCGCTTTGCAACGACAGCCGGCACCGAGCTCGCTCGACGGGAAGCGCATCGCCTCCGGTCGTCACTCGACACGGCTCGCTCCCTCGTGAGTTACCTGCGCGTGCAGCAAGACCCAAAGCGCGTCGAGCGGAAACGACACGACGCGATCGACGCGCACAGAAAACTCTTCGCGAGTCTCCATACGCTTGCGTCTTCGCGGCGAAGCGCCTCGCTCCGCATCGCTCCAAGGACGAGGAGCGCAAAATCGTCACCACGC
>JAICQO010000002.1 GCA_025937835.1 Polyangiaceae bacterium
ACCTGGATTCGCCGATCACCGGCCAGCCCGTGGCGTTCCCGGCCGGTGCGGGCGCGATTGCGGACCGGGTGTTCGTCGGCGACCAGGACGGGCGGCTGTGGAAGGTGAACCTCGCCTCCACGAACCCCGCCAACTGGACGATGAACCTGTTCTTCGACACCTACCCGGCGAGCTACGGCAGCGATCCGGCCTTCCCGAATGGCTACGACGCCGGCCAGCCCATCCAGCTCGCGCCCGTCCTGTCCGTGGACCACGCGGGCGACGTGACCGTCAACGTGGCGACCGGCGATCAGGACACGATCGGCGCGTCCACCACGATGAAGAACTTCATCTGGTCGCTCACGGAAAAGACCGGCTCCGACCGCACCACCGTGAGCAGCCAGGTCAACTGGTTCAAGGCGCTCACCGGCGGCGAGCGCGTGGTGGGGCCGATGGCGCTCTTCAACAGCGCGCTCTACTTCGCGAGCTACGCGCCGCCCGGCGCCTCGGACTCGGTGTGCAGCAACGGTTCGAGCAAGGTCTGGGGCATGCACTACATCGCGCCGACGACCGGCATCGGCGGCTCGCCCGTGCTCAACAACGGCGGCCTCGCTCAGCTGCCGAGCCTGTCCGGCAAGGTCCAATCGCAGACGGCGGCCGTCGCAACCGGAGACGCTGGCGCGACCATCTACGGCGTCACGATCGCGCAAGAACCGACCTGCATCGGCACGGCCAACACCAGCGGCGGCGACTACATGGGCTACGGCAGCCACACCAACATCACCGACATGGAACCCGGCAAATTCCAGCTCGTGATGCACACCGGCAGCGGCGGCACGCAGATCCCGGGCGGCACGGCGCGCGTGACGGCGCTCGATCTCGACGCGCCCGTCAACGCCACGCGCATCGAGTCCTGGGCCGCGCTCGTCGAGTGAGCCATGACCGCGCTGCTCGCTTCGCTCGGCGTCCGCGCTCGCTCCTGGTCGTGGCTCGTGCTCGCGTGCTCGGCAGCCGCGTGCAAGAAGCCGCCGCCCCCGGAGGCCGACGTCGTCCCGAGCGCGAGCGTGGCCCGGCCTCCGAGCGACCGGCTGGCGCCGGGTGAGCTCAGTGCGGGCGACGGCAACGTGTTCGGCTTGCCCGTGCCGCGGGAAATGCAAGTCGCATTGCGCGCTCCCGACTCGGCGCTCGTGGTCGGCGAGGTGGAGCCCGAGGCCGTACGAAACTACGTCAAAGATCGGGTCGTCGTGGGTTTCGTCGAAGTCCGTCCCGAGCGCACCGTGTTTCCGGCCGCGCGCATCAAGGACGGCCCGCCCGATCGCGTCTTCGACATCGACATCAGCCGCGATCAGAAGCTCACCAAGTTGCACATCCGGGACAGCACGCCCGTGGTCCCGCCCCCCGGCCTGAGCGACGCCGAGCGCTGGCGCCGGGCCGGCTTCACGCCCGACGGCAAGCCGCTCAACCTGAAGCAGCTCGAGTAGGGCCGAGCCGGCCGACCTCTTGTCTCAGGGGCGCGCCCGGGCTACGGGCTCGGCGTGGACACGTTGAAGACCCCGCTCCACGCGGACCACCTGCGGCTCGGGGCGAAAATGGTGCCCTTCGCCGGCTACGAGATGCCCATCCAGTACTCGGGCATCAGCGCCGAGCACCAGGCGGTGCGCACCGCGGCCGGCTTGTTCGACGTCTCGCACATGGGCGAGCTCGAGGTGAAGGGGCCCGGCGCCGTGGCCTGGGTCGATCGGCTCATCACCAACGACCTGGGCCGGCTCGCCGACAACAAGGCCCTCTACACCTGCGCCTGCAACGAGCGCGGCACGATCCTCGACGACCTGATCGTGTACAGGAAGAGCGCGGACGACGTGCTCGTGGTCTGCAACGCCTCGAACCGCGAGAAGATCGCGGCGCACTTTTTGGGCCGGCAGAAGCCGGGCGTGTCGGTGCGCGACGCGAGCGACGACTATGCCCTGCTCGCGCTGCAGGGGCCGCGCGCCTTCGACGTCTGGGAGGCGGCCGGCGGCGACCGCGCGCTTCGCGCCTCGCTGCGCTCCTTCCAGTTCGCCCGCACGAACCTCGCCGGCACGGAGCTCACGATCGCCCGCACCGGCTACACCGGTGAAGACGGCGTCGAGCTCTTCCTCGCGCCGGACCGCGCCAGCAGCGTGTGGAACCGCTTGCTCGAGGCGGGCAAGGCCCAGGGCCTGTCGCCGATCGGCCTCGGCGCCCGCGACACGCTCCGCCTCGAAGCCAAGCTCGCGCTTTACGGCAACGACATCGACGAGACGACCAATCCGCTCGAGGCGGGGCTCGCCTGGGTCGTCAAGTTCGAGAAGCCCGATTTTCTAGGCAAGGCCGCGCTGCACGAGATCCGCGCGAGCGGCCTCACGCGCAAGCTGATCGGCTTCGAGATGACCGGCCGCGGCGTCGGGCGCCACGGCTATCCGTTGCTCGATTCGAGCGGCGCAGCGGTCGGCGTCTGCACCTCCGGCGGGCCCTCGCCGACGCTCGGCAAGGCGATCGGCCTCGGCTTCCTCCCCTGTGCGCTCGCCGAGGTCGGCACCCCCATCGACGTCGATTGCCGCGGCAAGGCCGTGCCGGCGCGCGTCGTTCCCACGCCCTTCTACCGCCGGCCGCGCTGAGTCGCCGGCCAAAAGAAAAGCTCTGAAAGGACAGCGATGACCACAGCCAAGGAAGTGAAGACCGATCGCAAGTACACCAAGGAGCACGAGTGGGCGCTCGCGCAGGGTGACGAGCTCGTGATCGGCATCAGCGCGTTCGCCGTCGATCAGCTCGGGGACATCACCCTGGTCAACCTGGACGTGAAGCCGGGAGCCACGATCGAAGCGCACCAGACCTTCGGCACGATCGAGAGCGTGAAGACCCTGAGCGATCTGTTCGCTCCGATCAGCGGCACCGTCACTCGCATCAACACGGCGCTCGAGAACACGCCCGAGCTCGTCAACGAAGACTGCTGGGACAAGGGCTGGATGATCGCGATCAAGCCGAGCCGCCTGGGCGAAGAGTCGGCGGAGCTGCTCGACGCGCCGGCGTACGAGGCCCACGTCCAAGCCTCGAGTCATTGATGCGCTACCTGCCGCACACCGAGGCCGAAATCGGGGAGATGCTCGAGGTCGTCGGGCTGTCCTCGCTCGACGACCTGTTCCGGACGGTCCCGCCGAGCGCGCGCTTCAGCGGCGCGCTCGCGGTCGAGCCGGCGCTCGACGAAGCCGAGCTGATGACGCACCTGCGCGAGCTCGCGGACAAGAACCCGGGCGCTCGCTACCTGAGCTTCCTCGGCGCCGGCATGTACGCGCACCACGTGCCGCCCGCCGTCGATCAGCTGCTGCTCCGGAGCGAATTCTACACGGCCTACACCCCGTATCAGCCCGAGGTGTCGCAGGGCACGTTGCAGGCGATCTGGGAGTTCCAGACGATCGTGAGCGAGCTTTACGGGCTGCCGCTCGCGAACGCCAGCATCTACGACGGCGCGAGCTCTGCCGCCGAAGGCGCGCTGATGGCCTGCCGCCTCACCAAGCGCTCGCGCGTGGTGGTGAGCCAGTGCGTGCACCCGGACTATCGCGCTACCGTCCGCACCTATCTGAGCGGCCGCGACGACGCCACCGTGGTCGAGGTTCCGGTCGGCGCGGACGGCCGCGCGGACGCCGCCGCGCTCGCCGCCGCGCTGGACGCCGAGAGCGCCGCGCTGCTGGTCGGTTACCCGAGCTTCTTCGGCCCGCTCAACGACCTGCCCGTGCTCGCGGCGCTCGCCCACGAAAAGGGCGCGCTCCTGGTCGCGGCCAACAGCGAGCCCTACGCGCTCGCGCTCGCGGAGTCCCCGGGCGCGCTGGGCGCCGACATCGCCGTCGGCGAGGGCCAGCCGATCGCCTGCCCGCCGCAGCTCGGCGGCCCGGGCGTGGGCCTGTTCGCCTGCAAGGGCGATCGCCAGTTCTTGCAGCAGCTGCCGGGGCGCATCTGCGGCGAGACGGTCGACGCCAATGGCCAGCGCGGCTACGTGCTCACGCTCTCGACTCGCGAGCAACACATCCGCCGCGAGCGCGCCACCAGCAACATCTGCACGAACCAGGGGCTGATCGCGCTCGCGCTCACGATCCGCATGAGCTTGCTCGGCAAGAGCGGCTTCGTCGCCGTCGCCGAGCGCTGCCTCGCCAAGGCTCGCTACCTCGAGCAAGCCATCCTCGCGCTTCCGGGTTACTCGCGTGGCTTCTCGGAGGCCCCGTATTTCAATGAATTCGCGGTTCGCGTCCGCGGCGGCAGCGCGGCGCGCGTGGTCGAAGCGCTCGAAGCCCGAGGCATCGTCGCCGGCTTCGATCTCGGCCGCGTATCTGCCGATTTCGCCGATCGCCTGCTGATCGCCGTCACCGAGAACCACCGCCGTCAGGATCTCGATCGGCTCGTCTCCGCACTGGGCGAGCTCTGAGAAGCCGAAGCTAGCGCGGGCCGCGCCCCTGCTCGTCGGTTGCGTGGGGGTTCGGGAACCAGTTGGTGCCGTCGGTCCGGTACACAGTGAGGCGCGCGAAATCGAGCCCTAGGGTCAGCGTCGCGAAGCGGGTGTCGTTCGTGCCCATGCCGGCGCTGGCGCTCAAGGTGATGCCCCAGGGCGCGCCGAGCACCAGTGAGCCGAGGCCGCCGGCGGATTTCTCACCCCAGAACCGCTCGTAGCCGCCCGCGTCGATGGCGAAGCCGAACCCGCCCTGGACGAAGCCCCGCGTGGCCCCGCGGAACAGCAGCGCGAGGTCGCTCCCCTCACCGAAGATCGGCTGCACGCGAAGCAGCCCGCCGAAGACCACGCTGCCGGGCGGCGTACCGAGGCCAGTCTCGAGCTGCAGCGTGTAACGTTCCCGCCCGCCCTCGTCGAGCCACGCAGGGCCGAAGCCGGCGTAGACCCAGGACGACACGTCGGCCCGCGCCGACCCGGAAAAACCGAGGCTGGCCGCCACGGCTGCCAGAGCTACCGACCATCGAACGATCCGGTTCACGGGCGCCCGGGTACCACGGATCAGCCAGGGGCGGGAGGTCGGGCTCGCGCGAAAGCGACGAGACGCTCGCCGGAGCGCCGCCGACCCGCCTACGGCAAGGCCGGAACGGCCTCGGGGACCACTTTGGAGGCGTTCCGCTGGGCCCGGGAGGCGACCGCGAACGGCACCTTTTCGAGGGCCGCGTCGGCGCGGTTCGAGACCGCGAACAGGTAAGCGTCGAGCACGTAGTGGATGAGCAGGCAGCTCAAGACGCCCATGTAGTAGTACTGATTGAAGGTGATCCCGAGCGGGTCGGCCTTGGCGATGCCGACCACCACGCCGAACAAGACCACGGTCGTCAAGCTCACCGCGCCGTAGAACCGGAACGCCGGGGCGCCCGAGCCGCTCAACGAGCGCACGAAGGGCGAGTCGATGAGCCCCATGTCCTTGCGCACCTTCTGCACGTACCAGACGATGCCCAGGTACTGGATCGAGTGCCAGGTGTTCACGGCCTGGAACGACAGCTCGAGCCGGGTCCCCGAGGCCGCGATCGGCGCGCAGAAGCCGACCACGGTCGTGACGCCGATCAGGACCGTCTTCGGCACGTTCAAGATACCCTGACGCTGCTCACGCACGGTCTTCACCAGCCAGGCGACGAGCAGCACGGAGAAGCTGACCCACACGAGCCAGTAGGTTGCCGGCACCATCAAGAACGGCGGGATCAGGATCTCCACGTCCCCCAACATGAACTGGCTATTTACCAGCTTGTAGGAAGCGACCGGGTAAATGCAAATCATCAACAGCCCGTAGTCCACGAGCCGTGACCAGAAGCTCTCGGGCAGCCCCTGCCGGCGCCGATACACGTCCGCCAGGAACGCGTTCTGCTGCAGCACGTGCAGCGAGGCCGCGAAGATGAACACGCTCAGCAGGATCTGGAAGTTCACGAGCGTCCAGAACACGACGAACGCCGGCACCAGGATCGTCGCGGCGACCAGCATCCAGCGCCGCTCGCGCCGGAACTTCGGATCGAAGTAGGTAGCCAGATAGGTGGAGAACAGGTGCGGACCGCCGATCAGCGCCGTGACACCCAGGTTGATGACGTCGGAAGAGACACCCTTCCAGACGAGGAGCAGCACGACCGGAACGACCAGCGCGCTCGCGATCAACCAACCCATGTCCCACCCCGGACTCTGTATCCAAACGTCCCGTTCCGATCGAGATCCCGTCAAGGCGATGCTCATGCAAGCCTCCTACAAGAAGTCGTCTCACTCGTGCCACAAACACCGAGAGAATGCGAGAGCTTGCCGCGCTTTCGAACGAGCCGGTCAGCCGAGATCGGCGCGCAAGCTCGCGAGCGTCTGGCTCGGAAGCGCGATTTCTGCGCGGTACTCGGGGTGCTCGACGCCCAGGACCACGCTCGCCCCGGCGCGCGAAAGGGCCCTCTCGCCCGCCTCGCCGATCACGAATTTCACGTAATGCACCGCCATGGTTCGCGACGGATCGGTGCCACGCGTGTCCGGAAGCAGCCGCGCGCGCACGCCGTCGATGGCGAGGTAGAACTTGTCCTCGATGCCGACGAGCCGGACCATCATGCGCTCGCGCTCCGCGGCGTCCGGATACTCGATGAACACCGTCGCCGACAGCTCTCCCGCGCCGGGCACGAGCTCGTTGTAGGTGGCGAGCTCGTGCGCAATAGCACCCTCCTGGGTGATGCGCTCGGTGCGCAGCATCTCCTGCACCTGGAACAGCACGGTGTCGTGGTTCTCGAAGAGCAGCGTCATGTTGTCGCCGAGCGGCACGTAGCGAGCGCGCTTGTCAGCCAGGATTCTGGCTCGGAATCGCTCCCGCACCGCCTCGTACGCACCGAGCTCCAGGAGCTCGTCTCTCGCGACTGGTTTCATCGGATGCCTCAGCGAAGCTCGATGCCGTAGGCCTCGACCAGGAGCTCTACCGGGTGACGAGCAGCGCGCCCGGACATCTTCTTCACGCGCAGCGCGGCGAGGCTGCAATCGGTGACGACGCCCACCTCCCCTTCCTCCGACCCTCGCTCGATCTCCGAGCCGAGCCGCGACGCGTAGCGCTCGCCCTCGGCGTAGAACTCCGCCTTCATGCCCCAGGTGCCGTCGACCGCCGAGCAGCGCTCGATGATCCGCACCTCGGTGTCGGGCGCCTGCGACAGCACGCGCGCTCCCGGTATCGCGATCTTCTGCGCGCGCAGGTGACACGCGGCGTGATAGGCGAGCTTGCCGAGGCCGCTCTGGAAAGCCCGGTTCAGCTCGCCTTTTTGCCGGAGTTTGTCGAAAAATTCCATGAGATCGAGGGCGGCCGCCGCGACCTCCCTCGCCTCGGGCGTGCCGAGGTAAGCGGGCCATTCTTTCTTGAGCGTGTAGCCGCAGGTCGGACCGGGCACGACGATCCTTCGGCCCTCTCGCACGAACGGCAAGAGCAGCTCGACATTTTTCTGCATCTTGCGCTTGGCAGCTTCGACGTCGCCGCCGTCGAGGTTCGGCATGCCGCAGCAAACCAGCTCTTCGAGCACCGCCACGGAGTAGCCGTTCTTCTCGAGCGCCAGCACGGCCGCGCTCGGCACCTCCGGGAAGTGATGCTCGCCGTAGCAAGTGCCGAACAGCACGACCTCGCCCGCGGCGCCCGCCTCGGCGAGCGGCTCGTGCTGCTCGAACCAGCGCGTGAAGCGCTGCTCCGCGAAGGTCGGCAGCGGGAACTCGGCCGAGATACCGGTGACCTTCTCGGCGACCTTGCGCGCCAGGCGATTTGCGTTGACCAGGTTGGCTAGCCGAGCCGGCGGCCCGCTCCCGAGCGCGCCCAACGTACCCGGCTCCCCGAGCAGCCTGTCGACCAGCGGGACCCCTTCACGCCGCGAGCGCACGGCCTTCTCGCGCGCCATCAGTCGGGGAAAGTCGAGCGCTTCGTAGGCCCCCTCGTCGGGCGTGTACGGGCATTTGATGTAGCAGAGCTTGCACTGCCAGCAGTGGTCGGTGACCGCGCGCACCGTCTTCTCGGTCACGGTCTCGGCGCCGTGCGCGCGCCCCGCTTCGATCTCGCGGTCGACCGCCTCGAACAGGATCGGGAAGGAGCCGCAGTACGTCACGCACATGCGGCAGTCCTGGCAGATCTGGTACGTGCGGATCAGCTCGCCTTCCAGATCCCGTTCGTCCCAGTAACGCGGGTCGTTCGGATCGAAGGCAGGCGGACGCAGTGGTGCTCTGGTCGGCAGGCGGCTCATGGCTGGCTTTCCGTTGGCCGATCAGCGGGCGGGACAGCCGACGAAGCCCGTGCGGTCCCGCCCCCGATCCGGCGCGCTACCCGAGCTCCTTCGCCGCCTTGTCGAAGCGGCCCGCGTGGCTCTTCTCTGCCTTGGCGAGCGTCTCGAACCACTCGGCGATCTCGCCGAAGCCCTCGTCGCGGGCGGTCTTCGCGAAACCCGGGTACATGGTCTGGTACTCGTAGGTCTCGCCGGCCACGGCGCTCTTCAAATTCTTGAGCGTGTCGCCGATCGGTTGACCCGTCGCCGGATCGCCCACCTGCTTCAAGAAGTCGAGGTGACCGTGCGCGTGCCCGGTCTCACCGTCCGCCGTGTCCTTGAACAGGCCCGCGACCTCCGGGTAGCCCTCGATGTCCGCCACCTTCGCGAAGTACAGGTAGCGGCGGTTCGCCTGCGACTCGCCAGCGAAGGCTTCTTTCAGGTGTTCGTGGGTTTTGGTTCCTTCGAGCTTGGGCATCGTGACCTCCGTGCGAAACCCGTGCGGGTCGCCACTTGGGCGCACTAGAATTCCGGCGAATTCACCCGCGGTCAAGCTCCCTCGGCCGCGCGCGCCTGCTCGAATCGTTTCGGTTCACTGACCGAAGATCTGACCCCAGTAGCGGCCGTCGGCGACGTAGCCGATACCCACCCGCGTGAAGCGCGGGTTCAGCATGTTCTCGTTGTGCCCCTGGCTCTCGGTCCAGGCTTCCATCACCGCAGCCGCGCTGCGCTGTCCCTGCGCGATGTTCTCGCCGTTGGCGCTGGTGCCGCACAATTTGGCTCGATCCCAGGGCAAGACGACGCCGTCCTCCTCCGCTTCGTGGTCGAAGAAGGTGTGTTGCGACATGTGCAGGCAGTGCCCCTGAATCGCGGCCTCGAGCTCGGTGTCGTACTCGAGCGGGTCGACGCCGTTGTCCATGCGGTGCGCGTTCAAGAGGTTGAACACCTCTTCGATCACCGTGGACTCGGTCACCGACGGCGCGCAGCACACCGGTATTTCGCCGTTCGGTTCGTCGCCCGTCGCGCCGTCGCGCATCAGCGAGCACTCCGCGGGTTCCGGAGTGCCACCGCTGCTCGCGTTCCCGGAACCGCCCGAGCCGCTGCGGCCGCCCCGTCCGCCGAAGCCGCTGCGGCCACCGCGTCCCCCGCTCGCGCCGCCGCTGCTCACTCCGCCGCTGCTCGCGCCGCTGCTGCTCGTGCCGCCCGTCGGAGCGACACCGCCGCTCGGCCCGCCCGCGCCGCCGCTGCTCTGGCCGGCGCCGTTGCGTCCGCCGCTGGCAGGCGCGCCTCCCGTTGCGCCGCCCATCGACGGGGCGCCACCGCTTTCGACCTCGCCGCCGGCGCTCGGCGTCCCTCCGGTCGACGTTCCGCCGGTCTCGAGCTCCACGGGATCCGCGTCGTCTGCTCCGCTACAACCGTTCGCGATCAGCGCAACCAACGGCGCCAACGCGAGCCAGGCAATTCGCCGCATCTCCATAGCATACGTGTCTGAATCCGAGCGAGCAATTCGGGTGTTCGCGGCTCCTCACTCGGATCGGTCGCCGTCGGACTTCGATGACTTGGCACGTGGTGCCTGCGGTTCGGAAGCTTCTGCGCCGACGAGCAGAGCCGCCAGGTCCTTGGCGTTCAACACAGCGTAATTTCGAACGCAATTGTTGAAGACCGCGTGTACCTCTTCCGCGCCGGACGCAAGCTTCCGCAGGGGTTCAATCCAGGAGCGCAACTCACCGGGTGCGTAAAGGTAGTTGAAGCGCTCCGCGACGGTTGCGCCCTTCTTGGTGAAGCCTTCCAGGTTGCGACCGTGAAAGCGCACCACGGCGAGCTTCGGATTGGTGATGGCGATCGTCGCCTCGGCGTTCGGCGCGTCGATGCACACGTAGCTTCCGTGGATCGCGGTCAACAGATCGAGCACGCGTTGCTGGCGCTCCGCTTCGCGCCAGCTCGCGTGGCGGAACTCGACGGCGAACGGCAGCTCCGGGTAGCGCTCGCGCAGGGCCTCGATCGCGCGCGCGTTCTTCTTCGTGGCCGTGAACCAGGGCGGAAACTGGAGCAAGATCGCGCCGAGCCGGCCGGCGCTGGCGAGCGGCTCGACGAAATCGAGGAAGCGCGCGCTGAGCTCTTGCTCGAGCTCGGGCGGCAGCTTGTCCGGATAGACGCGCCGCGCCTCGCCGAGCTCGCCGAAGCGCGCGCGCAGGTCGGCAGGCAAGCGCGTGACGTCGATCGGGTGTCCCGTGAAGCTCGGGAAGGCCTTGATGTCGAACTTGAAGTGCGGCGGCGTCTCCGAGAGCCAGCGCTCCGACATCGAGCGCGGGAGCAACGAGTAATAGGTGGCGTCGACCTCGACCAGCGGGAAGTGCGCGCCGTAGAACCGGAGGCGCTCGGAAGCCGAGGTCGTCCCCGGCGGATAGAAGGTCTTGCTCTTGATCAGGCTCGGGTGAATCCAGCCGGCGGTTCCGAACAGGATCGAGCCCACGCTCGCGGGCTCGGGGGCACGCTCGGCCAGCGCCTCCGCGGAGGCCAGCGTCTCGGCGTGGGGTTCGCCCACGTCTACCTCTCTGCTTCGCGTAGCCATTCGACGAGCGCTGGGGTTTCGAAGATACCGACGTGGCTCCGCACGGCGCGCCCTTCCCGATCCAGCACGATCAGCGTCGGGACGCGGTCCACTGCGCCGAACGCGGACGAGCTCTGGAGCTCGACGCGGTCGGCGAGCGCGACCGGGTAGGGCAGCGCGAGCGTGTCGCGGAACACCCCGACGAGCGTCGCATTCTCGGGCGACTCGAGCGCCACGGCTGCGGCGTTGAAGCGAGGCACGTGGCGCGCCTGCACTTCCGCGAGCAGCCGCGCCGACGCCTGGCTCGGCAAGTCGAAGGTCGTGACGAACAGCAGGGCCGATACGCGCCCGCGCAGAGCTTCGGCGGTGAGGACCGTGCCATCGAGCACTCCGAACGCGAACTCGAGCGGTGGCCCGGAGCGCTGCACGGGCTCGGCCGCGCGCGGCGCCGCGGGCGAGCAGCTCACGCAGAAGAGCAGCGCGACGACGACGGCCGCTCGCAGTGTTGTCAGAAGTCTCCTAGCGAGACGAACCACCACGGACCTAGCTTTCGGAGTCGGGCGGCGGCGGCTGCGAGGGCAGCGTGCTCGGGCCGAACAGATCGGCGAACACCCGGAGCGCTTCCGGCAGCTCGCGCCCCGACCGGCGGTGGGCGAGCACGACGTAAGCGAGGTCGTCGATCAGCGCCTTGAGCGGCGTACTCTCGAGCGAGCTGCCGTCCAGCACCGCGCCGTGCTGCGGTGCTCGCTTGCGCTCCACGATCGGATCGTGGCGCACCCACTCGAACCCGACCTCTGGCCGGTACGCGCAGGCCATGACCTGGACGAAGTCGAGGTATAGCGGCGAAATCAACACGGCAACCCGCGCGCCGTCGCGGCCCTTGCCGACGAGCGCCTCGGCCGGCGCGCGCGGTGACGCGGCCTCCGAAGGGCCGATCGCAGCCTGGATCCGCTCGCGCCGATCGGGATCCGACTCCACCGCCAGCAGCGGCGCGTAGACCGCGAACTTGGGGATATCCAGGCCGTCCGTGTCTTGCTCGACGGCCTTGAGCCAGGCGTCGCGGCCGTCGCCGTCGAGCCCTCGATAGAGCAGCGCCGCCGCCAGCGCGGCCTCGGCGTTGGACGCGAGCGCTCGCAACCACTCACGCCAGGCCTCCAGATGGCGGACCTCGCCGCTCCGCGTGCGCCCGCCCGCCAACGGGATCGGTGTGCGCTCGACGCTCGCGGGGATTTGAATGCGGCGCTCGGAAGGTTCGCTCATTGTCGTGCTGCCGGGGCCGTCGGCAGCGTTGAACCTCGCACCTTAGAACAATCGTCCACGCGCTGCCAACGTGCACGTCGGCCAAAATGCGTCCGGTTTTTCCACAGCTTCGTAGTCGTGCGGAACAATGGGTGTTTCGGCGCCTCCCTGGACGCAACCGCTTACGCGGTTGCTTTTCTTAGAGCGCGCTGGCTTTTAGCTCTTGGACGAGGTCGGCTACGAGCTCGTCGAGGGCGGCGGCTTGACAGGTGGGGGCCGCGAGGAACAACTCTCCGCCGTGCTCGGCGAACAGCGTCGCCAGGCCTTCGCTTGCCTCGAGGATGCCGCGCACCAACACCACCTCCGATGCGCGCACGTTCAGGCGGCGCACGCACAAGCCAGGACCCAGTAGCGGAGGGACGCTCACGGGCGCGGACTGTGACACGGATCGCCGGGACCGGCGCGCCGCGGCGCTCCCGCGCCGAATTCCGGCGCAGATCGAGGGTTTGGAACAGCGGTGCTAGGCTCGGGCCCCGATGGCGCTCAATCCGCCGGTTCCGCGTCCCCCGAAAAGCGACGACGACAGCCTCGACGATGCGCTGCTCGGCGATCTGCTCGATCCACTCGAGGACGTCGAGGGCAACGACGACGCCCCCGACGCGGAGCTCGAAGACGAATCCGAGGTCGACGAGCCGCCGGAGCTCGCGCTCGAAGGCGACGCGGAGCTCGACACGGGCGGAGAGCTCGACGAAATCGAGTTGCCTCCGGAACAGGGTTGGTCCGACGACGGCGCGACGCTCGGCCCGACCGACGCCGAGCCGCTCGACGATCTCGAAATGCTCACCCCGCTCGAGCCCGACGATCTGGCGGACGGCCCCGACGAGCCGCTGCCCGATCTGGCGCTGCCCGAGCTCGACGCCACGAGCGACGACCAGGACGCGACCGCCGATGCGGGCGCCGAGCTGCCGCCGGACCTCTCGCTCGGCGACGAGCCCTGGCCGGAACCTGCGGAACGCCTTTGGGAGGAGCTCGAGCCCGGCATCGAGCTCGAGGCCTGCGCGGCGCTCGCGGTCTCGCAGGGCAGCGCGCTGGCCGCGAGCACCGATCTGTTGTGGTTCGCGCGCGGGGAGCTGTCACCGCTGCGGCTCGAGGCCGGCGCGACGCGCTTGCACTCGGTGGTGCTGACCGGTGCCGGCGCCGACACGGCCCTCGCGTCCGCGGCGAATGGGCGATTGTACCGGCGCGGTCGTTCGGCCTCCGTGCCCGAAGAGCTGCGGCCGATCCGCGTCGGGTCCGACACGGGCGCGCGCGAGCCGCTCGATCTACGCCAGCCCGACGCGGCCTTCGACGGCGCCGTGCTGGCGCGCGGCGCGAGCGGGCGGCTCTATCAGAGCGGCGACGCCGGCGTCACGTTTCACGCACTCTCGGCGCCGCTGCTGTCTGCGCTCGTCGCCGAGGGCGGCCCCGCGATCGGCATCACGCAAGCGGGCGCCTTGCTCGTCGCGAGCGGTCGGGAGCTCGTGGAGCAGCCGCTCTCCGGCTTCGCGCGCGAGCTCGCTCGCAGCCAGCGCCCGCTGCTCGCCGCTCGAGGGGAGCTCGTGGCGCTGGGTTCGGAGAGCAGCGGCGTGGCCCTGTCGACCGACGCGGGGCGAACTTTTCGCCGCGTGCCAGGCACCCGCGGTGTGACGGCCCTGGCGGTGCTGCGTGGCGCGGGCCCGCCGCGGCTAGTCGCCGCGCTCGAGAGCTCGGCGCTCGACCTGAGCCTGGTCGTCGAAATCGATCCGACCTCCGCTACGGCGCGCGCCGTCGTGCGCATCACCGGCGACAGCGACGCCGACGCGGGCGATCGCGTGCGGATCCAGCGACTCGCGGAGGACGCCCTCCACGCGCGGCTGTGGACCGTCGGCGCCTTCGGGCTCAAGGTCTACGTGCCGGCGCGCGAGCCGTGAGCCCATCCCCGGCATCTTTAGCTTCCACCACGCCCGGCGATTTTGGGTTTTGGCTTCGTTTTCGCTGCGCTCCGGTGCTCACGTAGCCACCTACGCTCCGCTCCGGTGCTCGCGAAAGCCTCGCCAAAACCGCAAACTTGCCGGGCGGGTGGTCCTCAAGGTTCTGGGCATGGATCAGCCGCTCGTGCGAAGCAGCGTGCGGCCGAGGCTATAGCGCTTGAGGTGGCCTGCGCCGCGCCGCGCCAGATCGTAGGCGTGGTAGCTGAGCTCGGATCGGGTGGATGGCGCCACCACCAGCACGTCGCGGTAGGTCCGCTCCTTGGGGCTCCAGCGCAGCTTGGACACGTCCTTGCCCGTGGACAGGTTGACGGTCTGGGACCCCTCGCTGATCGCGAGCTGGATGGCCTCAGCCAGCGTGCGGGTCATGACGCTGTATTTGCCGAACTCGGGCTCGTAGCCCGAGAAGTACAGATAGACCGACTCGCCGCAGACGAAGCCGATCCGGGTCGCGACCACGGAGTTGCGGATTTTTTGCTGGTAGATGCGGAGCGCGCCACGCGCCGCGAAGCGCCGGCACACGTCGACCAAGAACGCCCGCGACGCGGGGCTCGAGAACACGTTCGGATGCGGAACGGTGTCCTGCACGTTGGCTCTGAGCTCGTGCAGCTGGAAGAAGCTGTCGAGGGCCCCGACCACGTCGCGCTCTTCCCTGACCACGTCGAAGTCGAAGGCCACGCCGTCCCGCTTCGGCGCGTTGTAACACTTTCGCAACGACTCCTTGATGTTGCGAGACAGGCCCTTCTTGAACTCGTCCCAGGACGGCGCGAGCGTGAGGTAGTAGTTCGGGAACTCGCGAACCCCGCGCGGTGAACCGAACTGCTCGGTGACGGCGGCGAGCTGCCGTTCGGACGATACTCCCGGGAGTTGGAACCAGTCCCAGCTCGCTCGAGCGCCGCGCAGGTGCTCGAACAGCGCGCTCGCGACCTCCGCTGGCTCGTCGTCCGGCACCACCATGCTTCGGATCTCGGTGATGTTGGGGTCGGCCCCGAAGGTGTGCAGCTGCTGCGAGCGAAACGGACCGACGCCGGGACGCAGCGTGCGCATCATCGGTGCGACCGCCCGTAACGCGCCCTGCTCGTCCCGCACCGCGTGCAGGAACAGCTCGTCCCGCACGGCCAGGCTGTCGGCGCGCAGGTGCTTCCACCAGGCGTCCGCCCAGTCGAAGGTCACGAACGGGATGCAGGGCAGCCGGCTCTCCAGCTCCCGCCACTCTGGCTCCAGACGCCGAAAACCGGCCTCCGATTCGATCGCTTCAACCGAGTATCGCTTCATGGTCCGTCGAACGGCGGAGTCGACGGGCCGCACGCTCGTTTGCGTGGAACGCGGGCTGCCGTCGGGCATGGGTCGAGTCGGTGCCCACATTGTCCTTTGCTCGCAATCGTCGAGAACCGAACGCAGGCCCTATATGCCGAAACCGTGCCGTATGACGAGCCTGTTTGAATCATTGCGAGACGAGCGTGGGACGAACGAAAAGCGCCAAGCAGAACAGAGACACCTAGCATGCTCGGTCTCCAGGAGCTGCCCGTGACAGAAAACTTTTGCAGAGCCCTCGGTGCAACCGGACACGCCGCCCGTGCGCGGCGAGGCGCGTTGCCTCTCTGGCTCAGGCGTCGCTGGCTCAGGCGTCTCTGGGCGGGGTGCGCGGCGGCCGCGCGGTCAAGAGCAGCAGCAGGGCGAGGCACAAGGGAACGCTGACGACGCCCAACAAGGCGCGATGGCTCGGTTGGTAGCGCCCGAGACCCCACTCGAGCAGCACCGCCAGCGGCAGCTCGAGGTAGAGGAAGGGAGCCGAACGGGACAGCGGAGCCATCGCGGTGGCTCGATCGAGCGCGTAGAGCGCGAACAGGCCGAAGATGCCGATCGACACCATCACCAAGGCGTCGCGCAGTGTCGGGGTGATCCACAACGCCGGCATGAACGGCAGGAGCGCGAGAAACGGCCCGAGCGCCGTGTAAAACAGGTTCGCGCTCGTGGGCTCGTTGCGGAGCGACCGCGTCATGACCACATAGGCGCTGAAGGTGAGAGCCATACCGAGCGGGAAGATCGCCACCGAAGCGGGCGTGAGCGGCCCGCGCCCCGTCATGAGCAGCGTACCGAAGGCGGCGAGCAGCGCGACGCCAGCGTCCGCCGCGCCGGTTGGTTCCCGCAGAAACGCCGTCGCCAGGCCCATCACCAGCAGCGGCGAGAGCCAAAAAATCATCATCAACGTCGACTGTGGGACGCCGGACTGGACGGAAAAGACGTAACAAGCCGGCATGCCCAGCATGAGCAGTGAGCGCGCGGCTTGAAACGCCGGGCGCGTGGTCCGCACCAGCACCCGCGGTGTGCGGCGGAACAGGGCCCAGAGGAACAGCAGGTGCACGCCGTAGCGCGTGAACACGACCTGAAACGGGGAGTAGCGAACCAGCACGCCCGCGGCGACGGCCTCGATCAGCGCCCACACGGCCGCGAACGTGGCCATGAGCAGCAGCGGGCGGCGCACGTTCAGGTGCCTTCCAGGCTCGCCCGCAACCTCGCAGCCAACTCGTCCACGCTGAGCTCGTCGAGCTCTGCGCTCGGGGCCGGCGCTTTTGCCTCGGCCACGGGCGCCGTGGCCGCAGCGGCTGCCGCGACGTCGTTGCCGAGCTCTGCTTCCAGGAAGCTCGTGAGCGCGTTCACGTTCGGATAGTTGAAGGTCAAGGTCGAGGGCAACGGCCGGCTCGCCCCGCGTTCGAGGCGCTTCTTGAGCTCGACCGACATCAGCGAGTCCATACCGAGCTCGAACAGACCCTTGTCGAGCTCGACGTTGCGCTCAGCTCCGAGCACGGCGGCCACCTCGGCAATCACGAAGTCGAGGATGACGTCGCGGCGCATCTCGGGCGGGATGCCGGCCAGGCGCGCGGCGAGGCTCTGCTCCGGTTCTGCGCCGTTCGCCTGGACGCGGACGGCCGGTGCTCTGCCGAGCTCGTCGAGGAAGCGCCGCGGGCGTCGCGCCTCGTACAGGGGCTTGAGCACGCTCCAGTCGATGTTCGCGACCACGGCACCGGGCTCGTCCGCCGCGATCACACGGCCGAGCGCGTCGAGCGCGTCCTCGGTCGCCATGGGCAGGAGCCCGCCCTGACGATAGCTCTGCTGGTCCTGGGCGGTGGCGAGCCGCATGGCCTGCCACGTGCCCCAGTTGACCGAGCGCAGCGGGCCGCGCCTAGCCTCGGCGAACGCGTCGAGGAAGGCGTTGGCGGCGGCGTAGTGCGCGAGGCCACTCGCGCCGAGCAGCGCCGTCGTGGACGAGAACAAGACGAAGAAGTCGAGCTCCGCGCCGCGGCTCGCTTCCTCGAGCAGCAGCGTGCCTCGCAGCTTCGGGCCGAGCATGCGCGAGATCCGTTCGCGGCTCAGCGCTTCGATGGGCGCCGAGCTCAGATCGGCGGCGCAGTGAACGATGCCGCGGAGCGGCGGGACGCCGTCACGGCCGAGCTCGACGCGGATCGTCTCGAGCGCGGCAGCGTCGGACAGGTCCGCCGCGACCGGGATCAGGTGCGCGCCGAGCGCCTGGAGCGCGCTGATCTCGGGCAGCCCCATCTCGGGGCGGCGGCCCAGCAGGACCAGGGTGCGTGCCCCGTGCTCGACGAGCCAGCGCGCCACGAGCAGGCCGAGCCCGCCGAAGCCGCCCGTAATCAGATACGTGGCGTCGCCGCGCAAGCGCGGCGCACGCGGCGACGGTGCCGGACGCGGCGAAAGGCGCGCGCCGAAGCGCTCTGCCCCACGCAGCGCCACTTGCTCCTCGTGGTCGTTGACCCGGCGCCGCGGATCGACCTCGTCGAGCAAGCGCTGCGCGAGGTCCGCGTCGCCGAGCTCGGGGGGCAGGTCGACGATCGCGCCGAAGCGGGTGGGGTGTTCGAGGGCGAAGCCGCGCGCGACGCCCCACAGCGGCGCTTGCCATTCGGCTCCGGCGGCGGCCGTTCCTGCGACGCGTTGCGCGCCGCGCGTCACGAGAAACACGCGTCCAGGCCGGTCCTCGCGCGCAAACCGCGACAGCCAGGCGAGCGGCAGTTGAACCGCGAGCTCCTGCGCGCGGTCGCTGAGGTCCGGGGCCGCCGGATCGAGCTCGAGCGCGCCGAGGTAAACGGCCTGCTCGGAGCGCGGGAGCTCCGCATCGACGGCGTGGCTCGGCAGCCAGCTGCCGACGTCACCGCGTTTTCGGAGCTCCTCGAGGCACGCTTGCTTGAGCGACTCGGGGCCGCCGATCAAGGTGACCGTGAGCGGCGGGTTTGCGTTGCGGGCGACGATCAACGCCTGCTGCGCGCTCCGGCGCTCGGCCCAGCTGCCCTCCGGCGCGAACGTCACGAAGGAGAAGCCGAGGCGCGCGAGCAGCTCGTTCCACGCCCGGCGATCGATCAGCGGGTAGCTCGGACGCAGCGCGGTGTCGGTGAATCGCCACCAGCCCTCGGTCAAACCGAAGGTGAGATCGACCCAGCGCTCGGCGCTCACGCCCTCGAGCAGGAACAGCATGCCCGACGGCGCAAGCAGCCTCTGGGCGTGCGAGACGGCGCGCCCGAGATCCGCCGTGGCGTGCAGCACGTTGGCCGCGATCACCACGTCGTAGCTTGCGGGCTCGAAGCCCTGTGAGAACGGATCGTTCTCGATGTCGAGCAGCTTGTACTGGACGAAGCGGTGGCTGGCGAAGGTCTCGGCGGCGCGCTGCAGGAACAGCGGCGAGAGATCGGTGAACGTGTATTCGACGCGCTCCGCCGGTAGCGCCGGCAAGACGAAGGTGGTCGTGCCGCCGGTGCCCGCGCCAATTTCGAGGATCCGCAAGCGTGCGCCGTCGGGGAGCTTCGCGATCGCGGCGAGCAGCGCCTCGACCAGCACCTGGTTGTAGGTCCGCGCGTAGGGCGACTCGACGTAGAGCCGCCGCGCCTCGAGGAACGTGCCGCCAGGGAACAGCAGCTGAAGTGGGTCCTGGGTGCCGCGGAGGACGCGGGACAGCACCGGCCCCGCGCGCCCGAGCATCGAGAGCTCGCCGTCGTTCGTGCCGAAGTCGGGGTGTGGGGCCGCGCGGGGAGCTTCGAGCGCGCGGGCGATTTCGTAGCTGCCATCGGCGTTTCGCTCGAGCAGCCCGTCTTCGACGAGCATCTCCAAGAGCCGCGCGAACAAGCGCTCGTAACGGGGCTCGACGCGGAGCCGCGCGGCCTCGCCGCGTGCCTCGAAGCGGCGCCCTCGAGCCGGGTCGAAGCCGAGCTCGAACAGCGCTGCGAGCACGTAGTCGCGGCTCAACCGGTCGAGCGCCGGCAGGATTTCGTCGTACGCGGAGAGCTGCGTGGAGCGCGCCAGCTCGTCGAAGCGGCCTTGCAACCGCGCCGCAAAGTGCTCGGCACCGACCAGCGAAGGCGCCGCGGGCTGGGCGCTCGGGACGGACTGCCACGTGACCCGGTAGAAGAGCTCGCTATCGCCGCCGGCCTTCGCGACCCGCGACAGGACGTCGCGCGAGGCACGCCGCATCGAGATCCCGGACAGGGCACCGAGCACGGCGCCGTCATCGCCGCACAGCGTCACGTCGGCGCGCCACTCGTTGCCATCCGGATCTGCAGCCCGCGAGGTGGCGTGAGCCAGGAGCGAGCTCGGCAGCGGGCCGAACAGCTCGACCTGATCGATTCCGGAGAACAGGTAGACGTCGCCAGGATCGCTCGGCGCCGGCAGCGTCGATCCGGCGGCCTGCAGGCAACCGTCGAGCAGCCCCGGGTGGGCGAAGCTCACGGCGTCCGAACCTTCACCCGGCGCGAGGGCCACGTTCGCGAGCGCCTCGTTTCCGCTCACGCGCACGGCGCCGAGACTGCGAAACGCGCCGCCGAGCTCGATCCCGAGCTCGACCAGCCGCGCGTAGAAGCCGTCGCTCGGGGCGCTCGGACCGAGGCGCTGCTCGAGCTCCGCAAGCCTAACCGCGTGCGGCGGAGCCTTGGACGAGGGAACGAGCCTGCCTTCTGCGTGGAGCGTCCACTCGCCGTCCACGGTCGCTGGCGCGCTCGATACCCCGAAGTCGATCGAGCCGTCGCTCCGGCGCGTGAGGTGCGTCTGCAGAGTGCGTCCCGCGTCGGGGAGCACGAGCGGTTCCCGGATCGTAAAATCCGCGAGCGCGCGCCGCGCAGGACCGAAGGCAGACTTCGCGGCCGCCTGCGCCAACTCCATGAAAACCGGGCCCGCCACGAGCGCGCTGCCCAGCAAGCGATGCTGGCCGAGGTAGGCCGGCGCGTCGGGCGCGAGCGTGACCTCGAACAGCGGCACCGCCGCGGGTACACGCTGGCCCGCGAGCGAGCCGCCGGCAGGCCTCGAAGCCCGGTAGGGCGTGGCCTCCGCCGGCTCGACCCAGAAGCGGCGCCGCTGGAACGGATACGTCGGCCAGGGCACGCGCGTGCGCGCGTAACCGGCGTCGACCCCGGCGTGATCGACCTTGGCGCCACGGCAGTAGAGGCGAGCGAGCGACGTCATGAGCTCGCGCCAGTCGTCCTTGCCCCGTCGCAGCGTGCCGAGCAGCGCGCGCTTCTCGGGGTCCGGCAGGCAGCGCTCGGCGAGCGCGACCAACACCGGGTGCGGGCCGACCTCGAGGAACGCGCCGTACTCGCGCAGCGAGGCGATGCCTTCGGCGAAGCGCACGGGCTCGCGCAGGTGACGCTCGAAGTAGCCGGCGTCGGGCGCTCCCCCCGGTAGCGGCGCGCCGCCCGTGACGTTCCAGGCAATCGGAAGCTTGGGCGCCTGGAACTTCACCTTGGCGGCGCAGGCTCGCATCGCCGCCATCGCCGGTTCGACCAGCGGAGAGTGCGCCGCAAAGCTCACGAACAAGCGCTGACCCTGCACGTTCTTGGCCTGAAAATCGGCGAGGACCCGCTCGACCTGCTCGCTCGCGCCCGATATCACCACGCTCTCGGGGCCGTTGACGGCGGCGATACCGAGACGCGCGGCGAACGGCTCGACCGCGCGCGCCACGTCTGCTGCGGGAGCGAAGACCGCTGCCATGGCGCCGCCGGGCGGCAGCGCTTGCAGCAGCCGGCCTCGCTCGCGGATCAGGGTCAGCCCCTCTTCCAGCGTGTAGACGCCGGCCACGCAGGCCGCGACGTATTCCCCGACGGAGTGGCCGATCACCGCCGAAGGCTCGACACCGAACGAGCGCCAGAGCTCGCTGATGCCGTACTCGACCGCAAACAGCGCAGGCTGAGTCCACTCGGTCTCGTGAATCGGCGCCCCCTCGGCGGGCCCGGGCGCGAGCACGTCGTGCAAAGTGCGGCCGGCCGAGTCGGGACCGAGGATCGTCGCACAGCGATCGATCACTTCACGAAATACCGGCGCCGACTCGTAGAGCGCCCGCGCCATGCCCGGGTACTGGGAGCCCTGACCGGTGAACAGGAATACCACCTCGAGCGGCCCGCTCTTCGGGGCGCTGCCCTGCTCGAGCGCCGGATGCGGCGCGCCGTCGATGAAGGCGCGCAAGGCGGCGCGCGCTTCCGACGCCTCGCCGGCGACCACCGCCAGGCGCTCCGTGAAATGAGCGCGACCGACGCCAGCCGTGTGCGCGGCTTGCGCGAGCGGCGTGCCCGCAGCGAGCGCGCGCTCGGCTGCCGCCGCGAGCTCGACGAGCGCCGGCCGATCTTGCGCCGAGAGGCACAAGAGCTGCAGCGGGCGCTCGACCGCGGCCGCGCTCTCGGCGACGGGCGGCGGCGCTTCCTCGATCACGATGTGCGCGTTGGTGCCGCTGAAGCCGAAAGAGCTCACGCCGGCGCGGCGCTGGCGCGTGCCCTTCGGCCAAGGTCGGGCATCGGCGGTTACCTCGATCGGGAAGCTCGCCCACTCGATGTGCGGGCTCGGCTCGCGGAAGTGCAGGTGCTTCGGCACCCGCTCGTGGAGCATGGACAGCACGACCTTGAGCACGCCGGCGAGTCCGGCCGCGGACTCCAGGTGGCCGAAGTTGGTCTTCACCGAGCCGATCCAGAGCGGCTTCTCGCTCGGGCGCCCGGGCCCGAACACGCCGCCCAGGGCGCGCACCTCGATCGGATCGCCGAGCGACGTGCCGGTGCCATGGGCTTCGACGTAGTCCACGTCGTGCGGCTCGAGCCCGGCGTCGGCGAGCGCTGCCCGAACGACCGCTTCCTGTGACGGCCCGTTCGGGACGGTGAGACCGCCGCTCCGGCCGTCCTGGTTCACGGCGGTGCCGCGCACGACCGCGAGCACGCGATCTTTGGCCGAAAGCGCGTCCGACAACCGCTTCAACACCAGGACCACGCAGCCCTCGCCCCTCGAGAAGCCGTCGGCGGCGGCGTCGAAGGTCTTGCAGCGGCCGTCGGGCGCCAACATGTGGGCCTTGGTCAGGGCGATCGTCGTCTCCGGCGAGCACATCAGGTTCACGCCGCCGGCCAGCGCGATCTGGCTCTCGCCGCGGCGCAAGCTCTGGCAAGCGATGTGGAACGCGACGAGCGACGACGAGCAGGCCGTGTCGATCGCCAGCGCCGGACCGCGCAAGCCGAGGCAATACGAAATCCTCCCGGCGGCGGTGCTGTGGGCGTTGCCGGACGCCACGTAGGCATCGATGCGGTCGGCGCCCCGCGACAACATGCGCTGAAAGTGGTCGCTGTTGCAGATGCCGACGAACACACCGGCGGACGTCCCCGATAGCTTCGAAGGCGCGATCCCGGCCTGCTCCAGCGCTTCCCAGCTCACTTCGAGCAGCAGCCGCTGTTGCGGGTCGAGGGTCAGGGCCTCGCGGGCGGCGATGCCGAAGAACGAGGCGTCGAAATTGGCGACGTCCTCGAGGAAACCGCCGCTCCGCGCAGACATGCGCCCCGGGGCGTCGGGGTCGGGGTCGTAGAGCGCGTCGATGTTCCAGCGATCTGCCGGCACCTCGCGGATCGCGTCGCGGCCGGACGCGAGCAGCTCCCAGAAACCGTCCGGATCGCCCACGCCCCCGGGCAACCGGCAGGCCATGCCGACGATCGCGATCGGCTCGCGCTGGGCGTCGACCTGGTCCTTGAGTCGGGTTGCCAGCAGCGCCAGGCGCTGCGGGGTCATCTTGCTCACGCGTTCGAAGAACTCGCTATCCATGTTTCCCTGCCGAGCTCACGCCTTGCGGGCCAGAGCGGCCAACTCGCGTTCGACGTCTTCGTCGGACAGCTCCTCGATCGAATCCACCAAATTGGTGCGGGGCGCAGGAGCCGGCGCGGCCGCTGCCGCCGAGACCCCCAGAGCTTCGGTCACGATGTGATCCGTGAGGGTCTCGAGTGTCGGATAGTCGAAGAGCAGCGTGGCCGGCATGGTCCGACCGAGCGCGCTGCCGAGCGTGTTGCGAAGCTCCACCGACAACAGCGAGTCGAGCCCGAGGTCCCGCAGCGGCGTGGTCGGGTCGACATCCCGCGCGGGGTCGAGCCCGAGGGCTCGGAGCGCGCGCTCGCGTACGAAAGCGGCCACCGCCGGGCGGATCCGGCTCTCCGGAAGCCCGGCCAATTGCTCGCGCAAGCCGAGCACGGGCGCTGTGACCCTCTCCTTCTCGACGCTGGGCGAACCCGCGAGCTCGCGGCTGCCGAGCTCGGAGAACAGCGGCGGAGGCGTGCCGCCGTGAGCGTGCTCGAAGAACTTCCGCCAATCGATCGGCAGCACGGCCACCTGGGGCGCCGGCTCGCCGAGCAAGCGCTCGAGCGCGCGCAAGCCCTGCTCCGGCGTCAGCGTGCCGATGCCCTGGGCAGCCAGACGCTGTGCGACCCCGCGGTCGGCGGCGGCGCCCACTTCCGTCCAGGCTCCCCAGTTGATGCTGAGGCTTGGCAAACCCTGGAGGGTGCGCTCGCGCGCGAGCAGATCGAGATAAGCGTTGGCTGCCGAGTGATTGGCCTGCCCGGGCGAACCGAGCACGGCCGCCACCGACGAGAACGCCACGAAGAAGTCGAGCGGCTCGGGCCGCACCAGCCGATCGAGCAGCGCGCCGCCCTCCACCTTGGGTCCGAACACGCGCGCAAAGCGCAGCGCATCCTGCTGCAGCAGCCCCGCGTCATCGAGCACGCCCGCGCCGTGGAAGACGCCGCGCAGCGGCGGACCGTCTTTTCTGAGCCGGGTGAAGAGCTCGCGCAGCGCGGCTTCGTCGGTGACGTCCACCGACTCGGCGAGCACTTCCGTTGCCCCGCGCCGGAGCGGCTCGAGGGTCGCCTGCACCGCCGGTGTGATGGCTCTGCGGCCGATCAGCACGACGCGGCCCGCGCCGCGCTCCACCAGCCAACTGGCCACGACGGGACCGATGCCCGAAAGCCCGCCCGTGACGAGGTACGTTCCGTCGCGGCGCACCGAAGAGGGCTTCGCCGTTCGGTGTGAGAGCACGATGCGGCCGACGTGACCCGCTTGCGCCATGAACCGGAACGCACGGCTGGCGTCGTCCAGCGAGAACACGTGACGCGGCAGCGAGCGCAGCTTGCCGTCGCGGAGCTCGCCGACCAGCTTCGCGAACAGCGCGCCGATCAGCTGTGGCTCGCGCTCGGCCGTCTCGCCCCAGTCCACGATGTGATAGTCGATGTCGCGCCCGAGGCCGGCGACCCACGCCGGCTCCTTGATCCCGCGCTTGCCGATCTCGACGAAGCGGCCTTTGCGGGCGAGCACCCGGAAGCTCGCTTCGAGCAGCTCACCGGCGAGCGAGTTCAGGATCACGTCCACGCCGCGGCCATCGGTCGCCCGCTCGATTTCGTGGGCGAATGCCGGGCTGCGCGAGTCGTAAACCCGCGTCACGCCGAGCGAACGCAGGAGCTCACGCTTCCACTCGGAGCCAGCTGTGGCGAAGACCTCGGCGCCGGCGCGCTGCGCGATCTGGACGGCTGCGAGCCCGACGCCGCCTGCCGCGGCGTGGATCAAGACGCGCTCGCCCGCGCGCAGCTTCGCCAGGTGGCTCAGGCAGAACTCGGCCGTCAAGAACGCGATCGGGAACACGGCGCCCTCTTCGGGGCCGATGCCGTTCGGGCGGCTCTGCACGAGCTCTGCGCGAGCGACGACGTGGGACGAGAAGCTGCCGCCGGCCACGGCGAACACCGGATCGCCCGGTTGGACGTGCGTGACGCCGGCGCCGACGCCGAGCACGGTACCGGCACACTCGCCCCCGAGCGGACCCGGATCGCCCGGATACATCCCGAGCGCGTTCAGCACGTCCTTGAAGTTGAGCCCGGTGGCGGCGACCTCGATCTCGACCTCCCCCGGGCCGGGCGAGCGCCGCGACAACGGCACGCGGCTGAATGCTTCCAGGGAGCCAGGGCTCGAGGGCTTCAGGCGGTAGGGCCCTGCGGAATCAGCCGCGTCGGCGGAGCGCGCGCGCGCGGGCCGATTCGGGATCAGCCGCGGGACGAAGCGGCCGCTGCCGCGCAGGGACAGCTCCGGCTCGAGATACTGCGCGTCGAGCTCGGCGAGGAGCCGCGCCGCGTTCACCGCCGCGAAGTCCACGTCGATGCACGCGATCCGGAGCTCCGCGTGCTCGCGCCGCGCGGCGCGGCCAAGCCCGTGGATCGGAGCCTGGAACGGCTCGAGCGCGGGCTCTGCGGCGCCGGTCTGCACCGCACCCCGCGTCAGCAGCCAGACGCGGGTCGCGGGCGCTGCGACCGTGAGTGCCTGCAACAACGCCGTGGCCGTCGCTGCGTTGCGGGTGCTGTCCTGCGCCGTGCTCGAGCCGCGCTCGAGGTCGAGCGAGAACCCGAACACGGCTCCGCCCGGGCTCCGGCCCGCGGTGCGCGCGTGCTCGACGAGCCGGGCGATGTCCGCGTCCGAGGCGATCACGGCGTCGTCGCCGGAGTAGGAGAACTCGGACCCGGCTCGCACGACCGTGCAGCGATCGCCGCGCGCGCGCAGCTGCTGCACGAGCTCTGCCAGGCTCCCGCCACGATCGGCGAAGATCAAGAAATCGCTCGCTGTGCGCGCCGCGCTCGAGCGTGCGAGGAACACGGACTCGAGCTCGAGGACGCCGCCCTGTGCGGCCTCCGGGAGCGCGACGATCCGATCGAAGCCGGATTCCTTCAAAAGCTGCTGCCAGCCGCTGCGCGAGAGCGTCGGGTAATCCGGGCGCAGATCGCTGTCGGAGAACGCCCACCAGCCCTCCGTCAGACCGACGGTGAGATCGAACCAGCGCTGCGGCGCCGTGACCTCGAGCATCGCCAGCATCCCGCCCGGGCGCAGCAAGCGGCGCACCTTGGCCAACGTCGAGCGCAGCTCGGCAGTGGCGTGGATGACGTTGGACGCGACGACCACGTCGAAGCTGCCCTCGGCGAAGCCCTGGCTCGCCGGATCACGCTCGAGATCGAGCACGCCGTAGCGCAGGAACGGGATGGCGGCGAAGCGCTCGCGAGCGCGGGCCACGAACAGCGGCCCGACGTCGGTGAACGTGTATTCGACTCCGGTCGAGGGCAGCCGCGGCGCGACGTGCGACGTGGTTCCCCCGGTGCCCGCTCCGATCTCGAGGATGCGGAGCGGCCGGCCCTCGGCGTTCGCCGCCGCGACGGCCGTCAACAGCTCGGCCATCAGCCCGTTGTAAAACTTGGCGGTCGGGGTGTCGCGATACAGCCGCTCGGCGGTCGTGAGCGATCCGCCCGGGAACAGCAGCTGAATCGGATCTTTGTCGCCGCGCATCGCGCCGGCGAGCTCCGAAGCCGTGCGCGCGGTGAACTCGAGCTCGGGCTCGGCGTCGGGGCACACGCCTCTCAAGCGGCTGAGCTCGCCAGCGGGGTCGGCTGCCGGCAGAGCGTGGACGACCTTGAAGTCGCGCCCGTCGCGCTCGAGGAAGCCGGCCTCCGACAAGATCGCGAGCAGCCGTGCGAACAACTTGCCGTGTTTGCCGAGCACTCCCAGATGCTCCGCGAGCGCCGGCGCCGAGACGCGCTCACCGGGCTTCGGCGACCAGCCGAGCTCGCGCAGCGCGGCGAGCGTGTAACTCACGCATAGCTGCTCGAAGCGCGGCAAGAACACGTCGTAAGCTTCGAGGCCCGAGCTCTTTTCGAGCGCCGGCAGCACCGCGCGCGCCGCGGCCAGCAGCGCCCCCGGCTCGGGGAGCGACGAAGCTTGCTCGGACGCCGCGGGTTCGGCTGTTTCTCGCCAGACGACCTCGTAGAGGCAGTCGTCGAGCCAGCGCTCGGTGATGCGCGAAAGCGCGTCCCGCGCCACGCGCTTCAGCGTGACCTCGCGCACCTCTGCCAGGAGCTCTCCGTGATCGTCGAACACCAGCACGTCGGCCCGACGAGTCTCGGCGCGCTCCTCGGAGACGCGAACGTGACTCCAGCAGCGGGTGTGCGGCGCGCCGTGGAGCGCGTACGCTCCGAACGCGATCGGCAGATACAGCGCCTGCGCCGTATCTCCGGACAGCGCGGCTGCGAGCACCTGCAGGCAACCGTCGAGCAGCACCGGATGCATGCGGTAGCTCGGGGCCTCGGCTGCCAGCGCTGCGCCGAGCTCGATCCGCCCGAGCGCCTGGTTTTCGCCCGAGAACAGCTCGCGCACGACCCGGAAGCCTTCGCCGAAATCCAGACCGCGCGCCTCGAAGCCCGCGTAGTGGTCGTCGACGGAACAGGAACGCGTGCAGGCCGAGCGCGCTTCGGCGAGCGACGGGCCTGCCGCGACCGCGGGCGCTGCCGGGCGCAGCAGCGCCGTCACGTGGCGGCGAAAGGGCTCATCGGCCGCGGCGCTGCTGAGGGTCACCGGAACGGCGCCGTCGCGCGAGGGCCCGCTCACGAGCTGCAGCGTGCGCGTCGCGCCGTCGCGGTCGAGCAACAGCGCCTCTTCGATGCTCACGTCACTGACGAAAGCCTGCTCCGAGCCGAAGCGCCGCTCCGCCAGCGCGAGCAGCGCCTCGAGGTACAAAGTCGCGGGCACGACGACCTGCCCCAACACCCCGTGATCGCGCACGAAGGCTGGTTCGCTGGCGCCGATCTCGAGCTCGTGGATCGGCTCGCCGGTCGCCAGACGTAGCTTCGTGCCGAGCAACGGGTGACCCCCGGGCGTGCCGCGGGGCTTCGCCGAGGCCGCGGGCTTGGCCTGGAACCAGTAGCGCTCGCGCTGGAACGGATAGCTGGGCAGCTCGACCACGCGCCGCTCGCGGCCGCCTGCGAGCGCGCGAAAGTCGAGCTCGGCGCCCGCGAGGTAAGCTCGACCGACCGCATCGAGCCACTGCTCGTAGTCCTCGGTGTTCTTGCGCAGGCTCGCGATGGCCGGTGGCGAAGCGGCGCCGAACACGGCCTTGGCGAAGGAGAGCAACGTCGGGTGCGGACCTATCTCGATCACCGCGCCCGGGCGCTCCGCGAGCAGCGTGCGCAGCCCGGCCTCGAAGCGCACCGGCTCGCGCAAATGCCGGCGCAGGTAGGCGGCGTCGACGGGTGAGCCCGGACCGACGAGCCCGCCGGTGACGTTGGAGATCAGCTTGATGCGCGGCGCGGAGAAGCGCACCGAGGCCGCCTCGCGCGAAAACGCCTCGAGGATCGGCTCGACGAGCGGCGAGTGGAACGCATGCGACACCGGCAGCGGCTGGGAGCGGATGCCCTGCTTGCCGAGCTCCGCGCAGACCGCAGCGACCTCGGCGGCGCGGCCCGAGATCACGGTCTGCTCCGGGCCGTTCAAGCCCGCGAGGGAGACCACGGCGGCGTGGGGCGCGAGCGCGGCCGCGACCTGCGCTTCGGCGGCGAAGATCGCGGCCATGGCGCCGCCGCTCGGCAAGGACTGCATCAGGCGCCCGCGCACGGCGATCAGCCGTGCTGCGCTCTCGAGGTCGAGCACGCCCGCGACACAGGCGGCGGTGTACTCGCCGACCGAGTGCCCGATCACGATCTCGGGTTCGACGCCGATCGAGCGCCACAGCGCGGCCAGCGCGTACTCGACGGCAAACAGCGCCGGCTGCGTGTAGGCGGTTTCGTCGAGCAGCGCCGCGGGCGAGCCCGCTTCGGCGAACAGCACCTCCAACAACGGCCGCTCGAGGTGCGGCGCGAGCAGCGCCGCGCATTGGTCGAGCGCCGCACGAAACGCGGGGGCGGCTTGGTAGAGGCCGCGCGCCATGCCCGCGTACTGCGCGCCCTGACCGGTGAACAGGAAGGCCACGCGCGGCGGCTCGCGGACGGCGCTCTCTCCGACGTTGACGCGTGGGGCGTCCGTGCCGTCGGCGAAGGCGCGCAGGCGCTCGCCGAGCTCCGCAGTGGAGCGCGCGACCGCGCTGGCGCGGTGCTCGAAATGCGCGCGGCCGGTGTTGGCGGACAGACACAGATCGGCGAGCTCGAGCTCGGGCGCAGCGGCGATGCGGGCCGCGTAGCGGGCAGCGAGCTCGCGGAGCGCGCCGCGGTCCCGCGCCGAAATCGCGAGCAGCTGCGGCTTGGGCTCGGAGGCCGCGGCGGCGCTCCGGGCCGGCGGCTCTTCCACGACCACGTGCGCGTTGGTGCCGCTGAAGCCGAACGAGCTCACGCCGCCGACGCGCTTGCCGGCGATCTGCGGCCACGGCGTGAGCGCGGTTGGAACGCGGAACGGCAGCTCCGCCCACGGGATGTGCGGGCTCGGGTTCTGGAAGTGCAAGTGCGCCGGGATCTGCCGGTGATACGCGCACAGGGCGAGCTTGATCAGCCCGACCACGCCGGCTGCGCCCTCGAGGTGCCCGATGTTGGTCTTGACCGACGCGAGCAGCAGCGGCGACTCCTCGGCGCGCCCCTCGCCGAACACGGCGCCGAGCGCCTGGACCTCGAGCGGGTCGCCGAGCTCGGTGCCCGTGCCGTGCGCCTCGATGTAGCCGACCTGGCTCGGAGCGATGCCCGCGCGGGACAGAGCCTTGCGGACCACCGCCTCCTGGGCGGGGCCGTTCGGAGCCGTCAAGCTGCCGCTCGGCCCGTCCTGGTTGACCGCGCTGCCGCGGATCACGGCCAGGATGCGGTCGCCGTCGGCGACGGCCGCCGCGAGCGGCTTCAGCACCACCACGCCGCAACCTTCGCCGCGACCGAAGCCGTCGGCGGCGGCGTCGAAGGTCTTGCAGCGGCCGTCCGGCGACAGCATGCGCGCGCGCGACAGCGCGATGTACAGCTCCGGCGCCAGCATCAGGTTGACGCCGCCCGCGAGCGCGAGCTGGCAATCGCCGCTGCGCAAGGCCTGACAAGCGAGGTGTACGGCCACCAGCGACGACGAGCAGGCGGTATCGATGGTCAGGCTCGGGCCCTGCAAGCCGAGCAGATACGACACGCGCCCCGAGACCACGCTGTGGGCGATGCCGGAGGTGAAGTGCGCGTCGAGCAGCGACGCATCTCGCGTCCCGAGCTCCATGTTCCAGTAGTCGCTGGAGGTGACGCCGAAATAGACGCCGGTCTGCGAGCGCTCGAGGCGCTTCGGCGATTGGCCGGCGTGCTCGAGCGCCTCCCAGCTCACCTCGAGCAGCAAGCGTTGCTGCGGATCCATGCCCTGGGCTTCGCGCGGGGCGATCCCGAAGAAAGCGGCGTCGAAGCGGTCGACGGGCCCGCGCAGAAAACCCGCGGCTCGGGCGGCGATCTTGCCCGGCGTGTCGGGGTTCGGATCGTAATAGGCGTCCGGATCCCAGCGCTCGCGCGGCGTGGGCGTCACCTCGTCCCGGCCCTCGACCAGCAACTGCCAGAACGCTCCCGGATCGTCGGCGCCCGGCACGCGGCAGCCGGCGCCGATCACCGCGATCGGCGCAGTCTGAGCGCGCTCGAGCTCGGACGCTCGGGCTTCGGCTTTCTCGAGCGCGAGGAGCGCGCGCTTGAGCAGGGACGGCGCTTCTTCGGTCATGAGCCACCCAGTCGACGCAGCAGCGCGGATTCGACCTCTGCTTCGCTCATGCGGGAGACGGCGTCGGCGTCCAGCGCGGCCGGCGGGGCCCCGGCTTCGGGAGCCGCGGGCCCGGGCGCGGCCTCGGCCGGGGCGACGAGCTCCAGCAGGCGGCTCGCCAGAAGATCGATGGTCGGGTAGTCGAACAGCAGCGATACCGGCAGCCGCCGCGTGAGCCCGAGGCCCGTCGTGAGCTGATTTCGAAGCTGCACGGCCATCAGCGAGTCGAAGCCGAGATCCATCAGGCGATCGTTGCGACCGGGCGGACGGCTCTCGTCGAGGCGTAACACGGCCATCACCTGCTCGCGGACGTACTCGCGGACCATGCCCAGGCGCTCCCCGGGCAGCGCGGCCTCGAGCCGCTGCCGGAAGGACTCGCCTCGCTCGAGGACCGCGGCGGCGGCCCGCGCGGGGTCGCGCTCGGCGGCTGGAGCGTCGGTAGCGGCGTCGCCGAGCGCCTCGCCCGAGACGCGCGCCACGATCACGTGCTGACCGAGCTCGTTCGCGTCGGAGCCGGGCCGCGGAAACGCTTCGGCTGCCTCGAAGCCCGCCGCGAGCAACGCGTCGACCCAGATCGGCGGCGGCAGGAGCGGGTTGTCGGTGCGCAGATCGTCCGCGAAATGCTGCCAACCTTCGATCAGCCCGGTGGTGATGTCGAACCAGTCGAGGTGGGTCGTGGACTCGACCAGCACCAGCACGCCGCCCGGCGCGAGCAGCCCGTGCAAGCGGCGCAGCGCCGCGCGAAGGTCGACGCTGGCGTGGACCGCGTTGGCCGAGACGATGACGTCGAAGCGCTCTCCTCCGTGTCCGACCGGTGCCTCGTCTTTGTCGAGGTCGAAGCGCGCCGTGGTCAAGAACGGGAAGTCGGCGAAATGCGTGCGCGCCCGATCGAGGAAAATATCGGACACGTCGCTGAACAGGTAACGCGTTCGATCCGCGGGCAGCACCGGTAACAGCGAGCTCGTGGTCCCGCCGGTGCCGGCGCCCACCTCGAGCACCCGCAGCGTGCGGCCGTCGGGCAGCGCCTGCGCGAGCTCTTCGAACGCGGCCGCGGCCAGGCCGTTGACGTAGCGCATCGTCGTCGAACGCTCGTACAGGTCGCGGGCGAGCTCGAACGAACCGCCGGGGAACAAGGTCTCGAGCGGGCTCTCGCGCCCCGTGAGCACGTCCCCCGCGAGCGAGCAGCAGTGCTTGAAGTAGGCGAAGAGCTGGCGATTGTCGGCGAACGCGCGCTCGGCCTCCGCCCACAGCGCCTCGAGCCCGGCCGGGGTCAAGCCAGCCGGAGCGCGATAGTGCTCGCCGTCACGTTCGAGCGAGCCCTGCTCCACGAGGCCGTCGAGCCAGCGCTTGACGAGGTGCCGGTAAGCGCCGCCGATCTTCGCCCGTTCGAGCACGGTTTCGAGCGTGTGCGCCTCGCCCGCCGCGCCGAACAGGCCCGCGGCGCACAGGATCGCCGCGGCGTTCTCGCGGGTGAGCCGCGCGAGCAGCCGCCATTTCTCGGGATACGAAGCAGCGGCGAGGTCCAACGGCCCGCGCAAGGATTCGCGCTCGAGCTTGTGCGAAAACCGCAGCCAGCGCTCGCGGACGTTGCTCCGCGGCTGCGATGCTCGGCCGAAAGTCGGCGACCAGTGCCGATCTTTCCGGAAAGGGTAACCCGGCAACGCGAGCCGGCGCGGCGCGCTGCGTCCGTCGAAGCGCGCCCAGTCGATCTCGGCGCCGCCGACGAACAGCCGCGACAGGCTCTCGAGCAGGTCCGACCACGCCGGACGATCACGGCGCAACGACGGCAGCCATTCGACGCTGGCAGAGACGCACTCCGCGCCGAGGCCGAGCAGCACCGGGTGCGGCCCCACCTCGACGAAGTGGGTGATGCCCTGTCGCACAGCCGCCTCGATAGACTGCGCGAAGTGCACGGGTTGGCGCATGTGCGACAGCCAGTACTCGGTGCGCCCGACCTGGTCCAAGCCCGCGACCCCGCCCGTCAGGTTCGAGATGAACGCGCAGCGCGGCGGCGTCCACTTCACGCGCTCGAGCGCCGCGGCAAGCCCCGGGATCAGCGGCTCGACGCGTGGCGAGTGCGACGCGTAGGGCACGCGCAGCAGCTTGGCGCGGATGCCGCGCGCCTCGAAGCGGGCCAGCAGCGCCTCGACCTGGGAGCGCTGACCGCTCACGACGACGTTCTCCGGCCCGTTGTAGGCGCCGATCGCGATCTCGCCGCCGAGCGCCGCGATCTCGGCGGACACGGCTTCGGGCGAGGCGAACACGGCTCCCATGCCGCCGCCGGGCTCGAGCTCGTCGGTGAGCCGGCCGCGCTCGGCCACGAGCGAGAGGCCGTCTTCGAGCGAAAACAATCCGGCGACCTGGGCCGCGGCGTACTCACCGAGGCTGTGGCCGAGCACGGCGTTCGGCTCGATCCCCCACGATCGCCACAGCTCCGAGAGCGCGTACTCGACGGCGAACGTCGCGGGCTGGGCGTACAGGCTCCGGTCGAGCGGAGAGGCCTCGCCTTCCGAGAACATCGCGTCGAGCAGGCCGCGCGGCAGCTTGCGATCCAGCACCGCGGCGCACGCGTCGATCGCCGAGCGGAACACTTCCGAGGTCTCGTACAGGCCGCGCGCCATGCCCGGCGATTGCGCGCCGTGACCCGTGAACAGGAAAGCGATGCGCGGTCGGACGGCGCCGTCCACCTGGCCGCTGGCGAGCGCCGGGTTCGGAGTGCCTTCCCGGTAGGCGGCGAGCCCCTGCGACAGCTCGCGCGCGTCTTTGCCGACGATCGCCAGGCGATGCTCGAGCTGAGCGCGGCCCGCGTTCGCGGTGAAGCAGAAGTCGGCGAGCGGCTCGCTCGGCTCCTGCTCGAGCCGTTGCTGGTAGCTCTGGGCGAGCTCGCGCAACGAGGCCTCGGAGCGCGCCGAGAGCGCGAGCAGCTCCAGCGGTCGGCGCGGCGTCTCTGCGGCTCCCTCCGCGGGAGCACGGGGCGGCGGCGCCTCGATGATCACGTGGGAGTTCGTGCCGCTGAAGCCAAAGGAGCTCAGACCGGCCAAGCGCCGCCCGCCGATCTCGGGCCACGGCTCGCTCGCCGTCGCGACGCGGATCGGGTGGGTCCAGTCGATGAGCGGATTCGGGGTACTGAAATGCAGGCTCGGAGGGATCTCGCGCCGCTGCAGGGCCACGAGCAGCTTCAACAACCCCGCAATGCCTGCGGCCGCTTCCAGGTGGCCGAAGTTGGTCTTGACCGAGCCAATCACGAGCGGCTGCGACGGATCGCGCTCGCTGCACAGCGCGGCGGACAGCGCCCCGACCTCGATCGGATCGCCGAGGGACGTGCCCGTGCCGTGCGCCTCGACCACGCCGATTTCGCGACCCGACACGCCGGCCTGGGCGAGCGCCGCGCGGATCACGGCCTCTTGCGCGGGACCGTTGGGTGCGGTGAGCCCTCCGCTCTTACCGTCCTGGTTGATCGCGGAACCGCGGATCACGCCGAGCACGCGATCCCCGTCGGCGAGCGCGTCCGAGAGCCGCCGCGCCACGACCACGGCACAGCCCTCGCCGCGCACGTAGCCGTCGGCTGCGGCGTCGAAGGTCTTGCAACGACCGTCGGGCGCCATCATGCGCGCCTTGGAGAAGTTGATGTTGAGCTCGGGCGTGAGCACCAGGTTCACGCCGCCGATCAAGGCCAGATCGCAGTCGCCGAGCCGCAAGCCCTGACAAGCCAGGTGCAGCGCCACGAGCGAGGACGAGCAGGCGGTGTCGATCGCCACCGCGGGGCCGAGCAACCCGAGAAAATACGAGATGCGGCCGGCGGCGACGCTGTAAGCGTTGCCGGTGCTCACGTAGGCGTCGATCGCCTCGGGCTCCGCGAACAACGCGCGGCCGTAGTCGCCGTTGGCGATGCCCAGATAGACGCCGGCGCGCGTGCCGGCGAGCGACGCGGGCGAATGTCCCGCGTCCTCGAGCGCCTGCCACGCCACCTCGAGCAGCAGCCGTTGCTGCGGATCCATGCTGGCGGCCTCGCGCGGCGAGATCCCGAAGAACTCGGCGTCGAAGCGATCCACGTCGTCGAGGAAGCCGCCGAAGCGCGTGGTCATCTTGCCGGGCGCGTCGGGATCCTCGTCGTAGAGCCGGCTCAGGTCCCAGCGGCTCTGCGGGATCGGCGTGATCGCGTCCGTGCCGGAGAACAACAGCCGCTCGAAGCCGGCCAGATCGATGACCCCGCCCGGTAGGCGTAGGCCGACCCCCACGATCGCGATCGGTTCGCGCGCGCGTTCGAGCTCGCTGCGGAGCCCGCGGATCTCTAGCAGCGCCCGCTTGATCGGCGTGAGCGTCTTGTCTTCGGGTGCCTCAGGCGCCATGCGTTCTCCGTTCGGATGCCTCGAGCTCCTGCAACAGGAGCGCCTCCGCCTCTTCGTCCGAGAGACTCGCGATTTCCCTCTCCGCCGCCAGCTTCTCGGCATCCTGAAGGGCAAGATCGCTGGCTCGCGCGTCCGAATCGAGCGAAAGCAGGCGCCACAGGTGATCGGCGAGCGCGTCCAGCGTGGGGTAGTCGAACAGCAGCGTCGCGGGCAGGGCCGCGGCCGTCGAGCGAGCCAACACGTTACGGAGCTCGACCGCCATCAGCGAGTCGAGACCGACGTCCTTCAGCGGGACTCCAGGGTGGAGGGGCGTGCTGCGGTCGAGACCGACGACGTGGAGCGCGCGGTCCGCGAGGTGCGTGAGCAAGGCAGCTCGCCGCTCCGTCGGCGGTATGGCCTGAAGGCTGGTGAGCAGCGGCGGAGCCTCGTCCTTGCCGGCCTTGGTCGTCGATTTCTGTTCGGCGCGCACGGCGAAGAACGAGCGGTCTGCGCCCGGTGCGAGGCTCGCGAGGAACCGGCTCCAATCGATGGACACGATGGCGGCGTGCGCGACGCCCTCGCGCAGCAGGCGTTCGAGCGCTGGAAAGGCCTGCTCGGGGGTCAGCTTGCCGAGGCCGCGCTTGGCCCAGACATCGCTGCCTCGAGCCGCGAGCTCTGCCGCCATACCGGCCCCCGCCCAGGAGCCCCAGGACACGCTGAGCGCCGGCAACCCGAGCCTTCGACGCGAAAGAGCGAGCGCGTCGAGCTCGGCGTTGGCCGCGGCGTAGGTGCTCTGACCGGGCGCGCCGAGCAGCGGGCCCGCCGCCGAGTACAGCACGAAGAAATCGAGCGACTGATCGCGCGTGAGCTCGTGCAGCAGGAAGGCGCCGCGCGCCTTGGGACCGAGCACGGCCTCGGCCCGCGTTGCGTCTTGGCGGACGATCGGCGCGTCGTCCACGACGCCCGCGGAGTGCACCACGCCGCGCAGCGGTCGCCCGCCCTCGGCGATCGACGCGAGCAGCGCGGCCATCGCCGCGCGATCGGCCACGTCGACCTGCTCGACGCGCACGTTCACGCCCGAGGCGGAGAGCTCGGCCAACTGCGCTCGAGCGCGCTCGTTGGGAGCCCGGCGCCCGGTCAGCACCAGCGAGCGCGCCCCGGCCCCCGCGAGCCAGCGCGCCGTCTCGAGACCGACGCCGCCGAGCCCTCCCGTGACGAGATACGTGGCGGACTCGGAGACGAGCGGGCCGGCCAGCCCCGTCGGGCTCGGGCGCACCACCAGCTTACCGACGTGCCGCGCCTGAGCCATGAAACGGAATGCCTCGCTCACCTGATCGAGCGGGAACACCTGGATCGGCAGCGGCTCGATTTCACCGCGCTCGAGCGCTCCGATCAGCTCGCCGAGCATGCCTTGGAGCAGCGGCGGATCGGCCTCGCAGCGCGCACCCAGATCATAGAGGTGGTAGCGCACGTCGGGGCGCGCCCGACGCGCCTCTTCCTCGCTCATCACGCCGCGCTTGCCGATCTCGAGGAACGTGCCCCCCGCCGCCACCAGAGCGAGGCTCGCGGGGATGAACTCGCCGGCCAGCGAATTCAAGACCACGTCCACCCCTGCCCCGCCCGTCAGCTCGCGGACGCGGTCGGCGAACGAGAGGCTGCGCGAGTCGAGCGTGTGATGCACGCCGCGCGCGCGCAGTAGCTCGCGCTTTTGATCCGAGCCAGCGGTCCCGAAGATTTCCGCGCCCGCACGGCGCGCGAGCTCGACCGCGGCAAGCCCGACGCCGCCCGCCGCCGCATGGATCAGCACGCGCTGCCCGCGCTGGAGCGAGGCCAGCCGGTGCAGGCCGTAGTACGCCGTGAGGTACGCGACCGGCAGCGCCGCGGCTTGCTCGGCGCCGAGCCGAGCCGGAATGCGCCCGAGGTACACGGCTGGCACGCAGACCTCCGTGCCGATACCGCCCGGCGCGTAGCCGAAGACGCGCTCGCCCAGCGCGAGCTCGGTGACGCCGGGACCGAGCTCGATGACGACGCCCGCACACTCGACCCCGAGCGGCACGCCGCCCCCCGGGTACATGTCGAGCGCCAGCAAGACGTCGCGGAAGTTGATACCCGACGCCAGGATCTTGAGCCGCACCTCACCGGGGGCGAGCGCGGCGCGCGGAACCGGCCTGAGCTCGACGCCGTCGAGCGAGCCCGGCCGCGCGAGCGCGAGACCGATCGGCGAAGCCTCTCGCCGAGTTGCCGGCTTCCACGCCTCGAGCCTCGGAACCCACCAGCGCCCTTCGCGCAAGGCGGCAGTTCGGGAGCCATCGCGCATGCGCAGCCGCGCGAGCAGGGCGGGGAGCACGGCGCGGGTTTCCGCGTCGGGATCGAGATCGACGCGCCGCGGTTCGAGCTCCGGGTGCTCGAGCGCGACCACGCTCGCGAGCCCCCACGCCCCCGACGCTTCTGGCTGCAGCCGCTCGGGCACTTCGCCACCGCTCACCACCGTCGCGCCGCGCGACACCACCCAGAGCGGGCAGGAGACGCCCGCGCTTGCCAGCGCTCGCGCCAGGTGCAGGCTGGGAGCCAGAGCGTCGGCGGCGGCGCCGCGCGAGCCGCTCGAGAGCGCCGGAGCGTCCAGCGGGGTGAGGTCAATCACCCCTCGGAGTGATTGACCCCTCGCGCTCGAGAGCGAGGCCGCGAGCTCTTCGGGTTCGCCAGCGTTCAGCGTGACGACGGCCTCGCCCGCGGCGCCGAGCGCCGTCACGAGCTCCTGCCCGAAGCCGCCTTGGTCCAGGCACACCGCCCACGCGCCCGCGGCCTGGACCTCGGCCGAAGCCGCCGGCTCGCCGGCTTCGACCGCCCACTCCACCGTGTACGAGAGGCCGGCGTCCGGGGCTTCCGCTGCGAATGCCGAAGCGTCGGCGCGAGCGAAGCGCAGGCCTTCGACCTCGGCCACGCGCGTCACGCCCGAGGGCGTCGACGCCTCCAAAATCAGATCCGCCGTGAGTGAGCGGGCCGTGTCGCGGACCTGTACGCGCGCGCGCAAGCTGCCCACGAGCGGTGACAGGACCCGGAAGCGATCGGCACCGAGCGGCAAGAACACGTCCGACGGGAGCTCTCCGCGCGCGCCGCGCGGCGCGGCCAGGCAGCAAAGCTGAATCGCCGCGTCGAGCAGCACCGGGTGCAGCCCGTAGCCCGCCTCCAGACCCTGGGGCATGTCGATGCGCGCTTCGGCCGTGCCTTCTCCGCGCCGGATCTCACGCAGGCAGCGAAACGTCGGACCGAACCCGACCCCGAGCTCCGCGAAGCGCTCGTAAACGGCCGCGGGATCGAGCGGCTCGGTGGCGTTCGGCGTGGACAGCTCGAGCCGCGGCCCCCGCTCCGCGAAGCTCCCGCTGGCGACGAGCTGCCACTCGTCGTCCTCGCCCGCGTCGGGCTTCGACTGATGGAGCTCGATGGTGGGCTCGGCGCCGGTCTTCACCACGGTCTGCCAGCGCGTCGCGGCCGGATCGTTCGCGTACAACGGGCGGTGCATCGCGAAACCCGTCACCTCGCGCGCTGGCCCGGAACCGAGGGCCACCGCCGCGTGGAACAGATCGAGCACGGCCGCTCCGGGCACGATCACCTGCTCGAAGATGCGGTGATGTCCGAGCCAGGCTTCGGCGAGCTCTGGGCCGCCCTCGTAGATCCGCGCGGCGCCGACCGCCGCCGGGACTCGCCGGCCGAGCAACGGGTGACCCGTATTTTGCCCGCGCCCGCCGCTCGAGGCGCGTGCCAGCCAATGACGTTTGCGCTGCCAGGGGTAGCGCGGGAATGGAACCACCGAGCCCTGCGGAGCGAGGGCTTGCCACCTCGGCGATCCGCCGAGCTCGTACAGGCGCGCCGGGACCTCGAGCAACGCCTCGCGCTCGGGTCGCGTGCGCCGCAAGCTGGCCAACACCGTCCCGCTCTGCGAGCGCGCATCGAGGCACTCGCTGATCGCCGCCGACAACACCGGGTGCGGCGAGATCTCGACGAAGACCTGGAAACCGTCGGCGGCGAGGCTCGCGATCGCGCTCTCGAACCGCACCGTCTCGCGCACGTTGCTGCCGAAGTAGTGCGCGTCCGGCGGGCTCGAAGCGAGCGCGCCGGTGACCGTCGAGTAGACGGGGACCCGGGCGGGAGCGGTGCTGATCGAGCCGAGGGTCGCCACGAGCTCGTCGCGGAAGGGAGCCATCTGCGCGCTGTGGAACGCGTAGTTCACGGGCAGCATGCGGTGACCGACGCCACGAGCCGCGAGCGACGCGAGCAGCTCCTCGAGCGCGCGCGCCTCTCCGGAGATGACGGAGCTGCGCGGGCCGTTCAGCGCCGCCACGGATAGCCGCTCGCCGTACGGGCTCACGCTCTCGCGCGCCTGCTCGGCGGTCGAGGAGACCTGCGCCATGCGCCCGTGGCCGGTCGCCCCCTGCATGATCCGCCCACGATGCCAGATGATGCGCAGCGCCTCGGCGCGGCTCAGCACACCGGCCACGTGCAAGGCCGCGATCTCGCCGGCGCTGTGCCCGACCACGCCGTCGGGACGGACGCCCCAGCTCTCCAGCAGGGCCGCGAGCGCGATCTGCAGCGCGAACAGCGCGGGCTGCGCGATCTCGGTCTCGCCGAGCCGTGACTCGCCCTCGCTCTTTCCGAGCTCGGCGAGCAGCGACCACCCGGAGTGCGGAGTCAGCAGCGCGTCGCACTCCTCGATCACCTGCCGGAACACCGGCTCGGCGCCGAGCAGCTCTCGACCCATCGCGTACCACTGCGGCCCCTGACCGCTGAACACGAACGCCACCCGCGGCTCGCTGACCGCGCTCGGTCCCGACGCCTTCGCGAGGGAGCCCTCGAGCCGCTCCGCGAGCCGTTCCGCGAGCGCCTCCTTCGACGCCCCCGCGACGGCCAGGCGGTGCTCGAAATGCGAGCGGCGCCGCGCCGCGGTGAAGCAAATGTCGTCGAGCGAGGCCGGTGTCTCGCGCAACCACGCGAGGCACGACGTCGCGAGCGCGCCGAGCGCCTCGGGCGACGGCGCCGACAGCGCCAGCAGCCCCGCGCCCGCGCTTTTAGCGGCGCGCGCGGGCAACACCGGCTTTTCTTCGACGATCACGTGGGCGTTGGTGCCGCCCACCCCGAAAGAGCTCACCGCGGCGCAGCGCGGCGCCGCACCCCGCGGCCAGGGCGTGAGCTCGCGCGGGATCTGCAAGCGGCTGCCCGCGAGCGAAATGTACGGATTGAGCTTCTCGAATTTCGGCTGCGGCGGGACGGCCCCGTGCTCGAGCGCGAGCACGGTCTTGATCAAGCCGACCACACCGGCCGCGGCCTCGAGGTGTCCGAGGTTCGCCTTGGCGCTGCCGATGTAACAAGCGCTCGCGTCGGGCGCGGGCTTGCCCACGGTTTCGGCGAGCGCCTCGACCTCGATCGGGTCGCCGAGAGCGGTGCCCGTGCCGTGCGCTTCCACGAAGCCGATCCGGCTCGAGTCGAGCTGCGCGCTCGAAAGCGCCTCGCGGATCAGCTCGCGCTGCGCCATGCCGTTCGGCGCGGCGAGCACGGTCGAGTGTCCGTCCTGGTTCACCGCCGAAGCGCGGATCACGCCGACGATCCGATCGTCGTCGGCGATCGCGTCCGACAGCCGCTTCAAGACCACGGCGCCCGCGCCCTCGCCGCGGCCGAAGCCGTTGGCGGCGGCGTCGAAGGTCTTGCAGCGCCCGTCCGGCGCCATGAAGCCGACCTTCGACATCGCGACCATCATCGTCGGATTGACGATCAGGGAGACTCCGCCGGCGACGGCGAGATCGCTCTCCCCCGCACGCAGGCTCTGACAAGCGAGGTGCACCGCCACGAGCGACGACGAGCAAGCGCTGTCGATCGTGACGCTCGGTCCCCGCAGATCCAGGAAGTACGAGAGCCGGTTGGCCACCACGCTCTGCAAGGTGCCGGTCAGCGTGCGCTCGTCGATGCCCTCGAGATCTCCGAGCTGCAACAGCGAATAGTCGTCGTGATAGCTGGCGACGAACACGCTGGTGCGGCTGCCGCGGAGCCGCTCGCGGGACAGGCCAGCGTCTTCCAGCGCCTCGATCGAGACCTCGAGGAACAAGCGCTGCTGCGGATCCATGCGCTCGGCCTCGCGCGAGAGGATCCCGAAATAGGCCGCGTCGAACCCCTCGACCTGGTCGAGGAAACCGCCGCTGCGGGTCAGCATTTTGCCCGGCGCTGCAGGGTCCGGGTCGAACAGGGCGTCGAGGTTCCAACGCTCCGACGGCACCTCGCGGATCGCGTCGCGGCCGCTGCTGAGCAGGCTCCACAGCTCCTCGGGTGACTCCGCGCCCGGGCAGCGGGCGCCCATGCCGACGATCGCGATCGGCTCGGCCCGCAGCACCGCCGCCGCGTCGGCCCGGAGCTTCTTGGCCATCAAGGCCAGCTTGATCGCGGAGAGATCACCGAGGCGCTGCTGCGTCATGCGCTCCCCCCGCGCAGCGCGAGCAAGGCCTCTTCGTCGGAGAGCTCGGCGATCTGGCTCAGATCTTCGGGAGCGGTGGCTTCGGCGCGCGGCGCCCCAGCCGGCTCGGCCGCCGGCTCGAGCTGACCGGCGAGGTAATCGACCATCGCCGTCAAGGTCGGGTAGTTCCAGGCCAGGCTCGCCGACAGGGAACGGTTCAGCCCGCGCTCGAGCAAGTTCCGGAGCTCGATGGCCAGGATCGAGCTCAGTCCCATCGAGCCGAGCGTGCGCTTCGCGTCGATCTTCGCTGGCGGAACCTTGAGCACCTTGCCGATGCTGTCGCGCACCAACGCCTCGATCAAACGCTTGCGATCCGCCACGCTCGCCGACGCGAGCTCGGTCGCGAGGTCCGCCTCACCTCTGCTGCCCCCGTGAGCCGGCAGGAGCTCGCGGTAGAGCCGCTCTCCGCGGCCGGCGCGCGCCTGGCGGAACGCCGCCCAATCGACCCCGAGCACCGTGAACGCGGGCACGGAGCCGGCCCACGACCAGAGCACGATCGAGCAAGCGCGCTCCGGGGCGAACGCGACGATGCCCTGGCGCGACAGCCCGCTCTCGACCTGACCGCGGGCGAGCCCGGTGTCTTCCCACACGCCCCAGGCGATGCTGACGCCCGGCAGGCCGCGCGCTTTGCGATCCTGCGCCAGCGCGTCGAGCCCGGCGTTGGCCGCAGCGTAGTTGGCCTCGCCCGCCTCGCCGAGCTGCCCGATGATCGACGAGAACATCAGGAACAGGTCGAGCTCCGGCAACAAGCGATCGAGGTTCTGCGCGCCCGCGAGCTTCGGGTGGAGGACCTTGTCGAAGCTCTCGCGATCGGTGTCGAGCACGAGGCGGCTCTCGAGCACCGCAGCCGTATGCACCACGCCGCGGATCGGAGGCCAGGCTTCCTTCTCGTAGCGATCGAGGAACGCGCGGAGCTCCGCTTCATTTCCGACATCGACCGCTGCCGTCTGTACGCTCGCGCCGAGCGCCTCGAGCTCGCGCACGGCCTGGACACGCCGGCCCGCGGGCGTCGCCGGATCCAGGTTCAGCCAGGCGCCGCGCTCGGGAAGCGGCGTGCGGCCGAGCAAGATCAGCCGGCGCACTCCGGCGCCGACCGCTGCGCGCGCCACGTGAAGCGCGATCTCGCCGAGGCCACCGCTCACGAGCAGCGCGCCGTCCGGCCGCCAGGCGAACTCCGGCGCCGGCAAGCTGGGCGCCTTGCGCAGCCGCAACCCGAAGCGCAGGCCGCCGCGAAACGCCACTTGCTCCTCGCCGTCGGGCTGGAACAGCGCACGCGCGAGCAGTTTGGCCGAGTCGCTATCCGACGCGCTCCGCTCGAGATCGAAGAGGCCGCCCCAGAGCTCCGGCGATTCCTGGGCGATGGCGCGACCGCTGCCCCAGGCCGCGGCTTGATCGACCGCGATGCGCGGCTCGCTCCCGGTCACCGCTTGCGCACCCGAGGTCACGATCCAGAGCCGGGCCCCGGCGCCCGCGAGCGCTCGAGCCACGGCGACCGGCTGGTAGGCGACCCCCGGCTCGTCGTGTAGCAGCAAGAGCACGCCGCATGGCTGCGGACGCTGCCGCAACTCGGCGACCGCGCGCTCGACCTCCGACAGCGGCGCAACCACCGCGGCGTCGCCTTGCGCGGCGAGCGCGTCGGCGAAGCACTGGGCGCGCTCGCCGTCGGCCGCGAGCACGAGCCAGGCGTTGACCGGACTCTGACCGCCCCCCTCGGCGAGCGGCACCTCGTCCCACGCGAAGCGGTGCAAGTAACCGAGCGCGGTGTCGTCCGGCGGCTTCTGGCGGGCCTGTCCGGCGGAAGCCGGGCGAGCCTCGGCCAACCCGATCCAGTGGCGCTCGCGTTGGAACGGGTAGAGCGGCAGCGACACCGCGCGCCCGCTCTCGAACAGCCGCCCGAAATCCACGGGCCAGCCTCGCGCCCACAAGCCGCCGAGCGCGCCGAGCAGGGTGGCTTGCTCCGGATCGCCGCGACGGCTCGAGCCGAGCGCGACCACTTCGCGCCGGACCGCGCGCGCCGTCTCTTGAATCGACGGCACGAGCAGCGGATGCGGCGACAGCTCGAGGAACAACTCGGCTCCGTCCTCGAGCAGCTTGCGGATCGCCGGATCGAAGCGCACCGTGTCGCGCAAGTTCCTCGCCCAGTAGCTGGGGTCGAGCGCGGTTCCGTCGACGCGCTCCCCAAGCACCGTCGAGTAAAACGCCACGCTACCCGAGCGCGCCTGCATTCCCGCGAGCTTCTGTGCGAGCTCCCGGGCAGCCGCCTCCATCTGCGGGCTGTGGCTCGCGACATCGGATTTGACGAGCCGGCTGAAGCGTTGCGCACGCTCGACCTCGGCCACGATTTCCTGCACCGGCCCGGGATCGCCGGAGATGACCGTGGAGGTCGGGCCGTTGATGCAGCCGATCGAGACGCGCTCGCCGTAGCGCTCGAGCAGCGCGCGCGTCTCGTCGACCGAGAGCTCGAGCAGCGCCATCGCGCCCTGCCCGGCAGTACGCCGCATCAGCGCGCTGCGCCAGCACATCATCTTGGCGGCGGTGTCGAGGTCGATCGCGCCCGCGATGGCGGCTGCTGCGGCCTCACCCAGGCTATGACCGACCACCGCGTCCGGCTCGACTCCGAGCGAGCGCCACAGAGCGGCGTAAGCCATCTGCAAGGCGAACAGCACCGGCTGGATCACCACGACGTCGTCGCCGCGGTACGCGGCAGAGCCGCGCTCGGCCGCGAGCTGCTCCATCACGTCGAAGTCGGCGTACTTGGTGATGGCCTGGTTGCAGCGCTCGAGCTCGGCGCGGAACACGGGCTCCTCGGCGGCGAGCGCGCGCCCCATACCGACCCACTGCGAGCCCTGGCCCGAGACCACGAACACGAGCTTCGGCCGCTCGGAGGAGGCCTGGCCCTGCGCCGAAGCCGGAGCGCCGGCCGTGAAATTGCGGAGCGCCTCGATCAGCGAGGCGCGGTCCTTGGCGGTGAACGCCGCGCGGTGCTCGAGCGAGGTGCGCCGCGTCGCCGCGCCGAAGCAGATGTCGTCGAGCTCGAGCTCCGGCTTTCGTTCGAGCCGCTCCGCGTAGCGCGAGGCCAGCGCGGCCAGCGCTTCCGGCGTGCGCGCCGACAGCGGTAAGAGCCGGGTAGCGCGGATCGAGCGGCTCGGCGCCGCCGCGCGCTCGGGCGCCTCGGCGAGCACGACGTGAGCGTTGCTGCCCGAGATGCCGAAGCCGTTGACGCCCGCGATGCGGCTGCCCCCCGCTGGAAAGCCGATCTCCGCCCGCGGGATCTCGAGCGACAGCGTGTCCCAGGGGATCTTCGGATTCGGCGTGACGAAGTGCAAGCTCGGCGGGATGCGCCCGTGATGGACCGCGAGCGTGGTCTTGATCAGCCCGGCGATGCCGGCCGCGCCTTCGGTGTGCCCGAGGTTCGTCTTGACGGAGCCGACGTACACGCGTTGGCCGGCTGCGCGCTCCTCGCCGAACACGGCGCCGAGCGAGGCGAGCTCCACGGTATCGCCCACCTGGGTGCCGGTGCCGTGCGCCTCGACGTAGGCGACCTCGCTCGGGCGAACGCCGGCGTCGCGGTACGCCGTCCGCAAGAGCTCCGTTTGCCCGGGCTTGCTGACCGTTCCCATCGAGCCGCTGCTCTTGCCGTCGTTGCTCTGGGCGCTGCCGCGGACCACGGCGTAGATGCGGTCGCCGTCGGCGAGCGCGCGCTCCAGCGTCTTCAACACCACGAGCCCCGCGCCCTCGCTGCGCACGTAGCCGTCGGCTCGTTCGTCTCCGAACTTGCAGCGCCCGTCCGTCGCCATCATTCGGCTCTGCGAATAGGCGATCGCCACGTGCGGCTGCAGGATCACGTTCACGCCGCCGGCGATCGCGAGCTCGCTCTCGCCGCTCTGCAGGCTCTTGCTGGCGAGGTGGACGGCCACCAGCGACGAGGAGCAGGCGGTGTCGAGCGTCACGGACGGCCCGCGCAGGTCGAAAATGTAGGACAGGCGACCCGAGGACGCGTAGCGCCCGCTGCCCATCGTCATGTAGAAATCGACGAGCTCGGGATCGGCGAACAGCCGCGCTTCGAAGTCGCTCACCCACTGCCCGACGAACACGCCGGTGCGCGAGCCCCGCACGCGAGCCGCGTCGACCCCCGCGTCCTCCAGCGCCTCCCAGGCGATCTCGCAGAGCAGGCGCTGCTCGGGGTTGAGCCGCTCCGCTTCGCGCGGAGACATGTCGAAGAAGCCGCAATCGAAATGGTCGAGGCCGTCCAGATAGCCGCCCCAACGCGTCATCATCCGGCCCGGCGTGGCCGGTTTCGCATCGTAGAAGCGGCGCACGTCGAAGCGGTCGGCCGGGACCTCGCGGATCGCATCCGTGCCTTCGCACAGCATGCGCCAGTAGCTCTCGGCGTCGGTGGCGCCCCCCGGAAATCGTAGGCCGATTCCGACGATGGCGATGGGCTGGCCCGAAGGTGCGACGGTCATGGAAATGCCAGAGGTCAGGGCTGGTGCGGCTGCTTGGAATCGAAGCGCTCCGGCGGCCCTTGCGGAGTGTCGGACGAGTCCGCGGCGCGCACGCAAGCTTCGAGCTGCGCGGCGAGCACGCGCACGTTCGGTTCGCGGGTCAAGGTGTGGTGATCACCAGGCACCTCGACCGCGACTATGCCCTGCTGGGCGAGGGACAGCCAGCCGAGGTCCGGCGGGACCTCCGAGAAGATCGGGTGCGTGTCGCGCGCTCGGATCACCGTCAGCTTGCCGCGATAGGGCCGCAGCTTGTAGCGCGCGGCGCATTGCATGAACGTCTCGGTGAGCCAGAAGTCGCGGAGCTCGTGGGGAATGGCGCGGCTTCGGGCCAGGTGGTAGCGCACGGAGAGCGCGCGATAGACGTGGTAGCTGTCGCGCGCGAGCTTCTTCACCAGCCGCTCGCTGAGCTGGCGCGGCCCCTCCTCGGCCAGAGCGCGCTTCCAGCCCGCGAAGCGGTCGAACACCACTACGCCCGGACGATAGAAATCGATCAGCGCGAGCAAGTTGACCTGCTCGCCCGCGGCGCGAAGCTGCTGCGCCATCTCGTAGGCGATCAGCCCGCCGCCGCAGTACCCGCTCAAATAGTAGGGGCCTCGCGGCTGCACGATCCGGAGCTCGGCCAGGTAATCGCTGGCGATCTCCTCGATCGTCTCCTTCGGCCGGCTCGTTCCGTCGACGCCAGCGGACTGGATGCCGTAAAACGGACGATCACGCGACAGATAGCGGGCGACGTCGTAGAGGTTCAGCACGTTGCCGCCGGCGCCGTGGATGCAGAACAAGGGGGGTCGCGAGCCCTCGGAGCGGATCGGCACGAGGTACGAGAACTTGACGGGCGGAGCCGCCGCCTTCGCGGGAGCTTGGTGCTCGCGGAGCTTCTTCGCGAGCTTCTCGACCGTGGTTGCGTCGAGGATCACCGCGTACGGCAGCGCCACACCGAACGACTTCTCGATGCGCGCCATCAGCCGGGCCACGAGCAGCGAATGACCGCCGAGATCGAAGAAGCTGTCGAGCACGCTCGGCACCGGCACTCCGAGCACGCCCTCCCAGAGTTTGACCAGCTCTTGCTCGATCGCGTCGCGCGGCGGCACCCAGCTCGACTCGTCCACGAGCTCTTCCACGGGCGCAGGCAGCGCCTTGCGATCGGTCTTGCCGCTCGGCGTGAGCGGGACGGCGGCGATTGACATCCAGGCCGACGGCACCATCTCTTTCGTCAGCTTGGTCTGGCACAGCTCGCGCAGCTCGCGCGTGGAGACCTCGCCGTTGCGCGGCACGTAGTATCCGACCAGCCGCAGATCGCCCGGGCGCGCCTCGCGCGCAGCGACGACGGCCGCCGCGACGCCCGGGTGCTCGCGGAGCACCGACTCGATCTCGCCGAGCTCGATGCGGTGGCCGCGGATCTTGACCTGGTCGTCGAGGCGCCCGAGGTAGTCGAGCTCGCCGTCGGGGCGGAAGCGCACGGCATCGCCGGTGCGGTACATCCGCGCGTCGCCGCCCGCGAACCGATCGGGCAAGAACCGCGCGCCCGTGAGCTCCGGTCGCTTCAGGTATCCCCGCCCCACCCCGACGCCGCCGATGTAGAGCTCGCCGACCGCGCCTTCCGGCACGAGCGCGCCTTGCGGGTCGAGCACGTAGAGCGCGGTGTTGGCGAACGCGTGACCGATCGGCACCGGGCCCTCTTCGGCCTTCACCTGGTGCTTCGTGGACCAGATCGTGGTCTCGGTCGGTCCGTACTGGTTCCAGACCGAGCCCGCGCGGGTCAGGAGCTGGTTCGCGAGCTCGCGCGTCATGGCCTCGCCACCGCAGATGATCTTGAGCTTCGGGTTGCCCTTCCAGTCGCTGTCCAGCAAGAGCCGGAACGTAGCCGGCGTTGCCTGGAGCAGCGTCGCGTCGAAGCGCTCGGCGAGCTCGGCGAGCCGCTTGCCGTCCGTCAACACGTCGCGCGCCACGATGTAGACCCGGGCCCCGGTTACGAGCGGCAAGAACATCTCGACCACCGAGATGTCGAACGAGATCGTGGTCACCGAGAGCAGGCGATCTTCCGGGCCGAAGCCCGGCGATTGCTGCATGTCGAGCAGCAGGCTGGTAAGCCCGCGGTTCAGGATCTCGACACCCTTCGGGCGCCCCGTCGAGCCAGAGGTGTACATCACGTAGACGACGTCGTCGGGGCTGTAGCTCCCGACGTCCGGCAGCGGCGCGGCCTCGGCGGGATCCGGCGCGAGCTCGACGCTCAGGGTCGGCAGGTGCGGCGGCACCGGCAGCCGATCTCGTCCGAAATCGTCCGTGATCAGCACCGCGGGCTCCGCGTCCTCGAACAGGTACGCGAGCCGATCGGGCGGGTAGCGCGGATCGAGCGGCACGTAGGCGGCGCGCAAGCGCAGCACGGCCAGCACGGCCACCAGCACGGCCCTGGACCGCTCGAGCCCGATCGCGACCCGACTTCCGACCACGACGCCGGCCTGGCTCAAGCGGCGCGCCAGCACGCTGGCGGCGCGGTCCAGCTCCGCGTAGGTCATCGAACCGGCCGCGTCGAACGCAACCCGAGCATCGGGCGTGCGCCGCACCTGTGCGTCGAACAGCTCGATCACCGGCGTGGTCGGCGTGTTGTCGCGGAAGGTCCGGCGGCTCAAACGGATCAAGCGCTCGCGCTCCTCGGCCGACAGCGCTGCCGCGCTCTCGGGGACGAGCGGCTCGGCGGGCATCGCCCGCGGTCGGATCGCGGTGATAGCGGTCGGCGTGTCCGGGAACCGCGCGAGCCGAGACAGGGGCGCGCGCCGATCGTCGAGCGCTGCGCGCAGCAGGTGCTCGAAGCGAGCCTGCACGGCGTCGATCATCTGCGCGTCGTAGGCGTCGCAGCGGTATTCGACGCCGCACACGAGCTCACCGTCGACCTCGCGGAAGAACCAGCTGAGATCGAAGATCGCGCCGCCGCTGTCGATGCGATCGAGCGTCGGTCCGTTCTGGAGCACCACGGCCACCTGGAACAGCGGCGTCCGATCGAAGGAGCGCTCCGGCTTCAGGTGCTCGACCAGCTTCTCGAACGGCACGTCGCGGTGCGCGTGTCCGTCGAGCACGGCGCTGCGCGCGCGAGCCAGGAGCTCGGCGAAGGAGGGGTCGCCGGCGAGATCGATGCGCAGCGCCAGCACGCTCACGAATGGGCCCACCAGCTGCTCGAACTCGGGTCGCTCGCGGGAGCCCATCGGGCTGCCGAGCACGAGGTCGAGCTGCCCGGTGTAAGAGTAGAGGACGCACGCGCAGACGCTGACCAGCCCCATGTACACCGTGGCGCGCTCCTCGCGCGTCACGGCCCGCAGGCGGTTCGAGAGCTCGAGGCCGACACGGAAGCTGCGGGTCGCCCCGGGTGCGAACGCGCGGCGCGAGCGCGCCGACGGCAGCGTGGAGGTTGGCGGGGCGCCCTTCAGGTTCCGCTCCCACCACTCGAGCTCGGACTTGAGGCGCGCGGACTCGAGCATGTCTCGCTGCCAGCTCGCGAAATCGACGTACTGAATCGCCGTCGCCGGCTCCGGCTCGCGCCCGTCGTAGGCGGCCTTCACCTCGCGCCCGATCAGCGCCATCGACCAGGCATCGACCGCGATGTGATGGGCCACGAACCGCGTCACCAGGCGATCCTCGGGCAGGCGGTAGATCACGAACCGCGCCGGGGGCCGGTGCTTCAGATCGAACGGCGTGTGGACCTGCTCGTCGCCGTCTTCCTCGATTGCCAGCCGCTGCGCCTCCTCGGTTTCGAGCGCCGTCAGGTCCTTGATCTGGACGGGCTCGCCCTCCGGCAGGATCAGCAGCTGGGGGAAGCCGTCTTGATCCCGGAACGCGCTGCGCAAGATCTCGTGCCGTTGCAAGACCGCGGACAGCGCCTGTTCGAGGTAGCTGGGGTTGAGCGGGACGTCGCTGCTCCAGAACGCCGTCATGTTGTAGGCGGTGCTCTGCGGCTGGAACTGGTGCAAGAGCCAGAGCCGCTCCTGGAAGAACGACAGCGGCAACGTCTCGCTGCGCGAGATCCGCGCGATCGGCTCGAGCTTGCCCGTGTCGGCGCCCCCGACCAGCGCAATCAGCTCGTCGCGATGCGCGGCGATGCGCGTCTTGAGCCCGTCGCTGAGCTGCCCCTTCGGCGAATTGACGCGCAGCTTTCCGTCGCTGACGAACACGTCCGCGCCGAGAGCCCGAAGCTCGGAGAGAAGGCGTGCAGCGCTCAGAACTCGAGCTCCTCTCTGTCAGCGTCATCGGCGGCCGGCGCTGCCGCGGACTTCGAGACGGCTGCCTCCACGCGCTCCGACAAGCGCTCGAGCGTGGGTGCGTCGAAGACGTCGCGCAGGGACAGCCGCGCGCCGAAGGCCTGATCGACGCGGGCCAGCACGCGCGTCGCGAGCAACGAATGCCCGCCGAGCTCGAAGAAGTCGTCACGAGCGTCGACGCGATCGACGCCGAGCAGCTCGCACCAGATCTCTCCGAGCCGGCGCTCGACCTCGGACCCGGGAGCGCGGGCCTCCGTGGTGGGCTCGGGGCGCTTGCGCACGGCGGCCGCCGCCGCGCCCTGGGTCTTCGAGCTCGAGGTCGCGAGCTCCGCCGCACGCACCGGGTCGAAAGACGAGACGACGATCCGGTTGCGGCGTGAGCCGAGCCCGCGCACGAAGGCCTCGACCGCGGCGTCGGACGCGAGCGCGTGGCGCAACGCGGCCTGACGCTCGCTGCGATTGGCGGCGGCCGCGGCGAGCTTGGCGGCCATGCCGACCTCGCGCCACGGCCCCCAATCGAAAGCCACGACGTGCTGCCAAGCGCGCGGGCGCGCGTCCGAATCGACGAAGGCATCGAGGTAGGCGTTGGCAGCGGCGTAGTCGGCCGTGCCCGCAGCGCCGGCCACGGCGTTGATCGAGCTGAACAGGGCCACGAAATCGAGCGACGTGCCGCCGAGTAGCTCGACGAGCACGGACAGCCCGTCCACTTTCGGCGCCAGCACCTCTTCGAGCTCGCCCTCGGACTTGCGGAGCGCGATCGTGCCGCTACCGGGCACGCCCGCCGCGTGGATCACGCCGTCGATGCCGCCCCAGCGCGCGCGCGCTGCGTCGATCGCCGCCCGCATCGCCGTCCGATCCTGAGTCGCGGCCGAGGCGACCAGCACCTCCCCGCCCGCCGCCTCGATCTCGGTCAGCGCGCGCGCGACGGCCGCGATCGGATCGTCCGCTTTCGCGCCCTCGAGCAGTCGCGGCCAGTGCTCGCGCGGAGGCAGCTCCGTGCGCGCGGTGAGCAGCAAACGCGCCGAGCTCCGGCGCGCCAGATCCTTGGCCAGACTGAGGCCGATACCACCGAGGCCGCCCGTGATCAGGTACACCCCTCGCGCCTTCAGCGGCAGCGAGGACGCTTCTGTCTCGGAGAGCGAAATCCGATCGAGGCGGCGAACGAAGCGCCGCCCGCGCCGCCGCGCGATCTGGCGTTCGGTGCCGGGCAGCACGGCTTCTTCGGCCACGGCAGCCGCTGCCGCTTCGAGCGCCGCATCGACGTCGATCGATGCGAAATCGACACTGCGCACGTCGAGGCCCGGCACCTCCACCGGCAGCACCAGCACCGGACCGGTCGAGAGCGACGCGCCGAGATCGTGGAGCGGCTCGTCGAGCACCACCGCCGCCCCCGTGGTCACGACCACGAGGCGCAGCGCTCGTCGATGGGTCTCGGGCTCGAGCGCCGCCGCGAGCCCCACGAGGTTGTAGTAGGCGTCGGCGTTGCGCCGCGCGGCGTCGCCGCTCGACTCGAGCACGTACACGGCGCCGGCGAGCCCCGCGCTATCCACCTGCTCGCCCGGTACGGCACGCACGACGCTCGCCCCGCCGCTCTCGAAGCGCCGCTGCACGGCGTCCGCCAGCGCGCCGGGGCGCGACATGACCAACCAGCGACCAGCGGGCTTTGGCACCTGACCGAGCGCCGATTCGTCGCGGATCCAGCTCGGCGCATAGTAGAGGGTCTCGCCGGTCGGGGCGGCGGCGGCGCTCGCCACGGGCCTCGCCTTTTCCACCCAGCAGCGCTCGCGTTCGAACGGATAGGTCGGGAGAGGAACGCGGCGCGACGGGCGCCCCGCATGCAGCGCTTCCCAGTCGAGCTTCGCGCCCGAGAGCCACAACCTGCCCGCCGTCTCGAGCGCCGATTCGAGCGCCGAGCGCGGCTCGCGAGGGTGCGGGAGAGACGCGAACACGCGCCGCGATTGCTTGCCGAGCACCTGCCGCGACAGGGACGCGAGCGCATTGCTCGGCCCGACCTCGAGCAGCAGCGCACTCGGATCGTACTCGGAGAGCAAGCGCACGCCGGCTTCGAACCTCACCGCTTCGCGCAGGTGCCGCGCGTAGTAGGCGGGTGACGTCGCCTGCTCGTCGGTCACGAAGCTGCCGGTCAGGTTCGAGACGTAGGGGATCTGCGGCGGCGACAGCTCGACGCCGGCCAAAAGCTCGACGAACGGCCCGAGCATCGGCTCCATCATCCGCGAGTGGAAGGCGTGCGAGGTGTGCAGCAGCCGGGACTCGAAGCCCTCGCGCGACAGCCTCTGCACCAGGCGCTCGACCGCGTCCGAGGGGCCCGACACCGTGCACAGGCCAGGCGCGTTGACGGCCGCGAGCTCCACGCTCTCGTCCAGGTAGTTTTGCAGCTCCGCGGACGAGAGCTGCACCGCGGCCATGCTGCCCGGAGCCTGCGCCTGCATCAGCCGACCGCGCGCCGCCACGATCCGCAGCGCCGCCTCGAGCGTCATCACCCCGGCGAGATGCGCGGCCACGTACTCGCCGATGCTGTGTCCGATCATCGCGAACGGGCGGATCCCGAGCGACATCCAGAAGCGCGCCAGCGCGTATTCAGTCGCGAACAAGGCAGGCTGGGCGAGGCGCGTCTCGTCGAGGTCCGCCTTTACTTGCTCGCCGAACACGACCTCTCGCAGATCGAGACCGAGCTCCGGCTCCAGCAGTTGCGCGCAGCGATCGAACGCTTCGCGATAAACCGGCTCCTCGCGGTACAGATCCTCGCCCATGCCGCGGTGCTGGCTGCCCTGCCCGCTGAACAAGAACGCGATTTGCGGCGTACCCCCGGCGTGCGTCGCCCCGTATACGGGCGCCCGGTCCGGCGTGGACAGCGCGCGGGCCGCCTCGGCCGAATCGCGCGCGACGACGACGCGCCGCTCCGGGTGCTCTCGCCTCCCGACACCGAGCGTGAAAGCGACGTCACCGAGCGGAAGCTCGGGGTGAGCGAGTAGGTAGCGTTCCAGATCGCGCGTCGCCGTGTCCAGCGCGGTCGCCGTACGGGCCGACAGCACGAGCAGCTCGCGGCCGCGCGCCGTCCCGCTGCGAACGACCGGCGGTGCCTCCTCCAGCACCACGTGAGCGTTGGTGCCGCCGATGCCCAGGGAGCTCACGCCAGCGCGGCGCGGAGAGCCCGCAGGCGCGTCCCAGGCTGCACCCTCTGCGCTCGCGAAGAACGGGCTCGCCTCGAGACCGAGCCTCGGGTTCGGCGCCTCGAAGTTCACGAGCGGCGGCAACTCGTGGTGCTCGAGCGCGAGCGTGGCCTTGATCAGGCTCGCCACGCCGGCTGCGGCGTCGAGGTGGCCGAGGTTTGCCTTGAGAGAGCCGAGCCGGCAGAACCCCACGTCGGAGCTCGCAGCGCGAAACACCTGCGTCAGCGCCGCGACCTCGATCGGATCTCCGAGCGCGGTGCCGGTGCCGTGCGCCTCCACGTAGCCGATGCTGCGGGGGTCGACGCCGGCCAGCGCCTGCGCCGCCGCGATCACCTCCACCTGGCCCTCGACGCTCGGGGCCGTGTAGCCGGCCTTGGCGGCGCCGTCGTTGTTGATGGCCGCACCCAAGATCACCGAGTGAATCGTGTCGCGATCGCGAACCGCGTCTTTCAGGCGCTTGAGCACCACCACGCCTGCGCCGCTGCTGCCCCGCGTGCCCGCTGCCGAGCGATCGAAGGGCCGGCAGCGCCCGTCCGGCGAGAAGATCATGCCTTCTTCGAACAGGTAACCGGCCCGCTGCGGGCAAAGGATCGACACGCCGCCGGCGAGCGCCATGTCGCAGTCGCCGCGCTGCAACGCCTGACACGCCAACACCACTGCCACGAGCGAGGTGGAGCACGCGGTCTGAACCGACACGCTCGGTCCACGCAGATCGAGCTTGTAAGAGACGCGCGTGGCCAGGAAGTCCTTGTCGTTGCCGAGCATCAGCTGGTAGCCACCGACCGACGCCGCAAGCTCGGGATTTCCGAGGATCTGGCTCAAGAGGTAGGTGTTGATCCCGACGCCCGCGTACACGCCCACGGCCTGGCCCGCGACGCTGCCCGCCCAGCCGGCGTGCTCGAGTGCCTCCCACGAGCATTCGAGGAACACGCGCTGCTGCGGATCGATGATCTGCGCCTCTCTCGGCGAAATCCCGAAGAAGGCCGGATCGAACTGGTCCGTTCCGTCGAGGACCGTAGCGCGCCGCACGTAGCGAGGGTCGCTGAAGAGCGTGGGGTCCACGCCCGACTCGATCATGTCGGCGGGAGTCAGCTCCTCGAGGACCTCGACACCGCCGCGGATCATCGCCCAGAAGCGCTCGAGGTTCGGCGCGGACGCGAAGCGCCCGCCCATGCCGATGATCGCGATCGGCTGCACGCGCGGCTCAGCCATCGGCTTGCCTCGCCGCTCGCGCCTTGGCGCGGTCGATTGCGCTGCGGCCCGGGCCCTCGGAAGACAAGCGCTCGGCCTGCGCGGCCACGGTCGTCCACTGGAACAGATCCACCAGCTCGATCTCCGCGGAGAACTCGCGCTTCAGCGCGGCGTGCAGCTTCACCACCAACAGCGAGTGCCCGCCGATGTCGAAGAAGTTGTCGTAGAGCCCGACCCGCTCGACCCGCAGCACCTCCCGCCAGGAGGCCAGGACTCGCCGCTGAATCGGCGTCATCGGCACGTCCTCCAGCGCCGCGCTCGCCGGGGTGGGTGCGCCGCCGCTTGCCGGAGCAGGCAATGCCTTGCGATCGATCTTGCCGTTGGGGGTCAGCGGTAGCGCTTCGAGCGAAACGAACAAATTCGGCACCATGTACTCCGGGAGCTTGCTCCGCAACGTCGCACGGGCGACGTCGAGGTCGACCGTCTTACCGCGCTGCGGGACGAAATAGGCCACGAGCCTCACGTCTCCTGGCGTGTCCTCGCGGGCGCTCACCACGCACTCTTTGACATCGGGATCAGCCGCCAGCACGGCCTCGATCTCGCCGAGCTCGATCCGGTACCCGCGCACCTTCACCTGGTGATCGCGACGACCCAAGAAGTCGATGCTGCCGTCGTTGCGCAGCCGCGCTACGTCACCCGTGCGGTAGATCCTCTCATTTTTGCCGTCGGGCAGCGTGATGGTGACGAACTTCTCGGCCGTGAGCTCGGGGCGGTTCCGGTAACCACGCGCCACGCCCTCGCCCGCGATACACAGCTCCCCGGGCACACCGACGGGCGCGGGCTGACCCGAGGGCTCGAGCACGTAGATGCGCGTGTTCTGGATCGGATGTCCGACGGTGATTGCCGCGCGCGGATCCTGGATGCGGCAAGTGGTCGACCAGATGGTGGTCTCGGTGGGACCGTACACGTTCCACAGCTCCCCCACGCGCTCCCACAGCGCAATAGCAAGATCTCTAGGCAATGCTTCGCCGCCACAAAGCACCTTCAGGTTGCGTTTACCGGACCAGCCGGCCTCGAGGAGCAGCCGGAAAGTCGCCGGAGTGGCCTGCAGCACCGTGATGTCGTGTTCGACGAGCAGAGCCATCAGCCGCTCGCCGTCCAGCACGTCCCCGCGCGAGGCGACCACGATCTTGCCGCCGACCATCAGCGGTAGCCACATCTCGAGGCCGGCGATGTCGAACGACAGCGTCGTCACGGCCAGCAGCCGGTCACCTTCGACGAAGCCCGGAGCGAGACGCATGGCCTCGAGGAACGCCACCACGTTTCGGTGCTCCACCTCGACCCCCTTGGGCTTACCCGTCGATCCGGAGGTGTAGATCACGTACGCGAGATCTTCGGGCCGGACATCGAGGCCGAGCGGCTCGGGCGAAACCGCCGCGAGCTCCGCGTCGAGCTCGTCGAGCGCGATCACCTTCGCCTCCGAACCGAGCAGCGACTTGAAGCGCGACAAAGTGACGGCGCAGGCGACGCCCGCGTCTTCGAGCACGTAGCGAAGCCGATCGGAGGGGTGCGCTGGGTCGAGCGGGACGTACGCCGCCCCTGCCTTGTGGACGGCCGCCAGCACCAGCGGCATGTCCACGGTGCGGTCGACGCAGACCGCTACCAGCGAGCGCTGGGTGACTCCGTGATCGCGCAACACGCGGGCCAGACGGTTGGCGCGCGCTTCGAGCTCCGCGAAGCTGTAGCTCCGGCTACCGTCCAACACGGCGATCGCCTCGGGCCGCGCCCGCGCGCTCGCCTCGAACAGCTGGTGCACCGCGCGCGAGCGGTCGTGCTCCAACTCGGTGGCGTTCCATTCGGCGAGCAAGCGCGCGTCCTCGGCGTCGAACAGCGCGAGATCGCGGATCCGGGTAGCAGGGGCCGCCACCGCGGAGCGCAGCAAGGCCTCGAAGTGCGCGTGGAGCCTGCGGATCGTGCGCTCGTCGAACAGATCCGTCGAGTACTCGTAGAGCGCGCGGAAGCGCCCCTGGTGTTCGACCAGCTCGCTCACCAGGTCGAAGCGCGACACCCCGATGTCCGCCTCCTGCTCGAACTCGAGCTCGACACCCGGGATCGAGGGCAGGCGCTCGACGTACGACTGCAACGCGAACAACACCTGGAACACCGGCGCATGGCTGGAGCTACGCTCCGGCTTCAGCCCTTCCACGAGCACGTCGAACGGCAGGTCCCGGTGATCGAGCGCGGACAGCACGCTCGTCTTCTGGCGCCGCAGATAGTCGAGGAAGCTCTCGTCGTCGCGCGCGCTGCTGCGGAACACGACGTTGTTCACGAAGCAGCCGATGATCGCCTCGAGCTCCGGACGATCGCGGTTCGCGACCGGCGAGCCCACGCAGACGTCGTCCTGGCCCGAAACGCGGTGCAAAAGCAGCTGCCAGACGCCGAGCAGCGTCATGAACAGCGTCGCCTCGTGCTTGCGCGAGAATTGCTTGACGCTCTCGATCAGCTCCGCGTCGAACTCCAGCAACGAGCGGCGGCCCCGGAAGGACTGGGTCGCCGGCCGCGGGCGATCGGTCGGCAGCTCGAGCAGCGCCGGCGCGCCGGCCAGTCGTTCCTTCCAGTAGCCGAGCATCGGCCGGAGCTGCCCGGAGTGCAGCCGCTGCCGCTCCCACGCCGCGTAGTCCACGTATTGGATCGAGAGCGGCGCGAGCTCGGGCGCTCTGCCTGCCGCGAACGCCGAGTAGAGCTCGCAAATCTCGCGCAGCGCGATCAGCATCGACCAGCCGTCGGTGATCGCATGATGCATGCACAAGTCGAAGACGAAGGCATCGGGGCCGAGCCGCAACAGCAGCGTTCGCACGAGCGATCCGCGCGCGAGCTCGAAGGGTGTCGCCAAATGTTCGCGAACGCGGCGCGCGGCCTCCGCTTCCATTTCTGCACCGAAGCCCGAGAGGTCCGCGTGCTCGAGCCGCCACGAGCAGTTCTCGCGGATCACCACGTCCGCCATGCCGTCGCGTTCGCCGATGTTGGTCCGCAGGGACTCGTGCCGTCGCACGACCTCGGCCACCGCGCGCTCGAGCGCTGCCGCGTCGACGCGCCCGAGCAGGCGCACCGTCAACCCGATATTGTACTGCGGTCCCCCGCCCTGCATCCGATCCAGAAACCACAGCCGCTGCTGGGCCGCGGAGATCGGCAGCGGCGGCGTGCGCGGGATCGGCCGAATCGCAGCAGCGACAGCGCCCGAGTCGGCTTCGGTCTGGTTTTCGAGCAGCGCCAAGAGCTGCTCGCGCTCGTTCGCGATCTGCTCTTGCAGCTCCGGCGTAATCGCTCCCTTCGGCGCGTTCGCGCGCAGCTTTCCACCCTGGACGAACAGCCGCACATCGCGAGCGCGCAACGCCGCGAGCAGCGCGCGCGCACGAGCCGCGGGCGTGTCCTTGCCGCTCGGCTCGGGCAGCTCTTCCAGGCGGCTCGCAGGGTTTTCGACCAGCTTCGCCAGCAAGGCCAGGAAGTCTTTCGCGAAGCCCTGCACCGTGCCCCGATCGAAGAGATCGGTGCTGTACTTGAACACGCCGTGGAGGCTGCCGTCGCGCTCGACCATCTGCAGCGCGAGGTCGAACTGCCCCTCTTGCTGGTCGAGCGGATAACCCGAAATCCTGAGACCGCCGAGCTCGATGGCCGGCTCGGACTCGTCGCCCGTGAGGAGGCCCTGGAGCTCCTTGAATTGATCGAAGCGCTGCAGCACGAACAGGGTATCGAACAGAGGCGAGCGGCTCGAATCGCGCTCGGGCTGCAGGCGCTGCACGATCACCGGCAACGGCAAATCCTGGGCCTCCAGGGCGCGCAACACGGTCTCCTTGAGCGTCCCCAGGAACTCCCGAAATGGCGTGCTCCCGTGCGGCCGCGAGCGCAGCGGCACCGAGTTCACGAAGTCGCCGACGACCCGCATGAACTCGTTCTTGCTCCGGCCGAAGGTCGGAGAGCCGACGATCACGTCTTCGGCACCGCTCAGCCGGTGCAGCAACACCTGGAACGCGCCGAGCAGCACCACGAACGGCGTGGTGTTCTCGGCCAGAGCCAGGCGCTTGATCGAGGCCGTGAGCTCGGCGCCCAGCTCGAGCGGCAGCGAAGCACCGCGGAACGTCTGCACGCGCGGCCGGGGCCGATCGGCGGGCAGCTCGAGCTGCGGCCGGGGCGCCGCGAGACGATCTCGCCAGGCCTCCCAGAGCCGCTCGCCCTCGGGGCCGGCGAGCGACTCGGCCTGCCACTTCACGTAGTCGCTGTACTCGAGCGCGGGCCGAGACAGGGACGCGGGCGGGCCGCCAGTGTCCTCGGAGTAGAGCTTGAACAGCTCTTCGAGCACGATCATCAGCGACCAGCCGTCGGCCGCGATGTGATGGACGGTGATCAGCAGCACGCTGTCGGTCGGACCGCGCTGGTACAGCGATGCGCGCAGCATCAAATCCCGCTCCAGATCGAACGGGCGGCGATAGTCCGCCTCCACCCGGCGCTTGAGGTCGGCGTCGTCCACCCCGGGTACCTCGAATAGCTCGAGGCTCGCCCGGCGCGCGCCGGGGACGTGCTGGGCCGGCACGCCGCTCTCGTCGGTCACGTAGCTCGTGCGCAGGCTCGCATGCCGGTCCACCAGGGCCTGCACGGCGCGCCCGAGGCCGGCCACGTCGACGGTGCTCTGAAGGCGCATCGACAGAGCCACGTGGTAGGCGGCGCTGTCGGGCGCTTGCTGGTGCAAGAACCACAAGGACTGCTGACTCGACGACAGCGGAAAGGTCTGAACGCGCTCTTCCGCCGCGCGGCGCAGCGCTTCCACCACCGCCGCACGCTGCTGCGCGAGCTGGCTGCGCTGCGCCTCTCCGAGCGCGCCCTTCGGGGCCCGGAAACGCAGCCGATCGCCCTCGAACCAGAGCTCGACGCCGCGCCCCGCGAGCTCGCTCACCAACGCTTCTACGCTCACAGCGAGCCCTCCTCCCAGGCGTCGCCGCCGCTACTTTCCACGGGTCCACGCGTCGGCGCAGAGCCGGCGACCTTGAGCACCGATTCCACGATCTGGTTCAGGCTCGGCCCGTCGAGAAATTGAATCACCGGCACGACCACGCCGAGGTCGGCCTCGATCTGGTTTTTGAGTTGTACAGCCATCAACGAATCGAAGCCCAACGAACTGAGCGGCGCGGCGACGTCGAGCGCGTCGCTCTTCATGCCGAGGGTTCGCGCAGCCTCCCCGCGCAAATACTGCGCGAGCGGCTCGAGCCGCGCCTCACCCGTCGCGCTGCGAAAGGCCGCGAGTGCGGCGTTCGCGCCGGGCTGCTTCGGCCGCGCGCCTCCGGCACCCGCGATCAAGGACGACAGGAAGGGATCGCTCGCGAGCCCTGGATAGGCGGCCGCGAGCTCGGCCCAGTCGATCGGCATCACGCCGGCCTGCGCCACGGAGGCCCCGAGCAGCTCCTCGAGCGCGGCCACTGCGTCGGCCGTGGTCATGGCCTTCATGCCCGTGAGCAGGCTGCCGCCGCGCGCGCGCCCGCCCTCGGTCGCCATCCCGACCTCACCCCACGTGCCCCAGTTCACGCTCAGCGCGGGCAGGCCGAGCCCGCGGCGGTAGCGCGCCAGTGCGTCGAGGAAGGCATTCCCTGCGGCGTAGCTGCCGAGTAGCGGTGAGCGCAGCAACGCCGACGACGACGAGCACAACACGAACCAATCGACGGGCTCCTGCGTCAACGCGCGATGCAAGCCGAACGCGCCGTCGATCTTGGCGGAGAGCGCCGCCTTGAGGCCCGCGCTCGTCTCCGTGCCGAGCGCCTGGAACTGCAGGACGCCGGCGGCGTGGATCGCGCCGCGAATCGCTGGTTCGCCGCGCGCGCGGCGCGCAGCGAGGCAAGCAGCGAGCGCGGCGTCGTCGGCGACGTCGATGGCCGAGACCTCGACGCTGGCCCCGGCTGATTCGAGCGCGAGAACCGCCGCGACCCGCCGCCCGTTGGCCGTGGCTTGCGCGGCGAGCTCCGCCCAGCTCTCACGCGGAGGCAGGGGCGTGCGCCCGAGGAGCAACAAGTGCCGCGCGCCCCGCCGGACCAGCCACTCCGCGAGCGCGAGCCCGATACCGCCGAGACCGCCCGTGACCAGATACGTCGCGTCCTCGCGGATCACCAGCGGGCGCGGCGTCCCGATGCTCTCCAGGCGCCCGAGACGCGCGACGTATCGGCCAGATTTGCGCAGCGCGATTTGATCGTCGGCAGCCCCGGCCTCGACCTCCCGCCAGATCGCGTCGGCGAGCGCGGCGGGCTCGAGCTCCGTTCCGACATCGATCAGCCCTCCCCAGAGCTCGGCGTTCTCCGCCGACACGGCTCGCCCGAGGCCCCACAACGCGGCACCGAACGGCGCGCTCGCGCGGTCGTCCCCGGTCACGCTCTGCGAGTCGGCCGTGACGAACCAGAGCCGCGCCCGCGCTGCTGAGCCCATCAGCTGCTGCAGCACGAGCAGCGCGTTCTCGGGCCCGAGCTGGACAGCCTGTTCGGCGGCGGCGTCGATCGACCACAGGTACAACACCGCGGCAGCGTCGGGCACGGCCTCGAACAGCGCCCGCAGATCGTCCGCAGACGAGGGTCGCACGCTGATCCGCCGGCCATCGACCGAAAAATGATCGCCGGGCCACACGAGCCAGACGCGGCGCTCGGTCTTGGCGAGCCGTTCCTGAATCGCAGCTCCGATCCCGCGGGGATCGGCGAAGAGCACGACGTCCCCGGCGCTTGCCGCGCGCTCACCGCTGCCGCCCAAGTCCGTCTGGATCCAGCGCGGTTCGTAGAACCAGTCGCGCTTGCTCGCTGCGGCGTTTTCCAGGTACCAGAGCCGGGCCCCGAGCGTCTCGCTGACGAGCCCCTCGCTGTCGTAGGTGCGGACGTCGCCGAGCACCAGGTGCTCCTGGCCCGGCCGCGGGGGACGCACCTCGGCGTGGACCTCGAGCGTGTCCGACACCGGCGAACGATAAAAGAGGATCTCCTCGACGCCGCCGCCGACGAAGGCGCCAGAAGGCACGCCGCCTTCGCGTCCGAACAGCGCCGCCGCGACCAGGCAATGCCCGCACGAGTCGGAGACCGCCGGATGGAACTGGTATTCGCCAAACTCGCCGCGGAGAGGGCCCGGGACGCGCACCGTGCTCACGGCCTCCCGCTCGCCCGTGCGCACCTCGGCCATTCCTTGAAAGAGCGGGCCCCACTGGTTGCCCCGCTGACTCAAGAGCTCGTAGAAGGTCGCGCCCGGTGTCGGCTTCAGGCAGCGCGCCCTGGCCGCCTCCAGAGCCTCGCGTCCGGCGCGCGCGGGGTCGGGCGGGTCCACGGAAACCAGCCGAGCGCGCACGTGCTCGACCGGCGCGGCGAAGGGCACCGAGCTCGTCACGCGGAAGCTCGCGCTGCCGTCGGGCCGAGCCTCGAGCTCGGTCTGCACCGTCCGCTGCTCGCCTTCTCGCAAGATCAGCGGCTTCAGGTTGTCGATCTGCTCGACGCGCACGGCGCGCACGGTGAGCGCCTCGACCGCCGCCGCGAACGCCATCTCGATATAGGCCGTGGCCGGCACGATCGCCTCGCCCTGCACGCAGTGGTCGCGCAACCAGGGGTGGCTCGCGAAGCTCAGCGTCGATTGCCAGCCCTGCGCGCCGAGCCTGCGTGATTTCTTGCGCGGCCCGAGCAGCCCGTGCGCATCGACCGCGGATTGCGCCGGCGGCGCGTCTTCGATCCACACCCGCTCGCGCTGAAACGGATACGTGGGCAGCGCGACGCGGCGCCCGCCGCGCTTCTCCAGCACCACGTCCCACGGCGGGTTCACGCCGTGCGTGAACAACGCGCCGAGCGCGGCGAACAGCTCGTGCCGATCGTCTCGTCCGCGGCGTAGCGAGGCCACGCTCGCCCACTCGGCTTGCGGCAGCGCTCGCCCGGCCAGCCCGAGCAGCGTCGGGTGTGGCCCGACCTCGAGCAACAAGGTGGCGCCAGCCGCGCGCAGCGCCTCGATGCCGGCGCGGAAGCGCACGGCTTCGCGCGCATGCCGGCGGAAATAGGCGGCGTCCGGCTTGGTCCCGGGAGGAAACGCCGCGCCCGTGAGGTTCGAAATCAAGCCGATCCGCGGCGGCGAAAAGCGCACACTCCGCGCGCGCTCCTCGAGCGCGTCGAGCATCGGATCCAGCCGGTGTGAATGAAACGCGTGGGATACGTCGAGCGCGCGGCTCTTGATTCCGTCCCGCTCTGCCGCCGCCGCAATCTCGGCGACGGCCCCGGCGTCTCCCGAGATCACGGTCTCTTCCGGACCGTTCAAGGCGGCGATCGAGACCTTGCCGGCGGAGCCCCGGATCCGCTCGGCGACCCGCTCCTCGGCCGCGAACAGCGCGCACATCGCGCCGCCTGCGGGCAGCGCCTGCATCAACCGGCCACGCTCGGCGATCAGCTCGAGCCCGTCCTCGAAGCTCATCGCGCCGGCCACCGCAGCGGCAGCATATTCGCCAACGCTGTGGCCCATCACCAGCGATGGCACGACGCCCCACGAGCGCCACAGCTCGCACAGCGCATACTCGAGCGCGAACAACGCCGGCTGCGTGTACTGCGTGTTGGACAGCAGGCGCGCGCGCTCGGCGTCTTCGGCGAACATCACCTCGAGCAACGGCAGCGGCAGGCGACCGGCCAGCACTTGCGCCGCTCGATCCAGCGTGTCGCGAAACACCGGTTCGTTCGCGTACAGCAGCTTGCCCATGCCGGCGTACTGCGCGCCCTGTCCGGTGAACAGAAAAGCGAGCTTGGTTCGCTCGCCCGTGCGCAGCTTGCCTTGCTGGAGCGAGGCGGACTTTTCGCCCGCGGCGAGCGCCCGCAGCGCCGGCGCGAGCTCGGCGCGATCGGCGACCACGACGGCCGCGCGTTGAGAAAGCTGGGCGCGCGCGCCCAGGCTGAGGGCCACGTCCGCGAGGGAAAGCTCGGGGTCGCGCTCGACGCGCTCGGCCACGCGCGCGGCCAGCGCCGAGAGCCCGCGCTCTTCACGCGCCGACAGCGGGACGAGCGTCGGCGCGTCGCCAGCTCGGGCAGGCGACTTGGGCAGCGGCGCTTGCTCCAGGATCACGTGCGCGTTGGTGCCGCTGAACCCGAACGAGCTAACCCCCGCGCGCCTCGCCCGCTCGCCGCGAGGCCAGGGCACGAGCGTCGTGGGCACGGAAAGCTGCAGTGAGGCCCAGTCCATCCGCGGGTTCGGCGTCGAGAAATGCAGGTGCGGCGGGATCGCCTCGTGGTTCAGCGCCGCCACGACTTTGAGCAAGCCCGCGAGCCCCGAGGCGGCCTCGGTGTGGCCGATCCCGGTCTTGATCGAGCCGATCAGCAGCGGCCGTTCTCGGGTGCGCCCCCGGCTCATCACCGCTGCCAGGGCCTCGACCTCGATCGGATCGCCGAGCGGCGTACCGGTGCCGTGCGCCTCCACGTAGTCGATGTCGCCCGGCTCGAGCCGAGCGTCCGAAAGTGCCTTGCGCAGCACCGCCTGCTGCGCGGGACCGTTCGGAACCGTGAGCCCGCTGCTCCTCCCGTCGGAGTTGACGGCGCTCCCGCGGATCACGGCCAGGATCGGATCTCCCGCGGCCTCGGCGTCGGAGAGCCGCTTCAGCGCGATCGTCGCGCAGCCTTCCGCGCGCACGAAGCCATCGGCGCCTTGATCGAAGGTCTTGCACGCGCCGTCCGGCGCCATCATTCCCCACTTGGAGAACAGCACCATCGCCTCCGGCAGCAGCACCACGTTCACGCCGCCGGCGAGCGCGAGGTCGCTCTCTCGCGCACGCAGGCTCTGGCAGGCGAGGTGAACCGCGACCAGCGACGAGGAACACGCCGTGTCGACCGACACGCACGGCCCCTGCAACCCGAGCGTGAACGAGATGCGTCCGGCCGCGGCGTTCAGCGCGTTGCCCGTGGCGGAATACACGTCCGCCTGGTCGGCGCCGCCCTGCCGCACGAGCCGCCCATAGTCGTTGGTGGTGATCCCGACGAACACGCCGGTGGAGCTGCCCGACAGCTTGTCCGCCGGGACGCCCGCCGTCTCCAGCGCCTCCCAGGCGGTCTCGAGCAGCAAGCGCTGCTGCGGATCGAGCGTGGCAGCCTCGCGCGGCGAGATCCCGAAAAACTGCGGCTCGAAGCGATCCACCTGCGACAGAAAACCGCCGCGCCGCGTGACCATCTTGCCTGGAGCAGCGGGGTCTTCGCTGTAGTACGCGTCGATATCCCAGCGATCGCGCGGGACTTCGCCGACCGCGTCGACACCGTCGCGCACCACCCGCCACAACCCCTCGAGATCTTCGATGCCGCCTGGATAGCGACATCCGGCTCCGATGATCGCGATCGGCTCGTGCTTGGCTCGCTCACTTTCCTGGAGCCGAGCTTGCAGTCGCTCGATCGCCGCCAGCGACTCTTTGAGTAGCTGGTGATGGTTGCTCGTGCTCAGGGCGACACCTCCCTCTGGGAGCTCGCCCAGAGCGGCGAAAGCGTCGCGCTCACGTCTCTCAGCAACGCGGCGCGCTCGGGGTTCAAGTAAAAGTGATCGCCCGCGAACACACGCACGCTGAACTCGCTGTGCGTTTCGGCGCGCCAGACGTCGAGGTGCTGCCGCGGAGTCAATGCGTCCGATGCGCCGCCGAACGCGGTGATGCCAAACGGCACTGCCGCTCGCGCCTCGGGCCGGTGCGTCTCCAGGGCCTTGAAGTCGGCGCGCATGGCCGGGAGCAGCAGCGCGAGAATTTCCGGCTCGGCCAGGATCTCCTTCGGGATCCCGCCGTAGCGACGCTGAACCTCCACCAGAAACTCGGCGTTCGAAAGGTCGCTGATCGGTGTCTCGGTCCCAGGCACATGTGGGGGTCTTCGCGCAGAGACGAAGAGGTGCCGAGGAACGGGGCCCCCGGAGTCATGGAGTGCCCGCGCGGTTTCGTAAGCGATGAGCGCGCCCATGCTGTGACCGAAAAAGGCGAACGGAAGGTCGAGCTCCGGCAGTAGCGCCGGGAGCAGAGTCTCGACGATTTGCGAAATGTTGGAAAGGGGCGCCTCTCTCAGCCGGTTCTCCCGGCCCGGCGTCTGAATCGCGCACACGTCCAGCTCGAGCGGAAGGTGGGCCGGCCAGGCGCGGTACAGCGAGGCCCCCATGCCCGCGCAGGAAAAGCAGAACAACCGGGCCTGCGGCGCGGCTCGCTGGGCGTGCCGGATCAACCACTTGCCACCGACCTGTGCGGTCATGGCCGACCTTGTCGAATGGGTGAGGCGATTGAATTCGACCTGATACTCATCGGGATCCACGAGTCTATGTCAGCGCCGTCCCCTCGGGAATAAGGAAACCTTCGGGAGGCCCGCTCGTGCGGAGCCGTGAACGGACACGAGCAGCAACACTTGACCTGGCTTTATGGTCAGGCGGTCAGGCGGGGCCTTCGCGGTCAGGCGGTTCGGGCGGTCAGGCGGTTCGGGCGGTCAGCCCGCGACCGCTTCCGCCACCCACGACCAGGCCGCGGATTTTTACCCTGTTCTCAGGGGCGACACGCGCCGCCGCCCGCTCCCCGCCGAAGTGAATTCGTCGGGGCCTCTCCCCGCGCGCTCACTCTTTTCGTCGGAGTTTTCCGCCAATCTCGGCAAGTTCCTAACCGTTTGTCGCTCTCTAGACAGGGCTTGGTCAGTGCAGCGCATCGAAGCGCGCCCGCGCGGGGAGCGTTCCGACGGGATCGCCTTCGTCCTCCGCTCGGACCCAGGGCCACGGTTCGTCGCCAAAGAAGGCGGGCTTCCCGCTCAAATACATCGACGGAGGGAGGTCGTGGCTCGCGATCTCGTCGTCCCAGACTGTCGCGTTGTTCAGGAAGTCGAAATTGCCGTGGCGAATCAAGGTGGGAATCGTGTCCGCCGCGAGCTGCCAGATCGGCACGACTCCGCCGGGGACGTCGCCGATGACTTCGTAACGAAACATGTTGCCGCCGGGACTCGGGCTCTGACCGGCGAAGCCGAGCACGTTGCCGACGAAGCTGTAGTAGCGGTGGCCAGGCACGGTTTCCATGATGCGGCGGCCGACCTCGTCCACCAGCTGCAACGGCGGTACGGAGCGGCGCAGCCCGGTCAGGTGATTGCGGAACACGGTGATGTAGACCGAGTTACCCCAGACCGCGTCGCCAGCGAAGTTGAAGGACTCGTTGCCCTCGAACAGCTCGTAGTGGGGCGTCGTCATGTGCGACGCGTTCAACCCCACCTCCGGGATGGTCGGATAGTCGGCGCCGAAGCCGTCCTCCATGTAGTTGTAGCCGACGACGTTGCCGCCACCGCTGGCGCGCATGACGATGACCTTGTTGAAGGCCCAGACGGCGTTGTTCTCGATCAGGTTGTCGGACGCGTACTTGTTCACGCCGACGCCGTAGCCGTTGCCTCCGGGGTTCGGGTCTCGTGTGGAGTGGATGTACGAATCGCGAATCACGCAGCGGAACGAGTTGTCGAGGTTGACGCTGGTTCCGAGAGACAGGTCGCTCTCCACGTTCTTCACCCACGAATACGCCGAGCCGTAGAAGTGGATGTTACCGCCTACGTCTCCCCCTTCGCCGCCGGCGACGTACAGGTCTTCGACGCCTGCATAGGTGACGAGCGGGATGCTCGAGTCGAAGCGCACCAAATGAGCGGAGCTCGACGTGAGGAAGTCGATGTGCAGCGGCGTGGTGAACGTGACCGATTCGCCGTCCGACGATTCGACCTCGAGCGTCTGACCGACGGGACGATCGAATTCGCCGAACCAGCCGCGGCTGCCGTCACCAGGCGGAGACCGATCGCTCCAGAGCGTGATGTCCGGGTTCGTGAGTTGATTGATCACGACCAGCTCGCCCGGCGTGAAATCGACGGCGTTCGCCAGACGCACCGTCTTCGAGTTCTTGAGCCCGTCCTCTGCCAGGTCGACCGGCGCGGTGTAGCCGCGGGGCCTCCCGATGGCGATCACCGGCAAGCCCGTACCTGCGGGCTTCACGAGGCGCGTCTCGGTGCCCCGGCCGCGGAGCGTGACGCGCGGCCGCAACAGGCCGATCGCCGTCGCGATGTTGAACGTTCCCGCCTCGAGCTGAACGACTTGATCGTCGGCGCAGGAATCGAGAGCTTCCTGGAGCTCGTCGGTGTCGTCGCCGCCGCTCGGCGACAACGTCACGCAAACCTCCGTCCGCTCCGGGATGCCCCCCGGGACGCCGGGCTGCCAGACCGTCACGCGCTCGTCCGGGATGATGCCGCTCAGCGGGTTGCCTTCCAGAGGAGGCAGCGGCCCGCCGTCGCGACCACCGGTCGGGGCCGAGCCGCCTCTCGGTTGGTTGCCGCTCCCGCCCGTGGCACGACGACCACCCGTCGTTCCGGGCGCTGGCTCGCCACCAGCCCCGCTGTCGGGCGCCCCGGAAGTGCCGGAGCCGCGGCCGCCGGTCGCGCCGCCGTTGCTCGCAGTGGAACCGCCCTTGGCGGTGCTGCCACCCCTGCCCGGCGTCATCGAGGCTCTGCCGCCGCTCGTCGCAGCCTCGCCGCCTGCGCCCGCAGCTGCGTCCGACTCGGAACCATCGTCGTCACCGCATGCTGCGACGATGCAGACCAATACGCAGGTGTGCCATGCCTTCCGCATCACGCCGCGATTAATACCATGCGTCAACATGTCGTCAAACTCGAACTCACCTCCGAACTACGAAATCGAATGTCACACGCGCGTCGAACGCGAGCGCGCGCGGCCCTCGAAAAGCAACTGGCGGTAGCCCGCGAATCTCGCGAGCTTGCGCTTCGTGCGCGCGCACCACGGAAAGACGCCGGAGTCCGGCCGTGCTATCCGGCTGGTTTTTTCGAAGCGCTCCCGATGCGCTTCGAGCGCAGGGAACGATGTGTCCGGTGAGCGTCGAATGTGCGACTCGCACCAAAGCAAATACCTAGAGCGACGAACGGTTGGGAAACCGCCGAGATTCGCGGAAACCTCGGACGAGAAACACGCGCGCGCGGGGAGGGGCCCCGCCGAATTCATTTCGGCGGGGAGCGGCGCGTGCCGCCCCTCCGAACAGATCGGCGCCGAGATGCTCCGGCGGCCGTGCCTGAGCTAGGCTAGCGCCCCCCCGATGGATGCCCTGCCCGAACGCCGCGCGCGCACAGCCGTAACCCACGTCCCGGAGCTCGACGGCGTGCGCGGTGTGGCGATCGCCGCGGTGATGATCATGCATTTCATCGCGGGCCTGGTCGGAGAGCCCCAGAATCTGTTCGAGAAAGTCGCGGCGGCCGTCACCGGCTACGGGATGTGGGGCGTCGACCTGTTTTTCGTGCTCTCCGGCTATCTGATCACGGGCATCCTCTGGGATTCGCGCCCGAGCACGCGCTACTTCCGGGTGTTTTACATGCGGCGCTTGCTCCGCATCTTCCCGCTCTACTACGGCGTGCTGTTCGTGCTCGTGGTGCTGATCCCGCGTTCCGTGTTCCTCGCGTACGACCCGGACGCGCTCAGGATCCGCGACGTGCAGGCCTGGCTCTGGACCTACCTCACCAACGTCTACGTCGCGAAAGAGGGCTCATTCGCGATCCCTTACGTTTCGCACTTCTGGACGCTGGCCATCGAGGAGCATTTCTACATGGTCTGGCCGTTCGTGATCCGCTTCGTGAGTCGTCGGGCAGCCATGACCACGGCGATCGCGCTGAGCGCGCTGGCCCTGACGCTTCGACTCACGCTGGCATTTCTGCCGGTGAACGAGCTCTGGGCCCACGTGCTGACTCCGTGCCGTCTGGACGCCCTGTGCATCGGCGCCTACCTTGCGCTGGCGATCCGCGGGCCTGACGGCGCCGGACCCTCCGGAGTCCGGGTGCAGCGCTGGGTTTTGCCCGCGCTGGCCGTGCTGGTCGTGCTGGTCGTGCTGCCGATGGGCGAGCAACTCCGCCGGGTGACCTTGCCGCTGAAAGAGCTCTTGATGGCGCTGATTTTCGGCGGCGCCGTGCTGCTTTCGGCGTGGTCCGACGGCCCGAAGGTCCTGAAGGTGCCGCTTCGCTGGGGCTGGCTGCGCTGGCTCGGAAAGTACAGCTACGGCCTGTACGTGTTCCACGTGATGATCGTGTACGCCTTCGCCTCGCACCACACGATCGACTATTTCCAGGGCCTCGTCGGCTCACACACGCTCGCGCTGCTCGTACAAGCCGTGATCGGCACGCTGCTCTCGCTCCTCGTCGCCGTGCTCAGCTATCACCTGTACGAAGTTCATTTCCTGCGGCTGAAGAGGCTGTTCAAGGTCTGAAAGTCCGAGAACGCGCCGCGCGCTCTCCTATGCTAGACGTCGAAGCGATGCGTCTTCGACTCGTATTCACGATGGGGTGGTTCGGCTTGTGCGCGATCGGGTGCAAGGCCTGCGCGAACACCATCAACCGCAGCTCCGACTCGCCGTACACCGCCAGCACGGGGGAGCCGCTGGCCACGACGGGTCACTGGAGCGCGCCCGCCGAGATCCAGACCGCGCCGATGCCGGTGGATTCGGCCGCCGTCGGCCCCAGCGCCCTCGCATCGGTCTTGCCTGCCGAGCGCATCACCGAGTGGAAGCCGGGTATCCCGGGCGGCATCCCGGCTCGCACCAAGACCTGCGCCGTGCTCGGCCCCACCGGCTTCGACGACACCGCCGGCATCCAGACCGCGCTCGACACCTGCCCTCCGGACCACGTCGTGCTGCTCAAGCCGGGCAACTACAAGATCGACAAGGAAGGGCTGTCCATCACGCGCTCGCGCGTCACGCTCCGCGGCTCGGGGCCGAGCACGCGTCTGCTCAAGCCGCCGGGCACGAACTATCCGGTGATCATCATCGGTAAGCGCTGGTTCAAGTACACGCCACCCATCGCTCTCGCATCCGACGCCGTGCGCGGCAGCCGCACCGCGAAGCTGTCCCGCTCCGAGCGCCTCGCTCCGGGCGAGCTCGTGGTGGTGAACGCGCTCACCGATCCCGCAAAGACGGTCTGGAGCGAGCGTTCGCCGCCCGGCGATCCGAGCCGCGGCTGGTTCGCCGAGTACGAGCGCCCGGTCGGGCAGACGCTCGAGGTGCAGTCGGTCAAGGGGAACGAGGTCACCTTCACGAGCTCGTTCCACAGCGACTTCACCACTGCCAAGGCCGCGCACCTGCTGCGCATCGACAACATCCCTTCGCCCCCGGTCGTCTACTCCGGCATCGAAGACCTGTACGTGTCCGGCGGCGAAGGCGGCGACGGCGGCGGCAACATCCACCTGTTCGCCTGCGCCTATTCGTGGGTGAAGAACGTGGAGAGCGTCTACTCCGACGGTCACAGCGTCAATCTGGACGGCACCTTCCGCTCCGAGATCCGCGACTCGTACATCCACTCGAGCAAGAACCCGAACCCGGGCGGCGGCGGCTACGGCGTCGGCGTGAACCGCTACGGCTCCGACAACTTGATCGAGAACAACATCGTCTGGGCCTTCAACAAGGTGATCGTGATGCGCGCCTCGGGCGGCGGCAACGTCGTCGGCTACAACTACATGGAGGACGGCTTCGGCGCGGGCTACCCCACGATCCCCGAGGTGGGGCTGAACGCGTCGCACATGACGACGCCGCACTACGAGCTCTTCGAAGGCAATCAGTCCTGGAACTTCGCCGGTGATGCGGTGTGGGGCAATTCGATCTACATCACCGCGCTACGCAACCACTTGACCGGCAAGCGCCGCTCCGCCGCGCCGCTTCAGCTGAAGGACGAGGTCTTGCGGCGCATCGTGGAATCCGTGCCCGGTCACCGCTGGTATTCGTTCCTCGGCAACGTGCTCGGTTACCCCGGCCAGGTGCCGAGCCCGGGCGGCGACCGCTTCGAGTACGAGGTGATCGGCGACCCACCCTCGGGCGTGGTGCCGGTTTGGAAGCTCGCGCCCGACACGCTGCCCACGCTGCTGCGGCACGGGAACTTCGATTTCCTGACGGGACAGACGCGCTGGGATCCGTCGATCAAGAGCCGGAAGTTGCCGGTCTCCGCGTACCTCGCGAGCAAGCCGGCGTTCTTCGGCGATCTGCCCTGGCCCTGGGTGACTCCCGAGAATCCGCAGCATCCGCTGGCCACGCTGCCGGCGCGCGTGCGCTTCGACAAACTCCACCCCAACAAGTGATCACGCGCCGCGCAGATCGTCAGTCAACGTGCGATTCGAGCGCCGAGTGAGCATGCGCAACACGTGGGTGATAGCGCGAGTGCGAACGTGAATGCAGCTGTGAGCACTCGGAATCACACACATTTCCGCAGCTGAGAAATCGGGTAGTTGGGGAGCATCGCCCTGGCGGAACGGCAATCCATCGACATATTGCCGCTTCCCAAAGATGCGAATCAAACATCTATTCATCACCGCGACCTACACCCTCCTGCCGTTCGCAGCCGCCGGCTGCTCGAGCGCCGACTTCGACAGCGCGACTCAATTCGACGAAGACTACGGAACCGCGGCCGAAGCCGCGACCACCACGGGAGCCGCGGCGATGGCCGCCGTGATCCCGGCGGATCGCGTGGTCGAATGGAAGCCGGGCATCCCCGGCGGCATCCCGGCGCGCACCAAGATCTGCGCCACGCTCGCGCCGAGCGGGTCGAACGACACCCCGAAGATCCAGGCAGCTTTGGACAAGTGCCCGAGCGGTCAGGTCGTCCAGCTCAAGGCAGGCAACTTCAAGATCCAGGGCGAGGGTCTCGCCATCACGCGCTCCGGCGTGGTCTTGCGCGGCTCGGGACCGACGACTCGTTTGGTCAAGCCGGCCGGCACCAGCTACCCCGTGATCATCATCGGCAAGCGCTGGTTCAAGTACCAACCGGCGATCAACCTCGCGGCGGACGGCCTGCGCGGCAGCCGCAGCGTGAAGCTCGCCACGGCCACTGCCCTGAAAGCCGGCGAGCTGGTGGTGGTCAACGCGCTCACCGATCCCAACAAGACGATCTGGAGCGACCGCTCGCCGCCCGGTGACGGCAGCCGCGGCTGGTTCTCCGAGTACGATCGCCCGGTGGGTCAAACTCTCGAGGTTCAATCCGTGAGCGGCAGCACCGTCACCTTCACGACCCCGCTCTACACGGACTTCACCAAGGCCAAGTCGGCGCACCTGCTGCGCATCGACAGCAACACGCAGCCGCTCGTGACCTACTCCGGCATCGAAAATCTGTACGTGGCGGGCGGAGAGGGCGGCGACGGTGGCGGCAACATCCACTTGTTCGCCTGCGCCTACTCCTGGGTGAAGAACGTCGAGAGCGAGTTCTCCGACGGCACCGCGGTCAACCTCGACGGCACGTTCCGCTCCGAGGTCCGCGACTCTTTCATCCACTCGACCAAGAGCCCGAACCCCGGCGGCGGAGGCTACGGCCTCGGCGTGAACGCTTACGCCTCGGACAACCTGCTCGAGAACAACATCGTCTGGGCGTTCAACAAGGTGATCGTGATGCGCGCCTCCGGCGGCGGTAACGTCATCGCCTACAACTACATGGATGACGGCTTCGGCGCCGGTTACATGACCATCCCCGAGGTCGGCCTGAACGCTTCGCACATGACCACTCCGCACTACGAGCTGTTCGAGGGCAACCAGGCCTGGAACTTCGCCGGCGACTCGGTGTGGGGTAACTCGATCTACATCACCGCCCTCCGCAATCACTTCACCGGCAAGCGCCGCTCGGCCGCACCGCTGCAGCTCCGGGACGAGGTCGGCCGTCGCATCGCCGAGTCCGTCGAGGGCCACCGCTGGTATTCGTTCCTCGGCAACGTGCTCGGCTACTCGGGCCAGGTGCCGAGCCCGGGCGGTGACCGCTTCGCCTACGAGGTGCTCGGAGACACGCCGGCTGGCGTGGTCCCGGTCTGGAAGATCGCGAAGGACACCACGCCGACGCTGATCCGCCACGGTAACTTCGACTTCTTCACCAAGCAGGTCCGCTGGGAGTCGTCGATCGCGAGCCGCACCATCCCGACCTCGGCGTATCTCACCAGCAAGCCGGCTTTCTTCGGCAACCTGCCCTGGCCCTGGGTCACCCCGGAGAACCCGCAGGCGCCGGTCGGCAAGCTGCCCGCGCGCGAACGCTTCGAGAAAATGCAGTAAGGGCTAGAGCGACAAGCGGGTTTAGCAATCTGCCCGGCCGAAAAGAGTGAGCGCGTGGGGAGGGGCCCCGCCGAATTCACCTCGGCGGGGAGGGGCGGCGCGTGCCGCCCCTGAGAACAGGGGTAGAACGCCGAGCAGTCGAACTGATCGGCGTTTCTACGGCGTAGTCGTGGAATGCGGCGTCTCGGCCGCCGCTTCCTTCCTGCGCTGCAGCGCCATCCGGATCCAGGCGATCATCTCTTTGACGTCCACGGCCCGGATCGCGAGCGCGAGCGCGACGTACAGGAGCACCTCCACGGGTAGGCGCAACCAACCTATCCGTGGGCGCAAGAGCAGGTCGCACGCGATCACCGTCAGGGAGACCAGAGCGCAGCGCGACACCGTGCGGACGAGGCGCCTGTCGAAGGCGCGCTTGCCGAGCAAGATCAACATCGGCACGACCAGACAAATCTCAGTGCCGAGCGCGGCGGTGGCGCAGGCGATGCCTCCGCCCCCCGGCCCGTAGGCGCGCAGCCCCGGGCCGATCAGCAGCAGGTTCAGCGACGGGCTGACGACCAGTCCTGCGAGATAGATGTAGGTCACCTTCCAGGTGCGGTTCAGCATCGTGAGCGCGCACCAGCAGATGATGCTGACGTAGATCAAGAGGAACACCGAGGCCATCACGCGCAGCGCCTGCACGGACGGCAAGAACGCCGAGCCGAAGACGACGGCGATCCACTCCTCCGCTCCGGCGCCCATCATCAGCGCGATCGGCATGGCGAACGCCATCACCATCTCCAGCGAGCGGCGGAACATCGAGTACAGCTCTTCTTCGGAGACCGCCGCGGCCTTGGCGAACAGCGGCATCAGCACCCAGCTCAGAATCGGCGTGAGCAGCAGGGTCAGCCCGGCGAGGCTGGTCGCGGCGCCATACCAGCCCACCTCTTGATCGCTGGCGCGAAGGGCCAGGATCGACACGTCGAGCTTCGAGTACGTGGTGCTCGCCAGGCCGGTGACGAAGAACGGCAACGACGCGACGATCACCTTGCCGGTCGCGCGCGCATCGATGCGCATCCGAATGCCGACGTACCTGCGCGCCAGGCGGAACAGCACGCCGGATTTCAGCGCCTCCGAGAACAGCGCCGCGCTCGCGAAAGCCCAGAGGCCGAGGTCCAGGAACACGGCCGAAGCCATGATCCCCGCCCACAACAGCTTGGACACGACCTGCAGCACGGACATCTCGTTGACGCTGCCCCTGGCCTGCAAGATGCCGGCGGACGTCAAATTGCCGATCGCGAGGAACTGCGAGACGCCGCAGACGTACACGAGCAACCGGACTTCTTCGCTGCGATCCGTGACCGTCAGCATCCAACCCATGCCGAGGAAGACGAGGACCGACAACGCGAGCCGCAAGACCACGATTCCGCCGACGAAGTCGCTCGCGTGCTCTGGCCGAACCGGCAGCTCTTTCCGGACGTAGGTGTCGATGCCGAGGCCGAGCGGCAGCAAGGCGATCGCGGCGAACGAGTCCGCGAAGCTCAACATTCCGAAGCGCTCCGGCCCCAAAAAGCGCGGAATGTACAGCCTCGCCACGAGCCCGATACCCCAGCTCACGATCAAGGAGCTCCCGAGCTTTGCGATGTTGCGGATTGCGAGCGTGATCTCGCCTTTTCGCCAGTCCGTGTTGCGTTTCGCGTTCGGCTGCGCCGCTTCCCCGGGGGCGGGCTCGGCAACGGGATCCGGATCGGGGCGCAACGCCGCGGCGGTCGGGTCGCTCTCGGTTCCCATATGCGTCCGAGGTTCTAGCTTACTCCGGTCGAAACAGCGAAACCGTCCCCCAGAAAAAAAACCGCAACTGGAGGATTGACTCTGTGTCGGTCGCCCCCTAACGAGGAGAGCATGGAAGCCTGGCTCGCCTGGTTTCGGTCACGAGCGTTGTTTCGGACTTCGCTCCTCGTCTTGGCAGTCGCGTGTACCGCCTGCGCCTCGCGCGGCCGCTATACTCGCGTGGAAGATCTGCCGCCCGCGCCGCCGAGCTCGGGGGACTACCGGATCCAGAGCGGCGATCTGCTCGAGATCCGGGTCTACAACGAAGAGCGGCTGACCTCGCGCCCGCGCGTGCGCAGCGACGGACGCATCGTGCTGACGCTGGTCGGCGAGGTGCAGGTCAAGGGCAAGACGTTGTCCGAGCTGGCGCAGGAGATCGGCCAGCGCCTGCAGCGCTATCTCCAAAATCCGTCCGTCACGGTCTCGCTCGAAGAGCGCGGAACCCTGGCCGTGACCGTGGTCGGGGAAGTGGCTCATCCCGGCGTCTTCAACCTGCCGCGAGACTCCGGCGTCCTGCAAGCCATCGCCACCGCCGGAGGCCTGACCGAGTTCGCGGACGAGGACGCGATCTTCGTCTTGCGCACTCGGCCCTCGATGCGCATCCGCTTCACCAATCACGCGCTGACCCACAACGACGTCAAGTCCGTCAGCTTCACGTTGATGGACGGCGACGTGGTCGCGGTTGAGTGAGCTTTCAAGCATCGATCGCCGCACTCCTGTTGCCGTCGCTGCTCGCGGAGCCGCGGGTGGTGCTGAACAATTCGGGGCGCGCGGAGCTCCGGACGCGCCACCCCGGCGATCCCGTGGCTGGCGAGATCGAGCCCGACGACCAGGCCTTCGACGCAGACCTCGTAGCGCGCTTCAGCCTGGGGCTCTGGTGGCGGCGAACCCAGCTCGAGCTCGCCTACGAGCCGCGCTACACGCTCAATAACTTCACCGAAGAAGAGACGAGTGATCTCTTGCACTCGTTCAGCGCCTCGGCCACGCACCGCTGGCAGCGCGTGACGTTGAGCCTTTCCGAGAGGGTGTCGATCGGCACCCGGCGCTTCACGAGCTTCTCCGCTCCGTTCCAGCCCGCCGAGCCCGCGCAGCCGACCGATCCCGGAGCACCGACCGATCCCGGAGCACCAACGCCGCCAGCGCAGCCCCCGCCGGACACCGCTCCTGGTCAGGCCGTCGTCGTGCCGCTGTCTGCCGACTACTTCGCGACGGACACGGTCCTGAGCTCGACCGTGCGTCTCTCGCCCCGCTCGACGTTCAGCACCTCGCTCTCTTACGCGATCGCCGGCGGTCGCGACGAGGAAGCTCGGCTCACCATCCCGCGCAGCTCCGGTCCCAGAGCCTCCGCGGAGTACAGCATGCTGGTGTCGCGGCGGGACACGCTCGCGACGGGACTGGAGGGCACCTCCGTGCTCACCGAGGGCAGCGGCGACCGACAGACCACGCGCGCCACCACGGTGACCGCCCGCGAGACCTGGAGCCGCCAGTGGTCGCTTCGCACCTCCACCAGCCTCGCCGGCGGCGTCACCTTCGTCCCTCGCAACGAGGAGGACGACAACTCGTACGTCTATCCGACCGGCTCCGCCACGGTGGTCACCGTGCTCTACTCGGGCCGCGGAGCCCGCCTCGACTTCACGGGCATCGGCGCCGCCGAAGTCGTGATCGACCGCCTGAGCGGCCAGACCGACCCGCGCGCGACCTTGAACGGGCGTCTGACGTGGACCCGCGGTTTGCTCGCAATGTACGGCGGAGCGGGCTGGACGCGCTCGCTCTATCCGAACCGACCGAATGCGGTGCGGGTCGTGTTCGGAGACGGCGGGCTTCGCTACCAGGCCGCGCCCTGGCTCGCGCTGGAGCTCGGGACGCGCCTCAGCGATCAGACCGTTGAGTCGCCGGAGGGGGTCGTGATCACGTCTGCCGCCGAGGGGCTGCAGTGGACCGTGTTCGCGGCGGTGTCGGTGCAAGCCCCGATGCTGGAGCTGTGAGCCGCGGCTCGCCCGTGTCGAGGGTCAGGCCGTAGCGGCGACGGCCTGCTTCTTTTCGAGGAAGTTGCAGAGGTTGTCGAGGGAGTCGAGGTTTTGGGGGACGAGCTCGGCGTCGCCGATCTTGATCGAGAACGTCTGCTCGAGGAAAGCCACGAGCTCGAGCATGCCCGTGCTGTCGATGATGCCGGTCTGCAGAAACGAATCGCCGTCCCCGAAACCTTCGACGAAGAAGGTCTGGGAGATGAAGTCTCGGATTTTGGATCTCGTGTTCACGTTGTGCCTCGCTCTGCGCGGCGCCGCGCAAGTCTAACCGTTTGCTTCAGTGACTCGAAGCGAAAGGCTCATGGGTCTGGCAGGGTTTCCCATAGCCATCGATTTGGGGGGGACGTCTTTGGTGACGACGCTCCCTGCGCCCACCACGCTCCCGTGGCCGATCCGGACCCCCGGCTCGACCACGGCACCATGCCCGATCCATACGTCGTCTTCGATCACGATCGGCCCGCTGCTCTGGCCGCTCGAATCGGAGACGCGTACGAAACTACCGAACATGCAGCGGTTGCCGATCCGCACGCTGTCTTTGGCTTCGATCGAGGTGCCGTAGTTGAACATGCACTTCTGTCCGATCTCCACCTTGGCGCCCGCCCGAACCAGGATTTCCGTCGGGACCACCGAGCCGATGAAACAAACGCGATCGCCGATGCTGAGGTCGCCGTCGACCTCGATACGCAGTGGGCCCTCGGCCATCACCCCGGAACCGATCGACAATCCACGGAATTGCCAGCGCGCTCGAACGCGCCCGAGCGCGCGAGCCGCGAACTTTCCGGGGCCAGCTTTGAAAAGCTGAAGTGCGCGTACCAGATCGACCATTAGTGCCGTCGGGGACCGAACGATTGTCGGAAAAAACCGAACGTAGATGCGTTCACCATCATCCCGGTCATTCTGACCCCGGCCGAACCAGGCGAGGCGGGGAGCCGGCGATCCGCGCGTTTGCCGGGATGCGGCGACTCACCACCACCCCCGGACAGAGCTCGGTTCCGTCCCCGACCCGGGCGCCAGGCAGCAAGATGGCGCGCCAGCCGATCGAGCAGTTCTTGCCGACGGTCACGGGGAGCGAGGGGGGCCGGGTCTCGTGTCGATCGCCCGACAAGGGATGAAAATTGTTGTCGAGGATTTTGGCGAAACCGCCGATCCGGGTTTCGTCGCCGATTTCGATACGCAACAGCGCCTCGATCGAGACGCCTCCTGCTACGCGGACACCGCGGCCGAGGACGATCACGCCGTCCTCCTGACAGTGAAGGTCTATCGCAGCAGCGCGTCCGTCGAGCTCGACGTCGTCCCCGACGTGCAGCTCGCCGGTGCCGTGCAGGTAGACTCGCCCCAGCACGCGCACGTTCATGCCGAAGCTCGCCGAGCGCCTGGCGAGCCAGCGCAAGCGCGCCTGGGCGGGCAGTTCAGCGAGCGACGTCAGCAGCGCTGCAGGGGACGGCAACATCATGTCCGGAGCAGCGTCGCGAGGAAGCTCGTGAGCCGGGCAGCGACGTACTTCCGTCCGGGCTCGTTCAGGTGTTGGCCGTCGTAGGCGTACGAGTCGACCAAGCGCAGGACCTGCTGCCCTTCCCGCTCGAACGACGATAGCTCGCCGGTTTGGGTCGTTGCCTCGACCACTGCGAGATCGAACAGCGGCTGCTTGCCCCCGTAAGTTCTGCGCAGCTCGTCGTTGAAGCGCTCTCGAACGAAGTTTTCGCTTTCGCCCCAGACGTTTCCGCCGAGTAGGCGCTTGAGACTTCCCTTCACCCCGCTCTGCGTCACGGTCAGCGGCACCGTGACGTGCACGAAGCGGGTCTTCGGGTAGGCGGCCTCGAGCCGGGCCATGGTCGCCTGGTAGTGGGCGAAGAGCTCGTCCACACGCGTGTCGGCGTTGAAGTCGACATAGCAAAACTTGAAAAACGCAGCCTCGGCGCGCTCGCCCACGCCGGACTCGATCGTGCGCGCGAACGCGTCGATCTTCGACCTCGGATCTTCGTTCTTGCCGTTCAGGGCGTGAGCGAAGCCCGGAGCGGCGAGGTCCTCGGCCGAAGCGAGCTCGACCAGCTTGATGTCTACGTTGAGCGTGCGCCCGAGGTCACGGAAGCCGTCGAGGATGTTGCCGCCCACGGACTGGTGTCCGAAGAAGACCCGGTGACCGGCCAGGGCGGCCAGGTGATCCGGCTGGAACTCGGGCAACGCCCGGTTGGGGATTGTTCCCCAGGGCTTCGTGGAGCGGCCGATACACATTTCCGCGACGCACTCTTTCTGCGCGCATTCCGCGCTCGAGGAGCAGGCCGATACGACCGAAGGTTCACCGCAGGCCGTGGTCGACAGCACCAGTAGACCGGAGGCCAGCCAGCGCAGCGCAGCGACGAGCGACCATTCGAGGAGAGCGTCTCGCGGTTTGAGCATCGGGCAGGCTTGCTCAGTTTACCTCAATTTTCCGAGGGCACGCATAGGCAAAGCATCGGGGTTTCAGGCCGCGCCGCTCGCTACGGAGGTGAGGAAAGCTCGCTCTTGCGAGGGCCTCGGCGCAGGATCCGCGTGCTCGCTGCACCGTTTCCGGGCGGCTCGGTCCGCGCTCCGCTCGGTCCCGGTTCGAGATCCCCGTTCGAGATCCGCCCGTTAACTCGGGTGGCGCTCTTTCCAGACTTTTTCTTGCCGCACGTTGGCGCGGCGGGTGGCCTCGGCCTTTCCGTACCTGAGGCAGTCGCGCTGGTAGTCGTTCAGGAACCGGCGGAACTCGGCGCTGCCATAGCGCGGCAGCCGCTTCGCGGCGCTCGAGAAGTAGCCCCAGAGCATGCCCGCGCTCCCGTACAGGACCGGATAGTGGGTAACCCGAAACACGGCGCTCGCCACGATGTACGCGGGCATCGTGCCCATGAAGTACTGGCCGTACCCCCAGCGCACGCGCCCCGTCCAGATCCCCTTCTGACTCGAACCCATCGGGCGCAGGTGAATGAAGCGCAGATCTTCCTGATCGGAGCTCTCGGCGATCCAGCCCAGCATGCGGCAGCAGTGACAATCGATGCCGTCCCACATGACCTGTCGCACGAAGCCGCCGATCTCACGGAAGCAGGTGGTGCGATAAAACTTGGTCATGCCCACCGACATCTCGTCGCCGCAAACCTCCGCCTTGCGTGAACCGTCGGGTAGCTCGTTGTAAGGCTTTCCGGAGAACGTGCCGAGACGCGGCTCAGCGTTCATGCGGGCGATCAGGATCTCGAAGTACCGAGGCGGGAGCTCGAGATCGAGGTCGATCTTGCAAACGAACTCGAACTCATCGAGGTTCACGGTGTCGAGGCCGGCATAGAACGCCTCGATCACACCGGGGCCGACGCTGCGCCCACCACGGTCGGCCCGCCGAACGACCCGCAGGTACGGCATGCGCTTCGAATACTCCTCCAAGATCTGCGGAGTGGCATCCGTAGAGCCGTCGTCTACGACGACGAACAGCGCTGGTGGCACGCTTTGTGCGGCAATGCTGTCGAGCGTGCGGCGCATGTACTGCGCTTCGTCGCGGCACGGGGCAACCAAGACATAGCGACCTTTGGCATCCATGACTCGGGCTCGATCCGAGTACCTAGTGCTTCCACGAAAGGCTGTCAAACACGCGTGCGCGCGACCACACCCGTTCAGAAGAGTCGCGGCAGTCATGGCCGTCGCGCGCAGCGTGTAACCGCGGATTCATCCGCGCGCTTCAGGCCGCGCGCACTACCTTGCTGGTTTGCATTTCGCCGATGCCTGGAAGACACTCGTGCGGAAATGTGCGGCATTGCTGGCGCTGTCGGAAGCATCGACGAGAGCATCGAAAAGGCCGTGCAGCGCATGGCGGATACCCAGGCGCACCGCGGCCCCGACGACTCCGGGAGCTTCGTGAGCGGCCACGGCCCCGGCGTCGCGTTCGGCTTTCGGCGCCTCGCCATCATCGATCTCTCGTCCGACGGCCACCAGCCGATGCACGATCCCGAAACCGGGAACGTCATCGTCTTCAACGGTGAAATTTACAACTACGCGGAGCTCAAGCGCGAGCTCGAGGGCGATGGGCCGTTTCGCTCGAAGAGCGATACCGAGGTGTTGCTCCGGGCCTACCGCCGCTGGGGCAAGGACATGCTGCGGCGGCTGCGCGGCATGTTCGGGTTCTGCATCTACGACGCGAAGCGCCGGCAGGCTTTCCTCGTGCGTGATCGCCTGGGGATCAAGCCGATCTACTACGCGGTCGTCGAGCGCGCCGGCAAGAGCACGCTGTTGTTCTCGTCGGAGCTCCGCTCGCTGCTCGCGACCGAGCTCGTGGCGAAGAAGCTCGATCCGCTCGGGGTAGACACGTACCTGTGGAACGGCTTCGTGGTCGGCCCGTCCACGATGGTCGAGGGCGTCAGTCTGCTCGAACCGGGCGCCAGCCTGACCCTCGACTTCGACGCTCCGCGCGCGAGACCCGAGCGCTATTGGCAGCTCGCTCCCGGCCCCATACAGCCGGCCGACGTCGCGATCCGCGAGCTCGCGCGCGAGCTCGACACCGCCGTCGAACAGCATCTGATGGCCGACGTGCCGCTCGGTGTGTTCCTTTCGGGCGGGGTCGACTCGAGCGCGATCGCGGCGCTCGCGGTGCGCGCGAACAAGGGCAAGGTCGCGACGTTCCACATCGGCTTCGACGAAGCCGCCTTCGACGAATCGCGCTATGCACGCAGCGTCGCCCAGGCGCTCGACACCGAGCACTCCGAGTTTCGGCTGACCCAGGAGCGCTTTCGCTCGGAGCTCGACGCCGCGCTGCGAAGCCTCGACCAGCCGACGCTCGACGCGATCAATACCTACTTCGTGAGCCGCGTGGTGCGCGAGGCGGGCTTCACGGTGGCGTTGGCGGGCACCGGCGGCGACGAGCTGTTCGGCGGCTATCGCAGCTTCCGCGATCTGCCGATCGCGCGCCGCGCGAGCCTGGCCGCTCGCCCCGTGCCGGAGTCGGTGTTCGGGCGTGGTGTGGCGCTCGCCAACCGCTTGCGCGGCGGCGTCGCGAGCGAGGTCCCGCCGCAGACACGCTGGGGCAAGCTGGCCGACGCGCTCGCCTGCCGCGGCGACCTGGTGCGGCTCTATCAAGTCTCCTACGGCCTCTACACACGGGACTTCCTGGGGCAGCTCGCGAGCCCCCGCGTCCGCCACCGAGCATCGTTCGGCCTCACCCCCGAGCGCGCCGACACGCTCGCTCACTCGCTCGGCGGCGAGATCCGCTCCGAGATCGGCCGGCTCGAGCTGTCCATGTTCATCGGCGAGCGCCTGCTGCGCGACTCGGACGCGGCGAGCATGGCCGTGTCGCTCGAGCTGCGCGTCCCGTTGCTCGATCACCGCGTGGTGGAAGCAGCGCAAGCAGTGCCCGATGCGGCGCGCTTCTTCCCGCTCGGGAGAAAGATGTTGCTGAGGGAACTATCGCTGAACCGCGTCCCGCCATCGATCTTCGACCGACCGAAGGCCGGCTTCGTCTTGCCGATCGAGGTTTGGGCGAAGGATCAGCTGGCGCCGCAAATCGAGCAGACGTTCGCCGATCGCGCCCTCGTGGAGAGCGCGGGTCTCGACGCGGATGCGCTGGGCCGCCTGTGGCGTTCGTTCCGCGCAGGCGCACCCGGCCTCTACTGGTCGCGCATCTGGGCGCCCTACGTGCTGCTCGACTGGTGTCGCCGCGAGGGCGTGGCGCTCGCCTGATCAGCCGAGCGTGATCGCGCCGATGAAGTGCTGGCGGCCGATTTCTTCGGTCGTGCGCTTCGCGTCGCCGACTCGCATGCGCTTCAACAAAACGCACAGCACGGCGCAATCCGCGGACTGTGCCAGCGAGACGGTGACCGGATTCTCCGTGCTCGGCGCGAGCGCCAGGATCACGGGGCCGGAGCGGATCGTGCCGCGGATTTGACCGGCGAACTCGGCGACGCTGTCGAGCTTGAGCTCCGTCGCGTCTGCGACGTGGACCTGCGCGCCGATGTGGCGCATCCCGGTTCGCGCGAGCGCCATCGCGATCTCGACGGTCATGTCCGGTGGCCCTCCCGCGCCGGCGGGCACCAGCGCGAGGGACCGCCAGGTCCGGTCTTGCATCGACAGCCACAAACGCTCGAGCTCGGCACTGCTCCAGGGCTCGCCGCTGGCAAGGCGCTGCGGAAGGAGTGCCAGATCGGTGATGCTACGCATGTGCGGGAAGGCTCTGCTCGGCTCCGGGCCGGAGATCGTAGAACTCCAACCAGAAGGCTCCGACCGCGCTTTCTCCTGCGCGATCGCCCAGGAGCCTAGCACCTAGGGCGACGCCAGGAACAGCGCTAGTACGCGTTCTTGCTGGATTTCCGGCCAAAAACGGTCAGGAAAATGATCTCCAGGTCCCAGAGCAACCGCCAGTTGCGGATGTACGCGAGGTCGTGCTCGATGCGGCGAACCATCTTCTCGTCCGTGTCCGTCTCGCCGCGCCAGCCGTTGACCTGGGCCCAGCCGGTGATGCCGGGCTTGACCTTGTGGCGCAGCATGTAGCCGTGAATTTTCGCGCGATAGAGCTCGTTGTGCTTGATGGCGTGCGGCCGCGGCCCGACGATCGACATCTCGCCGCCGAGCACGTTGACGAACTGCGGCAGCTCGTCGAGTGAGGTACGGCGCAGGAACGCGCCGAGCGGGAACTTGCCGAGCTTGATGAAGCGGTCGTCCTCGCGCGTGGCCTGCTTCACGTCGTCCCCGTCTTCGCACACCGTCATGGTGCGGAACTTGAGGACGCGGATCGATCTGCCGTTCAACCCGTAGCGGCGCTGAGCAAACAGCATCGGGCCCTTCGAGCTCAACTTCACCAGCAGGCCGATCACCAGCATCGGCACCGCGATCATCAACAGGATCAGGCTGGCGAGCACGACGTCCTCGACGCGCTTCAACCAGCCGCCGACACCGAAGAACGGCGTGTCGAAGATGCTGACGACCGGGATGTCGCCGACGGCGCCCCACCGTGAGTGAAGCGGGTCGAACGCCATGAAATCAGCCACGATGTTGACGGTGGCGGTGGTATCCGCCAGGCGGCGGATGATCAGGTTGATGCGCGGCTCGGCCTTGAGCGGCAAGGTGATGTAGATGATGTCGAGGCGCCCGGCGCGCGCGTCCGCCACGAGCTTGTCGATGTCACCGGCGAACGAACCGTATTCCTCGGGGATGCCGTGGCGGCGAGCCGGGATGCGGTCGTCGTAGATACCGAACACCTTCATGCCGAGCGCCGGATCGTGCTGGATGCGGCGCGCGAGCGACTCGGCCATCTGGGTCGCTCCGGCGATACCGACGGCGCGGAGGTTGCGCCCCCGGATCCGGAGCTCGGCCAAGATCGTCCGGAATACCAGCCGCCACAGCAGCATCAGCGCGGGGGCCGACAGGAACCAAATCCCCGCGGTGAGGCGAGAGAACTCTGCCGACAGCTTGGCCACGAACGCCACGAACAGCAGCACCGGAACGGTCACGAACCAGGTGGACAGGACCGTGATCGATTCGTTTCGGAACGGCTGCCCCCGCCAGGAGCGATACAGGCCGTTCATCTCTGCGGCGAGGTAGAAGGCGACGACCGCGACGGTCGCGGCCAGGGCGTTCTTCGTGTCCCACTCTTCGCCGTGAAGGACGACGGAGAGGTACTGAGTTCCGATGATCAGGAGCGCGTCGCCCAAGCGCTGAAGGATCGAGAACGAGGACTGGTGGGAGCGGGCCCAACCAGGTTTCGAGTCATCGAGCGGTGCCATGATCGTGGATTCGGGCGAAAGGCGCCAGGAAGCCAACCTCCACCTAACCAACACGTCCAAGAAAAGTAAATGGTGATTTTACCTAGGAATCCTCGCGATGGAGAGCGCTTTCGTTGGCGCGTTCGTTCACGTTTTCGTTGGCGCATCCCGTGAGGTTGAAACCGGTAGTTCCTAGGTGAGTGAGTACAAACGAAACAGGTCGGCGTGTGAGCGCGCATTGCGCGCGTTCGGATTTTGCGCGAGCGGAGCGACTGGCTCGTCTGGCTCGTCTGGAACGGCCGCGCGGTCTTCCGTAAGTGAAGCTTTCTAGCGGTTTGGGAGTGGCAGTCTCCGAGCGGTACATAACAACTGGCCGGCCGCTTCCGCGCACTCGGAGCGGGCAGGATTGGCCGTTTCCAGCCGCGGTGAACGAGTGAGGCTCGACTCTTGTCGACTCTTGTGGCGGAGCAACGCATGCTTGGCGCGCGCTTTGGCTGACGCTGCCGACGGATCCGGAACCACCCACGCGAAGGTATTGGTCCATCGCGAGCTGGCTCCCGCGGTGTCGCTGGTCCGGCTGGCGTCGCAGGATCCGGAGTTCAGCTGGTTACCGGGTCAACACGCCAAGCTCGCGCCGGTCTCCGTTTCGGGGGAGGCCACGACCGCCGTGCCTTTTTCGATCGCTTCGGCGCCGGATCCGAGCGCGCCGGGCGAGTTCGAGCTGGCCGTCTCCCACAACGCGGGCGAGCCGCTGCTCCATGCGCTCGAGCTCGGCGGGACGGTCGAAGTTTCACGCGCGCGCGGCAGCTTCACCTGGAAGTCGCATCCCGACACCACGCTGCTCGTCGGCATGGGCACCGGCATCGCCCCGCTCCGCGCGATGCTGCAAGCGGCGCTCGCGGCGGACGTGCAGCGCGTGTTGCTGCTCTACGGCGCGCGCACCCGCGACAAGCTGCTGTTCGGGACCGAGCTCGCGGAGCTCGCCAACCAGCGCCGCTCGCAGTTCCGCTTCGAGCCCACGCTCACGCAGCCCGGTAACGACTGGGAGGGGCGGCGCGGGCGCGTGCAGGAGCACCTGGCGCCGCTCGTGGAGCACCACCACCGCGGCCAGCTGCGGGTCTACGCTTGCGGCACCAAGACCATGGTCGATGGCGTGATCGCCAGGCTCGGCGAGCTCGGCATCGACCCGAAACAGATCGCGAGCGAAGCGCATGGCGATTGATCGCGCGAGGAGCGAGGCGTGAAGGGCATCATTTTGGCGGGTGGCAGCGGGACTCGGCTCTACCCGCTGACGCGCGCGGTATCGAAGCAGCTCTTGCCGGTTTACGACAAGCCGATGGTCTACTACCCGCTCAGCGTGCTGATGCTGGCCGGGATCCGCGAGGTGCTGCTGATCTCGACGCCGCAGGATCTGCCGCTGTTCCGCCGCTTGCTCGGTGACGGCTCGGACCTCGGGATGAGCTTCAGCTATGCCGAACAGGCCGCGCCGAACGGCCTCGCCGAGGCGTTCATCATCGGCAAGGAATTCGTCGGCAGCGACAGCGTGTGTCTCGTGCTCGGCGACAACATCTTCCACGGCGCCGGGCTCTCGGACCTGCTCGCCGATGCGCAGCGACAGCTCGAAGGTTGCGTGCTGTTCGCCTACCGGGTGCACGATCCAGAGCGCTACGGCGTGGTCGAGCTCGACGCCCGGGGCCAGGTGCTGTCTCTCGAAGAAAAGCCGCAGAAGCCGAAATCGAACCTGGCGGTCTCGGGTCTCTACTTTTACGACAACCAAGTGCTGGACATCGCCGCCACGCTGAAGCCCTCGCCACGCGGCGAGCTCGAGATCACCGACGTGAACCGGATCTACGCCGGGCGCGGGCGCGCCAGCGTCAAGGTCTTGCCTCGCGGCTATGCCTGGCTCGACACCGGCACGCACGAGAGCATGCTCGAGGCCGGGCAGTTCGTGCACGTGCTCGAGCGCCGGCAGAAGACCAGCATCGCCTGCATCGAGGAGATCGCCTGGCGCATGAGCTTCATCGACTCGGCGCAGCTCGAGAGGCTGGCCGTGGCGCACGGCAAGAGCCAGTACGCCGACTACATCCGGGCCTGCCTCGCGGAAATCGCATGACTACTTCCTCTACCGGTGCCCCGCAGCGCAAGCTCGGCTCCCTGCTCGTGACCGGCGGTGCCGGCTTCATCGGTTCGTCGTTCATCCGCTATCTGTTCCGGCAACCGGACTTCGGCGGACGCATCGTCAATTACGACCTGCTGACCTATGCCGGGAACCTCGACAACGTCGAGGGTGCGGTGGACGCTGCACGCTACAAGTTCGTGCGCGCCGACATCTGCGACTTCGACACGTTGCTCAAGACCTGCGAGCAGGAGAACGTCGACACGATCGTGCATTTCGCAGCGGAGAGCCACGTAGACCGCAGCATCCTGGGTCCGTCCGCGTTCGTCCAGACCAACGTGATCGGTACGTTTCAGGTGCTGGAAGTGGTGCGCAAGCTCCCGTCGATCCATCTGCATCACGTCTCCACCGACGAGGTGTTCGGTTCGCTCGGACCGACCGGCGCCTTCACGGAGAGCAGCCCCTATCAGCCGAACTCCCCGTACTCCGCGTCCAAGGCTGCCTCCGATCACCTGGTGCGCGCCTACGCCCACACCTACGGTGTTTCCACGACGCACTCGAATTGCAGCAACAACTACGGCCCCTTTCAGTTCCCCGAGAAGCTCATCCCTCTGATGGTCCTGAACATGCTCGAGGGTAGGCCGCTACCCGTGTACGGCGACGGCATGAACGTCCGAGACTGGCTGTACGTGGACGATCACGCCGAGGCGATCTGGCTCGTGCTTCGCTCGGGCAAGACCGGCGAGAGCTACAACGTGGGCGGTCGCGCGGAGCTGGCAAACCTACCGTTGCTCGAGCGGCTGATCGACATCGTGGCGAGCGAAACGGGACGCGATCGCGAAGACCTCCGTCGTCTGATCACGTTCGTCAAGGACCGCCCCGGTCATGACCGACGGTACGCGGTCGACTCGTCGAAGATCGAGGCCGAGCTCGGCTTCCGCCAGCGTCACAACGTCGACACCGGGCTCAGGGAGACCGTCCGCTGGTACATCCAGAACAACGCATGGATCGAGCGGGTGCGCAGCGGCGCCTACCGCGAGTGGCTCGACGCGAACTACGCCAAGCGCTGAGCGTGGAGCGCGGTGCGTCGCGACAACTCGGGAGTTAATTCACACTCTCGAGTTAATTCAACCTTCTCACGACACCTCGTCGAATTCCCCAAGCTGCCACGCGGCGCAAATAGCGAGATCCGACGCTGCGATCGCCGTTGCGGCCGTCGTGGAGAGCAGAGCAACCGCTTCGTGGGCAGCGAGGTCAAGTACCACGACGACGTCGTCTACCTGGACGACAACCACCTGACCGACTACGGCGCTCATCTCGCTTCGGACGTCCTCGCTGCCGCGATCGACGCGGCGTACGCGAGAATCGCGAAGGCCACCGCTCGCGCCCAGACCCACGCGTTCGTGGGCCCGACGCTCCCCCGCCGCTGACAACGAACCCAGATTTCACTCCCCGGCTAAAGGCTCGGCAATTTCGGGCGTCACCGGCGGCTCATCCCATGGTAGACGGAGCTAGGACTTTGCCGCGGATCCAGCTGTTCGACATGGAGTTCGACGCGATACTCCTGCCTGAGGCCGGAGAGTGCGTCCTGCAATGGGCACGTGCGCGTGAGAACCGCATGGTGGTCACGCCGAACGTCGACCACTTGGTGCTGGTGTCGTCGCGACCCGAGCTGCTCCCCATCTACCGCTCCGCCGATCTGGTGCTAGCCGACGGTCAGCCCCTGATCTGGGCTTCGTGGCTGCTCGGCTCCCCCCTGGCGTCGCGAGTCGCCGGCAGTGACCTATTTCCGGCGGTTCTGCGCCAATCCCAAGCACGACCGGGACTGCGAGTGTTCTTGTTCGGCGGCCGCGACGGCGTGCCGGAGCTCGCAGCGAAGAACATCGCTCGCGACTACCCGTGGGTGAACGTCGTCGGATGGTACTCGCCGCCGTTCGGCTTCGAGAATCAGCCGCAGGAAAACGAGCGTGCCGTCACGGCGGTGGCGAGCGCCGACGCAGACGTCGTGCTGGTGGCTCTCGGCGCTCCGAAACAGGAGCAGTGGGTGCATCGGGAACGCGCGCGGCTCTCGAGCGGCGTGCTCCTGTGCCTGGGCGCGACCATCGATTTCGTCGCCGGAACGATCCCGCGCGCACCCCACTGGATGCAGCGAAACGGGCTGGAATGGGCGTTCCGCGTGGCGGGTGAACCGCGCCGGCTCGCCAAACGCTACGCCAAGGATGCGCTGGTGTTCCCGCAGCTCGTCGCGCGCGAGTACTTTGCTCGGCGGCGCGCTCGCCGCTTGGAATAGCGCTGGCGGAATTCTCCGTAAAAAAGATCGAGCGGGCACGCGGCTTGCTTGGAAATACGGGCGATGCAACGCGCGGACGTGCTCGTGCTCGGCGGCGGTATCGCAGGGCTGGTCGCGGCGCGCGTGCTTTCACGCGCTGGCGCGCGCGTGGCGTTGCTCGAGGCCAGCGACCGGTTGGGCGGGCGCCTGCGCACCGAGCGCGTGGCGGGTTGGGAGCAACCGCTCGAGCTAGGCGCCGAGTTCATTCACGGGCAACAGCGCGAGCTCTTCGCCTTGCTCGAAGAAGCGCGGTTGAACGCGCGAGAGGTCGAGGCGAATCACTACGCTCTCGAGCGTGGCTCGCCGCGTATCGCCACCGAGCTTGCGGAGCTCGAGAGCGTCTTCTCGGCGACGGCCGCGCTCCCGGTCGAGCGGAGCGCCGCAGATTTCCTGGCGGCGGACGTACCCCGGGAAATGGCGGGTTGGTTCCGGCAGTTCGTCGAGGGCTTTCACGCAGCTCCGCTCGAGCGCATCAGCGCTCGCTCCCTGTCCGAACAGGGCGTCGCAGCGGACGAGCAGTATCGCGTGGCCGAGGGCTACGGCGCGCTGATCGACTTTCTCGAGCGGGACGCGCTGGAGCTCGGAGCGGTGCTCGAGACCGGTCGTCGCGTTCTCGGACTACGACACCACGGCGGCGGGCTCGAAGCGCGCTGCGCCGGCGAGAGCTGGTCCGCGAGCGCCGCGGTCGTGGCGCTGCCGCTCAGCATCCTGCGCGCGCCGGCAGATCTGGGCGGCGTGTCATTCGATCCCGAGCCACGCGAGCTGCGCGAGGCCGTGGCCCACCTGGAAATGGGCCAGGCGCTGCGGCTGGTGCTGCGCTTTCGCGAGCCGTTGCCGCTCCACGCCGAGCTCCCCGAGGGCTCGTTCTTTCACGTGCTCGAGGCGCCGACCTCGACGTTCTGGCTGGGAGCGCGGCGGGACCAGCCGCAAATCACGGCCTGGTGCGGCGGGCCCCGCGCCATTGCCCACGACATGCTGCCGAGCGCGCTCGACAGCGCGCTCCGCTCGCTCGAGCTGGCTCTCGGTAGCGACGTCGCGGGACGCCTCCTCGACCACCACGGTCACGTGTTCGCTCGGGATCCGAGCATCCGCGGCGCGTACCCGTACCGTATCCCCGTCGCCGCGCGCGTCCCCGAGCAGGGCACCGACGCGCCCCCGCTCTACTTCGCGGGTGACTACCTGGAGAGCAAGGCGCTCGGGACGGTCGGCGCTTCCGTGCGCAGCGCGCTGGCCGCGGCCAATGCGCTGCTCGGTCGGGGCTGAACGACGATGGCAACGCGCAAGACGAGCGACGCCGAACCGTTTCTCCCCGAGGGCAGGCGCACTTTGCCGAAGCTCCGGGAGGCCGCGGCGCACTGCCAGGGCTGCGATCTGTACCTGCACGCGACGCAGACCGTGTTCGGCGAAGGCAGCACCGGCGCCAGGCTCGTGTTCGTCGGCGAGCAACCCGGCGATATGGAGGATCGAAAGGGCCGGCCGTTCGTCGGTCCCGCTGGTCGGGTCTTCGACCGCGCGCTCGAGGCTGCGGGCATCGCCCGCGACACCACGTACGTCACGAACGCCGTCAAACACTTCAAGTTCGAGGAGCGCGGCAAGGCTCGCCTCCACAAGCGGCCGCGCGCCGGCGAGGTCAAGGCGTGCCGGCCCTGGCTCTCCGCGGAGCTCGAGCTGATCCGCCCGGAGATCGTGGTCTTGCTGGGGGCGACGGCGGCCCAGGCCATCTTCGGCCCGAGCTTTCGCATCACCCACAGCCGCGGCCGGCCGCTCGAATCCACGCTCGCGAAAGTGGTGATCGCCACCGCGCATCCGTCGTCGATCTTGCGCGCCCCCGACGAGGAGGCTCGGCACGCCGCGTTCGAGGAGCTGGTCGAGGATTTGCGGGTGGTCGCGAAACACCTGAACGAGAAGGCCAAATGAGCGTACGCATCGGGATTTCGGGGTGGCGCTATGCGCCGTGGCGCGGGGTCTTCTACCCGAAGGGGCTGCGGCAGGCGGACGAGCTCCGCTACGCCGCCGAACGCTTCGACAGCATCGAGCTCAACGGCTCGTTCTACTCGTTGCAGCGGCCCGAGTACTACGCTGCCTGGCGTGACGCGACGCCCGAGGGCTTCGTGTTCGCGGTCAAGGGTAGCCGCTTCATCACGCACATGAAGCGCCTGCGAGACGTCGAGGGCGCCTCGGCCAACTTCTGGGCGTCCGGCGTGCTCGAGCTCGAAGACAAGCTCGGGCCGTTGCTCTGGCAGTTTCCGCCGACGCTCGCCTTCGACGAGCGCTTCGAGGCGTTCTTCGCGAGCTTGCCGCGCAACACCCGCGACGCGGCCGAGCTCGCCCGGAAGCACGACGAGCGCGTGCGGCGTCCGGGTTTCGGCGCCGGGAAGCTGCGCGAGCTGCGGCACGCCGTCGAGGTGCGCCACGAAAGCTTCGTCTCCGAGCAGTTCGTGAGCCTGCTTCGCAAATGGGACGTCGGCCTCGTGATAGCCGATACGGCCGGGCTGTTCCCCTACCTCGAGGACGTCACCTCCGACTTCGTCTACATGCGCTTGCACGGGGACGAGGAGATCTATCGCAGCGGTTACTCGGCCGAGGCGATCGAGCACTGGGCTCGGCTCGTGAAGCGATTCGCGGCCGAGCGCGACGTGTACGTGTACTTCGACAACGACGTCAAAGTGCACGCGCCATTCGACGCGCTGGCGCTCGCGAAGGCCGTCTCTCGCCCCGGACCGGCCGTCACTCCGGCCCGAACACGTGACGCGAAATCAGCTCGCGCCCCTCGGTCGCGCGAACCGCGTCCGTGGACCAAAAGCCCGGCTCCGAGCGCGTCGACGGCCGGCCGTGCTCGCGGCAGTCGCTGAGCTACGCGCCGCCTTGCCCGAAGCTCCTGCGGCCGCCGACGTCGGTCCGTCCGCCCTGGTTGCGCCCGCCCGCGCCCTGGCGACCACCGAAACCGGAGCCCGGCGTGTCTCCGCCGAAACAGCTCCAGCTCTCACCCAAGCACGCGCAAACGCCGCCGTCGTCGGTCTGGCAAATCACGTCGCCGCCGTCGCAGTCTTCGCCGTCGACCGGATCCGCGCCGTCGCAGTCGAGCGCGTCACCACCGCTACCTCCGCCACCAGGGACGTCCGCGCCACCAGTGCAGGTCCACTCGGAAGCACCTCTCCCCGCCGGGAGACAGGCGCACACCTCGTCGCCGACGTCGCAGATCGCCCCGAAGCCTTCGCAGTCTTCGCCGTCGACCGGAGTGACTCCGTCGCAGTCGCCGCCTCCGCGAGCGCCGCCTTCTCCCGTCGTGCCGCCGCCCGGGAAACCGGGAAACCCGGGCTCGCCGCCGTCGCTCGCGGGCTCACCGCCCTGGCCGGAGCCGGGCGCGCCCGCCGTCGCCTTGCCGCCACTCGCGGCTGGGGCCTCACCGCCGTCGGTGCTGCTCCCGCCCACCGAGGTCGCGCCGCCCTTGGCCGTGGCTCCGCCGGTCGTCGCCTTGGCGCCTCCGGACGTCGCTTTGCCGCCGCTACCCGCGCTACCTCCGACGCCGTCGTCGTCGTCGCTGTCCGTCTCGCCGCACGCGGGCGCGAACACGGCACCCAGCAGCACGAGGGAAATCAGGCTCAGGGCACGCTTCGTTCCGGTTTTGCCGATCATCGGGAATCGTCCTTTGGTTGGAGGAGCTCCGTGCCACAGTTCTTTCGCGAGCCGACGACGGCTCAGCTTTCGAAAAAAAGTTTCGGTGCTTGCGGTTCGCGGTCGGGCGGTACAATTCCGGCGTGCGCACTCGCGGGTTGGTCGTGGTCGCGGTTCCGTTCGCCGCCGCCGTGTTCGGCTGCGGGGACGGCGTGGGTCACCCGATCCTCGAGCCCGACCAGCAAGGCGCGTTCGTGAGCGGGGCGGGCGGCGGCGGCGGTGACCTCGCGAGCGTAGGAGGCGCCTCCGGCGGCACGGGCTCCGGCGGCACGCTGTTCGGCCCCGGCGCGGGCAGGGGCGGCGGCGGTTTCGGGCGCACGGACGGCGGGGACGGCGGCTGGGGTGAGCGCGGCCCGCGCGAGCCGACCGAAAAGGGCGTCGTGCCGGACGGCAGCGTGTGCGAGCCCGCCGCCGATTGGAGCCCCGCGGCGGACGCCGAGGAGCAGCAGCTGGTCCAGTATCTCAATTTTGCTCGCGAATCGGGCTTCGGCTGCGAGCTCGAGCAACCGATGCAGGCCGCGCCCCTGGAAGTGAGTCCCGAGCTCCGCTGCGCGGCGCGCCTCCACTCTCTCGACATGAGCGCGCGCGGTTTCTTCGATCACGAAAACCCGGACGGGGTGGGCCCGGAAGAGCGGATGCGCCAGGCCGGCGCCACGTTCCGCATCGCGAGCGAGTCGATCGCGCGCTGGGACGGACAGGGCGGACCCGGGGAGGGCGCCCGCTGGCAACTCTCGCGGCTCTTGATGGATCGCGGTGCCGACTGCAAGAACGTCGCCGATCCGGGCTTCGACCGCGTCGGGGTCGGGATCTTCGAGGGCCTTCTGACGCTGGTTTTCACGGGACCATGAGCTCCGTGAGCCGAAAACCGCCGTCCGGAGAACTGTGCTCGAGAGCGGACTCGTCCATGATCCCGAGCAGCCCAACCTCGCTCCCGCGCTGCCCGAAAGCCTCGGGTGACGGGCGCCTGTTGCGCTTGCCACTGCCCGAGTCGGACGCGGCGCTGGTGCAGGCGCTGAGAGCCGGACGCGAAGGCGCGCACGAAGAGCTGGTGCGTCGCTGCACGCCGGACGTCGAGCGCATCCTGCAGCGCGTGCTCGGACCCGACGCGGAGCTCGAAGACCTCGCGCACGACGTGTTCGTCGCGTCGTTCAAGGCCATCGATCGGCTCCGCGATCCGCAAGCGTTGCGCAGCTGGCTGGTCGGGATCGCGATCCGCAAGGCGCGCAAGTTGATCGCGCGCCGCAAGCGCTGGAGCTTCATCCGCAGCGTTCCCCCGGGCGATCTGCCCGAGCAGGAGCTCGCCTCGAGCTCCGCCGAGTTCACCGACGCGTTGTCGTGCACGTACCGCATCCTCGGCACGTTGCCGGTCGACGACCGAATCGCGTTCGCGCTGCGCCACATCGACGGCATGGACCTGGCCGGGGTCGCCGCGCACACCGACGTGTCGCTCGCCACCGCGAAGCGCAGGATCGCGCGCGCGCAAAGGCGCTTCGTCGAGCTCGCGCGCAAGAACGAAGCGCTCGCCCCCTGGGTCGGGGAGGACGAGCCGTGAGCAAGCTCGAAATTCTGCTTCGCCGCGCGGCGCACGAGCAAGATCTGCAGCGCGCAGAGAGCGGCCTCCCGGAGCGGCTCGCCGCGCGCTTTCGCGACGCTTCGCGCCCCGCGCCGCGGCGCATGCCGCGCTGGTTGCCGCTCGCGGCCGCGCTGATGTTCACGGCGATCCTCGTCGCCGTAGGCGCCATGAAAAAGCCGGCCCCTCTCGGCGTGACGATCGGCGAAACCAGCGCCGCACCGTTGCTCGGGGCGTGGCTCGGGGCGCCGGACCGGGGACCCCTGCCGTTGGATTTCTCGGACGGCTCGCGCTTCGAGCTGACGCCGAAATCGAAGGCGCGCGTGACCGAGCTCGGCTCGAGCGCGCGTGTCGAGCTCGCGAGCGGCAGCCTGCGCGTTCACGTCGTACCCGGGCGCTCGTCGGCCTGGCGCATCGACGCGGGGCCGTTCGGGGTGCGCATCACCGGCACGCGCTTCGTCGTCAGCTACGATCCGGCGCAGGAGGTGTTCGAGCTCGTGATGGACGAGGGCGAGGTCGAGCTCTCCGGTTGCGTGTTCGGCAAGGGGCGGAAGCTCGCGGTCGGCCAGCGCGTGCGCGCGTCGTGTCGCACCCAGGAGCTCGACGTGGGTTACCGCGACGTGGCTCGGCCGCGCGCCGAACTGCCGCTTGCGTCAAACACGCCCGAGCCGAAGATCGCTGCCCCGATCCCCGAAGCGGCCGCGGACGGGCAGAGCGTCGCCGCGACACCGCTGCCGGCGCCCGCGCCGGCAGCGTGGCTGCCCCTGGCACGAGCCGGGAAGTATCGCGAGGCGTATGCCGAGCTCGAGCGGCTGGGCTTCGACGAAGAGTGCCGGAAGGCAAACGCCGAGACGCTCGGATTGATCGCGGACGTGGCGCGCAAGGCCCGCTCGCCGCGAAAGGCCGAACGGGCGCTGCTCTTGCTGCGCCGCCGCTTTCCGAGCAGCGCCGGCGCGGCGATCGCTGCCTTCTCGCTCGGGCGGCTCGAGTTCGACGAATTCCGCGGCTACACCAGGGCAGCGGATTGGTTCCGGACCTACCTGAAGGAACAGCCGAACGGGGCGATGGCCCGAGAGGCGCTCGGCCGCTTGCTCGAGGCGGCGTATCGCGGCGGGGACGCGGGCGCTGCACGAGCCTTGTCGGAGCGATACCTGCGAGAGTATCCCTCGGGTCCGCATGCAGAGCTCGCTTCTCGGCTGGTTCGTGCGCCTTGAAGGCAGAGCGCTCGCTCTCGCGTGCCTGTTCGCGACTACGGTGACGCTCCCGGCGGCGGCACAGGTGCAGCCGGCATCGCGCTCGATCTTGCTGCTGCGGACGCACGGCGACGAGGCGACGATCCGGCGCCTCGAGCTCGAGCTCGACGCGGGAGCCTTCCAGGTGATCGAGCAGAAGGCCGGGCAGAGGCCGCCCGGCGAAACGCTGGCCGTGGCAGCGGAGCGCGAGCGCGTGGACGCCGCCGTGCGCGTCGATCCCGGCCGAGGGACGATCGCGCTCTGGGTCCGAAAGCCCGACGGCTTCGTCGAGGAAACGTTCTCCGCGGCGGGTGAGGCCGGGCCGAGTCAGGTGCTCGCGATCCGCGTCGCCGAGTCGCTGCGTGCGCGGGGGTTGCTCTTGCCGCCCGCACCCGAGCCGGCCGAAACGCCACCCCAAGCGCCGGACGGCGCGGCGACGGCGACGGCTTCACCCGAAACGGCGGACGTCCCGCTTTCCCCGAGCACGTCGCACAGCATCACCAGCGAAACCGCCGGCTCAGAAGGGAGCCTCCGACCTGCTCCGCCGCGCCCGAGCTCGCGTTTTGCGCTCGCGCTCGGCCCGGGCATCGCGGTCAGCCCCGGCGGGCTGGGACCCCTCGCCGTGGTCGAGCTCGGAGTGCGCGTCCGGCTCACGCGCGACGCCGCCGTGTCGCTGCTCGGGGTCGTCCCCCTGACGCGCCAGTCGTTCTCGAGCGACGAGGGTGAAGCCGACGTCGCGAGTTACGTCGCGGGCGGCGCCTTCGAGCTCGAATGGGCGCGCTGGTCGTTCGGCAGCATTCGTTCGGGAGCGGGCGCCGGAGTCAGCATCACGCACATGTCGGGCCGAGCCGCCTCGGGCTTCGAAGGCGGGGACGACACCGTGGCCGCCCTCGCCCCACTCGCGCTCAGCTCGTTTCAGCTCGGGTTGTCGAGCTCGTTCGATCTGCGAACGGCCGTGGTCGTCGGCGCGACCTTGCCGGAAGTGCAGATGGCCTTCGGCGCTCGAGAGGTCGCGAGCTGGGGACGGCCGTTTGCGATAGCGACGCTCGGGCTCGAAGCGCGCGCGGGACGCTAGCTGCGCCAAGTGATTTCGCGCGTAGCGCCGCTCGGCCCGAAAGCAACTGAGTCCCCCGAGCCGCCGAGTAGCAGGGCTGTGGAGGCCGTGTTAGATGCAAAACGTGGCGTTTTCGGCCGTGCTCCCGGGGCAAGACCAGCTTCCGTCCGAAGACGGTGAGCCGATGGAGACCGGCTTCCACGACGCACAGGACGCGTTGCTGAAGGACACGCTGCTCGACGCCTGGCCCGAGCGACGCTGGTTCGTGGCCGGCAACATGTTCGTCGAAGGCTTTGCACTCGATAGCTCGCGCCGCGCCTACACGCCGCTGGCCGCGGACGAGCGGGGAGACCTTCTCGTCGCACCGCTCGGGCTGAAGCTCGGCCTGCGGCGCACCCGCTACCGCAACTACGACCAACGCTTCGTGCGCTGGCTCGATCTCGACGGCAACCCGCTGCCCACGGCGCAGGAGCGCACGGAGGCCGAGCGCGCTCGTGCAGACGCCGAGCGTGCTCGAGCAGACGCCGCCGAGCGACGTCTGGCCGAGCTCGAGCGAAAGCTCGCAGAGAAAGAGCGCTGAGCGTGGAGAGCTCCGCTCACGCCGTCGTCGCAGCACGCCGCCGCTTGAGCACCCACAGCCGGACCAGCGCCCACACTCCGAGGTCTGCGATCAGCGAGGCGACCCGCGACACGACCGCCGCCGACAGCGCGCCGCCGCTGCCGAGGATGGCGCCGTAGCCGGCGATCAGCACGGCCTCGCGCACGCCGACGCCGGCCGGGGCCGCGAGCGCGACGAAGCCGAGCACGTTGGCGAGCGGGTTGAAGCCCATGGTGCCGATCGCGCCGTGCTGATCGGCTCCGAGCGAGAGCGTGAGGAAGTAGCCGTGCGCGGCCCAGGTGAGCCAGTAAACGAGCTCGAGCGCCGGCAGACGCAGCGGGGCGATGCGGCCGCTGCCGTCGAGGCCGAACAGGGTGCGGACCTTCTGCGGCAATCGCTGGCGATCGAGGACGACCAGCAATATCACCCCTGCGAGTGATGCGAGCAGCAGCGGCAGCGCGTAGCGGCCGGCCAGGCCCGCGACGCCCTCGGCGGGCACGTCCCCGAGCCACAACAGGCCGAAGCCGACGACCGAGCCCATCGCCGTCCAGCACAGCGACTCGAGCAACACCGAGGCTCCGACCAGGCGGCGCGAAAAGCCGAGCTTGGCCGCTCCCTCCATGCGCACGAGCGGCAGGCCAATCTTGCCCGGAGTGTAGCGCGCGAGCTGCGAGTCGAAGTACGTCGCGAGCCCCTCGAGCACCGGCATCTTCTGGCGCGCCATGCGCTCGATCAGCAACAACCAGGCGAAGCCCTGGATCACGGCGCCAATCACGCAGGGAACGACGGAAGCGGCGGCGAGCCCGAAATCGACCTGCACCTTTCGGCCGTCCCAGCTCTTCACCAGGTCGATGGCCGTGAACACCACGAAGATCGCGGCGATCACATTCATCACCGGGCTCAGCCACTTCTTCAGCCGGGCGGCCCCGCCCACCGGGTTCTGCGTATCGTTCAACCGGGCGCCTTGAGCTCGGGATCTTCTTCGGGCGGTCGCGGATCGTGCTCGCCGTCCGCGGGCTCGGGCTCGGGCTGCTCCCTGGACTTGTCGTCGCGGTCCTTTTCGCGGTCACGGTCCTTTTCGCGGTCACGGTCCTTGTCGCGGTCGCGGTCCTTGTCGCGGTCGCGGTCCTTGTCGCCGTCGCGATCCTTGTCGCGGTCTTTGTCGCGGCCCTTCTTGGGGAGCTCGGCCAGGCGCCAGTCGCGGATCAACTTGGCGTTCCCGGCGGTGTCGTGGCCGCGCTTCAGGAGCGCGAGGTCCTCGATGCGCTTCACGACGCCGTAGCTGCCGTCCTTCACCACCTCGAACAGCTTGGGCTTCGTGCGCGAGAGCTTGAGCTCTCTGCTGGAGGCGAGGATCCACTCCGCGCCCTGCGGACCGTGGCGCATCGTGTACATGAGCAAGCGCGCGGAGACGTGGGGGCCGAGCTTCTCCGTGGCGGCGACGGATGCATCGTCGGGGATCATCGCGGCCAGGGTCTTCAGGTTCTGGTAGCGCTGGCGTTCGGAGTCGCTGATGCCGAACTCCACCTTGTGGAAGCCGCCTTTGAAGCCGCCGTCGCGCATCGCGAAGGCCCCATAGTTGAAGGTGAGCACCAGGCTCGCCGCGGCGAAGGCGATGGTGGCCGCCTGGCGGCGCGCCGTGCTGCCCCCGCTCTGGGCGTCACCGAGAGACTTCAGCGCCAGCACGGCCGAGAGGAACAGCAGCGGCGCCCAGTGCATCACGTAATGAAACGAGAACATCACCGGCGGGTCGTAGTTGGTGATGAGCAAGGTCAGGAGCGCGCCCGGGATGAACGCCGCCCACAGGTACCAACGCCGCGCGGGCAGGAACACCAGCGGCACCATCAGGTGCAACAGATAGATGACCTTCTTCTCGACCAGAACCTTGGAGAAGACGTAGAGCGGGTTCGAGATCAGCGTCTTGATCACGCTGCGGAAACCCTTCTCCTTGTCCGCCCAGAGCTCCTTGTACATGTTCGGGTACCACCAGTCCCCGGCCGAATCCATCACGTAGAACCGGAGCACCACGAAGTAAGTCATGGCCACCGCAGCCAGCGTGAGGCCGGCTTTCGGGCGGTAACCGCTGAGGGCGAGGAAGCCGCCGACCAGCGCCATGCCGAGCGGAATGTCCTCGCGCATCAACATGCCCATGCCGGCTGCGACTCCCATCAGCACCCAGCGCCGCTCCTCGGCTGCCCAGACGGTGGCAAACAGGAAGGCCGCGGCGATCGGCACGTACTGGAACTCGGAGAAGCTCGCGCCGTGCATCGGGTAGTACGCGAGGTAGGCGAGCGCGACGATCGTGGCGGTCCATTGCGGCAAGTGGCGCCTGGCAAACGCCCAGAGCGGGATCGCGCCGGCGCCGATCAGCACCGACTGGAGCACGAGCAGCGTCTCGGCGCGCGGGTACAGCGCGTAGATCGGCAAGAACAGGTAGCCGCCGAACTTGGCGTGGTTCGCCAGGTACTTTCCCGGCTCTTGCGGGAAGACCACGGTGCTCTCGAGGAAGCGCCCGTGAAGCCCGCCGAACATCAGGTTGTCGTTGATCGACAGGTCGAAGTTGCCGGTGCGGAGCTTCTGGTGCCAGCGAAGCAGGATGAACGAGAAGAACGCCGCGTAGAACAGCGACCCGGCCACCACGACCCAAAATGCGCCCCGGCGCCGCACGAGCTCGGGGACTTGCTCGCGGAGCTCCTCCCACCACTCCCGCGCCTTGAGCGGCGCGCGGATCAGCGCGCGGAAGCACAGGATCTCGAGCGCGAGCGCCAAAAATAGCACGATCGGCAACAGCCGTTCGTGCTCGTTGACCCACGGCTTGTAGCGGAACAGCGAGGGCACCGCGGGCAGCAGCAACAGCGGCGAGACGAACCACAGCCAGCGCTCGATCGTGACCAGGTTCCGCTTCTTCTTCCGGAACTGGCTGACGAAGTAGGCGCAGATTGCTGCGCCGAGCGCGGCTCCGCCGACGACGCCCTGCACGAACGTCATGCGGCGGCCCTCGGGTAGCACGTTCTCGGTGAGGAAATCGTTGACCCAGCCGCCCGTGAAAGAGAGCTGAAGCCAGGTCGCGATCGAGAACCCGAGCAACGCGGCCAAAGCCAGCGCGCGCGTGGTCACGCCGAGCAGCGCGTCCTCGTCCACCAGCACCGGCGAAGAGTCGGGCGCGGGCTCGGAAGGGGGCGCCTCTGCCTCCTCCTGTTCGGCGTCCTCCGCGTCGTCGGCGGCGCCGTCGTCACCCTCGTCGTCGAGCGCGCGGGGCGCGGTTTCGCGCGCGGCGGGAGCGTCGGCGTCGGGCTCGGCGGCAGCGCTCGCCGCGGGCGCGGGCTCTGGGCGATCCGGCGTGGTTTCGGCCGGCGACGGCTCGGCCTCCGACTTCGGCGCTTCACTCGGATCGAGAGTCGGTTCCGTCCGCTCTCGCGACTCGGTCATGGCGCAGCGGTCTACCACGGGTCAGGGCAATACGGCTCGAATTCGGGCAGAAAACCGGGGCTTGCGGGGCCGCCCGGGCACGGGCCGCGCTGGCACCGACACGGGGCACCGCGTACCCTTCCCGGAATGAGGCTCCGAGCGCTGCTCGTCGGCTGGCTCGTCGCGCTCGAGGCGCTCGCGAGCCCGAGCAGCGCCTCCGCTCAGTTCAACCCCGCGGGTCGCAAGAAGAAGCCACCCGCCGCGGCAGGCAAGCCGACCCGGACCGCGCCCCCCCGGCCTCGGCCAAAGAGCGAGCCCGGCGCCGCGCCGAAAGGCGAGAGCGCACAGGCCCCGCGCGCCCCGGACCGCAAGGATCCGAGCGACGACGCGCTGATCGCCCGCTACACGCAGATCGCGCTGTCGCAGCCGGGCGTGGATTTTCCGGTGCAGCGCCTGGCGGAGCTGTACCGCAACCGCGACGGCAAGCTCGACGCGCTGATCCAGGATCTGTCCAAGCGAGCGGAGGCCGGGGGTGCCGGCCGGATTCCGGCGTTGCTCGCGCTCGCGCTCGCCCACAAGCACGACGGCAATTTCGAACGCGCGATCCAGACCTACGAGCTGGCGCTGAAAGAGGCGCCGGGCTCGACGGCCACCGAGCTCGCGCTCGCGCGGTTGCACGCCGAGCGCGGAACGACGCGCGAGGCGGAGCGCCACTTCGAGGCCGCCCTGCCGCGGCTGACCGACGCCACGGATCGCGAAGAGGTGCTGCGCGCGCTGCGCACGCTTTCGCTCGACAGCGGCAACCTGGAGCGAGCCAAGCGCTTTCACGACCAGCTGGTCAAGGCTCAGAAGGGCGGCTTCTTCGTACGCGGGGAGCTCGGGCGGGAGCTGTTCGCGCGCGGTTCATACGCGGCCGCCGCGGAGGAGCTCGGGCGCGTCGTGAAGGCGGCGGCGGGCGATCACCGCGTGCTCGCGCCGGCGCTCCGAGACTACGGGCGCGCGCTCGCCAAGGCCGGAGAACGCGACAAGGCGCTGAAGGAGCTCGAGCGCGCCCTGTCCGTCGCAGGCGCGCAGTCGGGGGTAAGGCGCGAGATTTACGAGGTGATGCTGGAGCTGTACCGCGTCGAGGGCCGGCTCCCCGAGCTCGTGGCTTCGGTCGAGAAGCGCGGCGCCCGCGACGTCGAAGAGCAACGGCTTTTGGCCGGCCTCTACGAAGAAACCGGCAAGCTCGACAAGGCTCTCGCGGCCTACAAGGCCGTGCTCGACCGCGAACCGCAAGACGTGGGCACGCGCTTGAAGCTCGTGCACATCCACGAGGTCCAGGGCGAGCTCGACAAGGCCATCGCCGAATACGAGGCCCTGACCCGCGCGGCCCCCCGCAACCCGGATTTCGTGTTCCGGCTCGCCGAAGCGCTGATCCAACGCGGCGACCGCAAGCGCGCGCTGGAACGGCTGCGCGCGCTCGAGGCCCGCGCGGGCAACGACGAGCAGGTGTTGACGGCGCTCGTCGACTTCTACGAGCGCGTCGGGGAGCAGGCCGGGAGCCTCGCGCTGTTGCAGCGGCTTTCGGCCCGGGGTGACAGCGCACCCGAGCACCTGGTGGAGCTCGGCTCCCGCTACTGGCGCGAAGGCGACAAGAAGAAGGCGATCCAGACCTGGCAGCGGCTGCGCTCGCTGGGGCGCGATCGCGCCGACGGACTGGTCCGCCTGGGCGAGCTGTACCTCGAGCACGATCTGGTCACGGAAGCGCTCGTATTGCTCGAAGAGGCGGTCAAGGCCGAGCCCAGGCAGCTGCGCCCGAAGAAGGCCTACGCGCTGGCGCTCGAGCGCGCGGGCTCCACCGCCTCGGCGCGCGAGACCAAGAAGCTACATCACGACGCCGCGCTCGCGCTCTGGGAACGGATCCTGAAAGAGAGCGGGAAGAGCCTCGAGCTCAAGCGCGAGGCGCGCCAGCACATCGTCACGCTCTGGAGTTTGTCCGGCACGCTGACGCCGCGCACGACGGGGCTCGCGCGCAGGCTGGCCGCAACCCCGCCGGATCTCGAGGCGGGCCGGCTGCTCGCCGAAGCGGAGATCCGCCTGCGCCGCTACCCGGAGGCCGAGCGCACGCTAAACCGCGTGGTGGCGGTCGCGCCCGGTGATCTCGAGAGCCTGTCGCGGCTCGAGCGGGTGCTCGGGATGCAACGCAAGCTGCCGGAAGCGATCAAGGTGCTCGAGCGCCTGGCCAAGGCCGATCCGAAGCGCGAGCGCGAGTGCTACCAGCGCATGGCCGATTATGCGGCGGAGCTCTACCGGGACGACGACGCGATCCGTTACGTGTCGCGGGTCGTCGAGCTCTCCCCCGACGACGCCGGGGGCCACAAGAAGCTCGGCGAGCTGCAGAGGAAGCGCGGAGACGTGCCCAAGGCCATCGCCGCGTTCCGCACGGCGATCCAGAAGAACGAGCGGTTGTTCCCGGTCTATTTCGAGCTGGCGGAGCTGCTGCTCGGCCAGGGTGAGGCCGACGAGGCCGATCAGCTGCTCCGGCGCGTGCTGCGCGCGGCGCCCGACGAGGAGCTCGTGGTGCGCGCGGCGCGGCTCAGCCTGCAGATCAACCTCGGTCGCAACAAGATCGAGCTGCTCGAGAACGATCTGGTGCCGCTCGCGCTCGACAACCCGGAGCGCCCCATGTACCGGCGGCTCCTGGTCGAGGTCTACGGTGCGATCGCCTATCCGCTGCTGCACCGCACCGAGAGCAGCGATCCCGCCGAGGTGAAGGCCGCCGAAGAGCAGCTGAAGCGCCTCGGCGAGCGAGCAGTGAAGCCGCTGCTCGACGCGCTTTCCGACACGCGCGGCGCTCAGCAAGAGACCGCGACGACCCTGCTCACCTACGTGGGCAACCCGAGCGCGGCCCCCGCGCTGTTCTCTTACGCGACCGGGGACGCCGAGCCGCGGCTCCGGGCGCGCGCGATGCTGGCGGTCGGTGCGCTGTCGGACAAGACGCTGGTCTCGAAGCTCTTGTCGGTCGCGCTGCCCGAAGGCAAGACGCTCTCGGACGCTTCCGATCCGGTCGTGCTGGCGGCGGCCTGGGGGCTCGCGCGCATGCGCGCACCGGAGGCACAGCGCGCGCTGTCCGCGCTCGCGGAGCGCGGCGCACCGGGCCCGCGAACCTTCGGCATCTTGGGCCTGGCTCTACTCGACGACAAACGCTCGGCGCGCACGATCGGCAAGGCCCTGACCGACCCCGACTCGGGAAGCCTGCCACGAGCCGCGGCGGCCTTCGCAGCCGGCGAGCTCGGGCTCACGCAGCACGCCTCGCTGCTCGGCGAGCTGTCGGAGTCACCGGATCCCACGCTAGCCGGCGCGGCGCTGCTTTCGCTCGCCCGGCTTTCGGCCAAGGGCGCCGACGAGCGGATCGCGCGCCGTTTGGTCAGCACCGATCCGGAGCTGCGCGGGCCTTCGCGCGCGGCGGCGCTGCTGCTCGGCAGCGGCGTCTACCGGCGCCGCGATCAGCCGCTGCCGATCCCGAGCGGCGATCTCGACGCGGCCCGCGCTCTCGACGGGCTGATCCCGACCGGCTACTCGAAGGCGGACGAGCGTGTGGCGCTGGTGCGGCTCGACAAGGCCCTCGAGACCGCCCTCACCCAGCGCACGCTGTCCAGCACGGCCGGAGCCCACGCCGCGGTCGAGGTGTTGTCCTCCGAGGGCGGCAAGCTGCCGTTCTCGTCGCTGCTCGTCGAGTCGGCGCGCGATCCCGAGACCCGGAAGCTTGCGCTGAAGACCGCCGATCGCATCGCGCACGCGCTGGTCCCGGCCTTCGTTGCGCTCGCCGAGCACCCGGCCGCCGACGTGCGCCGAGACGCGCTCGGCTTCCTCGCACGAAGGAGCGAGCCTGCGGCGGTGCGCGCCGTGGTCAACGGCGTCCACGATCGCGACGCCGACACGCAGCGCTCGGTGCTGTCGGGCCTCGACGCCCGGCACGCGGCCGCCGTCGAGCCCGTCACGGCACTGCTCGCGCGCCCCGACTGGAGCCTGCGCACGGTTGCCGTCGAGGCGCTGGGTCGTTTGATCGAGAAGGGCGAGCCGCGGCGCGCGCTGGAAGCCCTGGAAAAGGTCGCGCTCGGCGACGAAACGGCGCTCGTCCGCGAGGCCGCCTTGCGCGCGCTCCACCGCGCCGCGCCCGCAGCCGCCCGGCGCACGCTCGCGCAAGCGAGTGGCGCGGACCCCGAGCCCCGCGTTAGAAAGAGCGCTCGCGCGCTGCTCGAAGAGCCCGCCCCGCTGCCATGAGGCCGACCACCCCGTTTCTCGCGATCGCGCTCGGCGTGCCGTGCGGCCTCGGCTGCACCTCGCTCGATCGCTTCGACACCGACGGCAACGCCGCGTATTGCGGGCCGATGGTCGGCTCGCCGGCGTTCCACGAAGGCGTCTTGCCCGACGGCGTGCCGCCGGCCCTGCGCATGCGCATGAAGCTCGATATCGACGCGCTGCGCGAGCGCACCTCCCGCGCCTACGGCAGCGGAGAATCGGGCTCGCGCAACGAGACGCGCCCCTCGCAGACCGTGGTCGTCGGCAACATCGCCACCGACGACGACGACGGCCTGTGCGCGTCCGAGGGCATGGCTTTGTTCGACAACTCCGCCCTGCGCGCCATCCCCGAGCTCGATCACGACCCGCTGTCGACGCTCGAGTTCGGCGACGGTCGCGACTACAACTTCTTCGCCTGGGCGGACTCGACGTGCCAGGGGACGATGCTCGCGGTGGTGTCGCTGATGCGCAACGACGACATCGAGGTGCGCGTGCTGAAACCAGCCACCCTGCCCGCCGCCGACGCGCGGGCCGGAAGCCGGCCGGGGTTTGCGCTGTTCACGTTGTCGCGCCGGGACGAGGGCTGCGGCTTCTGAGCCGTCGAGGCGCACGTTGCTCGTCCTCGGCATCGAAACTTCTTGCGACGAGACCGCCGCGGCCGTGGTGGACGAGCGCGGCGCCGTGCGAAGCGACGTGATCGAGAGCCAGATCCGCGTGCACGCCCCCTACGGCGGCATCGTGCCGGAGCTCGCTTCCCGTGATCATTTGAAGAACGCGCGCCCCGTGATCGAGACGGCGCTCTCACGCGCGGGCGTGGCTCTCGACGAGATCGCGGGCATCGCCGTCACCAGCCGCCCAGGCCTCTCCGGCGCGCTGCTCGTCGGCGTGCAGATCGCGCGCGGGCTTGCGTTCGCGAGCGAGCTGCCGCTCGTGGGCGTCGATCATCTGCTCGGTCATCTGCTCGCCGCGTTCCTCGTCTACCCCGACGTCGCGTCCGCGCCGCCGCCCGCGTTTCCGTTCGTGGCGCTGCTCGCTTCCGGCGGGCACACCGCGCTCTACCGCGTCGACGGTCCCGAGCACTCGCAGGTGCGCGAGCTCGGCGCCACGCGCGACGACGCCGCGGGCGAAGCCTTCGACAAGGTCGCGAAGCTGCTCGGCCTCGGCTACCCGGGCGGCCCCGTCGTCGATCGGCTCGCACACGAGGGCGACCCGACGCGGATCGAGCTCACCGCGCCGATGCGCGCCAAAAACTCGCTCGAGTTCAGCTTTTCGGGCTTGAAGACCAGCGTCGCGCGCTACGTGGAGCAAAACGGCCGTCCTGGCAACGACCAGCGCCTGCGCGACCTGTGCGCGGCCTTCCAGACCCGCGTCGTCGACGCGCTCGTACACAAGACGGTCGTCGCTGCCACGCGCGAGGGCGTCTCCACGATCGTGTTCGGCGGAGGCGTCGCGGCGAACCGGCAGCTTCGCACCCAGGCCGCTCGCGCGGCTGAAAAGCACGGCCTCTCGCTGTGCATTCCCCTGCCCCGCGCCTGCACCGACAACGCCGCGATGATCGCTTACGCCGCGGTGCCGCGGCTCCTACGCGGCGAATCCGACGCGGCAGGCCTCGAGGTGAGCCCGCACACGGCGTTGCCCCGAGTCACCAGGAAGGGCGCAGGGAATCGCTGAATTTTTGGGGGCGCACGCTGGGACGTGCGCGACGGACGCAGGGAGCGGCCGGAGGTTCCCGAGCGCGCCGAGTCGAGCATCAGCAGCCGCGCCTCGCCAGCGCGGATCCAGTTACGCGGTCGGGGCGTTCGGATCGCGTCGGGGCAAACGGAGCTCGAAGCGGGTGGTGCCATTTTCCGAGTGCGCCGTGATCTCTCCGCCGTGTGCGATCGCGATCTGCGAGACGATGTAAAGGCCCAGACCGAGGCCCTCCCGGCGGCCGTTGCCCCGTCGAAATGGCTCGAACAGGTGCGGCAGGATCTCGGCGGGCACCTCGCCGCCGTTTTCGATGCGGAAGCAGACCTCCGAGGCGTGACCGCCCTCGAGCCGCAGCCTGACGGGACGGGCCGGATCGCCGTGCCGGATCGAGTTGCCGATCAGGTTCGAGATCACCTGTTCGAGCCGCGGGGCGTCCCACTCGCCGTGCAAATCGCCCGCGGATTCGACCTCGATCGAGCGATCGGGGGCGGCAGTCTTGAGCTCGGCCACGACCTTGCGGCACACCGCGAGCAGATCGGCCGGGGCGCGCTGGATCAGGATGCCGCCGCCGATGCGCGCCCGCGTGAGATCGGACAGATCGTCGATCATCTTGGCCATACGCCGGCTGCTCGAGCGGATGCGCTGGATCAACGGCTGGATCGAGGAGCCGGCCGCGCTGCGCTCGAGGATGTCCGTGGCCATGACCACGGCGTTGAGCGGGTTGCGCAGGTCGTGCCCGATCGCAGCCACGAACGTTTCGTTGAAGCGCAGGGTGTCGGCGAGCTCGTTCGTGACCCGCTCGAGCTCCTGCCGCTGGCGGTACAGCTCGTAAAAAGTCTGGGTCTTGTGGCGCAGGATCCGCGCGTCGATCGGCTTGAACAGGAAATCCACCGCGCCCGCGTCGTAGCCCTCGAAGATCCGGTGTTGCTCGCGCAGGCCGGCCGTCACGAAGATCACCGGCACGCGGCGCGTGCGCTCGGCCCCGCGCATCAGCTCGGCGAGCTCGAACCCGTCCATCTCCGGCATCTGCACGTCGATCAGCGCCAGCGCGACCTCGTGCTTCAGGAGCAGCTCCAGCGCTTCACGGCCGCTCCTGGCCTTGAGCAGCTCGAGCTCGGGTCGCTCCAGCAATTTCTCGAGCACGAGCAGGTTCTCCTCGAGGTCGTCGACCAGGAGGAACTTCACGGGGGCGAAGGGCTGCGTCTTCATGGCGTCCCTCTGGTGCCGAATTCGGCGAGTAAATCGCGGATCCCGAGCAGATCGAGAACGCGGTCGGGGGTGAAGCGCCGGAGCGCCGCTTGCGGCATGGCGGGCGCCGATGCGGTGTCCGGGTGCTGAACGACGGTGAACCCCCCTGCTGCGTGGATCGCCGCGAGCCCCTCGGCGCCGTCGCTGTTGGCCCCCGTGAGCAACACGCCGACCACGCGCGGCCCGAAGGCGATCGCCGCGGATTCGAACAACACGTCGATCGCCGGCCGCGAGAAATTCACGGGGCCGTCCGCGTTCAACGAGAGCAGCCCGCCCGACTCGACGAGCAAATGGTAGTCGGGCGGCGCGAAGTAAATCGTGCCTGGCTCGAGGGGCTGCTTGTCTTCGGCCTCGACCGCGCAGACGCCGCTGAACAGGCTGGGAAGCAGGCTCGGCGTGTGCGCCGGCACGTGCACGACGATCGCCAGCGGCGGGTGACGCGCCACGAGCCCCGAGAACACCACGCGCAGCGCGTCGATGGCTCCCGCCGAAGCTCCGGCGACCACCAGCTCGACCTCGGAAGGCACTCTGCGGGGCACGGGCGTCATTGCTTCTGGTACCAGCGCTCTTCGCGCGCGAAATCGCTGAAGGCCGAGGAGTTGGCGGAGAAGCGCAGGCTCTCCTTGCTGCCGAGCCCGAGGAAGCCCTTGCGGCACAAGGAATCGCGAAACAGCCCGGTCGCTCGGTCCTGCAGGGATTTGTCGAAGTAGATGAGAACGTTGCGGCACGAGACCACCTGCACCTCCGCGAACACGTTGTCCGTGGCCAGGCTGTGATCCGAGAACACGACGCGGCTGCGCAGGCTGCGATCGATCACGGCCGCGCCGTAGGCCGCAGTATAGTGCTCCGACAGTGAGTGGCTGCTGCCGGAGCGACGGTGGAGCTCGCTGAAGGCCGCGATTCGGTCGAGCGGGTAGACGCCCTCTGCGGCCTTCTCGAGGCTCTCGCCGCTGATGTCGGTGGCGTACAGCACGCTGCGCTCGAGCAGGCCCTCTTCGCGCAGGATGATCGCGAAAGAATACGGCTCCTCACCCGTGGCACAGCCGGCGATCCACAGCTTGATCGACGGATAGGTCCGGAGCAGCGGCACCACGCGCTCGCGAAAGGTCTTGAAGTAGCCCGGATCACGGAACATGTCCGTCACCTGCACTGTCAAGTAACGCAAGAGCGCGCGGAACGTCGCGGGGTCGTGGAGCACGCGCTCCTGCAATCCGGACAGCGTGCTGCACCCGAACGCGCCGAGCGCTTGCTGGAGGCGCCGCCGGATCGACGCCACCGAGTAGCCACGAAAGTCGTAGTGGTACTTCTGGTAGATGGCCTCGAGTAGCAGCCGGAGCTCCAGTTCCGCGTCTTCCGTCATCTCGGCCTCGCTCAACGCGGCATCCAGACCCGCAGCAGAGAGAGCAACATCTCGACGTCCAGCGGCTTCGAGGCAAAGTCGTTGCAGCCGGCTTCGAGGCAGCGATCCTGGTCGTCCTTCATGGCCTTGGCCGTGAGCGCGATGACCGGCAAGCGCGCGAGCTCGGGGCGCTTGCGGATCTCGCGCGTGGCCGTGATGCCGTCCATCTCCGGCATCATCACATCCATCAGAACCAGGTCGATCTTCGGGTTTTTCTCGAGTGTTTCCAGGGCCTCACGGCCATTGCGGGCGATATCGACCTTGGCGCCCTTCGGTTCGAGCACGTGGCTCAGCGCGAACACGTTGCGCACGTCGTCCTCGACGATCAGGATCCGCCGGCCCTCGAACACGGCTTCTCGATCGCGCACCTCGCGCAGCATGCGCTGGCGCTCCGGGGGCAGCTCGGACTCGACCTGGTGCAGGAACAGCGTGACCTCGTCGAGCAGGCGCTCGGGCGAGCGCGCGCCCTTGACGATGATCGAATCCGAATAGCGCCGGAGGCTCTGCTCTTCCTCGGCCGTGAGCGAGCGCCCGGTGTAGACGATGATCGGCGGGAACGGGTACGTCTCGTCGGTGGCCATGCGCTCGAGCAGCTCGGCTCCCGAAGCGTCGGGCAGGCTCAGATCCGTGACGACGCAGTCGAAGGTGCGGCTCTGGACCTGCTTCAACGCCTCTTCGGCGCTGCCCACGGCGACGGTCTCGACCTCCCCGCCGTCGAGCAGCTTGCAGATACTGTCCCGCTGCACCGGGTCGTCCTCGACCACCAGGACCCGCCGCATCGAGCGGGTCAGCGCCTGCTCCACGCGCTGGAACGCCTGGACCAACGACTCGCGAGAAGCCGGCTTCTGCAAGTAACCCACGGCGCCCATTTTCAGCGCGGTCTGCGCATAGTCGGCGACGGAGATCACGTGCACGGGGATGTGGCGCGTGCTGGAAGCGTGCTTCAGCCGATCGAGCACCGACAGGCCCGAGTGGTCCGGCAGGTTCATGTCGAGCAGCACGGCGCTCGGAGAGATCCGCACGGCCGCCTTCACGCCCTCGTCGGCCGAGGACGTGACCACGCACTGAAACTGCAGCTCGCGCGCCACGTCACGCAGGATCTCGGCGAAGCTCGGATCGTCTTCGATGATCAGGATCGTGCGCCGGTTCGGATCGAGGCTGTTGCGATCGTCCGGGATCGGCGGCGGGCTCAGCGCGGGCGGCTTCTGGCCGCGCTGCTCTCCGGTGCTCGCGGCCGCAGCGCTCGTCACGGGTCGCGGCTCGCGCTCCGTTACGACGATGTCGGGGCCGGACGAGGCCGCGGCCTTCGACTTGGTGCGCGGCAACACCAGCGTGAACGTACTGCCCTGACCCGGCGCCGAGGTGAGCCGGATATCGCCGCCGAGCAGCCGCGACAGATCGCGTGAAATCGACAAGCCCAGCCCGGTCCCGCCGAATTTTCGGTTGGTCGTGCCGTCGGCCTGGCGAAACGCTTCGAAAATCAGCTCGTGCTGGTCTTCGGCGATGCCCACGCCGGTGTCCTTCACCTCGAACGCGACCGAGTCCTCGCCTTCGGCGCGCACCCGCAACAGCACCACCCCGCCCTTCTCGGTGAATTTGAAGGCGTTCGAGAGCAGGTTCTTCAAGATCTGCTGAGCGCGCTGGACGTCCGTCTCGATCGCGGACGGCGCCCCCTCGAGCGACACCTCGAAGTCGAGGCCCGCGTCCTTGGCGAGCGGCTCGAAGATCCGCACCAGCGGCTCGATCACGCGCGACGTCGGAGACAGCGAGAAGTGAACGTCGAGCTTGCCAGCCTCGATCTTCGACAGATCCAGGATGTCGTTGATCAGCGTGAGCAGATCGTTGCCCGCGCTGTAGATGGTCTCGGCGAACTTGATCTGTTCGGGCGTGAGGTTCTGCTGCTTGTTGTCGGCCAGCAGCTTGGCCAGGATCAGCGAGCTGTTGAGCGGCGTGCGCAGCTCGTGCGACATATTGGCCAAGAACTCGGATTTGTAGCGGTTCGCCCGCGCCGCCTCGCGCGAGCGCTCCGCCAGCGCCTGCTGGGCGTGGAGCAGCGCGTCGTTCTGGCGCTCGAGCTGCTCGGCCTGCCGAGTCAGGTTCTCGTTCGTCGTCTCGAGCTCGGTGTTCTGCATCTCCATCCGCGCCTGGGCCTCTTTCAGAGCGCGGCTCTGCTCTTCGAGCTCTTCGTTCGAGACCCGCAGCTCTTCTTGCTGCGCTTGGAGCTCCTCGGCCTGGCGCTGGGTCTCTGCCAAGAGCTCGCGTAGCTCGCGCTTGTAGCGGGCCGAACGCACGGCCACGGCGACCGCGTCGCTGATCCGCTCGAGCAACTCCAGCGAGCGGAGCTCGGCCGCCTCGACGAAGCCGAGCTCGATCACGGCCTCGACCTGCCCCTCGAAGGCCATCGGGGCGATCACGATTTCGGACGGGCGTGACTGGCCGGTGCCGCTCCGCACCCTCAAGTACGACTGAGGCAGGCCGCGCACGTGGCGCAAGCGGCCTTCGGCGATCGCCTGCCCGACCAGGCCCTGGCCCGGCCGGAACGCGTCGGGCGCATCGGGCTCGAGGTCGAGCGCGTGGCTGGCGAAGCGCCGGAAATGCGCGCCGTCAGCGGCGTAGAAGGCCGCGATCGTCGCCTGCGACTCGGGCACGAGGCGCTTCAGCACGCGCGTGCCGAGCTCTTCGATGGTGAGCTCTCCCTGCACGTCCTGCGACAGCTCGAGCTCGACGCGCCGCAGATAGTTCTCGAGCTCGAGGCCCTGACGAGCCTCGGTCTCGTTCTTCAGCGCGACGCCGAAGGCTTGCGCCACGCCGCTCAGTTGGCGGCGCGAGCCAATCCCGAGCGCGACGGCCGTTGCCAAGAGCAGGCCGGAGAAGACCCACCAGGTCAGCCGAGTCTGCGAGGCGGCGTCGACGGCGCGCTCCGCGCGCAGCCGCTCTTCTTCTTCCACGATCGCGTTGAAGGTGCGCCGCACCGCGTCCATGCGTTGCTTCCGCACCAACGCGGCCTCGAGCTCGCGTTGCTCGGACACCATCACGCCGTCGACCAGCTCGCCGGCGGTGAGGAGCCAGGCGTTGAACTCGCGCTTGACGGTCGCGACGTTCCGAGCCTGCACCTGGTTGTCGACCGTCAGCTCCTCGAGCTCGCTGATCAGCGAAGGCACCGGCTGCCCCGCCAGCGGATCCAAAAATCGTGGATCCTCCGTCAGCAAGAAGCCGCGAATACCGGTCTCGTAGTCCAGAATGCGCTTCTGGAGCCGAAAGGTTCTGGCGAGGATGTTGTCGCTACGATCGACCCAGCGCGCCTGCTCCTGCAGAGCCAGGATCTGGTAGCCGAGCACGAAGCCGACCACCAAGAGCAGTGCGACCGGCAGAGCCAGAGCCCACGTCAGGCGACGGGGGAGTGAGATGTCGTGTTCGACCTGCTGAGACACTGAGCGGCAGCATAGTGCCGAAACGCCCGCGCAAAAGGCCCGAACGCGGAATCGCGACTTTGCAGCTGATGAGCGGGGCAGTGTGCTGTTTGTGTCACCCCTCCGGGAGAATCAGGAGAAATTCAGTGGCACAATGCCTCGCTCACGTCCGCTCGAGCGGGGAATCGCTCAGCGCGACTTGCTCGACTTCGATTTCGAGTTCTTCTCGCTCGGGGCGCTGATCAGGAACTCGACATAGTCTTTCCGCAGGCGCACCCGGTACGCAGGCACCTCGCCCTTGAAGCGAATCGAGATCTGGGCGCCGGCGGGCGTGTTGGTCGCGCGGATCCGCGCGATGCGAGGATCGCGCTTGGCGATGCCGCCCGCAGCTTCCATCACCTTGCGCGACGGGACCACCACCGAGAAGCCGGTCGATTCGGAGTTGCCCTGAAGCGCCGCACCGGGGTTGTCCAGGCGCAGGCGGTGGATGGTGGGCTCGTGCATCCTGCCCTTGCCCCACGGGCTCACGTCTTCGGGGCGCGACCCCGAGCGCTCGCTCGCGGACTTCGAGTCACGCTCCGACTTGTCGCGCTCCGACTTCGACTCACGGCTCGACCCGCGCTCCTCGCCCTCTTCGGCCCAGGCCAGATCCGGCACGCGGTTCGGCGCCAGCGCCTCCGCGTCGGCCCGCTCTGCGGCTTCCACCGCGGCGGCGCCCGGCCCCGCGCCGAGCGGTGCGGGCTCGGTGGTTGCGAGCGGCGTGGGTCCGAACAGCGGTACGTTGGCGGTCACGACACCCGAAGCCGGGGCCGTGGACAACTCCGCAGCCACCGTTTGCTCGGTGGGTGCGGCGGCGGTCGCCGCGGGAGCCGATGAGCTCGGTCGCATCGCGAACGCCATGCCCGCGATGCTGGCCACGCCCACGGCGCCGAACACCATCAGCTGCTTCTTCGAGAGCTTGAGCTTGCCGAGAGCGGGCTCGGCCTCGGCCTCGCCGCCCGGATGCTGCGAGCGCAAGCGGGGCTTCGGCGGAGGCACGCGCTGGCTGGTGGTGCGTCGCACCGGCTCGGAGCCGGCTCCGCGCTTGCCGAAGCGCCCGGCGGTGGATCGCAAAAAGCCGAAAGCACCTCGGGCGGCGCTGGAGCTCACTTGGGCCAGCACGGCGCCCGCTTCCTTGGCCCGTTCACCTGCGCGCTCGGCGATCACCGCGACCTTGCCGCGCATCTCGGGCTCGTCGCCCTCGGCGTCGGCGACGTCTTCGCCGTCGTCCGCCGCACGCTCGCCCGGCAGCGGCGGGGGACCGGCGTCGGTCGTGACCTGAGCGGCCGACAGATCGAGCCTGCGCGAGCCGGTCGGGCGCGGTCCGACGTCGCTCGCGTGGGGGGACGGCGTGTTGTCGTCCGCGCCCTCGAAGCGCAGCGCGACCACGAGCTGCGGCACGCGCGTGCTGGGATCGACGATCACGCTCACGCCGTCGATCTGCGCTTCGCGCCGCGCGCCGCGCTCCAGATCTTCGAGCTCGAGCTTGCGTCCGAGCTTCAGGAACTCGAGGCTCGAGCCGACCTGCACGCGGGCCGAGCTGCCCTCTTTCACGCGCGCTTTCATCGGCGAGCCGAGGCCCTCGATGTGCAGCTTGACGCGCGTGCCGATCGGGCCGGCTTCGGGGTTCTGAGGCGCGACCACGATGTCGCCGCACAGCTCGCGCAGCGACTCGACGCTCTTGCTGTCGAGGGCGGTGAACTGAACGCCGAACTCGCCGCCGCGGCCGTGCTCGCGACGCCAGGCGACCACGCCCTCCACCAGGATCTCGCGGCCGGCGTTCTCGAAGCGGCACACCAGCGGGTCGCCTTCGTGCGGCAGATAAGCGGTGCGGAGGTGCATGCCGCGAGAGCTCACGTCGACGGCTTCCGCCTCGAACACGGGGATCCCCGGGACGTTGCCGACGACCTCCACCAGCGTGGAAACCGAAACGCGTCGTGCGCCCACATCGCGGCGCTCTGAAGCCTGGGTCATGCATGCCGACTAGGCGGATCCCGGGCGAGTGGCCAAGTTTTGGGCCAGGTCGGGCCAGGTCACGCCGACCCGGAACGCGGCTCCCCAGTTCCAAGCCAAGTTCGCGGAACGGTAGTACTACAGGCGAACCTCATGGCGCTCACCGTCGTCGTGCGGTCGGGCGACCTGGAGACTCCGGCCGAAATCACCCTGGATTCGCCGCGCGTGGTGATCGGCCGGAGCGAGGGGTGCGAGATCGAGCTGCCCGATCCGAGCGTCAGTCATCGCCACGCCTCGATCCGCCAGCGCGGCACCGAATACGTGATCCTCGACGAGGGCAGCACGAACGGCACGTTCGTCGGCAAGGTCCGGCTGTCACCCCAGGCGCCGCGCCTGCTCAAGACGGGAGATCTGATCCGGGTCGGTCGCGTCTGGCTCGAGGTGCGGATCGCCCAGGTCCCGATCACGCAAAACCAGAAGCTCGTCACGCGCGAGATCGCGCTCGGCCTCGTCGCTTCCGCGCTCAGCGCCGACGGGCGCCCGGCCAACGCCGTGGTGCGCGTCGTATCCGGCCCCGACGCGGGCGCCTCCCTCACGCTCACCGACGCCGAACGCACTTACATCGTCGGCCGCGGACCCGGGCTCGACCTGTCGCTCACCGACGATGGCCTGTCGCGCCGCCACCTCGAGATCGCCCGTCGCGGTCCTCACCTCAGCGTCCGTGACCTGCGCTCGAAGAACGGCGTCGAGCTCGACGGCGTGCGGCTCGAGCCCGACAAGGAGACGACCTGGCCGCTCAGCGCGGCGCTCGTGCTCGGCGACAGCGAGCTCTGCTACGAGGACCCGGTGCGCGCCGCCCTCGACGAGATCGCCCGCGCCAGCGACGAAAAGATCCCCGATCGCGAAGCCATCGCCGCCCCCGTGGGCGTCGCCGTCGAATCGCCTTCCGCGCGCACCTCGGAGGTCGCGCCGCCCGCTTCGAAGAAGAAGCCCTCCAAGGCGCCGCCCGCCCCCGTGGGACGGCCGGGCATCGGCTGGGCCGACGTGCTGGTCGCCGTGCTCGCGCTATCGGTGCTGACGCTGAGTCTGTTCGGGCTGTGGCTGTTGTTCCGAGCCTGAGCCGAAGCCCTCCGCGCACCCGCGTGCTGCGCCAGGCGGAGGCGGCTCGTCGACCTCTACCAATCGCAGGCGCTTCCCGAGCTCCACTCGAGGATGGCTTGCCAAGGCGAACGCTCCTAGAGCCAGGCCAGGAAAAACCGCGGTGAGCCGTCGATGTCGAAGGTCTTGCCGAACACCACGCGGCCGTCCGCAGAGACATCCAATGCTTCGCTGAGGAAGTATGCGTCACCGTTGCGCTCGAAGCGCGAGAGCTCTTTGCGCAGGCTTCGCACCTGGCCGTCGCGGCTCCAGAGCACGGCCTCCCCGCTCTTGCCGACGGCGAGGCTGCCGTCCGGCGTGAGCGCGTTGACGGCGTTGTCCTCGCCCGGCGCGAGCAGCTCGAGCGGCGTTGGAGTGCCGTCAATCCACAGCAGCGGCGTCCAGTCCGAGCGCTCGAAGTTGCTGCTTCTACCCGCGATCACGGAGCCGTCGGCGCTGACGTCGCGGACTTGAGAGCGGTTGTCTCCGCTCGCAAGCTCGAGGACCTTCGCACCGCCGTCAGCGGTCCAGCGGAAGGCGCGTTCGCCGCTCTCGCCGACGACGATCCGGCCGTCCGCACTGACGGCGAGGGCCGAGCTTTGTTCTTCGTCGCCTAGCGCACCCAGGTCGACCTGCCCGGTCTCGCGCGACCAGAGGAAGCCGTGGATGTAGTCGGGGCGCGACAGGAAATTACCGACGATGAAACGCAAATCAGGGCTCATCGCCGTGAGCGTGCCGGTCGCCTCCGGGTGCTCGATGACGCGATCGCGCCAGAGAAACGGCGCGTGCCCGCCATTTTCCGTCGAGGTGCCGCCGAAGCTGCGAGAGTCCGCGCCAGCGGCGTGGAGGTAGGCGTCGCTTTGCGGTGCAGGATCGAGCGGCCGCACGCCCCGCTCGTACGTCCACACCACCGGCGCGATGTGCGTGTTCACGCCGTCGTCGAACCGCGCAATGCCAGCTACGGCGACCCCGTCCGAGCTCAACGCGCTCCACTCGGTGCTGAACGAACCCGGCATGTCGCCGAGCAACTCGAAGTGGAACGGCGGATCCACGCGCGCCGGCGGCAGCTCCGTCGCTGGCGGCGGTTTCATCCCCGGCGGCGGCTCCCTCGCCGGCGGTGCCGCGCCCGGGCTCGCACTCGGTTGCGAAGGCTCGACGCCGGGGCGCGCGCCCGCCGGCGAGGCCCGGGCCCGATCGTCTTCGATTGCATCGAGCTCGAGCGCGCTGCGACTGCATCCGGACAGCGCGACCGGTAACAGCGCAACTGCGAGAGGCGACCGCGCAGACTTCAGCATGGGGCTCAGCCTTTCTTCGGGCCTTCGTCGTACGAGCGAGGACGGTACTTCTTCTGAACGCCGCCGTGATCTTTGCCGTAATACACGATGTCGTTGGCGAGGAAGGCCAGCCACGAGCCCGGGAATTGCTGCGACAGCTGGATCAGCTCCGCCTTGCGCGGCTCGACCCCATTTTGGTCCCACAGGCACTGCAGCGCCAGCGCGATCAGGTTCGGGTCGTTCGGTGCGAGCAGAAAGCCGCGCCGGTAGTACGGCCAGGCTTCATCGATGCGCTTCAGACGGCAGAGCGTATCGCCGTAGTAGATCTGCGCCATCGGCCACTCGGGAGCGATCTCCATGGCCCGCGCGTTCGCGGCGAGGCGCTCGTCGAGCTTGCCGCGCGCGCCGACCATCACCGAGTAGTTGAGGTGCGCCTTGGCGCTCTCGGGTGCGGCTTCGCGCGTGGCCTTCCAGAACGCGAGATCGTCGGTGTAGTCGAGGGCGTGCTTGCGTGAGGCGATCATCTGCACCGCGAAGAACGCGAGCACGATGCGCAAGCCCATGCGACGGCGCTCGGCGTCGAGCAGCCAGGCTGCCACGACCGACAGGCACAACGCGGAGCCGACCACCGGCAGGTACCAGAAGCGCTCGGCGCGCACCGTCGGCAAGAGCAGCACGAAGTTCGCGTGCGGAGCATAGGCCACGGGCAACCACAGCGCGCCGATCGCCACTGCCCGCATCACACCGAGTCTGCGAAGCTCGCGGTCGTCCGGAGCAGTTTCGGGCGGCCGCCGCCGATCGAGGAGCAGCGAGCGGACGAACGCGGCAACGCCGAGCAGGGGTAACCCGATCAGCGCAAGCGCGCCGATGATGCTCTCGGGGAACACCAGCCGCTTCGGGATCGGCTCGGCCGCGAACGAGTAATCGCCGCTCAAAGACCACGGAAACAACACCTGACCCAGGCCGCGCGCGAACACGCGCAGCGCGCCCGCGATGCGGTGCGGAGGGTCGGCGTTGACGAGCGGATTGTTGATCGGATCGCTCGGCAGATCGGGCTGGCGGAACCAGCGCAGGAACGCATGGAAGCCGCGCACGAGCGGCGAGGCGTCGGGCGCCAGGGCGTGCAGCGCCTCTTTGGCGGCGTTGACCGGGAAGAAGCGGCGCCGGAGCTCGGTGTAGAACACGAGCGCGAGCACGGCCGCGGCGAAGGCCAAGATCGCGCGCGGCACGCGGTAACCGCGGTGCCAAGCGGGTGAGCCGACCAGCGCCGCCCAGGCCACGAGCGGCACGCCGACGATCGCGCTCTCCTTCGAGAACAGGCCGAACCCGAGCCCGAGGAACACACCGAAAGGCATGGCCCAGATCGGCAAGCGCAGCGCCGTCAGCGAAAGCAGCACGCCGAGCCCGCCGAGCACGTCCGCGATCCCGACGACGCCGGTGACGGCCTCGGTGATCACCGCGCTCGCGACGAACACGGCCCCCGCGAGCCAGCTCGTCCGGCGGTCGCGCGTCAGCGACAACATCAGGCCGGCGACCAGCGTCGCGTTCAGCGCGTGCCCCACCACGTTGACCCAGTGGTGCAAGAACGGCAGCTTGCTCAGGTTCCACAGCAGCCGCCAGATGATGTTCGGAATCGGCCGGTACGAGCCGATGCTGCGATCCGGCGGCAACCCCCAGAAGTCGCGCTTCCACACGTCCCAGAAGCGGACCTCGCCGCCGTTGACGTACGGGTTCGCGAGCAACGCCTCTTGCTCGTCGAAGATGTAGTTCGAGAGTGGACTCCGAACGAACAGCAGCGCGGCGGCGATCAGCGCCGGCGTCAGCGCAACCCAGAAGGTAGGGTCCTGGTCTCGGAAATAGGCGCGTACCGCGGCCACCGCCGCTCGCAGGCGCGCCTTGAACGGGTTCGGCGGGGCTCCCTCGCCGGACGGGTCGACGCTCGGATTGGCCACGTTTTCAGACGAAGTCCGCACTCGGTAGCGCGGCCGACGAGCGGGCGGAAGCAGAAATCGGCGAGGGCACACGGCGCGCGCATTCCCGCGGCCGGTGGTAACGTCGCGCCTCCCATGCCCGCCCCGCCCCGCTTCGACGGCTGCGACGTCGTGGAGACGCTCCACGCCGGCGCCATCTCCGAGCTGTACCGCGGGGTTCAGCGGCCACTCGGCCGTCCGGTACTGATCAAGGCGATCGGCGCGAGCATCTTGCCGTCGTCGCCGTTCGCCGCGTCGCTCGAACGCGAAGCTCGCCTGCTCGCGGAGCTCGATCATCCGAACATCGTCGAGGTCTACGACTTCGTCCGCAAAGACGACCGGATGTGGATGGTGCTCGAGCACGTCGACGGCTGGACGCTGTCGGAGGTGCTGTCGCGAGTCGGGCGTTTACCGCAGGAAGCAGCGACCGCAGTGGCGCTCGAGGTCGCTCGCGCGCTCGCTCACGCCCACGAGAAAGGCATCTCCCACCGCGACGTGCAGCCGCGCAACATCGTGCTGTCGCGCCGCGGCGAGGTGAAGCTCGTGAACTTCTCGGTGGCCTCGACCGAGCGGCTCGAGACGGCGCCGGAGCTGCTCGACGGCGGAGCGAGCTACGCGGGGCCGTCGTACATGTCGCCGGAGCAGATCCTCGGCGAGCCGCCGGATCCGCGCAGCGATCTGTTTTCACTCGGCGTCGTCCTGTACGAGATGTTGGCGGGCGAGCGTCCATTCAAGGCGCCGGACGAGCGCAACGAGGCGCTGCGTATCCGCAGTGAACCGCCGCCGCCGCTCGGGCGCCGCGTCTCGGGGCTCTTACCCGCGCTCGAGCGCGTGGTGCTGCGCTGCCTGGAAAAGATGCCGAGCGACCGCTTCGACAACGCCGCGGAGCTGTGTGAGGCGCTGGAAGGCCCGGCTCGCGAGCTGTCGTCGCTGCACACGCAACGTGCCTTGCTGAACGCGCTCACCCGCGCCGGGCTGGTCGCCGTCGAGACCAAGAGCAAGGCTCCCGAGCGCGTCTTGTCCGCCGCGCCGCGGGTGCGGCCGCTCGGGTTCGCGCGCGCGGCCTGGCCGCTCTTGGCATTGTGCGCGCTGCTCGCGGTGGGCATCGCCGGCGTCCAGCTCGCCGCGCGCCGCGATCGAGAATCGGGCGGGCAAGCCGGCCGCACCAAGCTCGAGCTGGTCCCACAAAACGTCGCCTATCTGCGGGTGGTCGCCGAGCCCTGGGCCCACGTGATCATCAACGGGCAGCAGGTCGACACGACCCCGTTCGCACGCTCGATTCCGCTGCCCGCCGGCCTTCACTACGTTCGACTCGAGCACCCGCAGGCAGCCACCGAACGGCGCACGATCAAGCTCGCTCCCGGAGAGACCGTGTTGCTCGACGTGAGGATGAAGCTCACGGGCCCGCTGCCGTCGGCTGAGCCACCCAAACCCAGGTTGGGCCCCGACGCAGGCGTCGAAGACGACTCGCCGTAGCTACTCCGCGATGCGGAAGCTCCACGGTAGCGTGACGGGGCTGCCCGTGAAGGGAGGGACGTGGATGCCGCGGAATGCTGCGGCGACGCAGGAGCCAACCGGCGTGCCGGCGAAGGGCGCGGAGACGACGACGCCTCGCGCGGAGCCGTCGTTCCCGAAGGTGATCGTGGCGCGGCCGCTGCCGCTCGGGCCCGACGGCTTGCGGCAGCCCGCAGCGCGGCTGGCCGAGGCGTTGAGCTGCGACAGGGCGGCGCCACGGTTGAACCGACCCTGAGCAGGCTCGGGCGCGGCGGCGGGGGTAGCTGCTGCCTTGGCGGCACGGTACGGGTTGTCCGTCGACGACTCGGTCAAGGTCACCGGCTCTTCGGCGAGCTCGACCTTTTCGGCGACGACCTTCGACGGCTTTTCGGTCGCGAGCTTTTCGCTCACCAGCTGGTCGCTCTCGGGTTTTTCACCCGCAGGCTTGGTGCTCAACGTCGGAACTTCGAGCGTGATGTCCGCGACGATCGGAGTGCTCGCCGGACGCGCTTGCGCTTCTCGCGGCGCACGCGCCTCGACTCTGGCCTTCTCGGTGGTTTCGGCTCGTGCTTTATCGAGCGGGATGCTGCCGATGTCGACGCCGGTTGCCTCCGAGACGTCGTCGGAGCCGCGCACCTCGCGGTGCACCGTCGTGCGCCCCGGCAGGCGCTCGGACGGCCGCGCGCCCGCTGCCGCAGGGGCCGAGTGCGCGAGTGGCTCGAGCGGCCGTGTCACCCACATCACGGAACCGGCGGCAGCGGCCAGGCCGACCAACGCGGACAGCCACGGCCAGGGGCCCGCGCGTTCGGGCAGCGGGGTGTCGTAGGTCTCGGGTCGGGGCGTGCCCGACTGCGCCTGCGACGGTCGCTCACGGCTCGGCGGCTCCGACAGCAGCGACCGCCCCATGTTCGGCGACGACTTGGTCGGGATCGCCGCGCGCCCGAAGCTCGGCGAGGACTTGGTGGGGATCGGCGCGCCTGGCAGAAGCCCGGTCTTTACGCGGCCGTCGTGCGCGACCAGCGCCTCGCGCAGCTCCTGGCGCAGGGCCTCGACGCGCGCGCCGATCACGCGCTGAACGAGCTTGCCCACGCTCCCGCGCGACACCGAGAGCCGTTCACCCGCGAGGTAGCGCTCGAGCGCGTCGCAGAGCTCGAGCGAGCTCTGAAATCGCTGCCGTTTGTCGAGGGCGAGCGCCCGACGCACGATCGCCGCGAGCTTCGGCGGGTAGCCCGGGTGGTTGCTCTCGAACGCCGGGATCTCCGCAGAGCGCACCAGGTTGAGCGTGTGCGCCGCGGTGTCGCCCTGAAACAGCCGCTCACCCGTGGTGAGCTCGTAGAGCACGATGCCGAGCGAGAACACGTCGCTGCGGCGGTCGAGCGGCTCCGCGCGCACCTGCTCCGGCGACATGTAGCCGAGCTTGCCCTTGAAGCGCTCGCTGTTGGCGAAATCGCTGTGAATGGTGGCGTTGGCCACGCCGAAGTCCACGAGCTTCGGCACGCCGTCGATGCCGACCAGGATGTTGTGCGGGGAGATGTCGCAGTGCACGATGTTGCGGAGCTCGCCGTCCCAACCGCGGAGCTCGTGCGCGGCGTGCAAACCCGCCGCAGCGTCCGCGATGATCCGGACAGCGAGCTCCGAGGGGATAGCCGCGCCCTTCTTCGAGTCACGGATCAGGGTGCGGAGCGAGTCGCCCTCCACCCATTCCATGGCCATGTAGAGGATGCCCTGGTCCTCCCCGACGCCGTGCACGCGCACCACGTTGGGGTGCTCGATGCTGCGGACGATCTGGCCTTCTTCCAGGAACATCGCGCGGAAGTCGGCGTCGTGAGCGAGCTCCGGCAGCATCGCCTTGACCGCGATCAGGCGCTCGGCTGCGGCGTCTGAACGAACCCGCGCAACCCAGACGCTGGCCATGCCTCCACGACCGAGGCGGGCGAGCAGCTGGTAGCCACCGAGGCTCGTTCCGGACTGAAGCTCGATCTCCATGCAGCGATTGATGAGCGAGGCGACGCTGCCCTCGCGATGCGGCGGAGCGTCGCTCGAGACTGTCCGCAGAATGACACGAAAACCGGGCCGGTGCGAGTGGGGTGATGTAGCGAAAGCGCCTGATTCGGGGATGTTTGCTCTGGCTTGCTTGGGAGCTTGGGCGCGACTTATGCGAGGGCCTCAGCAATCGAGGAGAGGCGGGCCAAGCGGTGTTAGTCTCGCCGCGGTGCCTGTTTTGGCTTCAGTTTTGACGTTGGCGCTGGTCGCCGCCCCCGCCGAGTCATCGGAGGTGACGCTCGACGTACCGTGGAGCGTGCCGGTCATTCACACCGCGGCGTTGTTCACGGGGATGCGCATCACCGAGGCCGTGCTCTGGCCGGAGCCGTTCGCAGACACGGATCTCAGTGAGATCGGACGTCGCTACCGCGAGGCTTACACGCGCCCCCCGGTGTTCGATCCGGATCGCCGCGCCTTCGAGTGGGACGGGGACCACTGGACGCTGAACGTCGCCGGCCACGGCTTGCTCGGGAGCGAGCTCTACTTTCGACCGCGGCACTGCGGCGCGTCCGTGCTCGGATCGCTGGTGTTCGCCGCCGGCGCCAGCGCCGTCTGGGAGTACGGATTCGAGGCCAGCGGCGTACGGCCGAGCGGGCTCGATCTGGTGTACACGCCGCTCGCCGGGATCGTGATCGGCGAAGCCCGCTATGTCGGTTACCGGGCGGCCGGCGGCATCTCCAACCCGACGCTGAGGGGGGTCGTGAGAACCTTACTGGATCCTTTTGGTGAGCTCGAACGAGCCGCGGGGACCCCGTGCTGACGATCCGAGGTGAGTCTTGAGCAAGATCTCACGCATGCTCACGGCGGACCAGGTCGTCGCCGAGCTCGGTCTGAAGCCCCACCCCGAAGGTGGCCACTACGCCGAGACCTTCCGCTCCGGCCAACGCGTGGCGAGCCTCGATCGTCCCGTGGAGCGCGATGCCTCGACCGCGATTTACTTCTTGCTGCGCGCCGGCGAATTCTCGGCGTTCCATCGCGTCGAGTCCGACGAGGTCTGGCACCACTACCTCGGCGACGCGCTCGATCTCGTGCAGCTCGACGAGGGCGGGGCGCAGACGTTGAAGCTCGGCACCGCCATCGAACGAGGGGATCGCCCGCAGGCCGTGGTCCCCGCGGGTCGCTACCAGGCGGCGCGCCCGAGCGAAGGCGAGCACGGCTACACCCTGTGCGGCTGCACCGTCGCGCCAGGCTTCGTATTCGAAGACTTCCAGATGCCGTCGCGCGCGGAGCTCGTCGAGCGCTTCCCCGAGCACGCAGCGCTCGTGATCGCCTTCACACGTTGAGATTTCTCACGCTTCGGCGGCTGCGACTGCCGGGGCGGGGCTGGCTGGCGCGCGCATCTTCCAGAGCCTGCGTTCGTCGTCGTGCAGCCGTGATAGACGGCGCTGTTCCTGGATGAAGGCGCCGTAGGTGCGCGGGACGCGGACGTCGCTGGCGAAGGCGAGCATCACCCGCAGCGCGGCTTCGGCGTCGTGCAGCGCGCGGTGAGCCTGGGCGATCTCGATCCCGAGCCGCTGGCTGACTTCGCCGAGCGCCTTGCTCTTTTCCAGCTTGTGGAGCTCGCGCGCCCAGACCAGCGAGTCCACCCCGTCCACGGACTTGCGGACGGCCGGCGCGTCGCGCCGCGCACCGCCGATGCGCGCGAGCTCGGCGCTGATCACGCTGCGGTCGTACTCGGCGTTGTGCGCGAGCGGTACGCCGCCCGACATCATCTCCAGCACCTCGTCGATGATCTCGGCGAAGGTCGGCTTGTCCTTGACCTCTTCGTCCGTGATGCCGTGAACGTCGGAGGCCTCCTTGGGGATGGGCCGCTCCGGGTTCACGAGCCAGGCGCTGCGAGCCACGACCGTGCCGTTCTCCCAGACCACGCAGGCAATCTCGACGATTCGGTCCACCGCCGGGTCACGCCCGGTGGTCTCGGTGTCGATCGAGATCAGCCGCAAATTCGAGAAGGCATGATCGGTCGTGAACTCCTCACAAAGCCCGCTGACCACGACGCGCAGCAAGTGCGCGATGCCCGGGTAGTGGCGACCCGTCGGAAAGCAGCCGGGGAGATCGGCGTTGCGGCTCATCGCGATGCGGAAGGGGCGGGGGCGGCGCTCGAGGCGGGCGGCGCGCTCGTGGCAGCAGCGGCGCTCGCCGGCGGAGCAGGGCTCGGTGCAGGCTTGTCGGCGGCGGGCGCGGCCGGTGAGCCGCCGATCAGCTCGATCTCGAGCGCGATCCACTGCTCGAGCTCGTCCGCGCTCTCGCCGGTCGAAACGAATGGACGGCCGTTGATGAACAGGGACGGCGTACCCGAGAGCTTCAGGTTCTCGCCGTGCTTGCGATCGCGCGACACGGCGTCGGCCGTCGCCTCGCTGTCGCGATCCTGAGCGAAGCGCTTCATGTCGAGGCCGATGCGCTTGGCGATTTCGTCGATCCCGCCGCCGTCGAGCTTGTCCTGATTTGCGAACAGCTCGGCGTGCATTTCCCAGAACTTGTTCTGGCGCTGCGCGGCCACCGCGGCGCGCGCGGCCTTTTCCGCGTTCGGGTGGATGTTCGTGAGCGGGAAATGCTTGAACACCAGCTGGACGTCGTTCGGGTACTTCTTCAAAATCCCGTCGAGGACCGGCTTCATCGCTGCGCAGGCGGGGCAGTAAAAATCGGCGAATTCGGCGATGACGACCTTGGCGCCCGCCGAGCCCTCGCGCGGCGCTCCGCTGATGTCGACCTGCTTCACGGCCTCGGCGCTGAAGCGCGCCTTGTAGACGGCCTCCACCTGAGAGCGCGAGCCCCCGCGGCGCACGAGATCGACGAGCATCTTGGCCGCCGGCGCGCAGGCGCGGCAGCTCCGCGACTCGTTCACGCATTGAGTGAGGCTGACCGGGTGGTCGGCGCACGGCGACAGGAGCTCGCTCACGAGCCGCGACCACTCCGACTTCTCCCGAGCGGTGAGCGCGGACGTATCGACACCCTTCAGGGTCACGTCCGCGGCGGAGGACTTGGCCGGACTCGGCTCGGTCCCGCCCTCACCGGGGCTGCGACATCCGAACAGGGTGCTGATAAAGAGGGCCACGAAGCCAAATACGGCCGCGGCGCGCAGGCTCGACATCGGTCGGGAGACTAGCGCGATTTCGGCGGGTTCCACTCCGAAATTGGGGCCGGTCGCCCTCGGGCCGGAAAAGTCCTGGCTCGCGGCACAATACGCGGCCGAGATGGCGCGGCCGTGATCGATGGTACATGGACCGACCGCGCCCAATGCAGGACAGCGTTCCGCCTTCCGGCCCCATTCCGAGAGCTCCGAGCCACCCGGCGCCATCCGGCGTTCGGCACGTGCTCGCTGTCGTCGGCGGACGTGGCGGCGCAGGGACGAGCACGATCTCGATCAACCTCGCGGTGTACCTGGCGCAGCTCGGGCGGCGCGTGCTGCTGATCGACGCGAGCCCGAGCGGTGCGGGCCTTCACACCCTGCTCGGCCTGGAGCCGGCAAAGGCCGTGGCCTCGGACGAAGATCCGGACGAAGACGATCTGAAGCCCGTGCCCACCCAGGTGCCGGGCCTCTTGCTCGTGCCGCAGAGCTACCGCGCGGGCTCCACTTCTCCGATCCGCCCCGGTAGAAAGCCGCGCTGGGCGCGCAAGCTGCGCACGCTGGAGGTCGACTACGTGCTGCTCGACCTCGGCTGCGGCACCGCGCCGTCCACGCTCGACCTGTTTCTGGGCGCCGATCAGGTGGTGTGCGTCACCACGCCGGAGCCGCCGAGCGTCGAGGGCACGTACCGGCTGCTCCGAGCCGTGTTCCTGCGCTCGCTGCGGCGCAGCCTGGTCGAGGATCGCTTCCGGCTGCGGTTGGTCGAGCGCGCCGAGAGTGAAGTCGGAGCCATGCCGTCACCGCTGACGTTGGTGCGCACCATCGCCCGCTACGACTCGAGCGTGGGGGCCCGCGCGGCGGCCGAGCTCGCCCAGCTGCGGCCGCGGTTCGTCGTGAACAACGCTCGGCTGCGCACCGACTCCGAGCTCGGGCCGGCCATGTGCGACCTCGCACACCGCTACCTCGGCGTGCGCCTCGACTACGTGGGGCACGTGGAGCAGGACGACGCCGTCTGGCTCAGCGTCGTGAAGTCGCGTCCGCTGTTGATCGACAGCCCGAGCAGCAAGAGCGCGCGCAACCTGGAGCGCATCGCCCGCCGCATGCTCGCGCTCGGCAGCCCACGCCCCGAGCAGCGCGCCGACGAGCGCCCGGTGTTGATCCCGGACGACCCGAATCTCTACGACGTGCTCTGGACCCACCGCGGCTCGAGCGACGAGGAGCTGCGCCGCGCCTACAAGCGCCAGCGCGAGATGTACCAGCCCGGCAGCTTGCCCCTCACCTCCCTGCTGAGCGCGGACGCCCTGCGCACCGAGCAGGCGCGCATCGAGGAAGCCCACGAGACGCTGCTCGATCCGCTGCGGCGCAAGGCCTACGACGCCTCGATGTTCCCCGACGAGCAGACGCGCGACGCGCCCGCACCGCGCGAGCCGAACGCCGCGCTCGAAGCCGAACGTGCGCTGCTACGCAGCGAGCTGTCGCGCGAAATCGGCGGAGAAACCGAGTTCACGGGCCGGCTGTTGCGCAAGGTGCGCGAGGCGCAGGGCGTCGAGATCGAGGACATCGCCAAGCACACCAAGATCGCCCAGGCTCACCTGCGCGCGATCGAGGCCGAGGCCTTCAGCGAGCTGCCGGCGCTGGTTTACACGCGGGGCTTCGTGCGCGAGCTCGCCAAGTTCTTGAAGCTGGATCCGACGCAGGTGACGCGCACCTACCTGAGACGCATGCGCGCCACTCTGTCGCCCGAAGAGGACGCGACTTCGTGAGCGAGGGGGCGCGCTCGGCTCGTGCCCCTGGACACCTCGAGTTTGCCTGGGCGCTCGCGATCGTGGCGCTCTTGCCGCGTCTGTTCGTGGCCATCGCCTGGTCGCGCGAGCCGGTCTGGGACGGGCACTACTACTATTTCGGTGCCGAGCGCATCGCCCAGGGCCTCGGCTACTCCGAAGACGTGTGGATCGACGGCCGGCCCGAGTGGAGGCCGTGGGTTCACTACCCCGTCGGCTACAGCGCGCTGCTCGGTGCGCTCTTTACGCTGTTCGGCACGGGCACCCTGGTCGCGCCGCTGTTCAACGCACTGCTCGGCACTGCCACGGCGGTCGTCACCTATGAGCTCGCGCGGCGGGGCCTCTCCGAGCAGCGCGCGCGCATCGCCGGAGCGCTGGTCGCGCTGCACCCCGGCCTGATCGCGCAGAGCGCGCTGGTGATGACCGAGACGCTCGCGGCCTGTTTGCTCGTGGTCGCGGGCCTTTGCGCCGTCAGCGCGCGCGACCGCGGAGCGCGGCTCTTGCCGTTCGGGCTGTCGATCGGCGTCGCCACGCTGGTGCGGCCCGCTTCGCTCCTACTCTTACCGCTGGGTTTTGTCGGACGCCGCCGCACCCTTCGCGCCTTGCTCGCGGCGGGGCTGCTCGCGCTGTGCGGCACGTTCGTCGTGGTGTTGCCGTGGACGCTCCGCAATTGCCAGCGCCTCGACGGCTGCGCGCTGGTATCGACCAACGGGGGCTGGAACCTCGCGATCGGCGCGCTCAGCGAGAGCGGGCGCTTCGCGACGCTGCGCGCCTCCGACGGTTGCCGCGTCGTCAGCGGCCAGGTTCAGCAGGACCGCTGTTGGGCCGGGGTCGGGCTGCGCAAGATCGCGGAGGCTCCCGGTCGCTGGCTCGCGCTCGCGCCTAAGAAACTCGCCGAGACCTTCGACCACGAGTCCTTCGCCATCGAATACCTGCACGAAGCCGATCCGCGCAGCTGGCCCGAGCCGCGGCGCGTGGCGGGGCGCCAGCTTCTGACGGGGTTTCACCGCATGGTGCTGGTGCTCGCGGCGTTCTCGGTGATCGCGTTCGCATGGAGGCGGCAAAGGGGCGCTGCCTTCGGCGTTCAGACGATGCTCGCGCTCGGTGCGGTCGCGCTCGGCGCCTACGCGTTCTCGAGCGACGCGCATCCGTTCTACGTATTTTGCGCCTTCATTCCGCTGATCGCCGTCTTGCCCTTGCCCGGCCGACCCGAGCTCGGTCCCTGCCTGCGCTACGCGATCGGCGCGCTGTTTCTCACCGCGCTGACTCACGTGATCTTCTTCGGCGAAGATCGCTATCACCTCGCCGTCAGTCCACTGTTGTGCTTGCTTGCTGCCGCCGCGCTCCGCCCCGGCGCGCGCGCTTGATCTCTGGCTTTGGGCCCGGCTTCCGCCGTGGCATGCTGCGCCACATGGCGGATAAACCGGACCGGATCTGGAGCGACGAGAGCGGGAAGAAGTGGGCTCGCCTGCAGGCGCGAACCGACGTCCAGCTCGAGCCGCTCGGGCGACTTGCGATGAACGCGCTCGAGCTCCGAACGGGGGAGCGCGTCCTCGACGTGGGCTGCGGTGCCGGCGCGACTGTGCTCGAGCTCGCCGACCGCGTCGGAGAGAGCGGCAGCGTGGTGGGCCTCGATCTGTCGGAGCCGCTCCTCGAACGCGCCCGCGAGCGCGTCGCAGCGTCCGCCCGCGAAAACGTCGAGCTCCGGCTCGGGGATGCGTCCACGGTGAGCTTCGAGCAGCCGTTCGACGCGCTGTTCTCCCGCTTCGGTGTGATGTTCTTCGACGATCCCACGGCGGCCTTCCAGAACCTGAGGGCGGCGCTGAAGCCCGGAGGGCGCCTCGGCTTCGTCTGCTGGCAGGCGGTCGAGCGGAATCCCTGGGGACAAGAAGCGCTCGACGCGGTGCGCGCCATCGCGCCGAGCCAACCGATCCCGGAGATGCTCGCTCCTGGTAAACCCGGGCCGTTCTCGTTCGCCGACGAGGCGCGCGTACGCTCGATCCTCGAGAGCGCGGGCTTCTCCGCCGTTCGCATCGACCCCAGCGAAATCCCCATGCAGATCGGCGGCGCCGCGACGGCCGAAGAAGCCGTGGATTTCGTGCTCGAGATCGGGCCCGCCGCGCGCTTCGTCTCCGAAGCGGATCCGGCGCTCTCCTCGAGGTTCCGCGAAGCCCTGTCGCGCTGGGTCGCCTCCTATGCGTCCGCGCAGGGCGTGTGGATGCCCGCGCGCACGCTGATCGTTACGGCGCGCAACGCTTAGCCCCCGCGTTTGCTCGGAGCTTCAAGCCGGGTCGTGGCAGCAGGCTTCGATGTTGTGTCCGTCCGGGTCGAGCACGAACGCGCCGTAGTAATGCTCGTGGTAGTGCGGGCGCGGACCGGGCGGGCCATTGTCCTTGCCGCCCGCGGCGATCGCCGCGGCGTAAAATGCGTCGACCGTCGCGCGGCTCTGCGCGCGAAAGGCGATGTGAACGCGCGGCTTTTGCGGCGTGCCCTGATGCAGCCAGAAATCGGCCTGCGGCGGCACCCCCATCCCGAGCACCACCGCGCCGCCCGTGAACTCGACCGGAACCTCCATCACCACCTTGTAGCCGAGCGGTGCCAGCGCCTGCTCGTAGAAGCGGCGGCTCTGCACCGGATCACTCATGTCGCACCCTACGTGATCGATCATGCGGAGTGGCTACCACGGGCTGCCCCGCGCGAACATCACCGTTCGTGTGCGTTCGACGTCATTCGGCGCAATCCACGATCCGTAGCGGCCGCACGTGAGCGCGCCCCGAGCGGATCGCCGTGCAGGTATCGACGCATTTTGGAAAGTCCGGCGGCAGCGGCGCGCCGGGCTCGAGGCACTCTATCCAACGCGCGTCGCCGCGCAGCTCGTTCCCGCCCGGACAATCTCGCGGCAACACCCAGCAGGTTCCCGACGGCGGTTCGTCACAGCGGTCGGGACGCGGATACAGGAACGCGCACTCGGCGTCTTCGGTGCCGCAGTCTTCGGCTCGGCTGCAGGGTCGCGCCTCCGCACGACATTCGCCCGGCGTAGCCGCCGCGATCAAGGCCTCGCGCCGAACGCAATCGCTCCAGTAGGTAATACCGTTGCACCCGCAGACGGGGACGGGCGGCTCGTTACAGAACACCTGGAGCGGCGTGCACTGCCCGAACACTGCGAAGCAATCAGGCTTCTGGCACCACCACGAGCTCTGACAATCGAGGTCGGTCTTGCAACGCAAGCCGTCGCGAAAGCCCCCTTCACCGCCGCGACCGCCGCCCCCGGTGCCCGGTAGTCCGGAGCTGCCACCTCCGGGAAATCCCGGGAAACCCCCGGTGATCATGCTGCTCCGCCCGCCGCTGCCGGAAGCGCTCTCGCCCCCGGTCGCGCTCCCGCCCTGGCCGGCACTGCCGCCGGTTTGCACCCGCGCCGGGGCGGTGAACAGAACCACCTCTTCCGGGGCGCACCCGCCCGGCAGGAACGGAACGACGATCGCCAGCAGCAGCGGCGCCCGCCAGAAGCGCTTCACCAGACCTCCGTCGCGCGCGTCGCGGATGCCGTGCGATCGTCGCCCGACGTGTACGCGATGGCCACCAACAGCGACGGGCGCAGCCGATCCGGCGAGAGCAACGTGTGCCTGTCATTGCCGACGTCCATCACGAAAGCGTGCGGAGCCAGATCGAGGTCCAGGCAGGCCGCGGCCAGGAGCAGCGCGTGACGGCCGAGGACGAACCGGGCACCGAACGCAGCGCTGGCCAGCGGATCGACCACGTCGACCGTGCCGGTCCGCACCTCGACCGGCGTCGACTGAGGGACACTGCGTAGCCAATCGAAGCCCGGCCCGACGCCGATCCACGCGGAGGACGAGGAACCGAGCTCGAAGCCCTGCGTCAGGAGCAGCCGCGCGGAGACCGCGTGGACATCGGCGTACGACTGCGCATAGTGGACGTCGCTCGGAACGTGCGCGGCCCCCAGCAACAAGACACCGAGCTTCGAGCGCTTGGCGCGCGCCTCGAGCACGAGACCGGCTCCGGTGATGGCGCTCTCGTTGTCGAGGGTGCCGACGCGAAGCAACGCGCCGGCGGAGAGCGCCCACGCAGACGGCGCCGACGGCCGCTCTGGCTCTTCGGCTTCAGCGGGCTCCGCTTCGGAAGGCTCCTCGGCTTCTTCCGGCACCGACGCCCGTTTCGGCTCGGGGCGGGGCTTTCTCGGCGCCGCCGGCGCTTTTCGCGCAGCGCGGCTCCGCGGCGTGGCTGCGGCCGCCGCTGCCGGCGCGGCTTCTGCGCTCGGCGCGGCCGGGCTCGGTGCAACGGCGCTGGGCGCAGGCGAGGCCGGCCCCTCCGCGTTGCTCTCCTCGGACAGGCGCGCCTCGACGATCATGTACACCACGAGCACCGCCGCCTCGACCGAGGTCTCGAGCGAAGTGCTGCGATCGAGCGTGCGGCGGCCGAGCTCGCGGCCGCTCGCGCCATCGCGCACGACCAGCGACGGCTGGCGCGGATTTCGAAGATCCACCAGCGCGAGCACGAACGGCACGGGCAGCGCGCGTGCGTCCGGCGAGGGCACCGCGACTACGACTGGCACGACACCGAGCCGTCCGAGGACCTCGAGCGCCGTCGTGCGCAAGCGCTCGACGGCCGCGGGGCTGCCTTCGACCTCGATGTTGACGATCGGCGCCGAACCCGCGGTTGCGGTAGCGACTCGAGGAACCAGCGCGAGCAGGCCGAGCGCTAGCAGCGCCAGCCAGCGGCGAACGTTCACGGCTTCCTCAACGCCGCCAATCGCTCCGCCGCCCGGCGTGCATACGAGGACTCCGGGTAGCGATCGATCACGCTGCGCCAGGCCGAGGTTTCCTGCTCGCGCAACCCGAGCGCGCGGAGCGAGAGCGCGCGACCGACCAGGGCTTCGGCGTCGAGCGGCCGCGAGCCACGGCCCAGGTATTTGTCGAAGCTCGTGAGCGCCGAGCGCGGGTCCCCGGTGTGCAGCAGCAACGTCGCCAGCGTGAGCTCGGAGAGCGCCGCCTCCGACGAACGGGGGAAGCGCTGTTGGAGTTGCCGGTACAGCCGGATCGCGCCCGCCGAGTCGCCCGACGCGCGCGCACGGTTGGCATCGGCAAACAGCGTCGCCGCGTTCGCCTCCACCGGGGGCTCGGCAGTGCGGGGCTCGACGGCGCGCGCCGCGATCGGTGCCGCAGCCCGGTCGCGCACCGTCTTGACCGGCGCGGTATCGACGAGCGAGATCGCGCTCGGAGCCGCGGCCTCCGCAGGCAAGGCCGCCTCGATGTCGCGGCGCGCGGGTCGCGCCTTCTTCGTGCGCCGCGCCTCGCCCGCGCTCGGCCCGTTGGCGGCCGGCGCCGCAGCGGGCGCGTCGAACAACTTCCACGGCGCGACCCCGGTATAGACCGACGCCAGCGCGCCCGTAGCCATGAACAACGCTGCCGCGGCGATGCCCCAGACCCACGCCGGCCGCCGCCTCGAGCCGATGCGGCGGCGCTCGGCTGCAAAAGGCACGGGGCCCGGTGCCGGTGCCGGGGTCGGGGCCGGCAGCGGGGCGGGCGGCTTGTGCCGATCAGCCTCGAAGTCCCCGCGAACCGCGAGCTCGAAGCGGCACACCGAGCAATCCGCGAGGTGCGCTCGCAGCCGCTCCGCCTCGGCGCCCGACAAACTGCCGTCCACCAGCTTGTCGAATAACTCTTCAGGGTGAAGCCCGACCACCGTCATCGCGGCCCCCTGAGGTCGGCGAGCGCCGGGTTGCTTTCGATGCGGCGGCGCAGCGCTTCTTTGGCGAGCCGCACGCGGCTGCGGACCGTGTTCACGGGGGCACCGGTGGTCTCGGCGACCTCTTCCAGCGACCAGCCCAGCATCACGCGCAGCGCGAGCGTCTCGGCCTGCTCTTCGGGCAGCTCCTCGAGCAGGTCGCGGATCACGCGCCGTCGCCACTCCGCCTCGGCCTCCGCGCTCGGCGGCTCGGCGGGGTGCGCTTCGGCCTCGAGCCGCGCCAGCATCTCCCCGCGGAACAGCGCAAGCTTCTGGGTCTTGCGCGCCCGGAGCGCGATCCGAAAGGCGATCCGCGAAGCATAGCCCGCGGGGTGACACTCACCGCGGAACGCCGGCAGCGCGCGCTGCACGGCGATCAACACCTGCTGCACGACATCGTCGAGGTTCGGGTTGGCGCCGCCCAAGACACCGGCGGAGACCCGAGTGACCGCCGGGGTCAGGTAACGGAGCAGCGCCTGGGTGGCGGGCAGGTCACCGGCCGCAGCGCGCTGGGCCAGATGTTGCGCAAACAGGACCTCCGCTTCCGAACCCCGAGCCGGGTCCGAGCCCGGCAGGGTTTCGTCGGGGGCGCCTGTCTGAAACATCTCCACCAATAGTAGCCGTCCCCCCCCAAGAGCGATCACTAGAGATAAAAAAGTCCCAGCGACTGGAATTTTGTAATCCAGTCAAAGACATACAAGTCTTTTTTTGGGGGGCGATTGATCGCTCGGTGCCAGCGCGGGGCACAGCAGAGACGAACTGACGAAAGCAGGAGAAATGTCGGACGGCTCGGGACTGGAGGACCAAAATCGTGGCTGACGCACTACTGAAGCGGCAGGCGCGTCCGAAGCCGGCCCTCCGGTTGATCCAAGGCGTCGCCGAGCCGGCCCGCCGCGAGCCCACGGACGAGGAGCTGATCGAGGCGCTCCGGAGCGGCGACCAGCGCGTGGCAGGCCTGCTTTACGACCGGCTCGTCGGCAACGTCGAGAAGGCCCTGTACCGAGTCTTCGGTCAGCGCGAACCGGAACACGACGACCTCGTTCAAACCGCCTTCGAACAGATCGTGCTCACCCTGCAGCGCAAGAGCTACGCGCAGGCGTGCAGCCTGAAGACCTGGGCCTCCAGCATCGCCAGCCACATCGCGCTGAACACGCTGCGCTCCCGCCGCTGCGAACGCAAAGTCCTGGATCGCTCCGCGCGCATCCACGACGATCTGCACCCGCGCGCGGTCGACGGCGAAGGTCGAGTCTCCGCGCGGCTCGAGCTCGAGCGCATGCGCCGCGAGCTCGCGCACTTGCCGATGGAGCAAGCCGAGACCGTGCTCATGCACGACGTGCTCGGCCACGACATGGCCGAGATCGCGGTCATCCTCCAGGCCTCGGTGATGGCCACGCAGACCCGCCTGTTCCGCGGACGCCGCGAGCTGCTCCGGCGCATGGGCGTCGAGCGCCCGCCCGCGCGCAAGCGCCGCGCCGTCGGGGTCAAAACCGAAGCGTAGCCGGCCCGCGCAGCCGCAGAGCATGCGGCGTGCCGGCTCAGCGTGTCGCGTCCTTACGCAGCGTCGGATCGTACCAGCGAGCGCTGCCGGCGAGCACGTAGGTCGCTTCTGCCGGGCCCCAGCTGCCCTTGTCGTACTCGTAGACCGGCGTTTCCTCGCCGAGGATCGGATCGACGATGCGCCACGCGGCTTCCACACCGTCCTCGCGCGCGAACAAATTGCTGTCGCCGCGGATCGCGTCGCCGATCAGGCGTTCGTACGCGCTCATCTCGTCTGGGCGCTGGTTCTGGACCATGAGCTCGATGCCCTCGCCCACCATCACCTCGCCGAGCCGCTTGGCGCGCGCGCCGACGGCGATCGCCATCTCCGGCCCCAGCCGGAAGCGCACGTAGTTGCTGGCCGCGGGCATCGCCTCCGGGAACACCAGGTGCGGAGGGCGCTGGAACTCGACCAGCACCTCGGTCGCCGTCACCGGCAAGTATTTGCCCGTGCGCACGTAGAACGGCACGCCGGACCAGCGCCACGAATCGATCTCGAAGCGGAGCGCCGCGTAAGTCTCGACTTGCGAATCCCGCTCCACGCCCTCTTCGTTCCGGTAGCCACGGTACTGTCCGCGTACGACCTGTTCCGGCTCGAGCGGGCGGATCGCGCGCAGCACCTTGGTCTTCTCGTTGCGCAGGGCTTCGCGATCGCCCGCGAGCGGCGGCTCCATCGCCAGAAAAGCCAGCACTTCCAGCAAGTGATTCTGGACCACGTCGCGGATCGCTCCGGCCTCTTCGTAGAACCGCCCGCGCCCGCCGACACCGAACGACTCGGCCATCGTCACCTGCACGCTGCTCACGAAGTTCCGGTTCCAGACCGGCTCGAGGAACGTGTTGGCGAACCGGAAGTAGAGGAGGTTCTGCACCGGCTCCTTGCCGAGGAAGTGGTCGATCCGATAGATGCGCTCCTCGGGGAACACCTCGTGCAGCACGGTGTTGAGCTCGTGCGCCGAGGCCAGGTCTCGACCGAAGGGCTTCTCGATCACGACGCGCGCCGCCTTGGCGCAGCCGGTTTTGGCGAGCAGCCGAACCACTTGCGGGAACGCGCTCGGCGGGATCGACAGGTAAAATAGCGGGTGTTTTGCGCCGCCGAGCGCCTGGACGATGGCCTCGAACAGGCTCGGTTCGTTGTAGTCGCCGTCCACGTAGCGCAGGCTGTCCGACAGCTTCTTGAACGCCTTCTCGTCTACCCCGCCGCCGAACTCGTTCACGCTGGCGCGCGCCCGCTCCTTGAGCTTTTCGAGGTCAGAGCCGCCGCGCGACACCCCGACGATCGGGATCGGCGGGTGGCCGCGACGAAAGATCGCGTGCAGCGCCGGGAAGATTTTCTTGTACGCGAGGTCCCCCGTAGCGCCGAACAGCACGAGCGCGTCGCTCTCCGGCTCGTGGTGGTTCACGAGTGGCCTCCGCCGTGCTTCTCGCGGTGACCGCCGAAGCCGAAGCGCATCGCGCTCAGCACCTTGTTCGCGAACTCCGCCGAGCCGCGCGACTCGAAGCGATCGAACAGCGCAGCGCTGAGCACGTGTACCGGCACGCCCTCGTCGATCGCCGCCTGGATCGTCCAGCGCCCTTCCCCAGAGTCCGACACCTTGCCGCCGAACTCGGCGAGCCCCGGGCTCTCGGCCAGCGCGTCCGCCGTGAGGTCGAGCAACCACGACGTGATCACGCTGCCCCGTCGCCAGAGCTCACTCACCTCGGAGAGGTTGAAGTCGTACTGGTAGAGCTCCGGGTGCGGCAGCGGCGAAGTTTCCGCGTCGGCGGCGCGCCCGAGCTGGCCGATGTTGGCGTGCTTCAAGATGTTCAGGCCCTCGGCGTAGGCAGCCATCAGCCCGTACTCGATGCCGTTGTGAACCATCTTGACGAAGTGCCCGGCACCGGGTGGACCGCAGTGCAGGTAGCCGAGCTCGGCAGTGCCGGTGTGCTTGCGCGACGGCGTCGGCGGGATCTCGCCCTTGCCGGGGGCGAGCGCGAGGAAGATCGGGTCGAGCCGCTTCACGGTCTCGCCGTCCCCGCCGATCATCAGACAATAGCCGCGCTCCAGCCCGAACACGCCGCCGCTCGTGCCGACGTCGAGGTAGTGAACGCCGGCCTGTCCGAGCTCGTACGCCCGGCGCAGGTCGTCGTGATAATGGCTGTTTCCGCCGTCGATCAGCGCGTCGCCCGGCTCGAGCAGGGGCAAGAGCTCGTCGATCGTCGAATCGACGTGCGCGGCCGGCACCATCAGCCACACGTTCCGCGGCCGTTCGAGCTTCTGCACGAACTCCGCGAACGAGGCCGAGCCCGTGGCGCCTTCGGCGACCAGGGCCTTCACGGCGTCCGGGTTCAGGTCGAAGACCACCGAAGTGTGCCCCTTCCTGTGCAGACGCCGCACCATGTTTGCTCCCATTCGACCGAGTCCGATCATTCCGAGTTGCATGGGCCTCCCGAGTCCGCCCGCGCTCGCGGGCACCGATGGATTTGCTCCGCCACCGTCGCACGTAAAGCCGGGCTCCGGTACTTACGCCGCCACCCCCGCGCGGTTTCCGTTTCCGGGAAAACAGCTGGGGCCGCGCGGCCGAACGGCACCGCGGCTCGGAAAACCACCGGAAGTCGCGACTCGGCGCTATGCTCCTCGGCGGCCGGGCGCCCAGGGGGCTACCGGCCAGAGGACGATGACGGAGTTTCGCCCGCGCCGCGAGCGCCCGAGCCTCCCGGCAGCCGAGGCCGGCCGCGAGGAGCTGCGCGCGTCGCTGCTCAAGCCATTTCTGTTGCGGCTTCGAGAAGAGCGCGGCGACCCCGCGGTTCGTGCGCTGCTCTCCAGCGTGGGCATCCCACAGAGCGTGATCGACAGCGACACGGGCTGGATCAGCGTCGCCGCGGCACGCCGTGCGCTGTCGGCGCTCGCGTCGGCGTTCGGCACGGACGCGCTCGAGTCACGCGGCCAGTGGATGACTCACCCCGAGGTCCTGGGCGCCTACGTGCGCATGCTGCGCGTGGCCGCGGGCCCGGCCGACGCCTACCGCTACCTGGCGGCGAACCACAGCGAGAGCACGCGCGTCGGCAACTACAACCTGATCTCGGCCGGCCGACGCAGCGTCGAGCTCAGCTACGTGGCCCGACCAGAGGTCGAGTCCGATCAGAGTGATCCGCTGCTGTGCGCGGCCAGGCGCGCCGAGCTGGTGTCGATCCCGCGGATCTGGGGCTTGCCGGAGGCCTCGCTCGAGCACCGGCTGTGCATCGCCGAAGGCGCGAGCGAGTGCCGTTATCTGCTCGAATGGCCGAGCTCCGATTACCGCGTGCTGGCCGTGTCGGTGGTGCTCGGCGCCGCGCTGTGCGCCGGCGCCGTCAGCGCCTCAGGCAACGCACTGGCCAGCGTGATCGCGGGCCTGGTCGGCGCGGGCTTCGGCGCGACGCTCGGCGCGCTGTGGCTGCGCATCAGCCACGAACGCTCGGCGCGCGTGTTCGAGAAACACCGGATCCTCGCGCTCGAACGCGGCCTCGATCTTCACGGCCATTTCAACGACGCGGGCGGCGAGCTCGTCGGGGCGACGCTCGGAGGCAAGTACCGGATCCTGCGCAAGATCGGCGCGGGCGGCATCGGCGCCGTCTACGCTGCGGAGCACATCGGGCTCGGCTCGCGCGTCGCGGTCAAGGTCTTGCGCGGCGCGGCCGCGATGGACGCATCCGAGATCGCCCGACTGCGCCGCGAGGCGCGGGTCCAGGTCTCGATCGAGCACCCCAACGTGGTGCGCGTGCTCGATCTCGATCAGCTGCCGGACGGCTCGATCTACGTGGTGATGGAGCTGCTCGAGGGCAGGAGCCTCGCCACCCGCTTGAAATCCGGCGGGCCGCTCGCCGCCGCCGAGGCCGTGCCGCTGTTTCGCAAGGTCTGCGACGCGCTGACCGCGGCGCACCAGCTCGGCATCGTCCACCGCGATCTCAAGCCGGGCAACGTGTTCCTGTGCAACGACGGCAGCGTCAAGGTGCTCGATTTCGGCATGAGCAAGTTCACGGAAGCCGAAGCGCTCACTCAGGACGGCTACACGCTCGGCACGCCCGAATACATGTCGCCCGAGCAGTGCATCGGCGCTCCCGTCGATGCGCGCACCGATCTGTACGCGTTCGGCGTGCTGATGTACGAGGCGGTGAGCGGCACGCTGCCGATCCCGGGCAAGAACCGGCGCGAGCTGCTCGAGCTGCACCAGAGCGCGATCCCGGCGACGCTACGCGAGCGCGTGCCCGACCTGGACGTGCCCGCGGCGCTCGACGAAGCCATCATGATGTGCCTGAAAAAGCGCGCCGCCGAGCGCCCGCACAGCGCGCGCGAGCTCGACCGACTGCTCGAACGGGTCCCGCTCGACCCGCTCGATCTGTCCGACGAGATGCCCGCCGACAGCGGAGGACGAGTGAGGCGCGCGTGAAGCACCGGTCGCGCCGCCGCTCGGGGCTTTCCGCTCGCCAGAAGCAGCTGCGCGACCTGGAGCGGGGCCAGCGGGAGATCCTCGAAGCCATCGCCCACGGCGCGACCGAGTCTTACGTGCTGGAGCGGATCGTGCGCTTGATCGAGTCCCGCGCCGAAGGGATGTTGTGTTCGATCGTGCTGTTCGACGAGCAGACCGGCACGATTCACACCGGCGCCGCGCCGAACCTACCTCCCGCCTACTTGAACGCGATCGAAGGCCTCGCGATCGGCCCGGAGGCGGGCTCGTGCGGCGCGGCGATCTTCCGGCGCGAGCCGGTGATCGTCGAGGACATCGCGACTCATCCGTACTGGGCCCCGTATCGCCACCTGGCGCTGCCGTTCGGGCTCGCCGCCTGCTGGTCCACGCCGTTTTTCTCGGATCACGGCCAGGTGCTGGGCAGCTTCGCGATGTACTTCCGCGAACCGCGCGCGCCGTCCGCGTCGCAAGCACGCTGGGTCGAGCGCGCCACGCACCTGGCCTCGATCGCCGTCGGCCGGACGCGCATGGAAAAGGCGATTCGTTCCAAGCGCGCCAACATAGACGCGCAGGCGCGGTTGCTCGACCTCGCGAGCGACGCCATCACCTGCACCGACGTCGAGGGCTCGATCAACTACTGGAACGGCGGGGCCGAGCGCCTCTACGGGTACTCGCGGAGCGAGGCCTTCGGCAGGCGCGTCCAGGATTTGATCTACGCCGGCACCGAGCAGTTCGAGCGCGGCCACCAGTCGCTGCTGAAAGACGGCTGTTTCGCGGGCGAGCTCGGCCAGCTCGACAAGCACGGCCGCCCGATCGTGGTCGATGCGCGATGGACCTTGATCCGCGACGCAGCCGGGAAACCCGAAGGGGTGCTCTCGATCAACACCGACGTCACCCGCCGCAAGCAGCTCGAGGAAGACCTTCAGCGGAGCCGCAGGCTGGAGAGCATCGGCCGCTTCGCAGGCGGCATCGCGCACGACTTCAACAACATCTTGCTCGCGATCTCGGCCAACACCACGCTCGTCGCCGAGTCCAAGCTGGAAGATCCCTTCGCCAAAGAGGCGCTGGCAGAGGTGCTCGACGCCACCGCTCGCGCGAAAGAGCTGGTTCGACAGATCCTGACCTTCAGCCGCCAGCGCGAGCCGAAGCGGGAGTCGATCGCGCCGTCGCGCGTGGTGGCGGAGGTGCTGCGCCTGGTCCGCCCGGCGCTGCCAGCCACGATCGAGCTCGAGAGCGTGATCGACGAGAACGCGCCCGAAATCCTCGCCGACGCGACGCAGCTCCACCAGGTCGCGATGAATCTGGTCAACAACGCCGCCCAGGCCATGCCCGCGGGGGGGCGCCTCAGCGTCCGCGTCGAGCGCGCGACGGTCTCGGCGCCACCGCCGGACGCGCCGCGCCTCGGCCCCGGCGACTACGCGCGCCTCACCGTCAGCGACACCGGCTTCGGCATGGACGAGGCCACTCAACAGCGCATCTTCGAGCCGTTCTTCACGACCAAGGCCGATCGGGGCGGCACGGGGCTCGGTCTCTCGGTCGTGGACGGGATCATCAAGACCCACGGCGGCTCGGTCGTGGTGACCAGCAAGCCGGGCGAAGGCTCGACCTTCGCCGTGTACTTGCCGGCTGCCCGCTGAGGATTTGGCTCCACGTCCGAGCGCCGGGCATCGAGCTCTGCGCCGCGCGTAACCGTGGTTACAGGCGCATTCAATCACTTCGGGGTAACGAGCGCAGCGGATCACGAAGCTCTCGCCTCGAGGCAAGAGAACGAGAATTGTTCCCGCTCGTCGTTGCCCGACTTGCCCGAGTCGCGAAACACCCTGAAATGCCGCGCCGAAAATCGTTCCTCGACACACGCGCGTCCTTGCGCCGCACGCTGCCCCGCTTTAGTGCGGGAGCATGAGACGGTGGCGTGTGGTGATACTCGGAAGCTCTCTCCTCTGCGTGATCCCTTTCGGGGGCTGCTCGGTGGACAGCAAGAAGTACGATTTCCAAGGTGACCCCGATGCCGGAAGCACTGGCGTCACGGGCGGCGCGTCAGGCTCTCTGGGCTCCGTGGGGACGGGTGGAACCGCAGGAAGATCGACCGGCGGCTCGGGTGGTGGCCCGAGCTTCGGCGGAAACACGATTGGAGTTGCCAACGGCGGCGAGCCCAACGCCGGTGAAGGGACGGGGCCCGAAGCCACAGGCGGGCTGTCTTCGGGGGGAAGCGGCAGCACCGAGCCCGGCTCGACAGGCGGGACCGAAGACGACCCCGAGTCTCCGATGGGAGACTGCGAGGCCGACCAGGTCGAAGACTGCGGCGACTGCGGCCAGCGCCGCTGCGATTTTGCGACGCTGACCTGGGGCGAGTGCGTCGGCGACGGCTCCCAGCGAAATTGCTGGGAGACCGAAGATGGCGATGCGCTGCCGGGCACCATGCCCGAGGAGGCGAAGGGCAAGTGCACCGTCGGAGTGCAGACCTGCCAGGCGAACGGCAACTGGGATGCCTGCAGGGGAGCCGTGGCACCCGAGCCGAGCGACGACTGCGGCGTCGCGGGCGACGACTCTGATTGCAACGGCAGCCCGAACGACGGCTGCAACTGCAGCCCCGGCGCGACGCGCGACTGCGGCACGGATCAGGGCAATTGCCAGCAAGGCGAGCAGACCTGCACGGCCAACGTCTGGGGAGCGTGCGCCGGAGAGATCACCGCGCAGGCCGCGGACTCGTGCCTCGTCACCGGTGACGACGCGAACTGCGATGGCATGGCGAACGGGAACTGCGCGTGCGTCGCCGACAACCCCAGCGCCTGCAACGACAACGTCTCGTGCACGGACAACGTGTGCACCAACGGCGTCTGCACGAACCCTGTCTCTGCGGGCTTCTGCCGCATCGGCGGCACATGCTACGCGCACGGCGCCCAGGAGCCAGGCAACCCCTGCCATGTCTGCGACGCCAACGCGAACCGCAGCGGTTGGTCCAACAGCCCGAGTACGGTTTCATGCGACGACGGACTGTGGTGCAACGGCACCGACACCTGCAGCGCCGGCGCGTGCAAGCATCAGTTCACGGCCAACCGCTGCACCGCCAGCGGGCCCTGCGCGCTCTCCGTGTGCGACGAGCAGCGGGACTCTTGCTTCGAGCCGAACACCACCGTCTGCTCGGAGAGCGCCGAGACACGCTGCAGCTCGACGGGTTGTAGCTCGGACATTCAGACTCGAACGCTGGAGACGAGGTGTCCCGGCAACGCCGCCACCTGCAGCGGAGCGGTCAGTAACCCGAGCTGGGCGGTTTCGACGAACTGCAACAACAACTCCGTGTGCACCAAGAACGGTTCCAACTACAGCTGCACCGCCAAGGTGGGCTGTGGTTCGAGCTGGTGCCAGAGCGCGACCGGCGGCCTGTGCTGGACGACCAGTGATCCGGGCGTGCGAACCCCGCAGGGAGCGACTGACTTCTGCAGTCAGCAAACCATCGGCGGAGCCACGTGGCGGCTCGCCAGCATCCACGACTATCTGAATCTCAGCATCGGTTGTGACGGCGTGACGGGCGCAGCGAACGGAACGACCAAATCCGTCTGCGTGTACAACGCGGACAGCAGCGGTGGCGGGCAGTTCTTGAATTGCGCCCAGTGCCCCCAAAACGGCGGACCGGGAACGGGCGGTTGCTACTGGCCGAGCGGGATGGGCAGCTGCAGCGTCACGAACACCAACGGCGGCTATTGGACGTCCACCCAGAGCGGCATTCCGACGATGTTCGACCCCACCCGCGGCTACGGCGGCTTTTACCCGACCACGCAGGCCACCTTCCAGTTCCGCTGCGTGACGAACAACCCGAACTGACACGAACGAGCAGCGGCGCGCTCAACCCCGCCGGCGCCCGATCAACCTCACCGGCCGCGCCTCCTGCGAGAGCACGACGTCGGCTATCGGTCGCTTCGACGACAGTGCCGGCGCGTGCTCACGCCACCACGCTTCAGCGCGCTCGCGGGTCCAGGGGTTCGCGAGCACGAGAGCGGTCAGCCGAGCGTGCAAGGCCGAGGCGCTCGTCGGGCGCTCGGCTCGATCTTTGGCGAGGCAGTCGAGGATCAACGCATCGAGCTCTTTCGGTATCGGCTGCTCCGCGCGCGAAGACGGCGGGGGCGGCGGCGTGTGCACGTGGTCGTACATGACCTTCACCGCGCCCGGTCCCTCGAACAACAGCTTGCCGGTCAAGAGCCAGTACGCGACGCAGCCCAAAGAATAGAGGTCGATGCGCTGATCGGTGTCGGTCCCCAGCACCACCTCGGGCGCCATGAAGCCGGGCGTGCCGCTGACGCTGCTCTCGGCCGTCAGCTTCAAGCTCTCCGGGCTCTGCCGGGCACCGTCGAGCTTCACCAGCCCGAAATCGAGCACCTTGACGAAATCCCAGTCCGCGCCCACCCGACTGACGATCAGGTTCGCAGGCTTGATATCACGGTGGATGAGCCCATTCTCGTGGGCCTCGTCGAGCGACGCGCAAACTTGCAGGAGCAGGTGCACGGCGCGCTCCGGCGGCAGCGGGCCGAAGCGCTCGACCAGCGTGTCGAGGTCCATCCCGTCGAGCAGCTCCATCACGTAGTAGAGCGTCCCGTCGTCGGTCATGCCGAAGTCGTAGAGCTGCACCGTGTGCGGGGATTTGAGCCCCGCCGTCGCGCGGGCCTCGCGCTCGAAGCGCCGCAGCCGGAGCTCCGGATCGCGCCCGGGGTCCGAGCCGAGCGCCGAGAACTTCACGAGCTTCACCGCGGCAGGCCGGATCAACATGCGGTGGTGCGCCCGCCAGACCTCGCCCATGCCCCCCGTGTCGATCCGCTCGTCGAGCGTGTAGTGGCCGATCTCGGTCGCCCGCTTCACCTGCTGGCGCAGACCGTAGATCGTGGCGGAGGTCACGGTGGACAACGTGACTGAAATCACCATCCACAAAAGCGCGCTCACGGACACCAGTAGCTTCGAGACGCCTGGATCGATGCCGGGCATCGCAGGCGGTGAGTGAAAGACGAACGAGACCACGAGCAACGGCGCGGCCGAGATCCACGACAGCACGAAGGTCCGCTTGGCCGTCGACGGGATCAACACCGCGCGCGCCATCATCGTGACGGACAGCGCAAACAGCCCGGCCATCAGCTGCTCCGGGTCCGGTTGCGCCGCCATCATCGCGAGCGCCGTCCCCGCCCAGAGCAAGCTCCCACCGTCGAGCGCCCCGAGTACGCGCAACGACCAGGGCCGCAGTCGCGTCACCGCCCACAACAGCGCCATCACCGACGACGCGAGCGCGTGCCAGACGTTGGCCTGATTGACGAGCAGGGGGAGGACACCAATGCCCCCGCCCAGTAGCAAGAGCCCGTTGATCACCAGAAAGAACCCAAAAGACAGTAAAAAGACCGTCTTTCCCAGCAACCCGAGCCGCGCCTGGACGAACGGCGACCCCGCCCACGTATCGAAGCCAGCTCCGATGAACGGCGAGTCCGGCGAGGGCGCGACCGGCGCGACCGGCGCGACCGGCGCGACCGGCGCGACCGGCGCGACCGGGACAGCAGTGGGGCTCGGCTCGGGCATGGCCGCATCCTAGATCGGTGAGGCGTTCCGCCATACTGCCCCGGCGCCGAAATGCTGTTAGTTTTCGCTGGGGTTTTTGGGCATGGTCGGGGGTTCAGCGCATCGAGGACGAAATGATCCAGGCCAACCGCGAGTTCTCCACCGGTGAGCGAGTTTCGAGTCTCGTACCGCGCCTGACGGACGCAGAGACGGCGCTGCGCGCAGTCGGCTCGGGAAAGGCAGCGGATCTGGACGGCGAGGGGCCGGCTCGCGTGCTCGAGAACGCGCGACGCGCGCTGCGTGATGCACAAGAGGTGCTGCGGAGCCTGGACATCGGCGCGTACTCGACCGTCGCGCTCGAAGCTCGCGTCCGGCGAAACCAGAAGATCATCGAACACTGCACGCAGGGGCTGCTGCAATGCCGGGCAGACGGCACGATCCTGGAGCTGACGTCCGAGGGCGGGGTTGCGCCGGGCTTGCCAGCACCCGACTCGCTCGGCCTCAAGCTCGCCGATTTCGCTCACCCCGAAGATCGCCCCCTCGCGGTCGCGCTGCTCGCCCGCGCCGTGGCGAGGCCGGCCACGCGGGTCACGGCCGAATACAGGACGCGCACGGCCGAGGGCCATTTTCGCTGGACCGAGGTCGCGGCCATCAGCCTGCTCCACGACCCGGACGTGCAGAGCATCCTCGTCACGCAACAGGACGACGCGCGCGAGCAGGCGACGGCTCTCGAAGTACTGAACCAGCGCTGCGCGGCCCTGGCCTCCGAGCTCTCGGTATTTTCGGACATCTCGAAGGCCGTGCTCAGCGGCGGGGACGTGGTGACCGCGCTCACCGACGCGCTCGCCGGTTGCCTCGCGGAGTGCCGCATCGCCTCGGGGGCGCTCTACCTCGTCGGCTCGGACGGCTCGCTGCAAGTCAGCACGCTGGGGCCAGATCCGGGATGGGACCGTGAAGGCCTGGCCACGTTCTTCGGACAAGAGCCGCTGCTGCGGCGGGTGATGGCCTGGCAATTGCCGACGGAGTTGCCGTCGCCGGTCGTCCCGGGCGCGCTCTCCTCCGATATCCTGAAGAGCTGCGGAGCGAGCGCGGCGGTCCTCGTGCCGCTTCACTACGAAGGCTCGCTGATGGGCGCGTGCCTCCTGGTCTCTCGGGTCCGAAGCCCGAAACAGGAAGCATTCTTCCGGTTCGCGGCGGGCGTGGGCAACCAGACCACGCAGATCCTGGCGCTGGCGTCCGTGCTCGCCGAAAAAGAACGTTTGCGCCGGGACGCCGCCGAGCAGGCCCGGCTGATGCGGTTGATCCTCGACAGCATGACCGAGGGCGTGCTGGTCGTGGATCGCGAGCGGCGCGTGCTGTTGCAGAACAAGAGAGCGCAGGCGCTCGCTCCGGCCGAGATCGGCGACACGATCGTCGGCCGCGCGGAGCAGCTCGGCTTGTGCCATCCAAACGGCCAGCTCTTGAGCCCGGAAGACGGCCCGCTATTTCGCGCAGCGAACGGCGAGACCCTGGACCAGGCCGAAGTCTGCCTGCGCCCGCCCGGCACGGAGCAGCTCACGCGTTTCCACGTCACGGCTCGGCCCCTGATCACCGACTCCGGCGAATTACGTGGCGGGATGGTGGTGTTCCGAGACATCACCGAGCAGAAGCGTGCCGAACACGAGATCTTGGTGTCGCGATCTCAATGGCAGTCTCTGGTCGAACACGCGCCGGATTTCATCATGAACGTCGATCGCGACGGCCGGGTTCGGTTCATCAATCGGGTCGCGCCGGGGTTCGAGATAGACCAGGTGATCGGCACGCCGCTCGGCGCGGACGTTCCCGACGATCAACAACCCCGTATTCGGCGGGCTCTCGACGCCTGCGTCAACCGTGGCGAAAGCAGCGAATACGAGGTCTCGGTGCCGAAACCCGACGGCGGCTTGCGTTCGTATTCGTGCGTGCTGGGTCCGGTCCGGCGCAACGGCGAGATCACGGGCGCCGTCGTGATCGCGCGCGACATCACCGAAAAGAAGCTCACGGACACGCTCTTGATCGAGACGGACCGCATGGCATCCGTCGGAGCGCTGGCGTCCGGCATCGCGCACGAGGTCAACAGCCCCCTGTCCTCGCTGTTCGTGAACCTTACGCTCGCGACGCGCGACGCCGAGGTCGCCGCCGCCGGCCACGACCTCGCTCCCGCGCTGCTCGAAGAATTGAACGAGGCGCGCGAGGCGGCCGACCGTGTGCGGCAGATCGTCGCCGACCTGCGCATCTTCACCGGCTGGGACGGAGAACGCCGCGGCCCGGTAGACGTGGAGGAGTTGCTCGAGAGCACGCTGCGCACCGCTCGCTACGAGATTCGTCACCGCGCGCGCGTCGAGACGAATTACCAGAAAGTGCCGCTGATTCGCGCGGACGCGGCCCGGCTCGGGCAGGTGTTCCTGAACCTGATCCTGAACGCCACCCATGCGATCCCCGAAGGCAATCCGTCCAAGAACGAAATCCGCGTCAGCACCAGCGTCGACGGCGCCGGCCGCGTCGTGGTTCGAGTCGCTGACACGGGCGCCGGCATCCCGCACGAGCTCCAGCCCCGGGTCTTCACGCCGATGTTGTCGACCAAGCCTCGCGACGGCGTGATCGCGCTGGGGCTGTCCGTGTGCAAGCGGATCGTGACCGAGCTCGGCGGCGAGATCGGCTTCACGAGCGAGCCCGGCAAGGGCACGGAGTTCACGGTGGTGTTGCCGGCGAGCCCCTTCGTGGAAATTCAGCCGCAGCCTGCGGGCGCGAGCGAGCCGCCCACCGCGGAGGTGCGCCGCGCGCGGGTGCTGGTGATCGACGACGAACCTGCGGTCGCCGCCGCCATGAAGCGCGTGCTCTCGCCCGAGCACGACATCACGGTCGTCGACAGCGGTGCCCGCGCGCTCGAGCTCATCCAGAGCGGCGCCGATTTCGACTCGATTTTCTGCGACGTGCTGATGCCGCAGATGTCGGGCATGGATCTGTACGAGAAAGTTCGCCAGGCCCTACCCGAGCAGGCCAAGCGCTTCGTGTTCGTTACCGGCGGCTCGTTCACCGCCCGAGCCCAGGCCTTCCTCGATAACGTCCCGAATCCCCACGTCGAGAAGCCGTTCAACGTCGCGACTCTGCGCTCGATCATCTCCGACTCGTTGCGGCAGAAGTAGCTCGGGTAAGATTACGCGCACTAGCGTTGTAATTTCTCATGCGGGCCCGAGGGACGATTTCGCTCTCTCGGCAGCGTACGCCCGGGAAAATAGAGTCAGGGCTGGAGGCCCCCGCCATGTCCGACCGAGGATGCTCGCCCCTTCTCACCCGGCTCGGCGCCGCCGCGCTGTTAGCTGCCACCGCCTCGCTTTGGGTCGCTTGTTCCAGCTCGGAAACGCATGGCGGCGGCTCGGGAGGCGCCCCGCCCAGCGGAGGGTTCACGGGGGCCGGCGGCAGCGCGCCCGCAAGCGGCGGAATCAGCGTGCCGAGCGGTGGATCGCGCGACACGCCGACCGGCGGCAGTCCCGCAACGGGCGGCGCTTCGACGGGTGGCGTCCCCACATCGGGCGGCGCGAAGGCGACGGGTGGCGCGGCCGCGAACCCAAGCGGCGCCGGAGGGGCGGGCGCGCCGGGAGCGGGCGCAGCGAGCGGCGGCGGCGGTAGCGCGGCCGTGCCCCTGGGCGGGGCCGCGACGACGGCAGGCGCCGCGGGAGCATCGGGTGGCGGTGCGGCGCGGAGCGCTGGTTGCGGCGCCACCGAGCCGTTGAAGAGCGGTCGCGCCACGCTCGACGTCGCCGGCGCATCGCGCGAGTTCATCCTGAAGATGCCGGACGACTACGACGCGAGCCGCCCGTACAAACTGATCTTCGCCTTTCACGCGCGCGGCGGCAGCGCGATGCAGGTCGCTGGCAGTGGCAACGACGACTACTACGGCCTCGTGTCGCGCTCGGGCGGGAACGCCATCTTCGTCTCGCCGGAAGGTATCGACGCGGGCTGGCGCAACGAGAACGGCCGCGACATCACCTTCGTCAAAGCCATGCTCGAGCTGTTCGAGTCGAAGCTGTGCATCGACCAACAACGGATTTTTTCTACGGGCTTCAGCTTCGGCGGCATGATGTCCGACGCCATCGGCTGCGCCATGGCCGACGTGTTCCGAGCCATTGCGCCCATGGCCGGCGGCGTCCCGAACCCGGAGCACCCGTACAGCGGCTGTGACCAGGTCAACATGCACCCGATCGCCGTCTGGATGTCTCACGGGGACAACGACAACGTCGTTCCGATTTCGGACGGCAAGGACGCCCTGGAGATTTTCCTGAAGCGAAACCAGTGCCAGGCGGAGACCGCGCCCGTGATGCCGAGCCCGTGCGTGGCGTACCAGGGCTGTCTGCCGGACTATCCGGTCACGTTCTGCGAGTTCTCGGGCGGGCACGGAGTGCCGAGCTTCGCAGCCGAGGCGATCTGGGCCTTCTTCGATCAGTTCTGAGCGCGGGGGCGCGCGCGCTTTCGAGAACGGGTGACGGATTCGGCTCCGCCATGCCACCTAGGAATACGAGAGATGTCATGACCCGCAACCCTCTACGTATCCGATGCTCGAGCTGGATCGCGACCCTGGCGCTGCTGTCTGCTTGCAGCTCCGACAACGAACCCGGCGCGAGCGGCTCCGGTGGCCAGCCAGCCACGGGTGGCTCGACGCCAACCGCCGGCAAATCGGCAGGTAGCGGGGGCGTGGCGACCGGAGGCTCCGCCAGCGCCACCGGCGGCGCTACGGGTGGCTCGGTCAGCCCTACCGGCGGTACGGCCACGGGTGGTTCCAGCGCGGGCGCGGGGGCAGGCGCGGGCGGGCGGGCAAGCGCCGGCGGTTCGGGCGGTTTGACGGGAGGAAGCGCAGGGAACGGCAACGCCGGTGGCTCGAGCGGCGCGGGCGCTTCGTCCGGCGGCGCGGCGGCTTCCGGTGCGGGTTCCGGCGGCGCGCCGACCGCGGGCGAGGGGGGTTCCGGCGGCAGCGTCGGCGGTGGAGCGGGCGGTTCGCCGCTCGCCCCCGTGACGGACTACTCCGCGCCGGGCCCTTTCAAGACCTCCACTCAAGCGGGCACGGGTCCCGATGGGACGTACACCGTGATCCGCCCCGCGACGCTCGGCGAGAAGGGCTTCTTGCACGCGCCGATCACGTTCGGCCCGGGGACGGGCATGGAAGTCTCTCAGTTGAGCGGGCTGCTCGAGCGGTTTGCCTCTCACGGCTTCGTCGTGATCGGCAGGCAGCTCACCGGAGGGCCGCGCGACGCCGTCACGCGGATGCGCATGACGGCCGGCCTCGACTGGATCATCGCGCAAAATAGCGTCGCCGGCAGCGTGTTCGAGGGCAAGCTCGACGTGAAGCGCGCCGTCGCCATGGGCTACTCCGTTGGTGGCACCGGCGCCGTCGAGATCGGCGGACACGAAGCGATTGCCACGGTGGTTTCGATCCACGGGCACCAGGCAAAGGGCGACCTGCGCGGGCCGCTGCTCTTGATCGGCGGCACGGACGACGTGATGGGCGACGACCGCTCCTGGCTCGCGCCCACCTACGAGGACAGCCAGGTTCAAACCTTCTTCGGCACCGTCGTCGGCGCCAACCACGGCTATATCCAGGGTACCGTCAACGGCGTCCCCGGCGGCGTCGAGACGCCCGCGATGATCGCGTGGCTTCGCTACTGGATCTACAACGACCAGGACGCGAAGAAGTACTTCTACGGCGACGACTGCGTGATGTGCAGCTCCCCGTGGACCGATCCGAAGCGCAAGAACTGGCAATAGGGATGGGTCCGCTCAGAACCCGCCCGGGCCGCGTCATTCGCTGGTGAGCGCGGCCTGCACTGGTCCGAACGAGCGGCGGTGGATCGGACAGGGGCCGATCCGGCGCAGCGCCGCGACGTGCTCACGCACGGGATAGCCCTTGTGCTGGTCGAAGCCGTAGCCCGGGTACTCGTGCGCGTAGGCGACCATGCGCGCGTCGCGCTCGGTCTTGGCGAGGATCGAGGCAGCGGCAATGCTGAGGCTGCGCTCGTCGCCCTTGACGATCTTGGTCTGTTCGATGGGCACGTCGCGGAGCTTTCGCGCGTCGATCAACAGGTGCTCGGGGACGCATCCGAGCGCCTCCACCGCGCGGCGCATGGCGGCGATGCCCGCCCAGTAGATGTTGATGCGGTCGATCTCGTCCGGCTCCGAGAAGGCCACGGCCCAGGCGCGCGCATCGCGCTTGATCTGCGCGGCGAGCTCGACGCGGCGCTCGGGTGAAACCTGCTTCGAGTCGTTGACGCCTTCCGCGCGCCAGCCCGGTTCGAGCACCACCGCCGCTGCCGCGACGGGCCCCGCGAGCGGGCTCATGCCGGCTTCGTCGATGCCGGCGACGACCAGAATGTTGCGAGCCCAGAGCGCGCGCTCGAACTCGAGCATCCAGCGCAGGCGCTGCCCTTCGGCCCGGTTCTCGCGGCGCCGCCGCGCCACTTGCTCCAAGATCGCACGCGCGCCGGGGCGCGTGTCCGAGCGCAGCGCCGTCTCGAGCTCCACGGGCAAGGGGCGCCCGCGCTCCACGTAGCGCGTGCGGATTTGACTCAGGGTGAGCTGCTCTCGCGCCATGGCCTCGGTCGCTCCGCGGTTCTGGCACGGGCTCGCGCGGGTGGCCAGCGTCCTGCGCTACACTGCGCTGGCGTGGCTGCCATTCCTCCCTGGCTCGAGCCCATGGCTGCAACGCTCACGCGCGAGCGCTTCGAGGGGCCAGAGTGGGTGTTCGAGCGCAAGCTCGACGGCATCCGCCTGCTCGCCTTCAAGCGCGGCACGAGCGTCGAGCTGTTGTCGCGCAACCGGCTGCCGCAAAACCTCGCGTATCCGGCGTTTGCGGCCGCTGTCGCGGCATTGCCCTGCCAGGACGTCATTCTCGACGGCGAAGCGGTGGGCGGCTGGGAGCACGAGCTTCCACCTGGCTACTACGTGTTCGACGTGCTGTGGCTCGACGGACGCGATTTGACGTCGCTAGAGCTCAACGCCCGCCGCGAGCTCTTGACGGCGTTGCCGCTCGCACCGCCGCTGCGATTGGTAGAACGCCTCGACGGTGAGCGGCCCTGGGAGCGCGCCTGCGCCGAGGGCTGGGAAGGCGTGATCGCCAAGCGCATTGACTCCGTGTACGAGCACCGCCGCTCGCCGCACTGGCTGAAGATGAAGTGCGAAGAGACCGTGGACCTCGTCGTCGGCGGCTTCACCGAGCCGCGCGGGAAGCGCGTCGGCCTGGGCGCGCTGTTGCTCGGCTACTTCGACGGGCCTGAGCTCGTGTTCGCCGGCAAAGTGGGGACCGGCTTCGACGCCGCGCTGCTCCGCGAGCTCCGCGCGCGCTTCGACGCCCTGGCCCTCCCCGCTCCGCCGTTCACGCGCGGAACCGGTCTACCGCGGGCAAACGCCCGTTGGGTGAAACCGGAGCTCGTCGTCGAGCTCGCGTTCATGGAGTGGACGAGCGGCGGCAAGCTGCGTCACCCGCGCTTCGTGCGCGTGCGCCCCGACAAATCCGCGCGCGAGTGCGTCGGGGGTCCGTCGTGATCACGCACCCCGAAAAGCTGCTCTTCCCGGCCGACGGCATCAGCAAGGGCGAGCTCGCTCGCTACTACGAGGCCGTCGCGCCCGCGATGCTCCCGCACCTCCGCGGCCGCCCGGTCACCATGGAGCGCTTCCCCGCGGGCATCGAGCGCAAAGGCTTCATTCAGAAAGACGTCTCCAAGCTCGCGCCCGAGTGGCTGGAACAGGTCGTCGTCCCGAAGAAAGGCGGCCAGAGCAGCCACGCCCTCGTGAGCGACGAGCGCGCGCTCTCGTGGATGATCAACCTCAACACGATCACGCCGCACATCTGGGTCTCACGTGCACCCGAGCTCGACGCGCCCGACCTCTGCGTACTCGACCTCGATCCGTCGCAAGAAGACGACGCGGCCCTGCGCGCTGCAGCGCTGCTCGTGCGCGACACACTGGCAGAGCTCGGCTTAGAAAGCGCGATCAAGACCTCGGGCTCGAAGGGCTTTCACATTGCCGTCGCGCTCGACCGCACGGCAGACTTCGAGACGCTCTGGCCCTTCTCCCACGCCGTCGGTTCGCTGCTCGTGAAGCGTTATCCCGAAGTATTCACGCAAGAGTTCATCAAGGCGGATCGCGCTGGGCGGATCCTAATCGACACCGGTCGCAACGGCTTCGGTGCCACCTTCGCCGCCCCTTATGCCGTCCGCCCGCGAAACGGCGCGCCGGTTTCCGCGCCCTGCACGTGGGAGGAAATCGAGCAGGGCAAGGTCGGTCCTCGGACCTTCACCCTGCGCAATGTCCCCGAGCGGCTCGCCGAGCTCGGCGACGTGTGGTCCAGCCTCGCCGCGCGCCCGCTATCGCTGACCCACTCGGTGGCGAAGCTCGCGACCCTGCTCACGGACGACGACCTCGCGCAGAGCCGCGCCGCGTCCGTGCGCCGGCCTAAACCCAGGAATGCGCCGCGCGGAAGGCGCAAGGGTTCCGAGTAGAGGGCCGCGCGGCGCGGGCTACGCTTGCTGGCTTCGAGCCGCTCGGCCGCCGTCGTCTGAGCCCAGAACGCACGATCGAGCTCCGCGCCGCCACCCGCTCGGACGAGCCCTTGAGCCCACTGCGCCCCGGCGAAATGCCGCTCTCTCTTCGCGGGTCATTCGCTGGACGATGGCACCGCGATCGATGCTAGGGTCGCCGTGGGTCGCCGGCAACGGCGCTGGGATGTGGAGGAACGAAACATGCGTGGGCTACTCGTAACGGCTTTTTTTCTGGTTTCAGTCAGCGGCTGCAGCTCGGACGACGGGGACAACGGCGGGGGCGCCGGAGGCAGCGGCGGTAGCGGCGGTAGCAGTGGTAGTAGCCCCACGGGCGGCGCTGCCCCCGCGTGCGACGACGCCTTTGCGAAGCTTCCCGTCCCCTATACCGCGAACACCAGCATCGACGAGTGGGGTGGGTTCGTGGTCGACGAGCGCGGAGCCGTCTTCAGTGGGATTGCGGACGGAGCGCTGACGGACGACGCGAGCAGTTACCCCGTCACGATCCTGAGCAGCGACCTCGATGGTAACGTGGCCACGCTCTACACCGACGACGGCTCCTCGCTCTTCGGCAATTTCATCTTACGCGGGGACAGCGTGTACATGCTGGCCGGGTTCCTCTCGCCGAAGATCGCCCGCCTGGATCGAAGCGGCGGCGCACCCATGGAGGTGGTCGATGACGCGGTCTGGGCAGGGCCCATTCTGCGCGGGGACTCCATCTACTACGCCACCGGGGGAACCGCGCGCGGGCTCTATCGACTCGATCCCGAGACCGACACGAGCACGCTGCTCGTCGCGCGCGAAGACGAAATCGTCACACTCGATCTCGACGGCGACACCCTCTATTGGATTGAATCGGACGGGTTCCTGGAAGAGACGGACTACCGGCTGTTCAGCATGCCCCTCGAAGGCGGCACACCCGAGCTCGAGCAGTCGCTTCCGCGCGCGGAGCTCGCCCTCGGCAGCTTCCGCGTCATCGACGGCGTCCTGTTCGGCTCCGAGATCAACGAGGATTTCGAGATCGTCGTCACCCGCACGCCGATTGGCGAAGCTCCCACGATCGTGGAAGACGCGGGTGGCGCGCCCATGGCCTACGATAATGGCTTCGTTTACTACGGCTCGAGCAGCGGCCTCACCAAGGCGCCCCTCTCGTTCGCCAGCAAGTCGACCATCCCCGGCACGGCGGGCCGCTCCATCTATTCCATCGCCGTGGGACCCGACGACCTCTGGTACTCGCAGCTTTCCTGCATCTTCCGGGCACCCAAGTAGCGGCCCGAGCGGGCGGGGCGAGCCCGGTCGAAGGCGTGACGGATCCGAAGCCCGGGCGGCACTGCGGGAATACCGCATGAAAACCGCCTCGACCAACGCGACCGTCGCGACCGCCAGCCGAGTAGCCCTCTCGGCGCTGCTTCTGGGGTTCTTCGCTACGTTCCCGTCCCCGGCGCGGGCGGACAACCCGATCGTGCAGACTTACTACACCGCCGACCCCGCCCCGGTGGTCTACGGCGACCGGTTGTACCTCTACACCTCGCACGACGAAGACGTAACCAAGGACAACTTCTACACCATGAACGACTGGCGGTTGTACTCCACCGTCGACATGGTGAACTGGACCGATCACGGCTCCCCCGCCAGCTACAAAACCTTCAGCTGGGGAACGGGCGATGCCTGGGCGCCGCAGGGGATCTCGAGGAACGGCAAGTACTACCTATTCGTTCCGCTCAACAACGCCACGGGCGCGAAAATCGGCGTCGGCATAGCCGATACGCCGGAGGGCCCATTCAAGGACCCGCTCGGAAAAGCATTCCCGTCGACGGGCTCGGGCAACATCGATCCCACCGTCTTCATCGACGACGACGACCAGGCTTACATGTACTGGGGCAATGGCACGCTCCGCTACGTGAAGCTGAACGCCGACATGACGAGCTTCTCGGGAACGCCGGCCAACGTCTCCCTGTCCGGTTTCATCGAGGGGCCCTGGTTCTACAAGCGGGGCTCGCTCTATTACCTGGTCTACGCCGCGAGCGGCGGGGGCAACGAGAAGATCAGCTACGCCACCAGCAACAGCCCCACCGGCCCCTGGACGACGCGCGGGGACGTGATGGACGCTGGCAAGACCTTCACCAACCACGCCGGAGTGATCGACTACAAAGGTCACTCCTACTTTTTCTATCACAACAGCGTCTTGGGCGGCAGCGACTTCCGGCGTTCGGTTTGCGTCGAAGAGTTCACCTACGGCGCCGACGGCAGCATTCCGAAGCTCACGATGAGCACGAACGGGCCGAACGGCATTGCCGCGCTGAACCCGTTCCAGCAGGTCGAAGCCGAGACCATCGCGTACTCCTCCGGTTTGAAGACCGAAGTGTGCACGGACACCGGCGGGGGCATGAACGTCAGCTCGATCAGCAACGGCGACTACATCAAGATCAAAGACGTCGACTTCCTCGGTGGCATCACCTCGTTCGAAGCGCGCGTCTCGTCGTCCAGCGGCGACGCCAAGATCGAGCTGCGCCTCGACAGCAAGACCGGCACGCTGCTCGGAACGTGCGACGTCTCGGGCGCGTCCTCGTGGACCACCAAGACCTGCGCGGTCACTGGCGCAACGGGCAAACACGACCTGTTCCTCGTCTTCACCGGTGGCGGTGGGGATCTCTTCAAGTTCAACTGGTGGAAGTTCAGCGGGCCAGGCGGCGATACCGGCGCGGGCGGTGCCGGTGGCACGGGTGGCGCAGTGGGCTCGGCGGGCACGGCCGGCCTCGCGGGAGCAGCGGGAAGTGCCGTTGCCGGCAGCGGTGGCATTGCGGGCGGCATGAGCGGGAGCAGCGGCGGCGGCGCGGGTGGCACGGCAGCCCCAGCCGGAGGCACCCTCGGCACCACCGGCGGCCGCTCCGTCGCTGAGGGAGGAAGCGCGGCACCGAGCGGCAATGGAGGCTCGCCTGCGGGCGCTGCAAACACTGGCGGCAGCGCTCCGTCCGCAAACGGCGGGAGCGTCTCTGCCAGCGGTGGTGCGACGGCAACCGGCGGCGCCCTGAGCTCCACACCGGGAGGCACCAGCGCCGTGCCCCCAGCGACGCCGTCGTCTCAAGACAGCTCTTGCGCGTACCGCCCGCCCGCACCGCAAGGCTTGGCCGGCGCGCCGTGGCTCATCGCATCCGTGTTGCTGCTCTTCCGGCGGCGCGCGCGGTCGGTTCGCTGAGAGCCGCTCCGTTAAATGCCGAGCGGCCCCGGCTCGTGGCGCAACTTCAGCGCTCTGTTGGCGGGCAGCTTCAGCGATTCGAAAAAGCCGTCGGCGCCGCCGTTCCAGCGCACCAGACAGCCCGAGTCCAGCTCCTCGTCGAGCTCGAACAGCACCTCCGTCTCCCCTTCGCTCGAGCTCCGTATTACCTCCGCGCGTAGCCCCTGAACGCGGACGCTGGTTCCCGCCGCGAGCGCTGACGCGCGCTGAACCCACTCGAACTCGCTCGTCGCGCGCGGCCCCAGAGTGCGCAGCACGAGACTCCGCTCGCCGCGCGCTTCGAGCTCGAGATCGTTCGGCGCGACCGTCAGCACATGCCAGCTGCGCCATCCGGAGCCGGCGAGTCGGAACAGCGGTCCCGAATACAAGCCGATCGCCGGATCCGCCGCGTTCACGACGTACACCCGCCCGCCACTCGGACAATCGATCTTTGCCCGCGAGACCATCGCCAGCTCGGTTTCGCTCACCTGCCCGCTGACCCAGGTCATGAGCACGCGGGACAGCGGCGATAGCCCGCAGACGGCGATCAGCAGAGCGGCGCTCGCCCAACGCGGAACCCGAGCGCCCACTCCCCGCCCCGCGATGACCACGCCGACGAGCATCGACGACGCGACCAGCGGCATCGCCAGCACGCGCCCGTCGAGGATCGGACCCACGAATGGAACCAGCGTGCCGAGGAGCCCCAGCGGTATCCAGCTCAGTGGTCGTGTCGTATCTGCAGCAACCGCGTGCCGGAACCACCGCACCACCAGCACCGCGCTCACGATGCCCAATCCCCACAACGTCCAACGCAGCACGCCGCCCAACTGACCGAGCGCGCACGGAACCCCGAGAAATGCCTCCCCGAGCAACAGCGGGAGCCGCTCGAGAGCCGTCACCGCAAAGCGCCCCGGCGTCTCGAACGGGCTCACGTAGCTGCCCATGCGCCGAGTCCCGTATCCCGCCACCGCATACAGCCCGAGATAGACCAGCGTCACGACCACGACCGGCAGCGCTTGCTGGATCCGCTCGCGCCGCGCCTCGCGCCGCCCCAGCCACAACTCCGAGAGCAGCAGCGGCACGGCAGACAACGCCGCCTCGCTCGCCAAGAACCCCACCGTGAGCAGCGCGGCCGACCCCAGACCGCCAGCGAGCGCCGCACGCCCCCGCTTGTCTCGAACCGACAGCGAGACCGCGAACGCGGCCAAGCCGAACGCCGTGCCGACCAGCACGTGTCGAGCCGCAATCCAGCTCGTCGTCGCGGCGTGCGCGCCCGCGACCGCGTAGCTCAGGCTCGCCCAGAACGCCGCTCGCTCCGGCAGCACCCTGCGGTGGATCCGCACCACCAGCCACAGCACGACCGAAAACCAGATCAACGTATGCAGGTAAGCCGGAAGCGCCCAGTCCCCGAACCCCTTCACATCGAGCGCGATCAGCGCGCTCGAGAGCGGCCGAAAGAACCGCGTCCGCAGCTCCGGATCGGCAAACCACGGCAAGAGCCCGTGGTCGATCAGCCTCCGCGCCTCGCCCGCGCTCGGCACGAACTCGTACAACGACCACAGGTCCCGCCGAAACTCCGGTGCACGTCCCGAGAGCGCGAGCCGATGAAAAAAGTCGTCGTCGTGCAGCCCGACCCCGAGCACCGGCAGCGACAACGCCACCCCCACCAACACCACCGCCCACGCCGGCCAAGTCTTCACCCGCGCGACGCTAGCTCAGCTCGCCAAGCCCCATCGAGGAAAAGCACTCGCGACCTCCCAGCCTTCAGGGTTCCTTCGCACTCGGCGCCAGCCGCACCGTGCCGACCACCTGACCGCGCCTCAAGATCTTCGACGCCGAGTCCGGCACTCGGTGCACGACGATCGGCAGCTCGCCTTCGGGCAGCGAATAGTTCCTCGGAATGCGCACCATCGCTCGTCCGTCTGCCCGCAGCTTCACGGGCACACCCTTGCCATTCGGAAGCTTCACCGCGAGCCCCAGCGCCGGCGAATCCAAGCGCTGGATGCACGGGCCCGACTCGTTGGTGGTCCGCTGCTCCACGTTCGTGCGCTTCGTCTCGACGGAGCTCTTCTGCATCGGCGTCACGGTCGCAACGAGCATCGATCCCAGCCCGAGCCCCGCACCCGCCAGGTACGCGTCGTTGTCGGTGAGGTACCAGAGCGACGTCGAAAACGACAGCAGGCCCACGCCCACCGCGCCAAAGACGAGCGCGGCCGTCTTGTTCGGCTTCGACCGCGTCACCTCCACCTCCGCAAACTCCCAGCTGCGCTCGATGTGGCAAGCCGCCGAGCGCACCTCGCCGACGAGCTCCCGCCCGTCCTGCCGCCATTCGCTCGTGAGCGCCGCCTCCTCCGGAGCGACCAGCACGAGCTGCTCGCGCTTGAGCTCCTTGACGTGCTCCATGCGCGTCGTCGTAGCCATGCAGCCAGTGAGCAACGCCATCAAAAAGAAGATTCGCAAACGCTCATCCTTCCTCATCTGTAGTCCTCGTTTTCCCGCAGCCCCTTGGCGCTCCGCTCAGGATCTCGTAAAGCTTCTGCTCAGAGCCGGGCTGCCT
>JAICQO010000181.1 GCA_025937835.1 Polyangiaceae bacterium
CATCCCTGAAAACGGCAACGAGAGCGGCGCGTTGGAGGAGCGATCGGTCATGCGGCGTCGGGGCGCCCGTGCTGTCGGGCAGCCTGGCCGAAGAGGCTATCATGAACCGGCGCCGGGTCCCGATTTCGGCGCCGGAACCGCGATGCATCGCCTTCGACACTCGAGGAAGTGGAGTCGGGGCGCTCCACCCACCCCAATAAAGCTCACAAGGAGCGGCTGCGGACGGCCTCAGCGAGCCTCTTCGTACAGGCGAAGCTCGTGGATCGAGAAGTAGCTGCCGGGGACGGGTTGCGCGACCGTGATGCGCAATCGATCGAGCGTAACCGGCTGCGGGAGTACCACGCGGAACACGAAGTTCTTGGGCTCGAAGATCTGCTCTCGGTAAAAGCGCAACAGGGGCTGCTCCGCGAGCACGCCGAGGTCTTCGCGGCCGTTCATTGCGGTCAGGCGAAACGACACGGGGACATCCATCACGCGTGGAGGCGCGGTGAGCTCGAGCGCGACGACGGGCCGCGCCGCGCCGAGCTCGACCTCGAAGTACTGCCCGGGCGCCTGGTAACGCCCACCGGTCCAGTGAGTGCTCGGGTTGGCGTCGAGCACCCGGCTGGCCCTCTTCGATCGCAGGCTTGCTCGGGGTCGCAGCTCGGTCTGGGGGATCAGCCTCGCGCCCTCGGGCAGAGCTGGCGTCGGAAGCAGCTCGACGGACCGCGCGTCCGGCTCGAGCAGCGTGAACACGCTGTGCGGACCGTCCTGGAAGACGCGCCGGTACTCGTCGGGTCGAGCCGCGAGCGCGTCCGCGAGCCCCGCGCGCCGGGACGGCAGATCCTCGCCGTAGACGATCACGTGTCGGGTCCCGATCGAGAGCAGCGCGCGGCGCGCGCCGTCGTCCGGCAGCCGCTCCACCGCGCGGCGCGCGAGCTCCGTGACCGCCGGCTGCCAGCTCGACTGTCCGTTGACGAAGCGGTGCTTGTGATGAAGCGCTAGGTAATTGTGGAGGGCCATCCCCCAGTCACCCCGGAACAGCTCTCGACCCGTGTTTTGCGGCGTGGAAGCGATCAGATCGTCCGCGGGCAGGGAAGCCACGAAGCGCAGCACGCTCGGAGCCTCGGCCGCGCCCCACACCCGCTCGAGGGGATGCGGGAAGCAGCGCAATTCGTAACAGAGCCCGACGAGCAGCGCCGCCGCGAGCAACGCTTGGCCGCGGAGCGTGCGCAGCCGCGAGAACAGCCAAGCACCGCCGAACCCCGCGAGCACCGCGATCACGAAGGTCGTCATCACGGCCTGGCGACCCACCTTGCGGATGCCGTTGAAGCCGGGAAAGTAAGTGTGAAAGTAGTAGTAGAGCCCGCGCACTGGCGCCCCGTCCCACTCCAGCGGGTGGATGCCGAGGAACATCGTCAGCGCGAGCAACAGCACCGCGAGGTAAGCGCCGTGGTTGCCGCCGAAGGGGAGCAGCATCCGGTGGCGCACGAAGAACCAGAGCCCTGCGCCCACGACCGCCGCTCCCGCGAGGAAGCTGTGCGTGAGCAAGCTCACCGCGAAGGCGCCGAAAGCCAGCGCGACCCAGCGCCCGGCGCTCTTCAAGCCCCTGCCGAGATTGTAGTGAGAGAGCGCTGCTTTCGCCGGCACCACCAGCGCGACGGCCAGCAGCGAGAGCGCCGTGAAACCGGGGAAGGCGATCTCGTCGTGGGCCGCGCCCGAGGCGACCAGGTGGTGCATCCCCGTCAACGTGAGGTTGGTGGGGTGCACGTTGGCGAAGAAGCTGAGCTTGCCGTCGTTGCTCGACGCGAGCGCCAGGCTGCGCTCGAGGTCGAACGAGTGCCGAACGGCAAAGTACGGGTAAACCATCCACAGCGCGACGAGCCCCGCCGCCACCGCCGCGCCCCCGAACCACACCCAGAACTGCCGCGGCGGCCGATTCCGCGCGAGCAGCAGGCCCCCGAGCAGCGACAAGAGCGGGATCAGGAACATCGCGTAGTAGAGGCAGGTCCCGATCTGCAGCAGGTACACGAGCCAGAAGCCGAGCGCGTCTCGCGGCCGCTGTCCCTCGATGGCTCGATGGAGCAACAGGAACGAAGCCGGGATCCACTGCGTGGCCGTGAGCTGGATCCGGCCGAGCTCGAAGAACACGTACGGGCTGTAGGCGAACGCGACGCCCGCGATGATCCCGGCCCAGCCGCTGCCCGTCAGCCGTCGCACGAGCAGGTACGTGAAGAACGCCGACAGCGCGAGCGAGATCAGCAGCGTCAGGTTGTAGGCGAGGAGCCCGTTGCCGCTCAGCAGGTAGAACGGCGCGAAGATCAGCGACAGCCCGAAGTGGTTCTCGTTGAAGACGATCGAGTCCGGCAGCGGCGCAAAGTAGTAGTCGTCGTGGAGCGACAGAGGGCCGAGCCCCAGCGCCGCATCCACGCGGCTGCCCATGATCATCGCGTTCGTGTACGCATCCCAGTAGTAGATGGCGCGCAGCACGGACTCGCTCGCATGAGCCGCGAGCGGCCAGGTCAAGAGGACCGAGCTGACGACCGCGACCAGCGCGGCGATGAGATGGGTGCGAACTGCCTGGATAATGCGGGCGGAGCCTAGACTTGCGCCGCTCGAGCGGTCAAGCTGGCGCCGCTACCGTGAGCCACGCACCCGTCAAGGTTTCTGTGATCGTTCCCGTTTACAACGAGGAGCGGACGATCCGCGAGGTCGTGCGCAACGTGCGCTCGGTCAAGGTCGACGGCGTCGTGTTCGAGCTCGTCGTCGTGGACGATGGCTCCACCGATGAGACCGCGACGATTTGCCGGTCGCTCGGACCGGAGATCGACGTCTACGAACGCCAGCAGAACCAGGGAAAGGGCGCCGCGCTGCGCAAGGCCATCTCGCTCGCCTCGGGTGAGATCATCCTGATCCAGGACGCCGACCTCGAGTACGACCCCGCCGAGTACCCGAAGCTGCTCGCGCCGATCCTCTCGGGGCGGGCCGACGTCGTGATCGGCTCGCGCTTCGCGGGCTCGGAGGCGCACCGCGTCGTCTACTTCTGGCACATGGTCGGCAACCGCTTCTTGACGCTGCTCTCGAACGTGATGTCGGACCTGAACCTGACGGACATGGAGTGTGGCTACAAGGTGTTCCGCGCCGAGATCTTGAAGCGCATCCAGATCACCGAGAACCGCTTCGGCTTCGAGCCCGAGATCGTCGCCAAGGTCGCGAAGCAGCGCTGCCGGATCTACGAAGTGGGCGTGTCGTACTACGGGCGCACGTACGCCGAGGGCAAGAAGATCGGCGTCAAGGACGGCTTCCGCGCGCTGTACGCGATCACCAAGCACAATTTGTTCGGCTAGCGGCGCGTGAATGCCACGCGCATCGACCGATCGCTCTCACGCATCCCGCGGAAGAACCGAGGTAAAAGGATGCAAACCCTCAACAGTCTCGTGGCTTTTCCTAATTTTGCCGACGCGGAGGGTTGAGCATTGATCCGTCTCAAATGGAATCCCCACGGCCGAACGACGCTGCGCAGAACGCCTGCCATCACTGCAGTGACCGACGCGGCATCGAGGTTCAGGGTATTTTTGTCAACTCATACTCGAGAGCCACTCCGACGGGGATCGAAACCCGCCCGCGACCCCGTCCCTCGAAATCGCCGTGTCCGTTCGTAAACCCCCCGCCATCCCCGCGGAAACCAACCTCGAAGCGAATACTCAGCTTGTCGATCACCCTCAGGTGGTAACCGAGCGCCATCCCGACGCCCACGCCCGAAATCTGCAACTTTCGATTCGAGTCCAGGTCGTCGTCTCTCTGTTCCGACCAAACGATTTGGTAGGACAACTCCGGAATAAGCTCGAAGCCATGACCTCCCCACCTAGCGAGCAGAATCGGCAGGCGCGCCGGAAAACTGAAGCCCCGTTCCAGTAAGAGACGTTCGCCCACTACGCCCGTCAGCACTTCGTAACGGGCTCCGGCCTCAATGGCTAGCCGCTCTCCGAATTGATAGCGAAAAGCGGCTCCGACACCATAGAAGCGCGGCGCTTCGAATGAAGATCGGTACGCTTCATTGCGTGCTCGATCGATGACGCTGGCAATCGGGGTGCCGTGGACGCTGCCCACTACGGCAATGCGCCGCCCCGACCCGGCCGACGTGCGGTTGGCGGGACCGGGTTCAGAAGACGCGTGTGAGCGCAGTCCAGCTGCGGGCGCGTCTGCAGCTCGAGCTTTGGGTAGCGGCACCAGCGCGCACAGGAGCGCGCTGCAAAGAGCGTCAAGAGCGAACTTCATTCGTCGGTCGAAAAAGCATGAATGGTTGCGTTGTCCTGTTCCGTGAGGTTGTTGATCAATTCAATCACCAAACCATAGGTTGCGCCCGAGTAATCATCTCGGAATACGGTTACACCTTCGAGTTCCCTGGCCCGAGAATCACCGGCGAAAAAGTTCACGAACGGAAGATTCGAAGCGTCGATAATTGCGTCGTACTTGATGACCAGATGCCCGTCTGGTCCGACGAACCGTCGGAAGGCGGGAGGCGTTTCCAGTGCTGGAACCGGGACGGAAAGGAAGAAGCTCGGGACGGCAAACATGTGAACCCCCGTAGAATTACCTGCGCCGCTCGATTCCGCGTAGTCGAGCACGTAATAAAGGGTTCCGTTCGGAGAAATGTCTCCTCCTTGCTGCCAGGCGTTTGCCCAAAACCGCTTGCACAGATCCCGCGTCATGGTGGTCGTCTGACAGGTTGGCGCGCGACCCACGCAGGGCCACGGGACAGTTTCCGGACAGCTAAGCGGACGAATGTCGTCGAGCGGCACCGGCACCGTGGCCAACTGAGTCAACGCCGCCTCAGCGGGCACCTCGGCATGCGCTGCCGCAATCAGTGCATCCACATCGTACACGTTGAGCGTCGAGAAAGACTTGGCTGCGAGCAAACGGCCGTCCACCGGATTTACAGCAAGCCAACCACCTTCGCCGTTGGGCATGGGAGCCCACGCCCGCAGATTCAATTCCTCATCGAACACGGCCACTAGCGCGGGTCCGCCCCCGGTGACAGGGACGAAGAGAAATCCGTCGGCAAAGTCCCCGTCGCCGAAGTGGTCGTAGCCAGAAAGCTGGCTGGGGATGCCGATGCCGCCTGAGAGCGGCGAGATCAGGGATTCTCCCCGCAGAACGCGCTGGATGCCTAGATCGGCGATCCAAAACCAGTACCTGTCGCTATGCGCCACACCGTTGAGCTCCTCGCTCTGGACGCCGCCCAGCTCGGAGTCGTCGAACTGCTTCCAATGCGAGGTGACTTGCGATGGGTAGCCGAGCCCCGGAGTGGTGCAGAAGCCTGCGATGCACGTTCCGTCAGCCGGGTTTCCGCACGGCTCGCCTTCTCGTTGCGCCACGGAGAGGCAGGCTCCTAGCTGCGGATCGCAGGTGCGTTGGCTGCAATCCGATGCCGGGCCGCAATCCTTCGGGACGCCGCGGCAGGTGCCGCTCGTGCAGACGTCGTTCTCGGTGCAAGAGTTGCCGTCCGCGCATAATGTTCCGTCAGGCTTCGCGAAGCATTCGGGAAGCGAGCTAAGGCTTGGCAAGAGGGCCTCGATGCGGCCCTTCACCTGGATGTTCTTGCTCAGCACGAAGCCTCGGTGCACGGCCTCCAGAGGTGGAACGGGGCCGGTTATGCTCTGCAAGATTACAGTCCCTCGCGGTGCGATCAGCATGCCTCGCAGCGGGCCTGTGGCAGAGACGGTTCCGAGCCCGAAGTACACGGTCAGAAGATTTGGCTGACCTCCGCCTTCGCGCAGGATCCGACCACGAATCCCCAGTGTCGAAAGCACGTAGATTTCGACGGCTCCGGCGGCGTCGTTGATCTTCAGTCGAGAC
>JAICQO010000175.1 GCA_025937835.1 Polyangiaceae bacterium
CCCCACCGTGAGAGGTGTCGCCGTGGAAGCTCGACAGCCCGTCAATTCGAACCCCACCGGTGATCCGGCGTTCTTCTTCGCCGGGCCGAGCCAGACGCTGCTCGCGGTCGACAGCGGCGACGCGGTTGTCGGCATCGCACGCGAACGCGCGCAGCTACTGAGGAGCGTCGAGCGCATGCTCCACGAGCGCGATCGCTCCAGCGTGCTCGTGGGCGCTGTGCCGTTTTCGGACGAGGCTCCGGTGCGATTGTTCTGTCCAAACCAGGTCACTCGGGCCGGTCGCTGGGGTGCGCCCGAGACCGGAGTGACTCCGTCGCGGGAAGTCGGGCGCGAGGCAAACGCCGGACGTCCGCTCGGGCCGGAAGAGCGGCACTTCGTCGCCGCGGTCGCGGATGCGACGCGGGCGATCCGCGAGGGCTCACTCAAGAAGGTCGTGCTGTCACGCGCGATGGACGTCGCGCTCGGAGCGCCGCCGGCGCTCGCCCCGCTGCTGCGGCTGCTGCGGACGCGAAATCCGCATGGCTTCACGTTCGCGCTCGGCCTCGGCGCGCGTCCCGACGGCCGCGCGAAGGTGACGCTGGTCGGAGCAAGCCCCGAGCTCTTGCTGTCGCGGCGTGGGCTCCGGGTGGTGAGCGCGCCGCTCGCCGGATCGATCCCGCGCGCGGCCGAACCGGAGGAAGATCGCGCCCGAGCCGAGCGGCTGCTGCGCTCGAGCAAGGATCGCCACGAGCACCAGCTGGTCGTGACGCGGATCTTGGAAACGCTGAGTCCGCTGATGCGCGAGCTCGCCTTCGAGCGCGAGCCGATCGTGACCGCCACGCAGTCGATGTGGCACCTGTCCACGCGCATCGAGGGACGGCTGCAGGTGCCGGTATCGTCACTCGAGCTGGCGCTGCTCCTGCATCCGACACCGGCTGTGTGCGGCACGCCGACGGCGGCGGCGCGCTCGTTCATTGCCCGCGCCGAAGGGCTCGACCGCGGCTACTTCACGGGCACGCTCGGGCACATGGACGCGAGCGGAGACGGAGACTGGATCGTCACGATCCGCTGCGCCGAGCTCTCGGGCGAGCAGGCGCGCCTGTTTGCCGGTGCCGGCATCGTCGGCAGCTCCGTGCCGTTGCTCGAGCTCGCCGAGACGGAGGCGAAGATGCAGACCATGCTCGGCGCGCTTCGCAGCATGGAGGTTTCGTGAAGGGGGTCGTCGCCTACCCCGAACAGCTCGCGGAGCGCTATCGCGCGCTCCAGCTGTGGAAGGGGCAGAGCATCCCGGACTGGTTCGAGGAGCTGGCCGCGCGTTTCTCGAACCGGACCGCGCTCGTCGACGGTGAGCGGCGCGTCTCGTACGCGGAGCTCGCCCGCCGCGCCCGGGCTGTCGCGCGTGGCCTTTCGCTCGCCGGCGTGCGGGCGCTCGACCGCGTCGTGCTTCAGCTTCCGAATGGGCTCGAGCTCGTCGAGACACTGCTCGGCTCGATGCGGGCAGGGGCGATTCCGGTCCTTGCGCTACCCGCGCATCGCCGCGTCGAGCTCGAGGCTTTCTGCCGCCGCGCCGGTGCGGTCGGTCTCGTGATGCCCGAGCGGCATGCTGGCGTCGACCTCTTGACGACCGCCCGCGAGCTCCGCGCGGCTTGCGCCGAGCTCCGGTCGATCTGGCTCGCGAGCTCGGGCGAGCCGCCGCCCGGGTTCCAGCGGCTCTCGGCTTTGGGTGAAGCCGGGGCGGATGCGGGCGAAGCAGCACCGGGCGTCAGCGCGAGCGAGGTTGCCCTGCTCCAGCTCTCGGGCGGGAGCACCGGCGTGCCGAAGCTCATCCCGCGCACGCATGACGACTATCTCTACAGCGTTCGGGCCAGCGCCGAGCTGTGCGCGCTCGACGCTGACTCGCGGTTTTTGGCGATGCTCCCGATGACGCACAACTTCACCCTGAGCTCGCCGGGGTGGCTCGGGGTGTTTCACGCCGGCGGGACGGTGCTGTGCGCCGATGGCCTGCTCCCCGGGCGGCTGCTGGAGCTGCTGTCTCGCGAGCGGATCACGATCGCTGCCGCGGTGCCGTCGCTGGCGCGAGCGCTGGTGGAGGCGGCGCCGCGGCTCTTGCCGGATCGCAAGCTGGAGGGGCTACTTTTGCAGGTCGGCGGGGCGAAGCTCGATCGGAAGCTCGCCCGGGCGGTCCTCGAGGTGCTCGGCTGCCGCCTCCAGCAGGTCTTCGGCATGGCGGAGGGGCTCGTCAACTACACGCGGCTCGATGCGCCGGCGGCGGTCGTGATGGAGACGCAGGGCCGTCCGCTCTCGCCGTACGACGAGCTGCGTGTCGTAGATCCGGATGATCCCGCCGCGTCGCCGCTGCCCTCGGGCGCGGTCGGAGAGCTCCAGACCCGCGGCCCCTACACGATCCGCGGGTACTTCGACGATCTTGCGGGGCAGACACGACACTTCACCGCGGATGGCTTCTACCGCACCGGTGATCTCGTTCGGCGCACCGCCGACGGGGATCTGATCGTCGAGGGGCGGATCGGCGAGCGGATCCTACGCGGCGGCGAGAAGATCGCGCCCGACGAGGTCGAGGCGCACCTGCGCGAGCACCCGAGCGTCCGTGACGCGGCCGTGGTCGGCGTCGACGACGAGTACCTCGGGCAGCGTAGTCACGCGTTCATCAGCGTCGTAAACGGCGCCGCGCTGCCAACGACAGCCGAGCTTCGCGCGTTCCTGCGCGCCCGGGGCCTCGCCGCCTTCAAGCTTCCCGACGCCGTCCAGGCGCTCGCGGAGTTGCCACGAACCAAGATCGGCAAGACCGACAAGCAGGCGCTCCAGAAGAGCGCCGCCCCCCGATGAATCGGCCAAGGCCGATGCGGGGGACTGATCGGAGGGAACCATGCCCATTGCGTCCATCGCTTCGTACGAGCTGCCGCCCGAGGGCAGCTGGCCGAGCTGCCGAGCTCCCTGGAACTTCGAGCCCCGGCGCGCGGCGTTGCTCGTTCACGATATGCAGGAGTACTTCCTCGAACCGTACGATCCGGGGTTACCGCCGCTGCGACAGGTGCTCGCCCACCTCCAGTCCTTGCGCGATGCGTGCGACTCGAGCGGCGTCCCCGTGTTCTTCTCGGCGCAGCCGGGCGAACAGAGCCGCACGGAGCGCGGATTGCTCTGGGATCTGTGGGGTCCCGGGCTCGTGGAGCGCCCCGCGCTCGGCGCGCTGGGGCTCGAGCCTCGCAGCGACGACGTGATGATCAAGAAGCGGCGATACAGCGCGTTTCACGGCACGGCGCTCGCGAAGCTGCTCGCCGAACGCGGGCGCGATCAGCTGTTGATCACCGGTGTCTACGCGCACATCGGTTGCCTTGCCACGGCGATCGACGGGTTCATGCGCGGGATCCAGCCGTTCGTGGTAGCGGATGCGCTCGCCGATTTTTCGCAGGAAGATCACCTCGTCGCGCTGCGGCAGGTGGCGCGGACCTGCGGCGTGGTGACGACCGCAGGCGCGGTCGTGACCGAGCTCAACCTGGGGCGGCTGCGCGCGGAGCTCGCGCGGCTGCTCGGGGGAGCGGTCGCCTCGATCCCGCTCGACGACGACCTCGCCGATCATGGCCTCGACTCGGTACGCGGGCTCGAGCTCCTCGAACGAGTGCTGCCCCCCAACCACGGCCTCGACTTCGAGGTGCTGGTCGGCGCGCGCTCGCTGCGTTCCCTGGCGCGCCTGATGTCGCCGCGCTCGCGGGCACGGAGCGGAGCGGAGGGAGCGGAGGGAGCGGAGGGAGCCGATGCAATCGCTGTCTAGCGCGGACAGCACTGCCGCGGTGGGGAAGACGCCGATCACCGCTGGCCTCGTGCTTGGCGCCGGCTACAAGGCGCGGAGCTTTGCACTGATACCAGCCGGCACACGCCGGCTGCTCGACGTCGGCTCCGGCACGGGTGACGACGCGCTCGAGCTCTCGGAGCGGCTCGGTCCGGACGCGACTGTGATCGGCATCGATCGCCGGCTGGAAGCGGTCGACGAGGCCCTGGAGAAGGCCAGAAACGTGGCTCTGAACGTGCGCTTCGCCGTCGGTGACGCGTACTCCTTGCCGTTCGAGGACGCTTTCTTCGACGTCGTGCGAGCTGATTTCCTGTTCGGGGCGGTGGAGCAGCCGCTGCGGGCGGCGCGAGAGCTATCGCGCGTGCTCTGCTCGCACGGCGCGCTGCTCTTGAGCGATCGTGCGGACGTGCTCGGCGGCGAGCTCGGCGTGATGCGAGCATTCGCACGCGCAGGCTTCGGCGGGTTCCGCGTCGTCGATCGCTTTCGCCGCGACGACAGGCCGGGGCTGACGGCGCGAGGGCTCAAACCGTGACCAGCGCGGACTCGGAGTACGGGCTCACGCTGGTGACGGGCGCGGCTTCTGGCATCGGCGCAGCCGTCGCCCGGGCGCTGCTCGGAGAAGGCGGCCGCGTCGCCGCGCTCGACCTCGACGAGGCGGCGCTCCACGCCCGGGCCCGCGAGCTCGGACCCGACTTCGTGCCGTATCCGCTCGACGTGACGGACGAGGCGGCGGTGGGCGCCGCCGTCGAGCGCATCGAGGCGAGACACGGAGCGATCCTGGGGCTGGTGAACGCCGCCGGGATGCTGCTCACGGGCGCGCTCTGTGACCCGTCGTTGGAGCGGCAACGCCTGCGACGTTTGTTCGAGGTGAATTTCGAGGGCTGCTGGTTGATCGCCCGCGCCGTCGCGCCGCGGATGGCCGAAAGGCGGCGCGGGGCGATCGTCACCGTAGCGTCCAACGCGGCGTCGACGCCGCGCGCGGGTCTCGGCCTTTACTGCGCGAGCAAGGCGGCCTGTGCGATGCTCACGCGCTGCCTGGGCCTCGAGCTCGCCGGCGCCGGGGTACGTTGCAACGTCGTGTCGCCGGGCTCGACGGACACGCCGATGCTGGAAGGCCTCCTGCAGGGCACGCCGCCACGCGCGCTGATCGACGGCGATCCGCGGGCGTTCCGGCTGGGGATCCCGCTCGGGCGGATCGCGAGCGCGCGCGATGTCGCAGAGGTCGTACTGTTCCTGCTGTCGGATCGGGCGCGGCAGATCACGATGCAAGAGCTCCGCGTTGACGGAGGGGCGACCCTATGAAGCTCGAGCGCCGCCCGGACCGGTCGGCTTGGCTGTTTGCGGGAGTGGAGCTGACCCTGCTCCTCGACTTCATGGTGCTGATGCCGCTCGGGCCGGAGCTGATGCGAGAGCTCGAGCTGTCGCCGGCCCACTTCGGTGCGGCGGTGTCGGCGTATACCCTGGCCTCGGCGCTGGTGGGGCTGCTCGCTTCGGCCTGGCTCGAGCGCTTCGAGCTCCGAAGCGTTCTCCTGTACTTGTACGCGGGGTTCATCGTTGCGAGCGGCGCCTGCGCGGTCGCGAGTGGCTTCGGCTCGCTGCTCGCGGCTCGGCTGCTCGCCGGCGCGTGCGCGGGCCTGTCGTCTTCGGTATCGATGGCGCTGCTCGTGAATGCGACGCCCGCGGACCGCCGTGGCGGCGCGGTCGGCACGATCATGACGGCGTACTCGGTATCGGCGGTGGCCGGCGTTCCGCTCGGCCTGTGGCTCGCGAGCCTGTGGGGTTTCCGTGCCCCGTTCATCGCGGTCGCGCTGCTGGCTCTCCTGCTCTGGACCATGCTCTTCGCCCGGCTCGATGCGGCGGCTCCGCGCGCTTCCGAGCACGACGCGCGACGTTCCCTGGGCCAGCGCTGGCGCGGGGAGTGGGTGCTCGGCTGGTCGCTCACATTCCTGGTGGTGGCCGCCGGGTTCTTGCTGATCCCGTTTCTCGGGGCCTTCATGGTCGAAAACCTCGGGCTCGAGCCGCGCTCCCTGGCTCTCGTCTATTTCGCGGGCGGCGCCGCGAGCTTCTTCTGGTCGCGGTACGTGGGCAAACTCGTCGATCGCTTCGGTCCATCGCGGATCCTCGCTGGCCTGTTGGTTGCCAGCGCCGTACCGCACCTGGCTTTTCCGCGACTGCCGGCCGGTGCGCTGACCCTGACGATCGCCGCGTTCGTCGGTTTCATGACGCTGACCTCGTCGCGCATGATCCCGACGCTCGTGCTCGTGACCTCGGAGGTGCCGGCTGCGGCGCGCGCGCGTTACCTGGCGATCAACTCCGCGATCAGCGAGGGCGCCTCTGGGGTCGCGGCCTGGGTCGGCGGCGCGCTCTTGACCACGACCTCCCTCGGAGCGCTGAAGGGTCTCGAGCGGTTGAGCTGGGTGGCGGCAGCGGTCACGGCGCTCGCGCTGCTGGTGCTGGGCGCGCTCGTTCGGCGCACGCGAGCGGCGGAGCGGGCTGCGGCCCGTGAGCCACAGAGCCTGGGAGAAGCAGCATGAACGATGCGCTGGCAGCCGCGGCTAAGGGCATCTGGCTCGGACAGGCGCTCGATCCCGACAACACGGCGTACTGGACCGCCGAGCTCGTCGAGCTTCGGGG
>JAICQO010000054.1 GCA_025937835.1 Polyangiaceae bacterium
ACCCTCGTGGGGCGCCTGCTCGGGATCGAGGGCATGAAGGCGGAGCCCGCTGCTTCCACGCTCCTGCCCAAGGAGCTCCTGGATTACGCCCGCGCGCTCGCGCCCTTCGCGGTGCACCCGGCCGACAAGCTGCTCGCGCGGATCGAGATCGTGAGCGTCGACTGATGCTCTCGGCGGAGCGCCCGCTGCTTCATCTGGAAGGAGCGCGCGTGGCGCTGCCCGACGGCAGCGAGCTCGGCCCGTGGACAGTCAACGCCACGGGCCGGCGCCTGGCTCTGGTCGGCAACTTCCACGCCTGGTTTCGGCTGCTCGAACAGCAAAATCGCCTGGTTCAGGGCGTGGCAGAGGTCGCGGGCACCCCGCTCGCACGGCTCTTGTCGTCGGGGCGCGCCGGCATCGCGCCGCTCGACCCGCCGCTGCCCGAGAAGTGGACGCTGCGCCGTTACTTGACGGAGAGCGCCGCGCTCTCGCCGATCCGTCGCTCCAAGCCGCGAGACGTTGCGCGGCAGCTGCTGTCGCGCTTCTCGCTCGAGACGCTCGCCGAGCGCAAGCTGCTCGGCTTCAACCGCGTCGAGCGCCGCACCGTCGCCGTGGTGCGCGCCTGCGCGAACGAGCCCGAAATCCTGATCTGCGAAGCCCCCCTCGCGAACCTGGACGACGCCGCCCACGACTACCTCGAGGGCTTACTCGAGCGCGTGTTCGAGGGGCGGCGCAGCATCGTGTCGGTGGTCGATCCCCGCGGCCGCGAGCGCGGCCTCGTCGAGCGCGCGAGCTCGGTGCTCGAGATCGGCCTCGATCCGAACCACGTCGCCGAGCGACCGAGGCGCGCCGCGACGCGGCTCTGGGTCAGCGTCACGCGCCGTGCCGACGAGCTCTGCGCCGCGCTACGCGGGCGAGCGCACGGCGTCGAGCCGCTCGGCGACGTGGGCATGCTCACCTCGCTGCTCGGCGACGTGCCGGGAGTGTCGGCGCAGCGCTTTGCCGTCGAGCTCCAGGGGAGCGGCTCTGCTTCGGACATCCTAGCCGCCGCGGAAGAGTGCGGCGCGATCGTGGTGGAGCTGCGCGAGGCGCCGTGAGCACCGATTGGCCCGCTTCGTGCTTTCCGAGCATTGATGATCATTCGAAACACCTCCGCGGTTCTGGTCACCGCGCTCGGCTCGACGTTTCTGCTCACCGGTTGCGAGCTTGCCAAAGGCATTTTCAAGGCAGGCGTGTGGGTCGGCGTGCTGGCGGTGATCGGCGTGATCTTGCTCGCCCTGTTCGGACTGCGCGCGTTGATGCGGTGAGTTGCGCGGCGGGCGCTGTGGCAATCGGCCACTCGCTAGTCGAGCTCTTTCAGCCGAGCCTGCGCGGCCGCTTCCGCGTCTGGCAGCTTCTGAGCGTCGGGCAGCGCGCGATACGCCTCTAGTTGGCGAGTGGCTACAGCCTTCGCCTCTTGCTTCCGCCCCGCGGCCACCAACAGCTCGATCTGCAACGTCATCAGGTTGGCCCGTCGCGGACCGTAGGCCCGCGAAATCGCGCGATCGATCGCGGCGAGCGCCTCGTCCCAGCGCTTCAGCGAGCGATAGACACGCGCCAGCTGGTGCGGCGGGTTGTAGTTGTCGGGCAGGGCTCGTTCGCGTTGGCTCAACAACGAAAGCGCTTCCTCGCCGCGGCCGAGTGAAATCAGGAAATCGCTGCGCGCGCGATCGAAAGTCAGCGCGACGTCATCCGGGACGCCCTTCGCCGCTCGTTCGAGCACCGCGAGCCCGGCTTCCGCAGCTCGCCGCGCGCCGGCGGCGTCACCCAATGCCTGGCGTGCTGCTTCGAGGTTTCCGCAAGCGTCTGCGTGGTCGTCGGCGGTGAGCTCTGCGCCCTGGCCGCCGCACAACGCCGTGAGCCTCACCTCGGCCGCCTTCCGCGCCGCGAGCGCACGCGCGTCGCCCTTCGGCAGCTTGGCGGCGCAGCTCAGCGCGAACGACGCGAAATCGCCGGCGCTCACACCAGACCCCGTCTGCAGCATCGCGCTCTCGCCGAGCGCCGCGCACTCGTCGTAACGCTTCGCCTTCGACAGCGCCGACATCCTCGCTACCAGCACGGCCGGCCGCCACGACCAATCCGAAGGCGCTCGCTCGAGCGCCGCGCCGTACTTGGCTGCGGCTCCGGCGAAGTCGCGCCGCGCCGCGAGCTCGTCCCCGGCGAGCTGGAGCGCGCGCGGATCGTCCGCCGCGAGCTTGGCTTCGCGCCCGAGCTCCACTGCTCGCGCGCCGTCGTCCAGGAACCGAGAAAACTCCGAAGCCGAGGCCGCGCCGAGCCAGCGCCCGCGCACGGCCCGCGACAACGGATCGATCACGTAGAACGTGGGCCAGACCGAGACCGAATATTTCTCCAAGAAGCCGGCGTTTTCCGGCTTCTCCGTGTCCACGGCCAGGAACACGAAGCGCTCCTTGGCGTGCGGGAGCTCTGCGTCCCGCAGCACGAACTCCTGCATCGACAAACACGTGTGACACCAGGGCGCCCACAGATCCACGAGCAGCGACTTCCCGTCGCGCCGGGCCGCCGCGAAGGCTGCCTCGGCGTCGTCGCGAAACCACGGGATGCCGTGGCGAAGCTCACTGGTCGTCTTCGGGACGGCGCTGCTCGACGCCGCGGCCGCCGGCGCGTCAGTCTTCGCCGCACGCCGCGAGCAGGCCGCGAGCACCAGCGCGAGTCCGATCAGCGTGCGGCACAGCATCGCGGTAACCTAGCAGCGCCGAGGTGTCGTGGGATCGCCACACTCGGCGTTCACGCGCGCTCTGGGGGGGCGCTGCTGCAGCTCGACGATCTCGCGCAAAAGTGCAGACTTCTCGAATGGCGCCCGCCTGACGCTCGTCGGGTCGCGCGCTTGCACTGGGAGGCGGAAAATCATGATCCGAGCCTTCATCCGTTGCGTTTTGGGAGTGGTCGTCGGCGCCGCGCTCGCGGGGTGCGGCCCGGGCAGCGGCACGTACTGTCAGTCCGGACCGAAGTACGGCACGCAGTGCTACGGCGAGCCCGATGTCCGGCAGCCCGCCGGACAACCGCGGCCCACCCAGGACGGTCCGCGAAAAGGAGAGCCGCCCGCGACGCCTCCGCCCAACCAGGTGAAGTGGTAGTGCAGCGCGTGGCTTGGGCTAGGAGGAGTATGCCCGAGCGTGCGATCGCGCGGCCGGCCCGAGTGTCGTAGCAGCTTGCCGCAACGCGCTGCTTTCGCCACATCCGGCCCGCGCACCCTAGGGCGTATCATCCTCAGGAGTGCTGAGAACGGCGCGACGGCTGGGCTCTTTCCCCGAGACGGCCGGTTGGTCCGTAGCTTGCACGATGCGGGGCAACCAAGGCTTTCGCGATGACCCAGGTCAGCGACGATACGTTATTTTCCCCGACGCCCCGAGCGACGATCGTGGGCGGCCGCTACTCGTTGGAACAACTGGTAGCGGAAGGGGGAATGGCGCTCGTCTACCGCGGACGCCACATCGAGCTCGACCAGATCGTCGCCATCAAGCTGGTGCGTCCGGAGCTGGCGTTCGACTCCGAGGCCACCGCCCGCTTCCTCAACGAGGCGCGCACCATCGCCAAGCTGAAGGGCCCGCACGTGGCGCGTGTGCTGGACAGCGGCTGCACCGAGCCGGGGCGGCCCTTCATGGTGCTCGAGTATCTCGAGGGCAGCGACCTCCGGAAGTTGCTCGAGGTGAACTCGAACCTGCCGGTCGATTCCGCCGTTTCGCTCGTGCTCGAGGCCGCGGAGGCGCTCGCCGAGGCGCACGCGAGCGGCATCGTGCACCGCGACATCAAGCCGGAGAACCTGTTTCTCGCGAAGAACGCGGACGGCAGCGTCGGCCTGAAGGTGCTGGACTTCGGCATCTGCAAGCGACAGACGGAAGGCTCGCGCTCCTTCACGCTGCAAGGGCGCACGCTCGGCTCGCCGCACTACATGGCGCCCGAGCAGATCACCTCGCCGAACGACGTCGACTCGCGCGTCGACATCTGGGCGCTCGGCGTCGTGTTGTACGAGCTCTTGACGGGCTATCAACCGTTCGTCGGCGACTCGCTGTCGAGCCTGTGCGCCGAGGTCGTGCACTCCGAGCCGCGTAAGAGCTTGCGCCGCGAAAATCCCGAAGTGCCGGCCGCGCTCGAAAAGGCGATCCTGCGTTGCTTGAGCAAGGACCCGAACGAGCGCTTCGCGACGGTGGTAGACCTGGCAGCGGCGCTCGCTCCGTTCTGCGCGCGCGGGAGCGACGCCTGCAACCGGATCCGGCGCATGGCCGGCGTCGAGAACGCCGTCCCTCGCTCGATCACCCCGCTCTCGCTCAACGTGGATTCGCGGCCGTTTCGTCCGAAGCGCCGCTGGCTCGCGCCGGTGGTGACCGCGACGGCGCTGGCGGCGGGCGTTTGCCTTTTGGCGATCACGCAGCCCGCCGGGCAAAACTTCTTCGATGGCATCGGCAAGTCCGTGTCGGCGTTCGCCGACTCACCGGCTCGAGCGGCGCCGGCCCTGGCCGTCGATGTCGCGGCTGCCTTGCCCGAGCCCGCAGCCGAGCCGCCGCTTGCCGATATGCGGCCTCTGCTCGCGAACGCCGTCGCCGCGGCGCCCGAGCCTGAGCCCGAGCCCGTCGTTCCGGAAGCGGTTGCGTCCGCGGCGTCGGAAACCGAAGCGGAGCTCGACACCGCTGCGCGCGCTGCGACGGTGCGCGCGCAGCGCATCGCTTCGAACCGCCCCACCCGCGTCGTAGCGCGGCCCAGGACGGCGCCGCGGTCTGCGCCGCGCCCGCCCGCTCCCGATCGTTACGACCCCTTGCCGGATCCGCTCCCGCTTCCGCCCGCCGCCGCTCCGGCGCGCGAACAGAAACGCGAGCCCGAGCTGATGGATCCCTACGACGGGGGCTTCTGATGCTGGCTGGCAGAACCAGCGCGCTCCGTTGGTGGATGGCCGGGCTGTTGCTGCTCCCGGCCTGGCTCGTGCCCTGCACGCAGCTCTCGGCGCAGAGCAACACCTCGACCGTGGCTTCGCAGTCGCGCCGAGAGCTCGCTCGTGCCGCGTACGCTTCCGGTGTCGAGGCTTACCGCGCGGGCCGCTACCGCGAGGCGGCCGACTACTTCGAGAAAGCGGACGCGTTTTTACCGAGCCCCGCGTACTCGTACAACGTGGCGCTCGCCAACGACAAACTCGGCGACATCGGCGGCGCGCTGCAGGCCTACCGCAGCTACTTGAAGCGTCGCGTCGGCGCCTCGAACGCCAAAGAAGTGCTGACGCGCATCAGCGTGCTCGAGAAGAAGCTCGCGCAGCAGGGGTTGCGGCAACTCAGCGTGAGCTCCGAGCCGGCGGGCGCGCTGGTGTCGATCGACGGTGCCGCGGTCGGCGTCACGCCGTGGATCGGCGAGATCGCCGAGGGGCGTCACCGCATGCGCATCTCGCTCGAGGGCTACTCGCCCGTGGTTCGCGACGTCGATCTCACGAGCACGCGCGCACGGGATCTCGACTTCCGCCTCGCGCGCACCAGAGAGGAAGCGCAAGGGCGGCCGCGCCCGAAGGCAAACGCTTCGAGTCTCCGCGCCATTTACGAGCTCTGAGCGCCGCGCTCGTGCCGTTTTGCCCCGCGGGCGTGATCAAAGCGCTCACTCTGGCGAATCCGCCCCCATCGATGCGCGCGAAGTCCGCGAGATCCTCAGTGGCACATGGCTTGCTCCACTGAGGCGTATGCGAGCTCATTGGAAGGGTATCATCGGCCTGTTCCTGTTCATGGCGATCGGCTTCGCTGCGGCGGTGACGACCTCCTCGCTCTACATTGGCTTGGTGGTTCTGATCGGAGGCTTCGTGCTGGCCTTCGTGATGGTCACGGCGTGGATGCGTCCGCCGGGCTCACCGATCGAACACCACGCACGCGGTGATCGCCTCCTCAACGACACGCGACCCTGAGCAGTCCGTAGGGAAGTGTGTGCTGCTCATCCTGGTTCCATGCACGAGCGACGGAAGAGAGTCGCCGCTCCGCCGCTAGGAGTTCATTAAGTCACCATTCCCAAAAAACTGCCGGCCCGGCGTCCATCTTAGGACTTGGCGCCGAGTGACCCCGCTTGTTAGATGGGCCACACGGAGGACCGGCATGACCCGACTCGGGAATAGACTACATTTTTTGTTCGGTATCGCAGGATTGGTCGGGGCACTGGCCTCGGGTTGTGGTGACGACGACGGCGGTGGAGGCGGCGGGGACGGCACGGGTGATGCCGGAAGCGACGCGGGCGGCCAGACCGGCGCGACCGGCGGCAAGGGCGGAAGCGCTACCGGCGGCAAGAGCGGAGGCGTCGGCGGCAACAGCTCCGCTGGCGAGACCGGTGATGCCGGCGACTCCTCGACGGGAGGAAAATCCACGGCGACCGGTGGCAAGGGCGGCGGCGGCGAAGACCCCGGCTCCGATCCCGGCGGCTCCGCAGGCATGCCCTCGGAGCCCGACGGCGGCGAGCCGAACGTGCCGATCACGGCCGATGTCGACGACGTGATCAGCGCCGTCTGCGATTGGGAGTTCCGCTGTTGCGACGCCGGCGAGCGTGGATACCGCCTGAGCCCGTTCGCGGACGACGCGGCCGACTGCGCCGAGCGCCTGATCCTGCAGATGCGCGAGTCGAACGCGACCGATAACCCCTACCCTTCGGGTCCGGCGGCTCCCGGCGGCCTGCTCGGCACGCTCGGCTACGTCGTGGACCTCTCGCGCGTCGAGGTAGACCCGGCGGGCGCCGCCGAGTGCGTCGCGTACTGGGCGGAGGCCGAGTGCACGGAAGAGCCCGAGCCGAACACGCGCTGTAGCGGCCCCACGGGCGACAACCCCTGTGCGCTCACCAATCTGTTCAAGCCCAAGCTCGCGATCGGGGAGGAGTGCACGATCGGCCTCACCGAAACCGCGGCCGCCAACGACGTCGAGTGCGTCGTCGGCTCCACGTGTTTGCCGGCGGGTCACGCCGACAACCCGAACGATTTCCCGACCTGTGTGAAGCGCTGGCAGGAAGGCGAGCCGTGCACGCAGAACGCGGACTGCGACTTCGACCTGTTCTGTAACAGCGAAGGCGACTGCGAGCCCAAGGCCGGCGCGGGCGAGACCTGTTCGTTCCAGGATCCCGACGATCCGCAGCCGGGCGAGGAGGACATCCGTTGCCAGGCGGGTCTCACCTGCAACCCGCTGACGCTGAAGTGCGTCGAGCCCTGCTCGCTCGGCTACACCTGCGCCGTCAACAGCACGGACGCGGACGCGCTGTGTCCGGAGGACTCGGGCTGCGCCCCGATCGAGGTGAACGAGTCCGAAGCCACGTTCCGAGTCTGCAAGGAGCTCGGCAGCGGCGCGGAAGACCTGTGCAACAGCGACGGCGATTGCGTGGCCGGCGCGCACTGCCAGGACCGCACCTGCGAGACCGATCGCGTGGCGCCCACGGCGTGCAACGCGCAAAACCAGTGCGCCACCGGCCTGCACTGCGACGTCAACGACACCGCCCAGTGCAAGGCCAACCTCGCCCCGATGACGGCCTGCATCGACTCGTACCAGTGCGGACCCAACTCCGCGGGGTGTTTGAACACGGGCACTGGCGGCTTCGTGTGCCGAAACAGCCTGCTCGCGACCGGAGACGAGTGCGGCGACGCCGCGGCCTGCGCCACCGGCAAGTGCGAAATCGCGACAGCCAGCGCCACGGTCACGACCTGCGTCGTCGGCGCCGCCGAGAACGCCCAGTGCGATTCGGACGTCGCCAATGGCAACGCGCTCACCTGCCGCGCCGGCTTCGGCTGTATCGGTGGGATCTGCGTGAAGCAAGTCGGCCCCGGCGGTGACTGCAACCCCTCCGGCAATGCCCCGAACGCCGCGCTCTGCGCCAACGCTTCGACCTGCACCGAAGTCTGGGTCAACCAGGGCGAGATGTGCAGCGACGCCGCAGTGCCGAAGCCCAACGGTGGCAGCGGCCTGATCTGCGACGGCGCCTAGTTGCCCCCACCCGTCGCGCTCCGCGCGCCGACCTCCCCCAAAGCCCGTGCTCGCTTCGCTGCGCGCGGGCAGGGGGAGGTCCTACGGCCTTGAGCGCTTTTGTCGCCAAGGCGCCAAGAGAGACCGCCAAGAGTCGCCAAGGGTTTGGGGGGCGGCTCTGAGCGTCGGGGGGCTCGGGGGAAAGGCTTTGTGAGCTGGTCTCACGAGCGGGCCGGAGCAAGGTCTCGACGCGGAGGCCGAGATCGAGACGCCGTGCGGCAGGCATCTCTCTACGTGAAATCACAGTCTCGATCGTGACTGTGATTTCGTAGTCGCTTCACTGCTGGCGAAAGGATCCGGGCAATCAACTGGGCGCGGGTGCGGCGGTGGCGCCCAAATGGCGAATCAGAGTAACGACTCTGACAAGCCACTCGTCCGATCATAGGTGCTCTGCGCGGTGGGCTGTGGCAGTCAGGATCCTGACTGTGATTCGCGCCGGCGAGGCGCCTCCGCCGCTCACGACCACGCGGGGCAAGCGCGGCTGCTGCTCGCTCGACTTGCCGGCTGCTCGTTGCCTCACGTCGCTCTCGACGTGTGTCGCGCCCTTATCACCGAGGGCCCCACCCCAAGAATCTCGTCTTTAGTTGGGAGCGGTGAAGTGGCCCAGCTTGCCTTCAGCGACGAGGCTCCGGGCGCGCTCGGCGAGGCCCTGAATCACGGCGTGGAAGGTGCTTACCTGGCGCACTTTTTCGGGACCGAAGCGCGTGGCGACGGCGCGCAGGAAAGCGGGGACTCGGGCGGTGCCGCCGGTGCAATAGACGCGGTCCACCTCGAGCGCGGAGACGCCTGCGGCTGCCAGGGTTTCGTCGAGCCGGCTCAAGATCCGCTCGAGCGCAGGAGCAATGGCGACTTCGAAGCTCGCGCGCTCGACCGGGAAGGCGAGCTCGATGCTCGGATAGTCGAAGCGAAACGGCGCCGCGTCGTGGTCGGAGAGGGCGCGCTTGGTGGTGTCGATGGCCTCGAACAGCCGAAAGCCCAAGCGGTCTTCGACGAGGCAAAGTAGCCGGTCCATGCACAGGCGATCGGCCTCGCCGAGCGAGGAGCTGCGGATCTCGCGCAGGAAGCTCAGCGTGTCGCGGCGATCCAACAAGCAGAGCTCGGCGGGCGAGCAGAGCTTTTCGAGGAGCGGGCGCGGAAAGCCGAGCACGTTCTCGCCGAACTGCCGGCGGTAGGTGACGTTGGCGCCGAACTGGGGAGCGATCGAGCTGCGCATCATCGAGCCGTCGAGCGCGTCTCCGGCGACCGCGACACCGCCGACGGACAGCACGTCCGCCTGCCCCGAGCCGAGGCGTGCCACGGTGAAATCCGAGGTGCCGCCGCCGAGGTCGAGCACGACGACCAGCTCTCGGTGCTCTGTCTGGTGCGCGCAATCGAGCGCGGCGGCGACGGGCTCTTCGCACAGCGCGATCTCGGTGAAACCGGCGAGTTTTGCCGCTCGCTCGAGGCGCGCGAGGGCGAGCTCGTGAGCGGCGGGTTCGTCGGAAAACCGCGCCGGGCAGCCGAGCACGGCGCTCTGCACGTCGGCTCCGACGACGGCGTTGGCGCGCTCGCGCAGGTTGCGGAGCAAGATCGCAATCAGCTCTTCGAGCGCGTAGCGCCGGGCGCCGAGCCGCGTCTCGACGAAGCTTTCCATGGGCAGGAAGCGCTTGAGCGAGCGCATCAGCCGGCCGCGCGCGCCGGACTCGACCGAGGTGCGCAGAGCGCGCGCTCCGCACTCGAAGGCGGCGGTGTCGTCCGAAAAGAACAACACGCTGCGCAGCACGGTCGGATCGGCGCCTTCGGGTTCGATGGCGAGGGGCTCCCAGACTCGCTCCGCGGAGGCGGCCGCGATCAGCGAGTTCGTGGTGCCGAAGTCGATGGCGTACGCGACGGGTGCGGTCATCTCCTCAGCAGTTTCCTTTCAACAGCGCGCGCGCGATCGTGAGCGCGTTCTCGAGGCGATGCCGGGCGCGGCCGCGCACACCGCGGAGCGCCTGGGTCCACTCCTCCGGGAGCGCGCCCGGGGATTCGAGGGCGACCAGCCGATCGAGGTCGCCCTGCCGCTCGTTGCGGACTCGGTGGTACACGCCCTTGAGCCCGATGCCGCCGAGCGCGCTGCCGGTTGCGCGTTCGAAATGCGCGAACGTCCGCGGATTCCAGGCGACGAGCGCCGAGCCGGGTTGCACGAAGTCCGACCAGCGCTCGGCGAGCTCGCGCGCAGCGACGGCACCCTCGAAGTCGGCGCGGCTCAAGCCCAGGTGCTCGAGGCGGCGCTCGCTCGGCGCGCCGTCGCGCGGGCGCACGACGCAGTCGAAGGTCGCGAGGTCGCGAAGGCGGATCGCCGTCCAGTGCAGGAGCTCGGGCGTGGTTTCGGATTCGTGCTGGACCCGTGAGGCCTCGCCGTAGACCACGATCACGCTGTCGAAGGCATCGACCAGCGCGCGCGGCAGACAGCGAACTTCGGCAGGGCGGCGCTCTCGTTCGCGGGTCTGCCGCTCGCGCTGCGACATCTCGAGCAACTGCACGTCGTTCAAGTGATCGAAGGCCGAGAGCAAGCTCTTCTGACCCGAGAGCTCGGGCTCGAGCGCGCTCAACGCCTGGACGATGGCCTCGATCGTCGAGACGCAGGTCGGCAGCGGCTCGCGCCGCACACGGTAACGCGACGGCTCGCTCGGTTCGAGCCCGTAACGCGGCAAATCGCGCAGCCAGGCGTGGTCGCGGAGCAGCGCGCGCGCCTGGTGCCAGGTGCCGTCGAGCACCACGAGCGCTCTCGGGTGCTCACTCGGCGCGAGCGACGTGAGCTCGCGCGCTCCGGGACCCGGGTACAATAGCCCAGCGCCCGCGGGCACGAAGCTCGGCGGGGTGGGACCGGAGACGGCCGAGCCGGGCACCGTGTGCACGCGCAGGTTCGACAAACCAAGCTCTGCGATCCGCACCGTGCCGAAGGGATGCCGCGACTCGTGCCGGTGCTGCACGATCACGATCGGCGTGCGATTGGGCAAGCGCTCGATCTTCGCGCACAGACAAGCGAACTCCGGCTTGTCGCAGCGGTAGCAATACGGGCGAGGAACGAAAGAGGCGTCGGTCACGACTGCGGAGCCGGCCAGGGTAGCGCGTCGCCGCGGGGCCGTCGTTGACGCGGCCGTGAAACGGGGTGAAGACGCAAGCCCTGAGCGCTTTTGTCGCCAAGGCGCCAAGGGAGACGCCAAGAGTCGCCAAGGTTTTTGGGGGGTTACAGAGCACTCACAGCGAGTCGAAGTAAAGGCGTGATGCGCCGAAACTTCGTCGACGTCCGGGTCGAGGTGCGACCCCCAAAAATCTGGCGCCCGTGGCGTTCTGCCTGGCGCCCGTGGCTGTAAATCAGGAGCGCCAGAGACGTCAGGCGCAGCGTCGTCCCATCGCGCGCAGCGACGCGCATTGCGACCCCAAAAAAACCTGGCGCCCGTGGCGTTCTGCCTGGCGCCCGTGGCGGTAAAAAAAACTTCTCAGTGCCCGCTCTGAGCGCGCGGAGCGTGTGCGGACTTGGGGGGCCCGGGGGAGTTAGAAGCCCGGGACTTTGCCGATGAGTTGCTGATCCCAGACTGGGGGATCGGTCATCTCGCTCGCGAAGAAATCGATGACGGCGCTGACTCGCGTGGGGAGGCGCTCGGTGGAGGGGTATGCGGCGAAGATGCCGGTTGCTTCCATCTCGTAGGCGGGGAGCACGCGTACCAGGCGGCCGTCGAGCAGCGCGGGCGCGAGCGCCAGGGTGGCACCGAAGGTGATGCCTTCGCCTTGCTCGGCCAGCAGATTGACGACGTAGGCCGCGTTGGACGAGGCCATGCCGTTCACGTTGACCGTGACGGGTCCGTCCGGCCCGCTGAGCCGCCACTCCCGCGGGTTGGCGAAGCTCGTGAAGAGCAGGCACTCGTGCTCCACGAGGTCGTCCGGGCGCTCCGGTTCGCCGTGCTCTCGCAAATACTCGGGGGAAGCGACCAGGATGCGGCGGTTGGTGCAGAGCCTGCGCGTCATCAGTCGCTTGTCGAAGGGCGAGCCGGCGCGGATCGCCAGGTCGACGTTCTCGTGCACCAGGTCCACGAAGCGATCCATCAACGAAAGCTCGACCGCGAGCTCGGGGTACAGCCGGCGCAGCTTTCCGATCAGCGGTGCCACGTGCAGCTGACCGAGCAACACCGGCGCCGTGATCCGGATCTTGCCGCTCGGGTGCACCGGTGTCTGAAGGAGCGTGGCCTCGATCTTGGCGAGGTCGTCGAGGGCCTGGCCGGTGCGGGCGTGGAAGGCGAGGCCGGCCTCGGTCAGCGCCACCTGTTCGATGGCCGCGTCCTCGTCACCGTCGCGATCGATGAGCTTCACGCCGAGCCGCTGCTCGAGCCGTGCCACGATCTGCACCAGCTCGGCGCGGTTGATCCCGAGCTCCTCGGCCGCCTTGGTCCAGCTCGAAAGCTTGGCCAGCGAGTGCAGCGCTTTCAGCTCGAGGATCTCGGTCACGGGCGTACGAGGTCCGAGTCTATCAGTCCGGAGGGCCGGGGTCTCCCTTCTGGGTTGCCCCGAGGCGACGCGCGCCGCTAGTTTGGCGCGCGGCTGTCGAGCCGGGAGGCGCCCGGGGGCGGCGCCTCAGTGCGAGCTGCTGTCCGAATAAATCAGCGCGATCACCGAATGGGGACGCTCTGCGTAGGCCTCGGCCACGGCGTCGAGCGTGCCGCGCAAGGCCTCCGAGGCCGGCGCGTAGACGTACCGGGGCTCGCCCTCGCTGCTGCGATCTTCGACGAGCTTGCTCTCGAGCAGATCGGAAAGACGAAGCCCCGCGGAGTGCTCGCTGCCGCGCAGCTCGCGGCTCACCTCGGTCGCAGACCAGCTCCGAAACGGGTTGGCTCGCAGCAGCAGCAAGATCGCAAGCTGCTCGACCGAAGAGATGGATCCGCGCACGAACGCGGTCACCGCTTCCGACAGTCCTCTTTCCTCGGGCACGGTCTTTCTTGTTCTCACGCAATTAGTTACACGTCAAACCTGTTCGCGACGCCTCCGCCACGCCCGCGGCGCCAAAACCCCGACGAGTTACGCAAGGTGCGCCCGAACGGCTCGTGGCAGGATGTCACGCCGAGTCGATGCGGCCTGCACACTTGACCGGGATCTTTGCGAATACACTTTGTGGAGATGCGACAAAACCCTGCTTCGGCGGGCGATGCTGCATCGCCACCATTTGGACGCGGGCTTGGCTTCTTGCGCTTGTTGTGGGCCCTATCTCACGGGTTGGAATCGGCCTCCAAGCGCATGCACCAACGCCTGGGGGTGACTGGCCCGCAACGCCTCGTCGTGCGTTGGGTCGGACACCGAGACACGATGACGGCCGGCGAGGTCGCGCGGACCCTGCACGTGCACCCGAGCTCACTGACCGGGACGCTGCGACGGCTCGAGTCGGCCAAGCTGCTCCGCCGTGAAGCCGACCCGCGCGATCGGCGGCGCGCCATGCTGAGCCTGACCGCACGCGGCAAGCGCCTCAATGGCCAGCGGACCGGTTCCATCGAATCCGTCGTGGAGCGCGCGTTGCGCCGGGTTCCGAACAGCGATCTGAGGGCCGCCGAGCGCGTGCTGCAGGCCGTGGTGACGGCGCTCGACGCTGACCGAGCGAAGTGACGTGCCGTGAGGGGACCAGGTGAGCGGAATCCCGCAGTACCCGCGCTCCGTTCCCGTACCCTCGAGGTTGACCACCGCTCACGGATCGACGATGCCTCTGCCCATGACATCGCTGCCTATCAAGGTCGTTTCGATACTGTCCCTCGCGGTTTGCGTCGGTTGTGGCGGTTCGCAACCGGCAGCCGAGGCCGCGCCCCAACCCGCCGCCGAGCCCCCTGCGGAGCCTCCGGCGGAGGCCGTTGCCCCCGCAGACACGGCGAGCGCCGAATCGCAGCAAGCTCCCGAAGCCGCGCCCGCCGCGCCAGCCAGCGTCGAAGTCGAGTTCCAGGCCAAGAGCGGCTCGAAGCTCGCTGGCAAGGCCACGCTCGCCGAGACCCCCGAAGGTGTGAAAGTCACGCTCGCGCTCGAGGGCGTGAAGCCCGGCGATCACGGCGCGCACGTCCATGAAAAGGGCGATTGCAGCGCAGCGGACGGCTCCAGCGCCGGCGGCCATTTCAACCCGGGCACGCACCAGCACGCGCTGCCCACCACGTCCCCGCGGCACCTCGGTGATCTCGGCAACATCACCATTGGCAAGGATGGCAAGGGCACGCTCGAAATCGTCGCCCCGGGCGCCAACCTCAAGCCGAACGATCCGAGCTCGTTCCTCGGCAAGGCGATCATCGTCCACGACAAGAAGGACGACGGCGGCCAGCCCACCGGCAACGCCGGCGGCCGCATCGGCTGCGCTGAAATCAAGTAACGCTTCCCCGCTCGTCTCGGCGGCAGGGCTCTGGGAGCTTTTGTCGCCAAGGCGCCAAGGGGCGCCAAGAGTCGCCAAGATTTTTTGGGGGTGAGCCCTGCGCGCTCAGCACGACGAAGTAACGCCGCACAACGACGTCTTCAACGCCGGATCCAAAAACAAAAACTTCCTGTCTTCCCGTCTTCCTGTTGCCCGATCTCCCAGCGCCCGCGTAGCGACGTTACTGGGGGAACACGGGGGCACGCCCCTGCAAGCTTTTGTCGCCAAGGCGCCAAGGGGCGCCAAGAGTCGCCAAGATTTTTTGGGGGTTCACACTGCGCGCTCAGCACGACGAAGTAACGCCGCACAACGACGTCTTCAACGCCGGATCCAAAAACAAAAACTTCCTGTCTTCCTGTCTTCCTGTCTTCCTGTTGCGCCCCGTCCCACGCCGCGCACAGCCGTTACTGCGGGAACAAGAGTGTGACGCTTTCGGGGTCGAAGCGCGGTGTTAGCAGGGCGGATTCGAGGAAGTCGAAGAGGCGGGAGCGGGCGGCGTCGCTGAGCGAGGGGTACCAGACGGGGCTTGCGAGCACGAGGCCGCGCCAGGCGAGGTACGGCGCGGCCACGTCGAGCAGCTCGTCGTCGCGAGAGCGAGCGAGGTAGCGCTCCCAGAAGCGAAACCACAGCCGCGACAGGGCTCCGTGCCAGGCCTCGGGCCGCTCGAGGGCGAAGAACGGATAGTTGAGGGCGAGGCAGGTCACGTCGTCGGCGGCGTCTCCCAGTGAGCCGCGGCTCGTGTCGAGCAAGCGCAGGCGGCCGTGCTCGTCGAACAACAGATTGAAGGGGTGGAAGTCGCCGTGGGTCCGGCAGAGCGGGCGGGCGCACGCCTTCAGCGTCCAGCGCCAGTCGCAGCACAGCCGCTCCAGGTTTCGCAGGCGCCCCGCGGCGAGCCCGGGACACGGCTCGGGGTAGCTGTCGACGATGCCGAAGATGCCTTCGCCGCTGCCGAACAGATCGCGGCGCGCGCGCGCTTGCGAGAGCGGGTAGTGCTCGTGGGGGCCATGTAGATCGGCGAGGTAGTGCGCGAGCTTTTCCACCTTCGTCAGATCGTCTGGCTCGAGCTCGCCGTGACGGACGATGCGGCGCAAGCTGTCCGCGTAGAGCGTGCCTTCCGCCCACTCGCTGAGCAGGTAGAATTCGCCGCTGTCGCGCAGCGAGACGAAGCCTGATTCGCCGCTGAACGCGCCCACGTCGAGCGCGCGCACGTGGCGGGGTACGGAGTCGAACGTGTCGAACGCGAGCAGCGCCTCTGCTGCGCGATCGGCGCGTCGATCGTGCCCGAACTGGTTCTTGGTCGCGGTGTGGAGCACCACGCTCTCGCGGCGGCCGTCGCGCTCGAGCTCGATGCGCAGCGGAGCGCCATAGCCTGCGCCCTTCGCGGTCGCCCCCTCGGGCGTGCTGTCCACGCCGAGCCGGGTCACGGAAACGATGCGGGCGCCGGGCAAGGCAGCGCCGATCAGCTGCTCGAGGCGGGCGTCGGGCTCGGGCTCCGCCGTCACGCGGCCCCTCGGCTGGGGAAGAGAGACGCCACGAGCGTGACCAGCGAATCGAGCGCGAGCTCGTCCCGCCCGCCGTTCGCGACGATCTCGGGGTCCGAGGTGCGCTCGTACGCCACGTCCTCGCCGGGCAGCTGCGAGATCGCGCCCTCCGCGAACGCGCGGTAGAGGCCCTTGTCGTCGCGCTGCCGGCACTCGTCCAGCGGCACGTTCACCTCCACCTCGAAGAAGCGCGGCGCGACGGCGCGGGCGCGCTCGCGATACTCGCGCTTGTGCGCGGTGGCGGCGACGAGCACGACCAGACCCTGCTCCGCCAACATCGCCGCCAGGTTGGCGAGCGACGCGTAGAACTCGTCGCGCGCGCGGCCGCCGTGTTCGGGGCTGGGAACCAGCGCCGCGCGCACGGCGTCGCCGTCGAGCCGGCAGCAGCGCATGCCGCGAGAGTCGAGGTGCCGTTGCGCGGCTTCCGCCAGCGTCGACTTGCCCGACGAAGGCAGTCCGCTGATCCAGATCACCGCTCCCGAATGGTCTTCACTGGCCATGGCTCTACCCCTTCTGTTTTGGCTTTGGCTCGAGCAGCTCCGAGAGCGCGCGGCAGGCGTCGACGCTCGTGAAAATGCCGATCACGTGCCCGCTCTTCACGACCAGCGCGGAGCCGTAGCGCTCCTTTGCCATCGTGGTCGCGACGTCGTCGAGCGCCGTGTTCGGATCGACCGTGAACGGCTCCTCGATCATCGCTTCTTCCACCGTGAGCTTCGTGGCATCGACGCTGGGCAGGGTCGCGATCCACTTCACGTCGCGCTCGCTCAAGAGCCCACACAGCTTGCCACCGCTCAGCACCGGCAGATGCCGGATCCGGTGCTCCTTCATCAGCTTCTGTGCCGTCGCCAGCGTCTGATCGCTGCCGATCGAGTGCGGCGTGGGCGTCATGTAGTCGAGGATCGGCCGCGCGAGCTTGCTCATCCCCCGAGTCGAGCAAGCTTTGGGCCAGCCGTAAACCAGCGAATTGCGCGCCCAGCCGCGCAAAACCTGCGTAGCGGACTGGGGATTACGCGCCGATTACGGGCAGCACGTCGCTCGACATCGTGAAATAGCGCGACGACGTGTTCTGGTAGTGCTGCTTGTAGGGCGGCGTCCAGCTCTCGGCGGTCAAGAACGGCACGCCGTAACCTTTGTGATCCCAGAGCTCCCACTCGCTCGGCTGGAGGCCCATGGCGTGCATCACCGTGGACAGCCACTGACCGTAGAGCAGGCCGCAGTACTGGTCGCCGTCCGCGCCTGCGTCGAAGCGCGAGGTGGAGCTCGTGGTGCGGCGATAGTCCACGAATTGGCCGGTCTTGAAGAAGCCGGCCGCGCTGCCGAAGGTGATGATCGGCACGGAGACGGTGCCGTGCGTCTCCATCCCGCTCTCTTGCGACCAGACCACGAGCGTGTTGTCGAGGTAGGTCATGCCCGGAGCTTCTTCGACGTCGAGCTTGGCTGCGATATCGAGGAACACGGTCTCGAAGAAGCGTTGGTACGAGTCTTTCAGGTAGTTTTGGGGCTCGGCGTTCTGCCACATGTGCGCGACGTCGTGGTGCCAATCGCCGCTGTAGCCGACGAAGCTCTGCGTCGAACCGTAGCCCATGGCGCCGATCCGGCTCGTGCCGCAGGCGAACGCGGCCACCGCCACGTCGTTGAAGAGCTGCCCGCGGCGCGCCGCCGAAGTGAGGTCGTTGCCGCCGCCGCCCGAGTCCTGACTCGGCTTCTGTGCGGCGCCGCACAGCTCGCCCGGCGCGACGGGCGGCGTGACGGTGCCGAGCTTGCGCTCGAGCTCCGCGATGCGATCCATGTGGTCGTCGAGGCGCTGCTTGTCGGCGGCCGAGAGCCGGCGGTTGCCGTTGCGCAGCCTCTGGTACGCCTCGAGCACCTTGTCGACCACCGGCTTGCGCGGTTGCATCTCCGGCGCCTCGGGCGCTGCGCCGGGCGCGACGAAGACTCGGTCGAACAGGTCCCGCGCGCTGTTGTTGCTGCGCACGTTCTCGATATTGCCGGACTTGGAGCCCGGGTTCGACCAGTTGAAGGAGAGCTGCTGCGAGCCCATGACCATGGCCCGCTCCTTGATCGAGCCCAGATCGGGGTAAAACGAGGGCGACCAGGCGAGGAGCTGATCGATCGTGGGGCGCGGGCTGTCCTGGACGGCCTTGCCGTCGCCTCCGTCGCCGTTGTTGCGCGCGTAGTTGCCGAGGTGGAGCCCGGTGTTGTGCGCGATGTAGAACGGCACGTCGAGGCCGTAGAGCACGTTCATCTTCGACACCAACGACTCGCTGAAGCGGTCGCTGGACGCGCTCAGGATCGGCGACACCGACCGCGTCCCGCCCGACACCGTCGAGGTCAGGGCGCCGTGGCGCACGGTGTGATCGTCGAACAGCATGGTCTGCTCGGTGAGCAGGCTCTGCTTCGGGAACATGTTGCTCTCGAACGCGGCTCCGTGATCGGTCGTCACCCAGTAGAGCCGCGGGCGCCGTGTGTAGGTCGGGTCCTGGCCGTAGGCCGTGCGCGTGAGCAACGAGGGCAACACCGGGAGCGCGAGCGTCGCGCCGCCGAGACCCACCAGCACCTGACGGCGCGTGACATCGATGACTCGTCTTGCCATGGTATTTCCTGACCCTAGAAAGCGCGGCGCCTGAAGGAAGGGCTGCGAGCCGCTGCTTCCGCGAGCTCGGGGATGGTTCCGCCCTGGGCGAGCGGGGCGCGCAGGGCTTCGAGCGTGCAGCCGTCCTGGCTCAGGTTCTCCCAGCGCGCGAAGGTGAAACGGAAGTAGTTGCGAGCGAGGCAGGCCTCGGCCTTGCCGCTCTCGGCGATCTTGTTCATCAGCTCGAGCGCGCCGCCGACCTCGGAGGTGTCGTCGCTCAGGATGCGCGGGACGCCGCGCGTGTCGACCGGCTTCGAGCCGATCGACTCGCCGTCCTCGTCGAACAGCTCCTGCTCGGTGCGATAGCGCCCGAGCGCGTCGAAGCTTTCGGTCGCGAACCCGAGCGGGTTGATCAGCGCCCGGTGACAGCCCGAGCAGACCGAGCCGTCCATCTCCGTCAGCTCCTCCACCACTTCGCGCGTGGTCATGTCGGGACGGAGCTCGGGCGGCGTGGCGTTCACTCCCGGTGGAGGCGGCGGGATGTCGTCGCACAGCACGCTGCGGCGGATGAACACGCCCTTCATGATCGGGCGGGTGTTGGCCGAGCCCGTCGACAGGAACAGCGCGCGCGTGAGCAGACCCGCGCGTTCGCCGTCCGGCAGCTGGGGCGGCTCGTCGCTGCCGTTCCAGGCGCTGACGCCGTAGATTTTGGCAAGATCCGCGTCACGCGCGAAGCTCTTCTGGCTGAGCCACACCTCGCTGAGCGGCGACGGCTGCTGCCAGGAGTAGTAGCCGAGTAGGTCGACCACGTCGTCGATCATCGCCTGGCGCAGCGAGGCCTTCGGCAAGTTCGCGCCGGCGAAGGCCTTGAACAGCGCGTTGTTCGCGTTCTTGTCGAGCGGCGACAGCTCTTCGACCTTCATCCAGTCCGCGAAGAACTCGTCGAGCGTGGCGCGACCTCGAGGGTCCGTCGCGAGGCGTTCGACCTGTCCGTCGTAGACAGCCGGATCCAGCAGGCTGGCGTTCTCCGCCGCCGCGAGCAGCTCGGCGTCGGGGGCGGTCTGCCAGAACTGGTAGGAGAGACGCGACGCGAGCTCGTACGCCGAGAGCTCGTAGGAGCCGGGATGCTCGGCGGACTCGACCTCGCCGTGCTCGACGAAGTACACGAATTGCGGGGAGCTCAGGAACACCGTGACCAGATCGGCGTAGGCCGCCGGATCCGCCGCTCCGTCGTCCCCGTAGACGGAGCGGTAGAACTCGAGCTCCTCCTCGTCGAGCGGCCTGCGCAATGCGCGCGCGCCGAAGCTCTCGATGAAGTCGTCGCGACAGGCCGCGTCGTTGTTGGCGTTGCTGTCCGTCGCGCAGGCACCGGCCAGGCGCGTGAGCAGCGCTCCCTGGGTCAAGGCCTTGCCCGCGGCGAGGCCCACCGCGTAGATCGAATCGACGTGCGCCTGTTGCACCGTCTGATCGAGGCGGCGGTAGCTGCCGTGCAGGTCTTGCGGTACGGGCTCGCGGCGATCGTCGGGTAGCTGCTCGAGCGCGGCGTCGACGGCGCTCCGCGCGGTGGCGTCGTTCTCGGTGATCGAGCTCACCAGCTCGCGCACGGTGTTGCGGTACTGCGCCATCGTCAGCCGCCGCAGCGGCGTCTCGGCGCTGCTCGCCTGGGGGTCGCACTCGAAGGTGATCGGCGCGGGGCCCGTCGGGTTGGGCGGCGCGCCGGCGCCAGCGGGTGGGGGCGTGCTCGAGCTTCCACCGTTGCCCGCGCCCGGCGAGCCGGGCAGAGCGCCGGAGCCCGACGCTGCGCCGCCCGCGTTCCCGCCGCCGCCCCGTCCCGGTCGGTTCCCCGACGAGGACGCTGCGCCGCTGCCGTCGGCCGAGCCGCCGTTCCCGTCCATGGAGCCGGGAGCGACGCCGTCGCTGTTCACCTCACCGGTGCATCCGAGCAGCCCCGAGAGCAGCGCCAGCAGCGACACCGCGGAAAGCTGGCTCGATCCCTTTGCTTGGCTCATCGCATCACCAGAACCTCTGCGCTCCGCCTCGTCGCCGGGCTACCGCGAGCCGGAGCCAGAGGGGGCTGCCGAATACGTCCCGTAGCCTGCTCGGTACGGCTCAAGTTCCCGCGGCGCGCGCCGCCGCAGGCGCACGAAACCTGCTACTCCCGCCCCTTTGGCCCGGCGTTCGGGGATTTGCTCGGGAATCCAGCCGAGCTCGTGACTCGACCCTCGGGGATGATACACCGCGCCTGATCATGAGCCGCTCGGCCTCCCCTCAGCCCGTCTCGCGCGCCGTGTTGTTCGACCTGGACGGTGTGTTGCTCGACACGGAGCCGCTCTACACGGAGGCGACTCAGGCCGTGGTGGGTGAGTTCGGGAAGCGCTTCGAGTGGTCGCTCAAGCGCGAGCTGATCGGAACCAGCGAAGACCACGGCGCGCGCCTCGTCGTCGAGCGCCTGGAGCTGCCGATCAGCCCGCTCGAGTACCTCGCGCGCAGGAAGCCGTTCCTCGACGCTGCTTTCCAGCGCTGCACGCCCATGCCGGGCATCGAGGCGCTGCTCGACGAGCTGCTCGGGCATCGCGTGCCCGTCGCCGTCGCGACCAGCAGCGTGACGGCTCTGTATACGGCCAAGACCGCGCGCCACCCCTGGTTCGAGCGCTTCACCGCGATCGTGTGCGGCGACGATCCGCGCGTCCGGGCCGTGAAGCCCGCCCCCGACATCTTCCTGGCTGCCGCCGAGTCGGTGGGCGTCGAGCCGGCCGAGTGCGTGGTGGTCGAGGACTCTCCGGCGGGCATCCGGGCGGGGATCGCGGCGGGCATGCGCGTCGTGGCCGCGCCCGATCCGAACGTCAGCGACGAACACGTGGCACACGCTCACCACATCGTCCGCGACGCTCGGGCGCTGCGCTCGGTGCTGCTCGAGTGGCTGGCCGTCTAGGGATGTCGCGCTCGCCAGGCCGCGGTCCGCGGTGAGCTGCGAAACACCTCGGCGATGGCGCGGGGGTCGTCGGTGATGATGCCGTCGGCCCCGTGCTCGAGCAGCGCGGCGGCGATTTCCGGCTCGTTCACGACCCAATAGTCCACGCCGATCGCGAGCCGCTTGCACTTGGCGAACAGGCGCGGCGCCGTCAGGTCGACAGGCCCCGAGCGAGTCGGGATCTGCGCGCGCACGCCGCCGTACGGAAACAGCCGATCGAACAGACCGGGGCTGAACACCAGCCGCACCACGTCGAGCTGCGAGAGCCCGATTGCGCCCGAGTACCCGAGCGTGCGCAAGCGTGACAGCACTCGATACGAGAAGCTCGTGAGCAGCACGCGCGACTCGGCCTTCGCCTCGCGCACGATTGCCAGCAGGCGCTCGAGATCGCGCGGCCGCGCGTCCTTGACGTCGACGTTGACGGCAACGTCCTGGAAACGCGCCAGCACTTCGTCGAAGCGCGCGAAGCGCACGCCTGCGCCCGCGAACGGCCGCGCGCCGTGCGGATCGACGAAGCCGGCGCCCGCATCCCAGCCGGAAACCTCGGCCCACGACGCATCGGAGAGCGCGCGAGCCACGCCCGCCACGCGCGCCGCGGTGGCGTCGTGCGACACCACGAACACGCCGTCGCGCGTCGGGTGCACGTCGAGCTCGATCACGTCGGCTCCGAGCTCGAGCGCGCGCTCGAAAGCCGGCAGCGTGTTCTCGGGACACTCCCGGCTCGCGCCGCGGTGCGCGTAGAGCAACGGTCCGCCGGTGCTGTGCCAAAAATGCATCGACCCCTTCATATCAGAGAGCGACATCGAGAACGGCTATCTTGCGGTGTTCGCTACACCCACCTACGATGCGCCGATGAGCGTGATTACGGCTCGCTTACTGGGGTTTGCTTCGATCGGAGTTCTGGCCGCGTTCTCACTGCCCGCATGCGGTGGCGACGACGGCGGCGGGGGTGACGACGAAGCCACCGCAACCGGCGGGCGCGCAGGCGCGGGCGGGAGCCCGAGTACGGGTGGCAGTCCCGGCGCCAGCGGGAGCACGGGCGAGCCCACGGTCAGCTATCAGGCCGACATCGCGCCGATCTTCGCTGCGAAGTGCAACTATTGCCACCACGCCGGCGCCGCGATCGACGTCGATCTGACCGATCCGTTCGATCCGGAGCACGGGCTCGTCGGTCGTCCGAACACCTGGGTTCCGAACGGCTCGAAGCAGACGCTGCTCGTCGACCCCGGCAACGTCGACAATAGCTTCCTGATCACGAAGGTCGTCGAAACCGATCTCGACGCGCACGTGGACGGTGCTCCGATGCCGCTCCAACAGCCCGCGTTCAGCGACGCGGAGCTCGCCCTGGTCGAGCAATGGATCAGCGACGGCGCAAACGACGACGCCTTCTTCGCGAACAACGTCGCGCCGCTGTTCGGGACCGAGGTGACGCTGGGTGCGCGCTCGGGGCGCTGCACCTTCTGCCACTATCCCGGCACGCCGTTCGGCTTCAACGTGCTCGAGGTGTTCGACGCGGAAAGCGGCCTGGTCGGAGCGGACAGCCGCTCCGCCGCGGGGAAGAAGATCGTCGCTCCCGGCGAGCCCGAGCAGAGCTCGCTGCTCACGCGCTTGCGCGGTGAGGGCGGGCTGCCGCGTATGCCGCTCGCTCCAGCGCGCGTGACGGACGGCGAGGTAGCGCTGCTCCGAACCTGGATTGCCGAGGGCGCTCTCGACAATTGAAATTCCGGCAACGGTCGAGTCCATCCGGAGCACAACTCCGCCCGGGGCTCGGGCCTTCCAGAGACGCCAGAACAATCTAGTTAGAGTCCCGTAACTCCTCCGACCAGCGCCCACGAACCCTCAGGGGATGGGGGCGAGAACAACGAAGTGCGCTACGCTTCCTGGCCGGGAAGTTGAAAAGGATGGCTCAAAGCTTCAGTCCGCCGCGTCCGGCCGTGCACCAGCCATCGGAGCAACCGATGCTGGTCGCGATCGAGGGCGGGCAGAGCCAGCCGGCTCACAGCGAACGGCTGTCCGGGCTGGTCCACGAGCACCTCGACTTCGTGTGGCGCTCGCTCCGGCGCTTCGGGGTGCGCGAGGCCGACGTCGACGACGCGACCCAACGCGTGTTCCTGGTCGCGAACGAGAAGCTCGAGCGGATCGAGGACGGCCGCGAGAAGGCGTTTCTGATCGGGACCGCAGCTCGAGTGGCCGCTCACGTCCGCCGCGCGTACAAGCGGCGCGACGCTGCCGAGGTCCGGTTTTCGGCCGCCCCGCCGCCCTCGGTTCCGGACCCAGAAGAATTGACGCAGCGGCGGGAAGATCGCGAGTTGCTCGATCGCGTACTCGATCGCATGCCGGAGGAATTGCGCGCCGTGTTCGTCTTGTTCGAGCTAGAAGAGCTCTCGGTGGACGAGATCGCAAGGCTCTTGACCCTGCCGCGCGGCACAGCGGCAACGCGCCTGCGCCGCTCGCGCGAGGTCTTCCACGAGTCCGCCAAGGCCGTGGCTTCCGAGCTCGGGGGAGGTCGAAAGTGAGCGAGATGGAGCGATTGCTCGATTCCGGTGCGGACGACTTCGAGCTCCGCATTCTGTCCGCCGGTCGGCACGATCGGCCCACCGCCGCCAGCCGTCGTCGGATCTTGACCGGCCTGGGCGTGGGCGGCGCGCTCGGCGCGACGCTGCTCGCCTCGACGATGAACGCGGGCGGCTGGTTCGGTAACTTGAGCCGGGCGCTCTTGCTGCGCTCGGCGATGGCCGCGACCGTCGGCGCCGCGGCGGTGATCGGCTACGTCCAGCTCACGCCGAGCGCGCCTGCGCCGCACGAGCCTCCTGCCGAGGTGGCGCGGCCCGCGCTGGTCGCGCCGAAGGCGGTGGTCGCTGCGCCGCCAGTCGAGGTCCCCGAGCAGCCGGCCCCCGAGGTCGCGAGCCCGGCGCCCGAGGTCGCGAGCCCGGCGCCCGTCCCGGTGTCGAACAACGTGCAGCGCTCGTCGCGCAGCGCCGAGGCGCCGAAGCCGGGGCTATCGGACGAGCTCGGCTCGCTCGATCGCGCGCGGCAGGCGCTCGTGGCCGGCGACGCAGGGCGCAGCTTGCGCTTGCTCGACGACTATCACCGCCGCTTCCCCAGGCCGAAGCTCGGCACCGAAGCCGCGGTCCTGCGCATCGAGGCGCTCGCGGCGAGCGGGCAGCGCGCGCGCGCCAGCGAGCTCGGCGCGAAGTTCCTGGCCCGCCATGGCAAGGGTCCGTACGGCGCTCGCGTGCGATCGTTGATCGGCGAGTCCAAGTCCAAAGCGGCCGAGTAGTCGCGATGTCGCGGCGGCATCGGCGCTGGCTGGGTGGTCTGCTCGCGTGCCTCGCGATCGGCTGTAGCGATCGTGTCCCGCTCGGCGCGTTCGCCAAGCCTGGCCCGCCCGCAGAGCCTGCCGGCACGGGTGGCCGCGGCGACGGCGGACGAAGCGGCACGCCCACGGGTGGTGCGGTCACCGGCGGCAGGAGCACGGGTGGCGCGAGCACGGGCGGCGTGGAGCCGACGGGCGGCGCATCCGACCCCACGGGTGGCGCTTCGACCGGCGGTGCGCCGGATTCGTGCAACCAGGCCGGCACACCCGGCGGAGTGAACGGCCGCGGTGTCAGCGCCGCGCCGGCCGTGACGATCCCGCACACGGACTGGACCTGGCCCGATCTGCTGACCTCGCTCGAGTGGGACCTGACCGTCGAGACCGAGCTCGAGCGGGACGGCTACTTCTTCACGCATCAGTTCAGCCTGGAGAGCGGCGCGGTCGGGTTCTTCGGGCTGCAGCCGCGTGGTGGTTACACGCCGGATCTCTCGCAGCCGGAGGTGATCATCACCAACATCGTCGTGTTCTGGATCTCGGCGCCGTTCGGCGGTCCTCCGCCGTTGGACAGCGAGCTCGGCGACATCCCGCCGCCGGACGCGCGCACCAGCCCGCAGGTTCAGAAGAACCTTCAGTGGCTCACGATCAACGCCCGCTACGACTTCAGCATTTGCCGCACCTATCGCCTGCGGGTGACGAACGACGCGACCGATGCGGACGGCAACCTCTGGTATGCCGCGTACATCCGCGATCTCACGACCGACATCGAGACCTACGTGGGCAGGATCTTGGTGCCGGCCGAGTGGGGCAAGATGCAGGTCACCACCTCGATGTGGTCGAACCGCATCGGGTACCAGGCGCTCTCGAGCTGCAGCGACGCGGAGCCGGCCTCGGCGCTGTTCGGCACGCCGTCGGCCGTCGTCGACGGCGAGACCGTCGCTCCGTCGCGCAGCCGCAACCGCTATGAATCACCGGTCTGTCCCGATGCGCGCTTCACCGTGTTGCCGAACGGTGTCCGGCACGAGCTCGGGGTGCCGGATTGACAGAGCTCAGAGCCGCGCGCCGATGCGCAGTCCGCCGCTGAAGCCGACCAGCGGCACCGAGTAAATCTCGGTGTCCGGATTTTGAAACACGAACTCGTCGCGCGTGATCGCGAGCACGGGGCCGCCCGTCACCTCGACGAACCAGGTGCGAGACAAGTCGACCTGCAGCCGTAACGGCAGCGCGGCCGCAGCCCAAAAGCGGTTGGTGGATTCGGGAAAGGCGATCTCGGAGCCGCTGCCGGTGAGCAAGCCGAGCTCCGCAGCCAGGCAGGCACCGAGGGAGATACGGCTCACACGCAGCGCGGGTCCGCACAGGCGCGGGCGCGCGAGATAGAGCTCGAAGGACGACGCGGCGCCGCCGACGCGCGACGTAGACAGCGCGAAGTATCCGAACTCGATGCCGATCGAGCTGAGCCACGCGCCCGGAGCCGCTGATGCAGCGTCGATGCCGAGCACCACGCCGCGCGCGAGGCTCGGACCGATGCCCGTGTGCAGCTCCGGCCCGACGAGCAAGCTGGCACCCGACGGCCGCGACGCCGAGTAGTCGTAGCTCGGTCCGGGGACGTCGGTCTCGTCGTCCCGCTCGGCGGGCTCGCCCGCGTCCGTCGCGCGGCGTGGCTCGGCTTCGCTCGCCTTCCGCGGCTCGCTGCCCGTGCTCGTGCCAGCAGGCTGCTCCGCAGAGGGCGTCGCGGAGCCGCTCGCGTCGGCTGCGGAGCCGCCGCTCGTGTCAGCGCTGCCGGCGCTCGTGCTCCCGGACGTCGCCGGTCGCGGTTCGCTCGCCGCGCTCGGGTCGACGGCGATCGCCGTGGAGAGAGCCAGCACTTCGGACACCTCGGCGCAGCGCGCGCCCGTCACCTTGCGCGCTGCCGTCGCGCTGCTCTCACCCTGCACGGCGAGGCTGCCCTCGAAGCCGGTGTCCGTGCGCTGGATCGCGATCACGAAGGTGCGCGCGCTCTCGCCCAGCGCGGCGATGCGCGCGCGCGGCGCGCGGCGCAGCACGTCCGCGACGAACTGATCGGCACCCGGGCAGCTCGCCTCGGCGCGGTAGTCGATGCGGATCGGCTCCGACTCCGCCGCGCTGGTGCTCCGTGCAAAGCCGAAACCGAGCGCGAGCACCGCGACGGGCAGGAGACGGGTCAGCGAGCGATCCATGACGAGGCCGGCTCTCGCGCAAGTAGCCGATCATGGCAGCGCGAGCGAGTAGAAGTGCAAACCCGGACCGACGTCGCCGCCGGTCGCCGAGGCAGGCTGGTGTTAGCTTGCGATCGGCGATCGGCGGCTGCGCGTCGGTACGGGTCTTTCGACTCGCCGCTATCCGCGCCGAGCTCCCACCTGGCTCCGCCCGCTGCCGGAGCCCTTCCCACGACCTGTCCGCTGCCAGCTGCTGCGTGCGCCGTTCTGCAGCGCCGAATCCTCCTCCGGACGGAGCACGAGCTGCTGGCGATGGGTCGTACCGCTATCGGCGGTCATGCGATTGATCCGCGCGGCTCCTGACACCGCGTTTCGATAACGGCACGACCCATGCGCCAGTAAGTTCGATGCGGAGCAAATCACCGGAATTCCATTTGGCCTAAAGGCCGGATGGCACGGCATGAATGCCGAGCTCACAGGGTAATGCCCGGCACCGGGGGCGTGCGTATTTGGTCTGCCGGAGCTCGCGCCCGATCGATGGTGATTTGCGGCTCCGCGATTGAAAGTTTTTGGTGCCGGCAGACCCGTCGCTGCACCGCGCGTCAGGCCGTGCGGAAGCCGGCGCGAAACAGCTGGTCGAGGTGCAGCGTTTCCACGAGCTCGAGCGCCGAGCGAGCGCTCTTCTCGAGCAGCTGCTCGAGCCCGTGCTCGCAGACCTGGGCGGCTTCCTCGACGGCTTCGACGGGTCGGAGCCGCTGCCCGCCGCGACTATGGCCCGCGATCAGCGCGTTCGAGAGGAAGCCGAGCTCGTCCAGGCGCTGGCGGTAGAGGTCCGGCTTGGCCGCGGCGAGCTCGCGCAGCGCGGCGTCGAGGCGCCGTGCAGGGCGCTGAACGAGCGCTTTCGTCGCCGCGCGCTTCGGCGGCTCGCTGCCCCGGAGCAAGCGCTGCAGGCGCTCCACGTTGCGTTTCGGTGCGGCGGAAGCTCGCTTTGGTGTCGGAGCGAGCTCCCGGAAATACGCGCGCGTCACCGGATCGCGCGTCGCCTCGTCGAGCTCCCCCCGGCGCGCGAGCTCGAGGAAGGCGCGGGCATCGCTCGGCGCGATGTAGCCCGCCTCGGCGCGGCGATCGTCACGCTCGGCGCGCACGTCGTTCTCGAGCATTTCGTCCGAGGTGAGCAGCGCGTACAAGCCGCCCGCGTCGTCGAGCAGCTCCGCGCTGAGCGCCGCGCAGCGCTCGAGGATCCGCTGCAACACGTCGTGGTGGTTCTGGTCGAGCGCGAGCAACGCCGCCCAGACACTGTCGAAGCTGCGCGCGTCGCGCGAGATCAGCCGAAACTCTTGCCACTCTTCGTACGGTGCGTTCTCGAGCGCCTTCTCGAGCGGGTCGTTGGCCTCGCCGCCTTCACTGAGCTCGACGCCGAGCGCGTCGAGGTCGATCACGAGCACCACGCGGGCCACGCACAGGGTCACGAAATCGAGTGGCAGCCCGCAGAGCCGCTGCGCGACCGCGGCTTCTCCGGCTTCGAGCAGCACCTCGAGCCAGAGCGCGAAGCGCCTGGGGTCGAAGCGCGGATCTTCCCCGGCGCGGCTCGCCGACCAGAGGTCCTCGTCGAACACGTGGAGCAGTTGCTCTGTGCTGGCCAAAGCGACGATCTCGCCCGAATCTTCGAGCCCGAGCGTGTCGATCCATTTCCCGAGTGCTTCCGGTGGAAGCTCGCGCACGGCCGCCACGAGAGCCGGGCTTTCGAGCACGCGTTCGACCAGCCGCCGCGCGGTCGGCGAGCGGTAGCGTTCGAGCTTTGCCATGCCGTGTTCATTGAACCTTCGAGTCCGCAATTGGCAGCTAGAAAGTGCGTCGCGATCTGGGCTAGTGTGATGGCTACGAGGTCGGGGGCGGCACCCGAGGGCGAACTGATGAAGCTGAAAGCATCCCTGATGGCTGCGCTGTCGTTGCTCGTCGCCTGTGGCGGAGGCGGCGACGGGCCACCCGTCGGACGCTCTCCCGGCGAGCCTGTGGGGCTGCCCTTGCTCGATCGACCCGTGCAGCCGGGATACTCCTGTCAAGTCACGCAGCCCGTCACTCCTTTCGGGCGTGGGCGATGGGGAGGAGCTGCGCTCGCCCCGACGAAGCCCCCGCTCCTGGCACTGAGCGACAACTGTTGGGACGATTGCGACAGGGAGGTTGGGATCGCGGTGGCGGCGCTCGAACGAGGTGCGCTCGGTAAACTGCTCCCGATCTCCGACAGGGACATGAATCCAGGCGCTCCCACTCTGGCCGTGAACGGCGAGCGCATCACGCTCGTCTGGCGGCTGTCCGGCGATATCGACCGCGCTCCCCGTCTGATGCTGGCGCAACTCGATCGGGAGGGCGAAGTCGTCACGCCGCCGCACCCGCTACCGGAAATGGGAGAGCCGGAGAGTTTTGCGATCGCTGCGACCGGCGACGGCTATGGGCTGGTCTGGACGGAGCTTGTCTGGACGCTGGAGTCGCGACTGTATTTTCAACGCCTGGACCGAGACGGCGAACCGCTCGCCGCCCCGACGCGAGTGCTCGACGGCGACGCCGGGGCCATCTCGAACTTCGTGGGCGTGGGCGACGGATTCGCCGTCGTTCTCGGCAAGGGCGACGAGGCACCGAATCGCAAGATGCGCTACCTCGGGCTCGATGCCGTGGGCCGACCGTACTGGGGTCCCGTGCCGTTCGCCGAATGGGGTGTGTCCCTCTTGCCGCGCGGACGGCGCGTGCTCGTGGCTTGGTCTCACACTCTCGGATTGGGCCTGGGCTCCAGTATCCGTATCGGGTGGTTCAGCGAACGCGGTGAGCCAGAGGGCGACACGCTCGAGCTGAGGGCGCCCATCTACGATCAGGACCACTTCGATGCGGCCTGGGTGGAGCTCGGTGACGACCTGGGTCTGGTCTGGTCGCGAGCATACGGGGATGGGGGCTGTTGGGACTGCTCCCCGAAGACTCACCTCGAGTTCGTCGTCCTCGACGGCGAGACGCTCGAGCCGAAGAGCGACGTGGTCCGCATCGATTGGCCCGACCCGACGGGCCTGCTCACGGGGTCGATGCTGGTAGCGGACAGGCGCGACGTGACCATCGTTACCAACATTGCGTTCCACCGGTTCCTCGAGGGCGCGAGCGCCGGTGTCTCATGCCGCTGACAGAGCCTGGGCGAATTGGAACACTTTGGGACAGATTGATAAAGCGTGACGCCTAATGATTTCCAATGGTTGGACTTAGGCACGACCAGTGCAGCTGCCCGTGCCATGACCTCTTTCCTACGAACACTCACGGGCGTTTCACTGCTCGGCGGCGCACTCGCCGTCGCGGCCTGCGGCGACGACGACTCGGACGGCGGCTCTGCCACGGGCGGCAGCGCGAGCACGACCGGCGGCAAGGCCGCGACGGGCGGCACGCCGGCTACGGGCGGCGTGGCACCGAGCGGCGGCAAGAACGGCTCCACCGGGGGCAACGCAACGACTGGCGGCGCGCAGCAGGGCGGCGGCGGCAGTGGTGGCGACGCAGGCGGTAGCGACAGCGGCGGCAACGCGGGTGACGGAGCGGGAGGCAGCGGCGAAGGCGGCGCTGCGGGCGGCGACACGGGCGGCTTCGCGGGAGTCCCCAGCGAACCCGAGGGCGCTCCGTTGCTCGAGCGTCCCGTCGAAGGCGGCTACGCCTGCGAGCTCAGCCAGCCGCTCACGTTCTTCGATTTGGACTGGAACGGCGCAGACGTCGCGCCGGGCGATTCTCCGTGGCTGTTCTGGAGCGCGGCGGAGACCGCAACGCTGGTCGGTGCGGCGCTGGACGCTGGCGCGCTCGGAGCCCCGCACACGGTGCACGATCCGAGTGCCAACGGCTATGTCACGCCGCCGTCGGTCGCGCGAAACGGCGAGCGGATCACCGTGGCCTGGGCCCAGGTCGGAGACCAAACGACGCGCGTCCAGCTCGCTCAGGTCGACGCCGACGGCGAGGTCGTGACGGAAGCGCACGCGCTGCCCGGCGACGCCGGGGCCGGCACGTTCGCGATTGCGGCCGCGGGTGACGGCTACGGCGTAGTCTGGACCGAGCCCAGCAGCGAGACCACGTCGACGCTCAAGTTCCAGCGCCTCGACGCGGACAGTAACCCCGTCGGCGCGCCGAAGGTGCTCGCCGAAGAAGAGTGGCTGTACGTGGTCGACCTCGTCGGGTTGGACGACGGCTTCGGCGTTGCCTACGGCCATGGCTACGGCACGAACGACACCGTGCGCTACCTCGGGTTCGACAACCAAGGCACGGCCTATCGCGAGTCGGTGCCGTTCGCGTACTCCGACGTGGCGCTGCTGCGGCGCGGTGATCGCGTGCTCGCCGCCTGGACGCGCGCCACGGGCGAGCCGAGCGAGAGCCTGGCGGTCACGCTGCGTGTCGGTTGGTTCGACAATCGCGGCAACCCCGTCGGCGACACCTTCGATGTGCAGAGCCCCGTGCTCGATCAAGAAAATGTCGATCCCGCCTGGGTCGAGCTCGGCGACGATCTGGGGCTCGCCTGGTCGCGCGGCAGCGTGATCTACATCTGCGCCGGCTGCATCCCCGACAACCACGTCGAGTTCCTGGCCCTGGACGGCGAGACGCTACAGCCGAAGAGCGAGGTCGTCAGCATCGAGAACTCGGACACGAACGGCGGACTGATGAGCTCGCGCTTGTCGGCGAGCAGCGGCGACGTCACCGTCGTGAGCTCGGTCACCTATCACACGAGCGCCGAGGGCGCGTCGTCGGTCATCTCTTGCACTGAATAGTCCGGAGGAGTCAGCGATGTTTTCGAGCTTTCGCGTCGCCTGGGTCGTGTCTCTGATTGGCGCTTCGATCGCCGCCGCCGCTTGTGGTGACGACGACTCGGGCACCGATGCATCGACGGGCGGAAGCGCCCCGCTGGGCGGTGCCGACACGGGCGGCGCGAAGGCGAGTGGCGGCACGGGCGGCACCACGGGCGGTGCAGCACCGACCGGCGGCAAGGCGGCGAGCAGCGGCGGAGCCACACCAACCGGGGGTGCTGCTCCGAGCGGCGGCGCGCCTCCCGCGGGTGGGGCAGCAGACACGGGTGGGGCAGCAGACGCCGGTGGGGCAGCAGACACGGGTGGGAGAGCCGACGCTGGCGGCAGCGGCGGCGCGCTCGAAGGCGGCTCCGGCGGCACCGGCGACGAAGAAATCGGCGGCACCGCTGGCGTGCCCAACGAACCGGAGGGCACGCCGATCCTCGAGCAACCGCTCGACGGAGGCTACGCGTGCGAGGTCGAGGAGCCGCTGTTTCTGCCGGAGCTGCCCGGGAACGGCGCGCTCGTCGCTGGCGAAGCGCCGTCGCTGTTCTGGAGTGACGCGCAGGACCAAGTAATCCGCGGTGCGAAGCTCGACGGTGCCACGGTCGGCGCGCCCTATACGCTCCACGACTCGCAGGGCAACACGTACACTCTGGCGGCGGCCCGCAACGGCGAACGCATCACGCTGCTCTGGGAGGAAGCCGAGGGCACGACGCGATGGCTCTACAGCGCTCAGGCGAATGACGCCGGCGAGGTGGTCACCGAACCCCACGCCCTGCCTGGGGCGACACCGAACAGCGCTGGCGCGGCTCTCGTGTCATTCGCGGACGGCTACGCTGCGGTCTGGGTCGAAGGCGGCGCGGAAGAGTCCGTGACCCGTTTCGCGCGGCTCGATACGGAAGGAGAGCTCGTGGGCTCACCGAAGACGTTGCTCGAAGAGAACGTGTCGCGCATCGATGCGCTGGTCGCCCTCGAAGACGGGTTTGCGCTGGCGTACACCGGCTTCGAGAACAAGCAGTTCTCCGCATTCGTTGCGTTCGACGCCGAGGGGACGCCCTATCGCGAGCCCATCGTGCTGGGGGAGCCGGGCGTCGGCTTGATCCGGCGCGGAGACTACGTGGTCGCGGCCTGGAGCGTGGGCACCGGCGACCCGGGCAGCGCCTGGGCGAGCAACCTCCGGATCGGTCGCTTCGACGATCGCGGGCGTCCCGTGGGAGACGTCTTCGAGCTGCAGGCCGCGGTGCTGCACGAGCAAAACTGGCTCCCCGCGTGGGTCGCTGTCGGGGACGACCTCGGCCTCGTCTGGTCGCGCGGCGGTGTGATCTACATCTGCGGCGGCTGCATTCCGGACGACCACCTCGAGTTCGTCGTGCTCGACGGCGACACCCTCGCGCGCAAGAGCGAGCTCGTGACGCTCGAGAATCAAGAGACCTCGGGCGGCCTGTTGCGCTCGCGGATCGTCGCGAGCAGCACCGGGCTGACGCTCGCGACCAACGTGACCTATCACGTGACCGCAGAAGCGGGGCTCGCCACGCTCACGTGCACGCCCTGATCCGGAGCAGAACGTGAAACACTCGAGCAAGCTCCTGCCGCTACTCTTCTGCGCGTCGCTGCTCGGGTGCGGTGATAGCGATCCGTCGCGCGACCGGGAGCCCGGGTTCCGCGTCGAGCTCCGCTCCTCCGACGGCGGGGCGCCCGAGGATTTCCGGGCCGTGCTGGCCGAGTCGGGCTCCGTATTCGCGACGAGCTGCCCCGCAGGCGGTGCTCCGCGTCTGCGTTGCCAGAGCGATGGGCTCACGATCCCGGAGGTCGTTGCCGGCGCCACGTTGACCGTGAAGGCGCCGGGCTTCGAGTTCGTCACGCTCGAGCTCGGGGAACAGGAGCTCGCTGAGGGCTCCCTTGAGCTCGAGCTTCGACGCTTGCCGCCGTTCGAAGTGAAGGACAGCTACCGCACCGGTTTCGAGGGCGAGCCGGAGGCACAGTTCGAAGCGCTCGGCGCGAGCTTCGTGACCGAGCTCGGGCCCGTGCAAGCGGTGAAGTTCATCATCACCCGGCTGGATTCCGAGCCGCGTGTCTATTTTCAGAACACCCGGCTCTTTCCCGGGCACTACGAGTTCGCCGAGCGGGTGCTCGGGATCACGAGCTCGCGCGCCGAGTTCGCGCAAAGCACCTATCAGGGTGAAGCCCGGCGCCAGCTGGCCGGCACGCTCGAGTTCTTTCCCGAGCTCACGCTCGAGAGCCGCGCGTTCGGCGGAGCGCTGACGCGCCCGGTAGCGCTCGAGTTTTTCCCGAGCGACGACCTGTCGCCCGAGCTCGTGCTGCGCGCGCACCGTTTGCTCGAAGAGCGGCTCGGCACGGCGCTCGACGCCGGGGATCGGCGTCTGGTGTACGTGCCCGCGGGCAACGTTCAGGAGCAAGAGCTCGCTGCTTCGGAGGCCGAGTTCGCGGCGCGAGACGCGCTGTTCTCGGATCACCTCGAGCTCTACTCGGGGCTCGAGCAGCAGATCCTGAACCCCGGGTTGGCTTACGGCACGCTGCTGCGGGTCACACCGGAAGAGCTCGAGCAGCGCGTGGTGTCGTTCCGCGAGCTCCTGGTGCTGACGCGGTTGCCCAACGAGCTCCCGCTCGTCGGTGGGACCATCACCGAGGAGCTCCAGACGCCGCTCGCCCACGTGAACCTCGCCGCCAGAGCGCGCGGAACCCCGAACCTTTCGCTGATGGGCGCGGGCTCGGATCCGCGGGTCGCGCCGTTGCTCGGCAAGCTGGTGCGCTTCGAGGTGACGAAAACCGGGTTCTCTCTGGAAGAGGCCACCCTCGAAGAGGCAGAAGAGTTCTGGGCGTCGCGAGGCGGTGAGCCGCTCGTGCCCGAGAGCGACCTCGAGTTCGAGGAGCTATCGAGCTTCGAGGAGCTCGGCTTCGACGACGCGATCCGCTTCGGGGCCAAGGCGGCGAACCTGGCGGAGCTCCGACAATCGTTGGGTGAGCAGGCGCCGCCCGGGTTCGCGGTGCCGTTCTCGGCTTATCGCAGCTATCTGCGCGAAAATCCCGTGACCGAAGCGCTGTGCATCGACGCCGCCGACGACTGCGCCGAGGAGGGCCGCAGCGCCGAGCTGTGTGACGCCGCCCGGGCGCGCTGCGACGAAGCCCGCGCCGCGGAGTCGAGCTTCGAAGACTATTCGCGCACGCTCCTGGCCGACCCCGAGCTCGTCACCGACGCGCCGCTCCGCGAGGCGTGCCTCGACGGGCTCGCGTACCTCGTGCAACACGGCGACGTCGACCCCCAGTTTGCGGCGGCGCTCGACGCCCGCGTCGTCGAAGTGCTGGGCACCCAGAAGGTGCGGCTGCGCTCCAGCACCAACGCCGAAGATCTACCCGGATTCAGCGGCGCTGGTCTCTACGACTCGGTCTCGGCCGAAGGCACCGGCAACGACAGCCCGTCCAACGAGATCCGCAAGGTCTGGGCATCGGTGTTCCGCTTCCGCGCCTTCGAGGAGCGCGCGCTCTGGAACGTCGATCACGACGCGATCCAGATGGGCGTCGCCGTGAACCCCGCCGTTGACGACGAAGCCGCCAACGGCGTGCTCGTCACCCAGAACATCCCGAGCCCGGGCGCCGAGGGCTACTACGTCAACGTGCAGCAGGGCGAAGTCGAGGTCACGAACCCGGAAAACGGCGCCGTCGCCGAGGTCTTCACGATCGTGCCCGCGCCGTCCGGCACCCACCAGGTGATGCGCCAGCGCTTCTCATCCCTCTCCCCCGGCGTCGCGCTGCTGACCGACGCCGAAATCGACGACCTTTACGCAGCTTCGAGCCGCGTGCAGTCCCACTTCGCCAAGCTCTACCAAAAGCCCGCCCGCGAGCTGCCTCTCGACCTAGAATTCAAGGTGTTCGGTCCCGAACGAAAGCTCTGGATCAAACAAGCCCGGCCCTACTTCACCCGCTGACGTCCGCTATTGCCCGCACCGCGCCCCCGCACAGCTCAGCACGCACTGGAACTTCGATGAGCTCGTGGTGAGGGGATGCAACAGGAAGGCGAGAAGACAAGAAAGGGGGGAAAGATTTCTGGGGTTGAGCAGAGCGCGCCGCGGCGAGTCGAAGCTAAGCGTTTGTACCCCAGAGCGTTGTCGAACCGCGACTCAAGAATCTGGCCCGGTGGGCGGGGCGAAGGTTGGGTTGCGCTTTGCACGAACAGGCGCGCGTCCGGCGGCGTGCGGAGACAGCGCAGCGCCGGCCTTGGCACGACCGCGATCGGGAACGGCGTACGGAGGCCGTTCTCGAGCGCGAAGTCACAGTCAGGATCGTGACTGTGATTCGTGGATTCGCGGGCGAACTTCCGCCGCCGCGAGCCCCCAACTCTCCCTCCTCTGCCGAAGGCGTTTGCACGCCGAGACCAATGTCGATCTTGGCCGCGCTTTGCAACCCCAAAAATTCTGGCGCCCCTGGCGCTCTGTTCTTCCTGTCTTCCTGTCTTCCTGTTGCTCTCTCCCCACGCCGGAACGCGCCGTCAGCACCACCGGACTCGGACGACATAGGTGATCTTGGTTTTGCCGTGCGCCGGCACTTGGGCGCGGAAGGCGAAGGTTTGGGAGTCTTTGCGTTCGGCGGGGAGGGAAGAGGAGACGATGGTCCAGTCGCCGCCGGTGGCTTCGATGGTTTCGACGGAGACGGCCGTGTCCTTGTGGTTTCGGAGCTCGACCTCCCAGGCGCTCTCGCTGCTGCACTCGCCGAGCGCGGTCCATTTCATTTGCTTGCGGTCGCCGACCACGTCGAAGGCGTCGCCGATCTTGATTCGGACCTTTTCGTCGCGCGGGGTGTGATCGATCGCGTCTTCTCCGACGAACTGCTGCGAGCCGCTCTTGTCGGCTTTGTAGACGCGCAGCGTGCCCTTCGGGAGCGGCATGCCGAGCCGGTTTTTCTGGGAGTTTTCGAACTCGAGCGTGACGGCGACCTTCTGGTTGGTCTGTACCTGGCCGACCTGGCTGCGGAACCAGTAGCGTTGCGACGGAAGCAGTAGCTTCTTGGTGACACCGAGGCCGCGGCCCTCGAGCAGCGTGACCTGCTTTTGCTCGTTGTTCCGGAGCGTGGTCGGGTGGCCGAGCGTGTACAGGTGGTACTCGAACAGAGACTCTTCGCGCATGCGCATGTCGCGCGCGGGGGCGGACTTGTACGCGACGGAGCCCAGCGTGCCGCCCTCGGGCTCGACGCGGTTCACGTCACCGGCGACCAGCTTGAGCTCGGCGTCCTTGTACGAGGCGCCGGATTGGTTCGATAGCGTGACCCAGCCGGTGAGATCCGCGCGCGTCTCCTTGTCGTCGAGCACCATCACGTAGTCGGCGCTCCAGCTCATCTCGCGCGCGAGGTAGCTGACCTCGACGGACTGCTTCGGCTGCCGGCTGGCGAGCAGCCACATCAGGGTGGGGCGCGCGATCAGATCTTCGGGTACTTCGGGGAACGCGAAGCGGCCGCCGTAGCCGAAGGTGATTTCCTTGCCGATTTGCAGGACCGGCCCGCCGGCGACGGATAGGAGCTTTGCGTCTACGGCCTGCTCTTCGGCCTTGGCCTCGTGGTAGCGGTAGACGCGCACGGGGCGGCCGACGTACTTCTCGAGCAGCTTCTCGGGCGTGAGCAGGTCATAGCGGTAGTTCTGCTCGAGCACGGCGAGCGCGCCCGGGCTCGTGAGCGAGCGGATGTGCACGGTCTCGGGCTGGATGGTCGCGGCCACGTCCGCAAACTCGAGCGAGACCTCGCCGTTCGGCAGGGCGTCGAGCGTGCGCAGCTCGCGCACCAGGCCGAAGTTCTGGTTGTAAACCGTGAGCGTGACCTTGGTGCGATCCTTCTCGGTGGAGACGCGCTCTGCTGGCGGAGCCGCAGCGGCGGCGTTCGACAACGACAGGGAGAGCAGCGAGCAAGTGAGGAACTTCGGTAGGGGTCGGCTCATGTTCAGCACCATCGGACTCGGACTCGGTAGTTGACGGTCACCTTGCCGCGCGCGGGCACGCTCAGGTCGAACACGAAGGTGCGCGAGTCTTCGCGGCGCGAAGGGTGGCTCGAGCGCACGAGCTCCCAATCACCAACGACGGGCTCCCAGACCTCGACGGCCTCGGCGGTGTCCTTGTGGTTCCTGATCTCGATTTCCATGTCGGAATCGGACACGCACTTGAAGAGCTGCGTGTATTGAAGCTGCTTTCGGTCGGCGACGACGTCGAAGGCTTGACCGAGCCGGAGCTTCACCTTCTCGTCGCGCGGAGTGTGGTCGAGCTGGTCTTCACCGACGAACTGCAGGCCACCCGCGCTGTCTGCCTTGTAGACGCGGAGCGTGCCCTTGGGTAGCGGCATGCCGAGCTGGTTCTGCTTCGCGTTCTCGAGCTCGAGCATCACGTCGAGCTGTTGATTGGTGCTGATCGTGCCGTAGCGCGCCAGGAAGTAAGCGCTCTGGCCGCGCAGCACGAGTTTCTTCGTCACCTGGACGTCGTGCGCCTCGAGCAGCGCGACCTGCTTCTTTTCCTTGTCCTTGACGCTGGTCCGGCGCTCGAGCGTGTACAGGTGGTAGTCGAGCAGCGACTCTTCCTGGAATGCGGGCGCGCGCGGCTTCGAGAGCGCGATCGACGACGGGCTTGCCTGCTCTGCCTCCCCATCCGCTACCGGGGCCACGCGCTGCACGTCGCCTGCGACCAGCTTGAGCTGGGCCGCCTCGAAGCTCGTGCCGCTGTCGTTCGTGAGCGTGACCCACCCGTTCAGATCGGCTTTCTTGTCGGAGGCATCGAGCTTGAGGACGTAGTCAGCGCTCCAGTTCAAGCCGCGCGTCAGATAGCTCACCTCGAGCTCCTGCTCTGGTGCGGCGCTCTGCACCAGCCAGACCAGCGTGGGCTTCGCCACCAGGTCGTCGGGGAGCTTCGGGAAGGCGAAGCGACCGGGCAGGTCGTACGTGAGCTGGCCGTCGACGCGCAGCACGACACCGTTCTCAACGGCGACGATCTCCGCTTCCTTCACCTGCTCGGTGCCGAGCTTCTCGTCGTAGCGGTAGATCTCGATCTTCTCGCCGACGTGTTTTTCGAGCAGCGTCTTCGGGGACAGCAGGTCGTAGCGGTAATTCTGCTCGAGCACGCTGAAGTCGCTGGATTTGCCGAGGGAACGCACGCTGACGGTGTTGGGCTCGAGCTCGCGCGCCACGTCACGGTACTCGAGCTCGACCAGGCCCTCGCCGAGCGAGACCAGGCGCCGTTCGCGGATCAGGCCGAAGTTCTGATTGTAAACGGTGAGGCTCAGGGCCTTGCGCTGGCCGGCCTCCGAAGCTACCCAGCGCGCCGGCCCCGCGGGCGCCTTTGCGACTGGGCGCTGGGCACAAGCTGCAAGGAAGAGCGGGAGCAGGAGAGCCAGGCCCTGCCCCGCAGAAGAACGGGTTCCGGTGAGCATGGAGTCGGTTTCGAGCGCTAACGTCGTTCGAACGCGGCGCCGCGCTTCACCTTACAGGAGATGGGATCAGGTCGCGCTTCGAATTCCGGTCGCCAGACCCGGAGGCAGGTCCTAGACTCCCGCCCGATGAGCGATGCCCCTGCGATTCGTTGTCAGCGCCTGGTCAAGCGCTACGGCGAGCTGGTCGCGGTCGCGGGCCTCGAGCTCGAGGTGAAGCGCGGCGTGTGTTTCGGGTTGCTCGGTCCGAACGGCGCCGGCAAGACGACCACGGTCGAGATGCTCGAAGGGCTCCAGGCCCCGACCTCGGGCAGCATCGAGCTGTTCGGCATCTCGTGGGGCAAGGGTCAGGATCAGGCCCTGCGCGAGCGCATCGGGGTTCAGCTGCAGGCGACCGAGCTCGGTGATCGGCTGCACGTGGACGAAGTGTTCCGGCTGTTCCGCTCGTTCTACTCGCGCGGCCGCGATCCGGAGGAGCTGCTGGATCTGGTAGACCTGCGCGACGCGCGACACCAGCAATTTTCCCAGCTCTCGGGGGGTCAGAAGCAGCGCGTGGCCGTGGCGACGGCGCTCGCGGGCCAGCCGGACCTGTTGTTTCTCGACGAGCCGACCACCGGGCTCGATCCGCGCGCACGCAAGCAGCTGTGGAAGCTCGTCGAGAGGTTCCGCGCCGAGGGCGGCAGCGTGCTGCTCACCACGCATTACATGGAAGAAGCGCAGCAACTCTGCGACGAGATCGCGATCATGGACCACGGCCGGCTGATGGCACAGGGGACGCCGCGCTCGCTGGTCGACGGTCTCGGGGACGTGCAGTTCCTGGAGTTCGAGCTCGCGGGTGAGCTCGACTCGGGCGGATTGGAAGCGCTCGAAGCCGTCGAGTCCGTGCAGCGCCGCGGCCCGCGCTACCGCGTGCGCCTGGGACGGAGCCTTTCCGCTCTCAGCTCCGTGCTCGGCGAGCTCGAGCGGCAGAACGTGGTGCCGATCGGGCTCAGCACCCACCAGGCCACGCTCGACGACGTGTTCCTGCAGCTCACGGGGCGCGGGCTCACCGAAGACAACGGCAACGGCGCGCCCAAGTCGGGGGACGAGTGACGAGCGCCGGGCCGAGCCCGCTGCGCGAGCTGACCCTCGCGCGCCTCCGCGAATTCTGGCGGGAAAAAGGCATCCTGTTCTGGGTGTTCGGCTTTCCTGTGCTGATGACGATCGGGCTCGGCATCGCCTTCCGTTCGCAGCCACCGGAGCTCCCGCGCGTCACGGTGATCGGAGGAGCGCGAGCGCCGTCGCTCGAGAAAGCGCTGGTGTCGAGCCCGCGCCTCGTCGCGCGTTCGAGCTCGGCCGACACGGCGCAGGGCGACCTCAAGCGCGGCAAGGTTGACGTGGTCGTCGATCTCGGCGGCGCCGCGCCCGTCTATCACTACGACGCGCTCAAGGAGCAGGGGCAGATGGCGCGGCTGCTGGTCGACGAGGTGCTCCAGCGCGCTGCCGGCCGGCGCGATCCGCTGCAAGCGACGGAAGCCAAGGTCTCCGAGCTCGGCTCGCGGTACATCGATTTTCTCCTGCCCGGCTTGATCGGCCTGAACCTGATGGGCAGCAGCATGTGGGGCGTCGGCTACAACTTCGTGGTTCAGCGCAAGCGCCGCTTGCTACGCCGCCTGGCGGTGACGCCGATGCACCGCACCCATCTGTTTTTCGCTTACTTTTCGGCGCGTAGCCTGCTGCTCCTGCTCGAGCTCCTGGTGCTGGTCGTGTTCGGACGGCTGGCTTTCGGAACCGTGATCCAGGGCAGTTACCTTTCGTTCTTCGCGATGTCGGTGGCTGGCGCCGCGTGTTTCGCCGGCATCAGCCTGCTGATCGGCGCGCGCGTCGAGAACACCGAGGCCGCGAACGGTTGGATGAACCTGGTGCAGCTCCCGATGTGGGTGCTCTCGGGCGCATTCTTCTCGTACGAGCGCTTCCCCGACTGGCTCCACGCGCCGATCCGCTGCTTGCCGCTGACGGCGCTGGTCGACGCGCTGCGCGCCATCTGCAACGACGGCGCCCGGCTGACCGAGCTCGGAGCCGAGCTCCTCGTGCTCGCGGTCTGGGGCAGCGTGAGCTCGCTGATAGCGCTGAAGACGTTCCGCTGGCAGTGAGTCAGGGACGTGGCAGACTGGGCTCGGGAGTCCGGGATGTTTCGCGTGGTGCCATGGCTGTTCGCGAGCGCACTCTTGGCTGCGCCCGCGGCAGCGCAGAGCGAGGAACCGAAGAACCCGTGCGGAGCTCTCGACCAGCCGTGCATGACCGCCGGAGACACGGGAGATCAACCTGGCATCTGCGTGATGACCACCTGCATCTATCGCTCTCTGGTCCCGATGTGCCGGCAGCCTTACGAATGTCCGCGTTGTCTCCGACGGGCGATCGAAGCGAGCGGCGGCATACCGCCCATCGGCGGTAGCTCGGGGACCGCGGGCATTCCGGATTGTCGCTCTCTGGGGGGCACCGCCTTCGCCACCGCCGCCGGCGGCAGCCCTGCGACGGGTGGCTGGAACGTGACCTACCTGGGATGCGATGTCGGTTGCGAAGACGACGACGGCTGCAGCGTCGCCGCCGGTCCCGTTTCGAGGGCGAGCGCGCCCTGGTCTTTGCTCCCGCTGCTGGCGCTCGGAGTCACGTGGCGGTGCCGGTCGCTCCGACAAATGAAGCTCACGGCGCGACGTAGCCTTCCGCGAAGGTGATCGTCTTGTACGCCGTGTGCTCATCCGGGTCGCGATACACGCGCTGGAAATTGGAGCCGTTGGTCGAGCGCAGGATCTCTCCGCCCCACTCGACGCGCAGGTAAAAGCCGCCGTCGAACCAAGCGGCGTCGTGACATTGCGAGAGCGAGCGCCACTGCCCCTCGCAGTACGTGCCCTGCTCGATCTCCATTTCCGTCCAGGTCAGGCCGTCGCTCGACTCGAAGCTGGTGCTCGAGTCGCCGTAGGACACGAATTTGCCGGCGCGAAACGCGAGCGCCGTGTGCTTCTCGGTGTTGCCAATGCGCTCGCCGTACGGCTCCCAGTCGAGCCCGTCGGCGGAGCGATAGAAGCGACCTGGATCGCCGGCGCCGTAGAAGTAACCGTCCTTGTAGGCCAGCCCTTCGATGATCTGTTGATTTTGAAACTCGTCGCGCACCATCGAGTGCTGCGTCCAGGTCACGCCGTCGTCCGAATACACGAGCTTCCAGCCGGTCGCGATCCAGCGGCCCTTGCCGTAGGCAACAGCGCGTAACAGGTTTTCGTCGTCGGCGTTCGCGTCGCCGAACTCGACCGCGTCGCTCCAGGTTTTTCCGTCGTCCCGCGACACCACGCGCAAGCCGCCGTAACCCACCGCGATGATGCCTTTGACGTAATCCGCCGGGATCTCATCACCGGGCACGGCCGGCGCGCCGGCTTCGCCACCTTCCCCGCCTTGGCCGTCCATGGGCTCGCCCGCTGCACCGGCTTCACTCGGTGGTTCGGCCGCGCCGCCCGTCGCGTTCTTGCCACCGGTTGCAGAGCCGCCCGAGCTGCCGCCGTTCGTTGCTCTGCCACCTGTGGTCGACCCGCCGCCAACCGGTGCCGCGCTCCCACCCCTGTCACCGCCAGCTGAGCTCGCGGAGGCGCCGCTCGATAGCTGGCCGCCCGCTGAAGTTCCGCCGGTTTCCGCGGCAGCGCCGCCGGCTCCTCCGCTCTCGGGGTCCGGTGGAAAAGGGTGCGTCACTTCCTCCACGCAGGCCGTGACCAGCACCAAGCCGCAAACTGCCAGCGCCGAGGGACGAACAGGGAAAGCGGACATCCACAACCTACGAACCCCGAGGTCGCGGTCGCGGCTCAGCTGAGCGCGCTCAGGCCACGCTCGACCGATTGCGGCCGCCGCGCTTGGCGGCGTAGAGGGCTGCGTCGGCGCGCTGGACCCACGACGCGGGGGATTCACCCGGCTTGAGGGTGGCGATGCCGATCGAGATGCTGGCGCGCACTTCCACGTCGCCAGCGCGTGTGGTGTGCGCGAACTGAGCTTCGCGCATGCGCTCGGCGCGCTCGGCGACTTTTTCCGGAGAGCCTTCGCGGACGACAATCGCGAACTCTTCGCCGCCGTAGCGCGCGACGAAGTCCTCTTTGCGGAGGAAGTGACGCACCAGGTTCTCCGCGACAGCTTTCAGAACCTGGTCGCCGAAGGGGTGGCCGTACTGGTCGTTGATGGCCTTGAAGTGGTCGACGTCCACGAGCAAGAGACAGGGCATGGCGCCGAGCAGGAGCCCGAGGGCTCCGACCTTCTCGACCTCCTGGTCGAACGCGGCGCGGTTGTAGAGGTTCGTGAGGGAGTCGAGGGTGGCCTGGGTGCGCACGGCGGCCAGCTCGCTGCGCAGCGTCTGCACGCGGCCGCCGAGCTCCGACAGTTGCTCGCGCTCGCGTTGCCGGCGCCGATCGATCGAGCTCTCGACGGCGGACGCCATCTGTTGCGCCTCTTCGCGGATGGCCTCGGTGTCGTTCCCCTCGATCGCACGCCGCAGCGCGCCGAGCCGCTGTTGGATCCGGGCGTCGCTCGTGTGTTCCTCGGCGACGCTCGCCGACAGGCAGCTCGCAAAGGCCTGGAGCGCGTGCCGCAGGTTGCCGATGCCCCGCACCACGAAGTCCTGCTCTTCGCGGCGCTGGTCGCGCACGAGCTTCAAAGCCGACGCCCAGTCGCGCCTCGAAGGGGGACCCGCCGCTTCGCTTTCGGTCGTCGCACCGAAGAACACGTGTCGGGCGAGCTGCGTGAACCGGGTCCTCGTCTCTTCGGCGGGGGACTTGTCCGTGTCGAAAGCGTAGTCGCCGAGCACCGTCAGGACCTGCCCGAGGGTATCGACCGCTCGCTCGAGCCGTTCCAGGTCCAGCTCTCGAGGGGAGGGCGCCGAGACCGCGCTGGCGTTCGTCGGCAAGCTGCTACTTCCGCCGCGCGGACCGAGGCTGGACGCCATGCTCTGGCAACGGTCGCTTGCCGCCGCCGCTTGAGCGAATTCGGCGAAACCTCGAGAGCCCCTGCATGCGCGGACCGTACAGCAGCGCAGGACGTCGCCGATTTCGGCTTGCCGGACCCGGTTCTCGGCTGAAGAGTAGCGCCCCATGTCCGACCGAGCCGAGCTGTCCCAAGCCCGTCGCATCGTGGTCAAGATCGGTTCGAGCTCACTCTCGAGCGACACCACGCTGATCCCGCGCCTGGCCGCGGAGATCTCGGGCTTGCTCGGCGAGCGGCGCGCCGTGGTCGTGGTCTCGAGCGGCGCGATCGCGCTCGGCTGCGATCGGCTCGGCTACCGCACGCGCCCGAAAGAGATGGGACGGCTGCAAGCGGCAGCAGCGGCTGGGCAGAGCGCGCTGATGCGCCGCTACGACGAGGCCTTCGCGCAGCTGAACCACCAGACGGCGCAGGTGCTGCTCACGCACGCAGATCTGTCGAGCCGCGAGCGCCTGAACAACGCGCGCAACGCGTTCTCGGAGCTGATCGACGCCGGCGCGGTGCCGATCGTGAACGAGAACGACACCGTGTCGACCGAAGAGATCAAGTTCGGCGACAACGACCAGCTGGCGGCGATGGTGGTGCCGCTCGTGGGCGCCGACGCGCTGGTGTTGCTCACGGACGTGGAAGGCGTGCTCGACGAGCAGGGCCAGCGCATCCCCCACTTCGCCAAAGATCAGGCGATCGGGCAGATCACCGGCAGCGGGCCGCGGGTAGGCACCGGCGGCATCCAAAGCAAGCTCGACGCCGCGCACAAGGCGGCGCGCTCGGGCGCCAACGTCGTCATTGCCCGCGCCCTGCGCAACGGCGTGCTGCGCGAGCTGTTCGCCGGGGACGACGTCGGAACGCTCGTGCCGCGCGAAGTGGCCCCGCTCCGCGCGCGCCAGCACTGGATCGCCTTCACCTTGCGTCCGAGCGGCGCGCTGCTGCTCGATCGCGGCGCGGTCGAAGCCGTGCGCGCCGGCAAGAGCAGCCTCCTACCCGTCGGCCTCACCGGCGTCTCCGGCGAGTTCAACGCCGGCGACGCCGTGCGCCTGATCGGCCCCGACGGCGTCGAAGTCGGCCGCGGCCTCACACGCCTCAACGTCCTCGACGCCGCGCGCAGCGCCGGAAAAAAAGGCGACGACCTCGACAACCTCTTCGGCCCCCACGGCCGCGAAGTCGTGGTGGTGCACAAAGACGATTTGGTCGTCGTGGGCGCGTAGGAAAGCCGCTTCACGGCCTTTTGCGATCGGGCAACAAGAAGGTTGGAAG
>JAICQO010000154.1 GCA_025937835.1 Polyangiaceae bacterium
CCGTCGGGGGTCGGCTCCGCCACGCGACACGCCGGAGCGTCGTTCCTGAACCGATTCGCGTAGCCGGCGAGCAGCCGCGCGGTCTCGTCGCCGCGGTACGCCGTGTACTTGTCGTAGTCGGGGTAGAGCCCGCCGCGCGCGTTCGGGTCGATGCCCGAAAGGATCCACACCATCGAGCCCGAGCCGCCGCTCTCGAGCAGCGTGTCGTTCCAGCTCCGGTAGTGTTCGAGCCGCTCGCGGAGCCCGTGCACGATCGCGCCCCGCTCGTCGCGCGAGACCTCGATGCCGTACTCCTCGAGCACGGTGGGCTTTCCGAGGCGCCGTGCGACCGCGACGTGATCGAGGATCCAGCGCCGCCCCCAATCGAACGACGTGCCCCAGTGCTGGGGGTACAGGTGAAACGTCGCGAAATCGACGTCCTCGACCGCGGTCATGGCTTCGTGATCGACGCCGTCCTTCGCCTCGTACGCCCAGTGGTCACCGCCGGCGTCGAGGAAGCCTTCGTCGCCGATCGAAATCAGGTGGTTCTGGTCGAGCGAGCGGAGGTAGCTCGTCATCTCTTCCACCCAGGTCACGATCGTTCGGTTGGTCCAGCCCGAGCTCACGCCGTCCGAGCCCCTGCAGCGCGGTTCATTCGCGAGCTCCCAGGCGAAGATTGTCGGATCGTCTCGGTACAGCTTGCCGTTGATCGAGTTCCTGCGATGGACGAGCGTCGCGACCCAGCTCTTGTAGGCCGCGCGCACCTCGGGAGCGATGTAGAACTCGTGGTGCCGGTCGCGGCCGAACCAGCTCAAATATTGGTCCATTCCACCGAAGTCGGACCAATTGTTGGTGAGCACGAGGATCAGCTTGAGGCCGAGCGACCCGGCCTTGGCAAGCGCGTAATCGAGCCGTTGCAAGCCATCCGGGCCGTCATTCACCACGGGGCGCTTCAGCCTCGAGTCCCAGTACTGGAAGTACGCGCCGTCCTTCTTGCCGTCGGCATCCGAGTTCGGATCGACGCTCTTCACGCTGCCGTCGAGCGAGCCGACGTCGATGAACGCCCACATCCGCATCACGGGGAAGCCGAGCTCCTTCGCGGACGTGAGCACGTCGTCGACCATCGGCCGCGGCTTGTACGCGAGGTAGTAGTTGTTCGCGCCCGCGTAGCAGAACGGCTTGCCCTGGTACTCGAAGCTTGCCGGCGGGTTCGTGGTCACGTCGAGCGGCGACGCGGCGGGCCGCTCGGGCGTCTTCAGGCAACCGCTCACAGAGAAGGCGAGCGCGGAAAGCAGCGCGAGCTTGGTTCGCACCCTCGTCATCACGCGTCGCCCGGCACGAACGGCCTCGGCGCCTTCAGGCGTTTCCATAGGAACGCCTGGTAGCTCGCCCGCACCCGCGCCGGATCCTCATTCGGGAATGCTGCGCGGAGCCAGCTCTCGGGCACCACGGCCACGGCGCGCTCGAGCCGCGCCCGGTCGAAGCGCGCGTTCAGGGCAGAATCGGCTGCAATCAGCAGTTCGCGGCGCTCGGCGAACACGTGCGTGTCGAGCGCGAAGCGCTCACGCGGCGTGGCCTCGCTGATGCCGGCCCAATCGTACTGAAAGGTCAGCGTCGCCCCGTGGTCGATGAGCCACGGCTGCCCCTTCCACCACAACAAGTTCGGGTTCGACGCCGACCGGTCGAAATTCGATACCAGCCCGTCGAACCACAGCACCGCTCCGGCAAACTCGTCCGGCACCGCTGCGAGCTCCTTGGCCGTCAGCTCGCGAGCCCCCTCGAGCCAGCGGAACCCGAGGTTCTCGCCGGGGCTCCGCGACAGGAGGTCGAGAAACTCATCGACGCGCAGCTCACTCGGCATCGGGCACTCGAGCTCGACGATCACGCGCTCCGGCACCGGCAACCCGGCGATCGTCGCGAGCTCGGCCGCGATCACCTCCGCGATCAGCGCCGGCACGCCCTGCGCTGCGCCGCGTAATTTCGTCACGAAGCGCCCGCTGTCGGTCTCCACGACCACGGGCCACGAGCTCCCGCGCTTGAGCGTCGATAACACGCGCTGGGCGTGCACTCTGGGCAAGCCGGTCACTGCGGATGGATGTACCTTTCGCGGATGTGCCGCAACATCCGTCCGCTGTTCAACTTCGAGCCCCCCGCCACGGACGAAGAGGTCACGGCCGCTGCGCTGCAGTACGTCCGCAAAGTCAGCGGTACGCGCGAGCCCAAGGGCAAGAACGTCGCGATCTTCGAAAAGGCCGTGGCCGACATCACCCGCGCCACTCGGCGGCTCGTGGACTCGCTCGAGACCAAGGCGCCGCCGAAGAATCGCGAGGAGGAAGCCGCCAAGGCCCGCGCCCGCAACCAGGTGCGCTTCGGCTGAATCCGCGGCGGCCAAGTGGCCGACCGTCTCGCGTCCGCGCTCCGAGTTAGGAGATATCGAGGAGATTCGGCGCGCGCCGTCGCGCGAGCCCTGCCGGCGGAGTAATTTTCGCCGCACTTCATGACAGAGTCCGCGCTCGCACCCGATGGCGATCCGCTCGTCAAACCCAACACCGGAGTCGTAGTGGCCAGCAAGGCGGTCGAGCCCACGCTCGCCGGCTGGGGTCGCGTTCCCGAGCCCGGCCGCGAGCTCTTGAGCGAGCAGCTCGAGCCGCTGACCCGGGGCGCGGTGCTCTCGCGCGGGCTCGGTCGTTCGTACGGCGATTCGTCGTTGCCCGCGTTGCCCGGCGACAAGGTCGTGGCCACGCGCCTCGCCAACCGCATCCTCGCCTTCGACGAAGCGACCGGCGTGCTGCGCGCCGAGGCCGGGTTCAACCTCAACGAGCTGAACCGCTTGTTCATCCCGCGGGGTTACTTTTCTCCGGTCACCCCCGGCACCAAGTTCGTCACCCTGGGCGGTATGGTCGCGAGCGACGTACACGGCAAGAACCACCACGTGGACGGCTGCTTCGGTGCCCACGTTCGCCGACTGCGCATGCGCCTCGCAGACGACAGCTTGCTCGAGTGCTCGCCCGAAGAACACGCGGATTTGTTCTGGGGCACCGTCGGAGGCATGGGCCTGCTCGGTCACGTGCTCGAGGTCGAAGTCCCGCTCAAGAGGATCGCGAGCCCCTGGATCCGCTTCGAGAGCTTGCGCGTCGACAGCATCGAAGAGTTCATGGCCGGGCTCACCGAAGCGGCCGCCCAATGGCCGATGACCATGGGCTGGATCGACTGCTTGAACCGCGGCAAACACCTCGGCCGCGGCCACCTGATCGCGGGCCGCTGGGCGACGCCGGAAGAGGCGCCGAAGAAGCCGCCCGCGCCGCCGCGCGAGATCACCTTCCCCGTGAACTTGCCGAACTGGGCGCTGAACCCGCTCACCGCGCGCCTGTTCAACATGGCGTACTACTGGCGCCACGTGAAACGGAAGATCGAGGGCATCGTCGCGCCCGATCCGTTCTTCTATCCGCTCGACGCGATCCTCGAGTGGAACCGCGGCTACGGCTCGCGCGGCTTCACGCAGTACCAGTGTGTGATCCCGAGAGCCGCCGGCGCGCCCGCCGTGCGCGAGTTCATGGATCTGCTCACACGCCTGGGCGGCGCCTCACCCCTGTGCGTGATCAAGGATTGCGGCCCGCAGGGCAACGGCGTGCTCTCCTTCCCGCTCGAGGGCACCTCGATCGCGGTCGATATGGCTGTTTCTCCGGGCATCCAGCAGATCGTCGATCGCCTGAACGAGTTCGTGATCGCCACCGGCGGTCGCATCTACTTGACCAAAGACCGCTTCACGCGAGCAGATCACTACGCCGCCATGGAACCCCGCTTGCCCCAGTTCATTGCCCTCCGCGATCGTTGGGACCCGACGCGCCGCCTGCGCAGCGCTCAGTCTCGCCGCTTGCTCGGAGACGCTGCGTGAAGGCAGTCGTACTCGGCGGCACCACAGGCATCGGACGCTCCATCGCTCGACAGCTCGTCGAGCGGGGGGACTCCGTCTTTGTGATGGGCCTCGACCCCGACGACCTCGAGCGCAGCGCGGCCGATCTGCGCGCCCGCGCCGCGCGCCTCGTCACCGTCGGCCACGCCGTGTGCAACCTCGAGCACCCCGAGCAATTCGCGCCCGCGCTCGACGCCGCCGACGCGGCCCTCGGCAACTTCGACGCCGTGATTGTCACCGCGGCCATGTTCGCCACCCAAGACGCCCTCGAAGCCGACGTCGAGCTCACCCGCCGACTCGTCACCGTCAACTACGCCAACACCGTCGTCTTCTGCGAGCACGCCAGAAAACGCCTGCTCGCGCGCGGCGGCGGCCACCTCGCCGTCTTCTCCTCCGTCGCTGGCGACCGCGGCCGCAAGCCCGTCGCCATCTACGGCTCCAGCAAGGGCGGCATCGCCATCTACCTCGAAGCCCTCGACCACAAGTTCGCTTCCGCGGGTTTGAGCGTCCTCTGTGTCAAGCCCGGCTTCGTCAAGACCGGCATGACCACGGGCCTCAAGCCACCTCCGTTCGCCGGCGAGCCCGACCAAGTCGCGCGCGACGTCATTCGCGCCCTCGACAAGAAAAAGCCGCTCCTCTACACCCCGCGCATGTGGGCGCTGGTGATGCTGATTATCCGCTGGCTCCCGCGCTTCGTGATGCGCAAGATCAACTTCTAGGACGCTCCGTACGCAACTCGCGCCCTGCTGCGATAGGGTTCCTCGCCATGGAATCCCGCGTCTTGATCTTCGGAGCCACCTCCGCCGTCGCCGCTGAAGTCGCATTCCTGTACGCCCAGCGCGGCGCGCGCCTCCACCTGGTAGGCCGCAACCCCGAAAAACTCGCCGCCGTCGCCGCCCGCTGCGCCCCCGCGCCCGTCACCACGCAGCAAGCCGACTTCAACGACCTCGACGCCAACGAACAGCTCGTCGCCTCCGCGATCGAACGCCTCGGCCCCGTCGACGTCGCCCTGATCGCCCACGGCGATCTCGGCGACCAACTCGCGACCGAACACTCCTTCAAAGACGCCGAGCGCACCCTCCGCACCAACTTCCTCAGCGTCGTCTCCCTGCTCGTTCCGCTCGCCAACCACTTCGAGCACCTGCGCGCCGGTCGACTCGCCGTCATCACTTCCGTCGCCGGCGAACGCGGCCGCCCCAGGAACTACACCTACGGAACCGCCAAAGGCGCCCTCAACCTCTACCTCCAGGGAATTCGCTCCCGCCTCTATCCGTATGGCGTCTCGGTCACCACCCTCAAGCTCGGCCCCGTCGACTCCCCCATGACCGTCGACCACCCCAAAACCCGCCTCTTTGCCAAGCCCCCCGCCGTCGCGCGCTCCATCATCCACGCCATCGACCGCCGCGCCAAAGAAACCTTCATTCCCCCGATCTGGGCCGCCATCATGCCCGCCGTCAGAGCCGCCCCCGAACCCCTATTCCAGCGCCTCAAGTTCCTGTCCGGCAGGTAACGCTCCATGAACGACGACACCCGATTCATCCTCCGGAGTGTCGGCTGCATTCCCGCCGTCCTCGGCGCCGTCACGCTCGCGCTTGGTGCCGCGCTCGCCGCCACCGGCTGGCGCTACATGGGCCTCGCCCTCGTCTACGCCCTCATCTACGGCGCCGCCGCGACCGGCGTCGGCCTCGCCGTCCTCGCAACCGGCCGTCGCTGGATCGCGCTCGCGGCCATCCTTCCGTGCGCGGTCTCAGCGGCCGTCACCGCCCTCTACGACGAAGGCGGCTACACCCCGCCGTCAGCACCAATCCTCGAGACCTGGCAAATCGCCGTCCTCGCCATCGACGCCATCGCAATCCTCGCCGCGCTACTCCAGATCTTCCTGCCGCGTCGCGCGACTCAGTGACGCGGACCTATTTCCACTCCGTTCCGCCCGTCCCCTGCGCGTCGAGCGGGCTCATCACACCGAACGGCCCGCGCTGCACCACGTGCGTGTAGATCATCGTGGTCCGCACGTCGCGATGCCCGAGTAACTTTTGAATCGTGCGGATATCGTATCCCGCTTCCAGCAGGTGCGTCGCGAACGAATGCCGGAACGTGTGACAGCCGGCGGACTTCGCGATCCCGCTCCGAAGCACGGCCTCGCGCACCGCGCGCTGCAGCACCGTCTCGTGAATGTGATGTCGGCGCTGCTCTCGTGTCCCCGGATCCACGTACCGCCGCGTCGCCGGAAACACCCACTGCCAGCCCCATTCCCGCGCCGCGTTCGGATACTTCACCGCGAGCGCTCCCGGCAGCACCACCGCGCCCGCACCGCCCGCGAGATCGCGAGCGTGAACACTCCGCGCGCACTCCAACTGCTCCGTGAGGGGCTCGACCACCGTCGCCGGCAACAGCGTCGCCCGATCCACCTGCCCCTTCCCTCGCCGCACCAAAATCTGCCGCGCCCCGAAGTCCAGATCCTTCACCCGCAACGCCGCGCACTCCATCAACCGCAACCCCGACCCGTACAGCAGCGACGCCATCACCCGCATCGTCCCGCTCAGCCCGCTCATCACGCGCCCCACCTCCTCGCGCGTCAGCACCACCGGCAATCGCACCGCCGACTTGGCGTGCACGATCCCGTCCACGTGCCCCAGATCCGTTCCCAACACGCTGCCGTACAAGAACAGCACCGCGGCCAGCGCCTGATTCTGAGTCGACGCGCTGACCCCCCGCGCCGTGGCCAAGTCCGACACGAACGCCGCCACCTCCGCCGCCCCCATATCCGCCGGATGCCGCTTCCCATGAAACAAGATGAACCGCTTCACCCACCCGCAATACGCTTCCACCGTGCTCGAGCTGTAGTGCCGCACCACCAGCGCCTCCCGAACCCGGTCCATCAACCGCCCCTTCCGCGTCTCCATGAACGCAGACGGGCACCTTTCGTGCCGCCTTGCGCGCCCGCTCCTCGCGGCCTTTCTGCGCCGTGCTTACGGCGGCAGCCACCGGCAGCCCAGCGACCACTCGCCACCCGCTCCCGCAGCCATCCACCGGTCTTTCCGGAACTTATGCCGATCGGCATAAACGCGCCGCGCCTTCTCGGTCCGAGCGCTGGATTCTGTTCGCGAACGCTCGCTGTGGGGCTGCGCGCGAAGGACAGCGCCTAGCCGCGGTGACCCACCGTGGACACCGCCGTGGAAAGGCTGCAAGCTACGCGGCTGAATTAAGAGTTATGCGGGCAGGGGATTCTTGGAGGGCCGCGCAGCGGGCGCTCGCGCGAGCTGAAGAGTCATCGCCGCTGGCCGATCGGCGGGTGGCTGGAACGTGGTCGTTGATCTGGTGGTTGGTGGCTGACACGTCGTCGACGAACGGCGTGGCGCGAGCAACGACGAGGGCCGCTCCGGAGGCGACTGCCGCGTCGGCGCGCGGGCGTCTGCCGCGCCTCGGTGAACTTGAAGCGCTGCGGTCTCGTGCTGCTGGGACGCGTCGTGGTGCTGGGTTGTCATGACTGAGGGTCCGTGTCGCCACCGGTCTCGGTGATCGCGAGCCTGGCGGGAGGCCTTCGAGCCGCCGCGAGTCTTGGCTTCCGCGTGGTGCTGGGTCTGCGTCAGCGGGAGCGCTGCGGGGGTCGATATGTTGTGGTCGCCCGCGCTTCGCTTGTCAGCCGCCGCGCTGGGGACGATGGTAGCGCGGCGGCAGCGCCTGGGGCTTGGGTACCTGATCGGTTTCGTTCCTGCAGCGACGGCGGCGGTGCCGGCCGAAAGGTGATCTTGGATCTGGAGCGCCGATCCTGGTTGGCTTACGCCTCCGCGTGCGGTGGGTCGTGCCGGCCGCATGCTCGCTGGGTCTTGCTGCGGCGTCGTGTTGAAGGGGAGCGTTGTGGTGATGGTGTTCTGGAGCCGAGGCGCGCTGGTAGGTGGCTGTCAGGTTGGGGCCGCTCGAACGACGAAGCTCGCGCAAAGTCCTGGTGCGGTAGGCCCTGCCGGCCTCGAGCTCGAGGCCGCTGGTCTTGCTGTCGGGACGGTTGGATCCGGATGGGACCGGGAACGCGATCGCCTCGCGGGTCGTGCTGTCACCGAGATTGTGGTGGTCGGCAGCGTCGACGTCGCCGGACTCGTGTCGCCCCGCGGTCGCGCAGACGGGAACGTCGTCTCGCGCCTCATAACTCTGCATTGCAGCTGACGAGTCCCTCGCTTACGCTCGGGTCTCGCAGCTGAATGCCAGTCGTTATGCAGAGCGGACCCGGGAGCGCTCGGATTCTCTTTGTGAATGGCGGGGCTACGTTGGACTCAGCAAGCGGAGCTACCGCTGCCGTGAGCTCTTACTCGGGATGAACCTCTCACCGAAGCGGATTCCGTTCCCGCGCAATGCGTGAGCGCCTTGCCGCCTCTTGTCCTCTGAAGGAGAGGCCGGGGCCGAGCAACGCTGCGTCTAGGTGGCCAGACAACTCAGGTCGCCGTCCCGCCCGGCATCGAGTATCCTTCCCCAATGCTTCTACCCGTCGAGCTGACCGAGGCGCAGATCGAGTCACTGCGGCAGCGCGCCAAGACGTTGGGCATTTCGCCGGAGCAGCTCGCCGCGGCGGCGGTTGTAGACCTGGTCTCCCAGCCCGCAGAGGACTTCGGCAAGGCAGCTGCCCGTGTGTTGACCAAGAACGCGGAACTGTACCGACGGCTGGCTTGATTCGATACCTGACGCTCTCCGAAGTTCTGATGTTGCACGCCGAAGTGCTTGCCAAGTCCG
>JAICQO010000004.1 GCA_025937835.1 Polyangiaceae bacterium
GGTGAGCCGCGTCATCGGTAAGGGCTTCGACGCGATCGTTCACCTCGCCGCGATGGCCGGCGTGCGGGCGTCCGTCGAGAACCCGTGGCTCTACTACGACGTCAACCTGACCGGCACCTTGAACCTGCTGGAAGCCGCGCGCGTCAGCGGCAAGCCGAACTTCGTGTTCGCCGGCACCTCGTCGGCTTACGGGGCCACCAAAATCGTGCCCTTCATCGAGACCGATCCGAGCGATCACCCCCTGGCGCCCTACCCCGCCAGCAAGCGCTCGGCGGAGCTGCTCGGCTTCTCGTATCATCACCTGCACGGCCTCGATTTCACGTCGCTGCGCTTCTTCACGGTCTACGGGCCGCGCGGGCGTCCGGACATGATGGCCTACAAGGTCCTCGACAGCGTCCGACTCGGGCAGACGATCCCGCTCTACAACGGCGGCCAGATGCACCGCGACTGGACCTTCGTCACGGACATCGTGTCGGGCATCGTGCGAGCCGCTGATCGCCGGCTCGGCTTCGAGATCGTCAATCTCGGTCGCGGCGAGCCGATCTTGCTCGCTGACTTCGTTTCGAGCATCGAGGCGCTCGCGGGCCGCAAGGCCAACCTCGTTTCCGCCCCGATGATGGACGCGGACGTTGCCTACACCTTCGCCGACATCGACAAGGCGCGCCGCCTGCTCGGCTACGCCCCCGCGGTCGGCGTGGATGACGGCGTGCAGCGTTTCTTCGATTGGTACGTGGAGAACGTCGGAAGCGTTTGATGACGCGGCCCCCCTGGCCGGGCAATCGCTGAGCGCGGAAGCCGCTTCGTGCTTCGACTTCACAGCGACTCCCGACCAGGTGAGCAGCGCTTCCCCGTCACTTCACGCCGAAGTTTGCGTTCGTAGTGTGTTGTCCCGGGGCAGAGAGCGTCACCGAGTACGCGCCGGACGCGGGGAGCTTGGTCGTGGGAAGCAACCAGCGCGGGACGATCCGGAGCGTTCCGCCTGCGGTGAGGCCGCCGATGGAGTACACGCCGTCGGTGCCACTCGACGCCGAGGGCTCACCGAAGTCTCTGATCAGGTTCGAGTTCTGATCCAGGTAGACGATCGACTCGGTGAGGTCGGGTTCGCTTGCTCCTTGGAACCCGTTCCCGTTGACGTCGTGAAAGACTCTTCCGCTGATTCGCTTTCGCGTCGTCAGCCCGAAGGCGGGTAGCTCAATCGCGAGACCCGTCGTGTGAACCTGGATAGAGTGCCCCGGCGTGCCACTCGCTGGATGGGGAGCTGACGAGCTCCAGCGCCAGCCGCTCGCCGTCGGGGCCTTGGCCCGCAGGACCCGAGTACCCGGAGTGATCAAGAGCGTGAACGAACCATCCGGCAAGACCTGCGCGTTGGGTTCACCGTTGCTCAGAACGCCGTTGTTGTTCAGATCCACGTAGCCACGGCTACCGTAGAACCCAACTTCTTCTGCATCCGCGACGCCATCGTCGTCTTGGTCGTCGATGACGTAGCCCCGCAGCATGCTGCTCGACGAACCGGGAAGGTACTCGACGATCACCCCCTCGGCCGTCACGTTCAGAGTCGCGGAGCGGACCACCGTCCCCAGCTGAAGCTCGACCTGGTACCGCGATGGCGGTAAGTAAATGACTGCGGCTTCGTGAGGAAGGACCTGATCGAAGATCACCGAGTTGTCGGGGCTGGTCCGGCGCACGACGACCCGACCCGCCGCAGCGGGAAAGGTAACTTCGAGCCGTCCCACGGACCCCAGCGAGGCCTCGGCCAGTCGCAGAAACGGGCGCGACGTATTGTCGCGGATCTCTTCGGTCGAGTAGCTCAGAATCGCGTCAGCTAGGCCCTGAGCCAGGTTGAGTAGCTCGACGCGTCCCGTCGCCTCGTACGCATCTACCAGTGCATCGAGCATGACGGGCTGGTTCCCGGAAACTCCTTTCTCCGTCACGGCCTGTCCCTGCCTCATCTCTTCGACCAATAGTCCAGTGCCTCCAATGGACTCCGAAAGCAGCTTTTCCCAATGAGCAATCATCCTGTCGATGATCGCGGGCTCCCCGGTCATGCGATACACCGTGCTATACAAATACTGACAGTTCCACTTACCATCACCGAAGATCGCATCGCCATAAGGCGCGCCCGTCTCGCGGTGGAAGTACCGCGTGCATTGCTCCCAGTCCTCGTTCCAGCCCTGCCAATACCAAATGTACGCCGCTTGGCCTAGCGGGAGAACGACGAGGTCATCGCTGGCATTTCGGGCACCTTCGTAGGCCCACCGGATGAGGTAGTGCGTATCGGTGCTCGCATGGGGATCTGCGAAGTCCGGACCGGAGGTATAATAACTATCCCCCAACACCCAGGGTTCGTAGCCGCGCTCGTCCCAAACGAAACCAATCCGCGGAGCCGCCCACATCCAGTGGTACTCGGTCCCAAGCAGGTTTGCCAGCATGCCCATGCCTCGGATCAGCATTCCATAGTCCAAGCCGAAAGCGCGTATGTCGTCGAGCGGAGGCTCGCTCGGCGCAGGCCTTGGAGCCTCTCCGGTATCGACGTCGATCACGTTCAGCAGACCATTCCCGGACGACGGCGAAAAGTAAGCAATCATCCCATCCGCTAGACGATGGGCGTTGTCCCGCGTTGACGCATCCTCGGGAAACCACTCCAAAAATTGGGCCGCAAAGTACGGAAATCGCAAATTGCTGGTGTTCCCTCGCGGCAGACCGCTCGCGCGATCGTTCCCTCCGCGGAAGAACGGCACGAGGCCGGTACTCGCACTTTGGTGCGAGAAGAACTCGTCCCTCAGCGTCGCCATGACTGCAACCGCAGCACGATTTCTCCATCGTTTGAACTGCAGCGGAACATACTCGTCGAGTGCACCCCGCGCCCAATCCGGGTGATTCGCGGCCACATCGCTGAAGTAAGCCTGCGCGCTTTCGAGCCCGTACTCGAGGTAGGGGTTGTCCGCGGCGTAGTAGTTCTCCGTCTTTCCGTCGGCGCGTACGAACTCCGTCAAGCTCGTCTGAGCCGACGCGGCTGACGCCCACGAAGAGAAAGCGGCCCCGGTGAGCACCATTGCTGCCAACACCCCAATTTGCGTTCTCAACATCGCCATCCTCCCTGCAATGGCACCCGAACCTCGGGTACCCTTATGGCCGGTGTGCGTACCCTGGTTTTCGCGCGTCCGCAATCCCTTCCTAATCCTCAATGGTGGCCGAAGAACCTGCGAACGACACCGGTGATCCGCCGCCGGTCCGCCACAGCCAGTTCCGGATAAATCGGCACGGCGAGCACCTCTTCGGCGGCGCCCTCCACGACAGGCAATGAGCCCGCGGGTAAACCCAACCCTCGATCCAACAATGCCGGCTGCCTGTGCAGAGGGACTGGATAATGAATGGCCGTATCGATCCCAGCAGCGTCGAGCGCTTTCGCGAGCTCGTTGCGCCGGCCGTCGCGAACGCGCACGGTGTAAACGGAATACGACGGCGTGCTGTCGTTCACGCGCCTCGGCGTGGTGAGACCGTCGAGCTCGCGCAGTTCCTGGTCGTAAGCCAGCGCATGGTGCGCACGCAGTCGGAGGTACTCCTCGAGCTGTGGGAGCTTCACGTTCAGGATTGCGGCCTGCAGCGCGTCCATCCGGTAGTTGCCGCCGATCAGCGCGTGCCGGTGCTTGGCGGTCGCTCCGTGGCTGCGGATCTGCCGGCAGCGCTCGGCGAGCCCGTCGTCGGAGGCCACCACCATGCCGGCGTCCCCGAACGCGCCGAGTGGTTTCGTGGGCTGAAAACTGAAACAGCCGAGCGCACCGAAGCTGCCCACCGCCCGCCCGCGAAAGCGCGCGCCGAACGCTTGCGCCGCGTCTTCGACCAGCGGCAGGCCGTGCCGTGCCGCCACTTCCGCCAAGCGCTCGACGCGCCCCGGTTCCCCGTACAGCTCCACGCCGAGGATCGCCCGCGTTCTTTCGCTAAGGGCTGAGTCGACCTGCTCCGGGTCGAGCTCGAGCGTGTCTTCGCACACGTCGACGAAGCGCGGCCGCGCGCCGACCCGCAAGATCGCTTCGACCGTCGCGAAGAACGAGAACGGCGTCGTGATCACCTCGTGCTCGGGCCCCACGTCGAGCGCGTGAAGCGCACAGACCAGGGCGTCCGAGCCGCTCGAGACCGCGATCGCGTGTCGAACGCCGAGCCGCGCGCACACCGCAGCCTCGAAGCGTTCGACCTCCGGCCCCAGAATGAAGCGGCCCGACTCGACGACGCGCGCCATTGCGGCCGTGATTTCGGCCTCCAGCGCCTTGTTTTGAGCAGTTATATCGAGTATTGGGATCCGCACGGTGCCGGCACACAACCGCAATTTCCGCGAAAAATCCAGGATCTTGGCGCGCCCGGAGCGCGGCTAGCCATGGGCCTCGGCGCAGTCCGTCGCACCTGCCTCGTCACCGGCGCCGCCGGCTTCGTCGGCTCGCACCTCGTGGACCGCCTGCTCGCGGAGAACTTCGAGGTCGTCGGTCTCGACAGCCTGATGACCGGCGATCTGACGAACCTTCGCTCGGCCTCCAAGAACCCTCACTTTCATTTCCAGGCAGGCGACGTGCGCGAGCCGATGCACGTCTACGCCGAGTTGATCTTCAACCTCGCCTGCCCTGCGTCGCCGGTGCACTACCAGCGCGACCCGTACGCCACCTTCACGACCAGCGTGCTCGGCGCGCAGCGCCTGCTCGAGATGGCGCGCGGTCGCCAGTGCACGATCGTCCACGCTTCCACCTCCGAGGTGTACGGCGACCCCGACGTGCACCCGCAGCCCGAGAGCTACTGGGGCAACGTGAACCCGATAGGTCCGCGCGCCTGCTACGACGAAGGCAAGCGCGGCGCCGAAACCCTGATGACCGACGCGCGCCGCACCTGGGGCGTGGACGCGCGCATCGTTCGCATCTTCAACACCTACGGCCCGCGCATGGCCTTCAACGACGGCCGCGTCGTCTCGAGCTTCATCTCGCAAGCGCTGCAAAACCAGCCGCTCACCGTGTTCGGAGACGGCAAGCAGTCGCGCTCGTTCTGCTACGTGGACGACCTCGTCGAAGGCCTGATCCGCGTCTCCCGCCTGGAAGGCCTCGACGGCCCGATGAACCTCGGCAACCCCGGCGAGTTCACGATGCTCGAGCTAGCGAGCCTGGTGCGCGAGCTCACCGGCAGCGACGCACCGCTCGAATTTCGCCCGTTGCCCACGGACGACCCGAAGCAGCGCAGGCCCGACATCACCAAGGCCAAGCGCTTGACGGGCTTCGAGCCCAAGGTGCCGCTGCGCAGCGGCCTCGAACGGACGATCGGCGATTTCCGGCTGCGGCTCGGGCTGGACGAGGCGACGCCCAGCCGGCCCCCGCCAGCCCAGTAACGACCAGACGCCAGCGGGATGAGTTCCCTGCCGTGATGCCATGAGCTTCGAACTGAAATCGAAAAAAGTTCTCGTTACCGGCGGCAGCGGGTTCCTCGGCCGCCACGTCGTTGCGCAGCTCGAGCGCCGCGGCGTCGGGCAAGTCGTCGTGCCGCGTTCGAAGCAGGTGGACCTCACCAATGCCGAGGCGACACGGCGGCTTTTCGAGCAAGAACGGCCCGACGTGGTGATTCATTTGGCGGCCCAGGTCGGGGGCATCGGCGCCAACCTGAAGAAGCCCGGCTCGTTCTTTCGCGACAACATGGCAATGGGGCTCAACGTGCTCGAAGAAGCGCGGCGGGCCGGTACGCCAAAGGTGGTCGTGGCGGGCACAATCTGTGCTTATCCCAAGTTTGCGCCAGTTCCCTTCAAAGAGGACGATCTGTGGAACGGTTATCCCGAAGAGACCAACGCGCCCTACGGCATTGCCAAGAAGGCTCTCTTGGTGATGGCCCAGGCCTACCGGGCTGAGTTCGGCTCCAACTTTGTGATGCTGTTCCCCGTCAACCTGTACGGGCCCCACGACAATTTCGACCTCGAAACTTCACACGTCATCCCCGCAATGATCCGTAAGTTTGCGTCGGCTCAGGCGAGCGGCGACGAACGCGTGGTCTTGTGGGGCGACGGCAGCCCGACCCGGGAGTTCTTGTACGTCGAGGACGCAGCCCGCGGCCTGGTAGACGCGGCGGAGCGCTACGACGACCCCGACCCCGTCAACCTTGGCGCGGGCTTCGAAATATCCATGCGCGAGCTGGCAGGGTTGATCGCGACCAAAGTCGGATATCGCGGCGACGTATTCTGGGATTCGTCACGGCCCAACGGGCAACCACGCCGCCGGCTCGACGTGAGCCGCGCTCGAGAGCGCTTCGGGTTCGTCGCGGAGGTCGGTTTCGACGAAGGCCTGGACAGAACAATCGCTTGGTACCGGCAGAACCGCGGGGACATCAAGACCGAGTCGTGACCGGCCGGTGGCCGCGGTCACGCAGCCAGCTTACCTGGATTGATGCCCGAACCCGCTGGAGCGCTCCGCGCCCGTCCCGAAGATCTTCTTGCGCACCAACTCCATGTCGGAGTTGACCATCATGGCCACGAGCTGCTCGAAGCTGACTTTTGGCGTCCATCCGAGCTTGGTCTTGGCCTTCGCGGCGTCGCCAAGCAAGATGTCGACCTCCGCTGGCCGGAAGTAGCGCGGGTCGATTTGCACGTAACGCTTCCAGTCGAGCTCCGCCAGGCCGAACGCGCACTCGAGTAATTCCCGGACCGAGCGTGCGTCGCCCGTCGCCAGCACGTAGTCGTCCGGCTCGGGCTGCTGCAGCATCAGCCACATCCCCTCGACATAGTCGCCGGCGAAGCCCCAGTCGCGCTTCGCATCGAGGTTGCCCATGAACAGGCGATCCTGTAGCCCGTGTTTGATGTGAGCCACGGCGCGCGTCACCTTGCGGGTGACGAAGGTTTCTCCGCGACGCGGGGACTCGTGATTGAACAGGATGCCGTTGCACGCGAAAAGCCCGTAGCTCTCGCGATAGTTGACGGTGATGTGATAGGCGTACGCCTTGGCGCAGGCGTACGGACTGCGCGGGTGAAAGGGGGTGGTTTCGCGCTGTGGGATCTCGGCAACCTTCCCGAACAGCTCCGACGACGACGCTTGGTAGAACTTGCACTTGAGCTCGGTCTCGCGGATGGCTTCGAGTAAGCGCACGGTGCCAAGGCCAGATACTTCGGCAGTGTACTCGGGGATGTCGAAGCTCACGCGCACGTGGCTCTGGGCGCCGAGGTTGTAGATTTCGTCCGGTTTGACGGTGCGCAGGATGGTGTTCAAGGAACTTGCGTCGTTCAGGTCGCCGTACACCAAGCGCAAACGTACGTCAGCTTCGTGCGGATCCCTGTAGAGATGATCGATGCGATCCGTGTTGAAGCTCGAAGAACGACGGATCAGCCCGAAGACCTCGTAACCCTTGTCGAGCAACAGCTCGGCCAAGTACGAACCATCTTGGCCGGTGATGCCCGTGATCAAAGCTCGTTTCATGCGCGATCCCTGAGGCGCGCATCCTACACGTGGGGTTGGGCCCGGCAAGCTGACCGCCTAGTACGCGGCGAGCGACGCCTAGCGAGCGTGACGGGCGTTCGCCGTCATGACAGGAGCTCGTCGGAGCCCGGATGCCATTCACGGCGCGAGCCCCGAACCGAAGACGGTCGGCGCCTCCGCGTTGGCGATTCGTTCGCCACTCGGCCCCATCGAACCCGACCCGCGCCCGCGGGCTCGCCATCATGGGTTTCCAGCACGGAATGCGAGTACGGGTACCAAACACTTCACTCACACCCGAATTCCTGTCCGAGGCAGCCCGCCACACGGTTTCCACGCGGCCCAAAGGCCGCGGCCCGTTTCGCCGCGTGCTCTGGCACAGCAAAAATCCCGATGCTATTGAGCTTTCGCAAATCGTCGGGTGGGTGGTCTCGCCTCCGGCCCTGCCGGCTGCGGTCCCTCAGCTCGACAACCAGATCCACGCCCGAGGCCGAGCTTGCGCAGTTACGTCGCCGCCTTTTTTCTCGCCGCGATCCTCGTGGCTCTGCTCACGCCTCTGGTCGCCATCCTCGCGCGACGGTTGGGAGCGATCACCGGGCCGGGCGGACGCCACGTGCACCAGAGCGCAATCCCTCGGCTCGGCGGCGTAGCCATCGCGATCGCCTGCTGCTCGCCGCTGGCAGCCATCTTCTGGGTCGATTCGGCGGTGGCGCGCACGGTGAACGAGCACTGGAATCAGCCCCTGGCCGTATTGTGCGGCGGCCTGTCCATGTGCCTTGTCGGCGCCGTCGACGACGTGCGCGGTCTCCGCGCGGGAACGAAGCTCATCGCGCAGGTCGTCGGCGCCACGCTCGCTTACATGCTCGGGCTCCGCATCGAGGCCGTGTACCTGCCTTACATCGGCGTGTTGTACATGGGTGTGTTCGCGTTGCCGGTAACGGTGTTGTGGATCGTCGGCATCACCAACGCGGTGAACCTGATCGACGGCTTGGACGGCCTGGCAGCCGGAATCGTGTTCTTTGCGAGCGCGACGAACTTGATCGTGGCCTGGGTTTCGGGCTCGGTTCTCGTGGGCCTGGTCATGGCGAGCGTGATGGGCTCGGTAACGGGATTTCTCCTCTACAATTTCGCTCCGGCGCGGATTTTCATGGGGGATTCCGGGAGCTATTTTCTCGGCTACGTGCTCGCCACCACGGCGCTCGCCGGTTCCATGGCGAAGGCTTCGACTGCCGTTTCTCTGCTCGTGCCGTTGGTCGCGCTCGGCGTGCCGGTGTTCGACACGATGTTCTCGATGGCGCGCCGCTTCCTCCAACGACGCTCGATTTTCGCGCCGGACCGCGAACACATCCACCACCGCCTGCTCGATCTCGGCCTCACCCACAAGCGCACGGTGCTCACGCTCTACGGCGCCTCGATCGCGTTCATGGCCGCTGCCATCGCTCTGGCGCTCGGCCGTGACTGGAGCGTCGGCGTCGCCATGTTGTTCGCGACGGTGTTGGTTCTCGGCATGGTGCGGTTCGGTCGCTACTTCGACGCGCTCCGGCTCCCGAAAGCTCCCGGCTCGTTACGCCCATACGATTCGCTCACGCAGCGCCTGCGCGGAGCCATCACGGAGCTCATGCCGCTGGCGACGCTGGGGGACGCCGCAGAGCTGCGCCAGCAGTTGGATCGCGTTCTGCGCCAGGCCGGTCTGCAGCGCCTGGAGATCCGCAAGGACGGCGCGCTGATTTCCGAGTGGTCTTCGACGCCGAGCATCACATCGCGCGTCGTGGTCTCCCGCAGCTTCGAGGTGGACGCGACCGGCGAGGGTAGCCGCATTCGCGTGTTCTTCTTCTGGGACGGCGAGAGCGTCCCGCCCACCCCGCAGGCCGATATCCTGCTTCACGTGATCGCCGACTTTCTGGGGCGCTCGAGCGACGATCTCTGGTCTCTCTCGTCGCGCAGCCCAAGCTCGAATCGCGAGCTTGCCGTCGCGGCCGTCCCCGTCACCGCGCCACCGCCGACTCCCGATGCCAGCTGAGTATGCAGGGCTGTTTGCCGCCTCCCTCCGAGCCTTGGCCGGGAGCCGGGAGCGTGGCAAAGTCCGGCCTCCCCGGGGCGGCAGAGGATTTCGCCGCGCAACCGCTTAGGTTCCATGTCGAACGACCGCATCGTCCAGCCCTCTTTCTCGGTACCTCCACCCGGCACGGTGCCGCCCGGCTCGCTCCTCCCGCAGCGCCCCCCGGCCGGTCCCGAGGGCGAAGGGTTCACGACGTCGTTGCTCGGCGTCATCAATTGCCTGCGGAAGCACTGGTTGTTGTCGGGCGCGGTGTTTGCGCTCGTGATGGGCCTGACCGTCTTCGTCACGCTCGGCACGACGCCGATCTACGAGGCTAGGGCCACCGTGCTGTTCGACCCCGCCGTCGCGCGCCCGTTGGGCGAGCAAGTCCAAGCCGTCGTGACTTCGGACTCGAGCTCGTACCTGAGTAACAAGGAATACTACAAAACGCAGCAGTGGACGATTCAGTCGATGCGCACCGTCAGCGATGTCGTGCGCCAGCTCGGACTGGACAAGGATCCCACGTTCCTCGATCCCGAGGTTCGGCAGCACGCGCAGAACGTCACGGTGGCGGCAGCGCAGCTATTGCTCGAGCGCCTCAGCGTCGACGCCATCCGTGACAGCCGCTTGATGAGCGTGAGCTACCGAGACCCGAACCCGCAACGGGCGCAGCGTGTGCTCTCGGTCTTGCTGGACAGCTACGTTCAACAAAACCTCGACGACGTCTCGGCCTCCACGACTGCGGCCGCCGACTGGCTACGCGAGCAAACGACCGCGCTACGGGACGTGCTCGAGAAGAGCGAGCGCGCGCTGCACGACTATCGCAAGGACAAGAACATCCTGTCGATCAGCCTGGACGACCAGTCGAACATGCTGCGCGGCGAGCTGCAGCAGCTGAGCCAGGCCTTGACCGAGGTCAAGACGCGACGCGAGAAGGTATCCGCGCGGGTCCGGGCCCTCAAAGAAATCACGGCCGATGACCCGGAAAACCTGCCGGCCCTCGAGCTCATCGACAGCCCGGTGCTCCAGAAATTTCGCGAAGAGTTCGTGGTCGCGCGCCGCCTCGAGCTGGCCCTGCTCGGTCAGGGCAAATCCGACAACCACCCCGAGGTGAAGGCTGCTGCTGCCGTCTCGGCCACCTCCCGCGAGGCATTGCTCGCCGAGGTCAAAAACATCCTGTCGGCGCACGAACGCGAGCTGAGCTCGATCGAACGGGAGCTGACCGGCCTGAGCAAGCTCTATCACGCTGCCGAGAAGCGCGCGCTGGACCTGAACCTGCTGGAGATCGAGTTCAACCGTCTCCGTCGCAACAAGGAGAACAACGAAAAGCTGTTCTCCCTGGTGATCGAGCGCTCGAAGGAGACCGACCTCACGCGCATGCTCAAGGTCAACAACATCCGGGTGGTGGATCGGCCGCTGTTGCCGGAAGAGCCGGTCTCGCCCAACGTGCCCCTGAACCTGGCCGCCGGCTTGGCGGGAGGTCTGCTGTTCGGGTTGATAGCCGCGATCGGGCGCGAGCGACTCGACCGCTCGATCAAGGTGCCCGACGACGTCGAGCAGGAGCTGGGCCTATCGTTCCTCGGCCTCTTGCCGCAGATCGACGCACAGGAAGCCAACGGCACCAAGTCGCGCCGGCGCGGGCGTCGCAAGGGGCCAGGCGAGCCCATCAAGCACCCCGAGCTCGCAGTGGCGATGCGGCCGAGCAGCGGCGTGGCCGAGGCCGCGCGCGCGATCCGTACCAACATCGTATTCATGTCTCCGGACAGGCCGTTCCGGACCTTGCTCGTCACGAGCGCGGGCCCGTCGGAAGGCAAGACCACGGTCGCGTGCGCGCTGGCGACTACGATGGCGCAAGCGGGTCAGCGCGTCTTGCTCGTCGACTGCGATTTGCGGCGGCCGCGCATTCATCGGGTCTTCGGCGCCAGCATCGACGAAGGGGTGACGTCGGCGGTCGTCGAAAGCCGAGACGGCACGGCGCTGCCCGCGCGCAGCACCGAGATCCCGAATCTCTGGATCCTACCGAGCGGCCCCCTCCCACCGAACCCGGCCGAGCTCCTGCAAAGCGATGCTTTCCAGAGAACGCTCGATCGCATCAAGGACGAGTTCGATCGGGTAATCATCGATAGCCCTCCGATCGTACCGGTCACTGATGCCACGGTGCTGTCCACGCGCGTCGACGGCACGATCCTCGTCGTGAGGGCCGGTGTGACGACGCGGGAGTTTGCTCGGCGCGCCGTGCGCTCACTGCGGGACGTCGGCGGCCACAGCGTTGGCGCGGTCCTGAATGCGGTCGACCTGGAGAGCCGCTATTCGGGCTATTACCACTACTACTATTACCGCCGGGAGGGTTACGGCAGCGATCGGGAGCTTGCCGAGGCTTCCAAGGCCGCTGCTCCCTGAACGACGCGGCAGCGCGGCACGATAGGCGCAGAGGGGCAGACAGAGGTCGATGGGATTTTTTGCGCGGCGGCTGGCTGGGGCCGTCACCCATTTTCAGGCGAGCGCTGTCGGCGTCTTGCTCCTGTTCGTGTTCGAGACGCTTCACCTCGTCATCACGACGCCCGAGTTCCTGTCGTTGCTCGGCCCGGGCCTCTTCGCGGTGGCCGCCTGGTATGCGTCGATCTGGCTCGCGTCTTCGCTGCTCGCCGTGGCGCTGTTCGTCGATTCCCGGCGACGCAGCCTGACGAGCTCCGCGCTGTTGTACTTGCTCGTCTCGATAAAAGTTCTCGCGCAGGAGACGACACTGCTCTGGCGCGCGCCTTGGATGGCGGTGTTTCTCTTCGTCTCGCTCGGCCTGTGGGGGGCGGTTTATTGGCTGAGCCGCCGGCTGCGCTCCGACTTGGTATTCTGGGTCGCGCTGCTCGTCTATTCGAACTTCGTGCGGCTTTTGAAGCGGGCGTGGGGACTTCATCCGAACGTGTTGTCCACCACCGAGCTTCTCGGCTGCGCCGTGATGTTGGGTTTGGTCGGCACGGCAGCTCTAGTCGCGCTCCCCCTCGCTCTGCGCCGTCGAAGAGTGCGTTGGTACGGGATGTCGGCGCTGACACTGACGCTCGTCTGCGTGATCCTCGCCTGGAGCCACCCGGTCAAGACCAGTGAGCACCGGAAAGACAACGCCGCGCCAGATGTCTACGTCGTCTCGATCGATGCATTGCGCAAAGACGTCCTCGATCGGCTTTGCTCCGAAGAGTCCTCCGATACGCTCGGTCGGCTTTGCCGGACGAGCACCCACTACGAGAACGTGGTCGCGGACGGAATCTCTACGTACCAAGTGCTGGGCCGGAACCTGCGGACGAACGACGGATGCGAGGGCTCCCTGCCAGGTTTGCTGGCGCGCCGAGGTTACACCACGTTCATGTACCTTGGTCGCAAGCGCAAGCGACTCGACGGGGCCGAGTGCTTTACCAACTACTTCTCGGGAGGCTCGAGCGCCTTCGTGGACGGTTATGCCGCCCCTTCCGTGCTGAGACGCCTGTTGATGCACGACGCCGCCAACGTGCTGAGCAAGGTAGTGCCGACATCGGAGCTGCTCGCGCGCCTCGAGGCCGAGACACTCGCCAGCACCGCGCCCGTCTTCGCGTACCTGCACGTGCTGGACCTTCACGCGCCGTACGGCGGCGCCGCAAAGCCCGCGGACGACCCGCACTGGTCCGCGGTGCGGACCTTCATAAGTGAGTGTTACGACCGCCGCTGTGAACAAGCGTTGATCGACCGCATGCGAGACGCCTACTTGGGTTCTCTGGCGGGTGTCCGGCGCCACCTCGATTTCGTTACCAGCGTCGCGGAGCGACGAAAGCGCCCGTACAAGATCATCCTGACCTCCGACCACGGCGAGCTGTTCGGGGAGTACGGGGGGGTCATGCACTCGAACGGCTTCGTGCCGGAGCTCCTATCGGTCCCGTTCTTGGTCTTCGACAGCACGGGTGCGAGCCCTGCGACGGATCCCTGTGCGCTGATGCTCTCCAGCACTGCGCTGTCTGTCGCGCTCCAAGCGCCGATGCCCGGCCGGGCGGCGCCATTCGGCGTGGTGAACGTCGAGGGTACCCCGCTCGGACACGCCGTCATTTCTGCCGAGCTCGAGGAGCTCCAATACTTCGTGGCGGCCGGCATGCTGCGGGTGCTCGGCACGCCGAGAAACGTGCACACCTCCCCGCAGGGCGTTCTGCGGTGGCCGATCCGGCCCTGCAGGCCCGGCCGCGACGGTGAGACGGCGCGGACCTTGCCAGAGTAGGCTGAGCGTCACTTCATGAAGGTATTGTTCGTCAATCAGTATTACCTGCCCGATCACTCGGCAACCGCGAGGTTGCTGGCGGATCTGGCCGAGGACTTGGCCCGTGAAGGCGAACACGTGCGCGTGCTCGCGAGCAGGGGCGGCTACGAGGGCGGCGCATGGCTTCCGCCGGAGGAAGTGATCGAGGGCGTTCGCGTGGAGCGCGTCCCCGCAACCAGCCTCGGGAAACGTCACCTCGCCGGCAGAGCGCTCGACTATGTGACGTTCCTGGGCCTCGCGGGGGCGGCGCTCGCTCGCAGCGCAGAGGTCGACCTGATCGTCTCCCTCACCACCCCGCCGATGCTTGGCCCCGTCAGTGTCTCAGTCGGACGGCTTCGGAAAACCCCCGTCGTTTCCTGGGTACAGGACGTCTACCCCGATACGGCGATCGCACTCGGCTTCGTGCCCGGAAGCGGTGTCACGAGCACGACGCTGCGTCGTGCTGCGCGTTACTCCCACCAAAACGCAGCCGCAATCGCCGTGCTGTCCGAGCGCATGGGAGCCCGCTTGCGCGACCAGGGCGCGCCCGGCTCGAAGATCACGACGCTCTGGAATTGGGCCGATGGAAAGGTGATCCAGCCCAAGCCTCCGGAGTCGAGCGCCATGCGCGAGAGCTTGCGCGTGCCGCCGGATCACTTGCTCGTCATGTATAGCGGCAACTTCGGCCTATCCCACGACCTGTCCACGCTCGTCGAAGCGGCTCGTGAGCTCGAGCGCCGCAGGGCACCGGTCACCTTTGCTTTCGTCGGCTCCGGAGCGCGACGGCCCGAAGCCGAGCGCTTGGCGGTCGGCTCGACCTCGATCCGCTTCGCGCCGTACCAGCCCTACTCGGCGCTCGGCGACAGTCTGACCGCAGCGGACATCCACCTCGTCTCGCTAAGAGAGGGGCTCGACGGCCTCGTTGAACCCTCGAAGCTTTACGGGATCCTGGCTGCGGGAAGGCCCACCCTGTTCCTGGGTCCGGACGCCGCGGAGCCGGCCCGAGTGATCCGCGAGCACGGTGTCGGTTGGGTCGCTCGGCCGGGAGACGTGACCGCGGTCGTCGAAGCGGTCGCCGCTGCGGCGAACGATCGGGTGCGCGTGCGAGAGCTCGGAGCCCGAGCCCGGCTCGAGTTCACTCGTTGCTTCGATCGCCCCGTGGCCGCGCGGCGCTGGCATTCCTTCCTGCGGGACGTCGCGCAGCGAAGCCGCCTACCCTCGAGCGCGGGATCAGAGTGATTGACTTTGCGCGTCGCACCTCTAGGCTCCGATGCGAAACTGCGGTGCCCGAGCCTCCCCGAGTACTCCGTTGCCCGTCGCCGACTCCAACGTGGCAGAAGCCACCCCTCTGAAGATCTGCGTGGTCGCGTCCTGTGGCGGTCATCTGACGCAGGCTCGCTCGCTCGCGCCAGCCTACCGCGAATATCCACATTTTTTCGTGGTGACGCCGGAGATCGCGCTGCCGCCGGACATGGCCGGTAGGACTTACTTCGTGAGCCACGCCGAGCGCGACTGGAAGCTCCTCTTGAATTTTTACGAGGCCTTTCGAATTCTGCGTCGTGAACGCCCGCACGTCATCCTGAGCACCGGCGCCGGCCTCGCCGTCCCCATCGCGCTGGTGGGCCGCGTGCTGTGGGGTTGCGAGATCGTGTACGTCGAGAGCCTGAGTCGGATCGTGAGTCCGTCTCTGACTGCACGGATCATGTATTACCTCGCAGACGACTTCTTTTTTCAGTGGAAGCCGCTGGCGAAGTTCTTTCCTCGCGGGAAGCTCGGCGGGCCGCTGCTGTGAGCACGTTCGTCACCGTCGGCAACCCGACCCAGGCGTTTCGTCGCTTGCTCGACGCGGTCGTCGAGGTTCGCGCCGACTTGCCCGCACCGATCACCGTCCAGCACGGCAGCACCCCGTTTTCGGCGGACGGCTGCATGGCGCGGGACTACGTGGGCCGCGAAGAATTCGGAGACCTGCTGGTCTCTTCGAGCATCTTCATCGCCCACGCGGGCGCCGGTTGCTTGCTCGAGGCGATTCGCGCTGGAAAGCTACCGATCGTCATGGCTCGGCTCCGCAGGTACCAAGAGCACATCGACGATCACCAGCTGCAGCTCAGCGCCGCGCTAGAGGACGAAGGCAGAGTGATCGTGGTCTCCAACGCCGCCGAGCTCCGCGCAGCCATCCCGCTCGCTCTTCGTCATCAGCACGCGCCAACGCCTTCCGCCGCGGAGCCGCCCCTGGTCGGCATGGTGCGGGACGTGCTTCGCTCCGCCGAGGGCCGATTGCGCTCACGCAGTCACTGAATTTCCGGGATTGACATGGATACGGCGCTGAATCCGCACCAACAGACCCAGGAACTCCAGTACGGTTTTCCTTATCATTATCTCGACGTCGGCTCGGATCACCACCGGTGGGTGATCGCGATCGAGTATTTGAGCCTACTCAGCCGGGTGAAGCGCGAGCTCGCACCGTTTCACGGTCAGTCCATCCTCGACGCAGGCTGCGGGGACGGCAGGTTCTGCTTCGAGCTCCGCTCCGAACGCGCGGAGGTAACCGGAGTGGACTACTCGGAGCGGGCGCTGGCGTTCGCGCGCGCATTCAACCCCGGCGTGCAGTTCCACTGCCAGCCGCTGCATACCCTCGAGCTCGGGCGTGATTTCGATGCGATCGCCCTGATCGAAGTGATAGAGCACATCCCGCCGGCGCTGCTACCCGCGGTGACGGAGCGGATTGCGCGCCACCTGAGCGCGAACGGACGCCTCGTGGTCACGGTGCCTTCCAAGAACCTGGCGCTTTCTCCCAAGCACGAGCAGCATTTCGACGAAGCCTCCTTGCGAGCGGTGCTCGAACCGCGATTCGAGGTGGAGTCTCTGACGGGCTACGCACGCACGGGCTGGGAGCGGCAGCTCTACCTGCTACTGCGTCAAGTGGGCGCGCTGCTCTACCCACCGAGCGTGGTGTTCCCCAAGCTACGCCGCTACTTCCAGCTCGTCTCCGAGTTTTACGAGCGCTTTGGCGCCTCCGGCCCGCCCGGAGTCTGCCGCGGTTTGATCGCCGTCTGCCGCAAGCGCTCTCCCGCCGAGTGAGCCGCGCGTGCACCTCGTCGTCATTACCGCCAACATCTCCCGCTTCGGCGGGGGCCCGTTCGAATCAGTGAGACGCCTCTCGCAGACCCTTTCGCGAGCCGAAGGCGTGGACGTCACGGTGCTCGGCCTCAGTCGCGGCGCCGAACGGGAGGACATCGAAGCCTGGGCCCCCCTCGATCTCGTCGCGTGTCCCGTGCTCGCCTTCCCCACGTTCAAGTTCGCTCCGGCGCTGGATGTGGCCCTCTCTCGCGCAGCTCCCGACATCGTGCATCGCCACGGCCTCTGGAGCTACCCGTCGGTGGCAACGCGAAAATGGCACGGCGCCACCGGCAAACCGTACGTCATCTCTCCTCGGGGCATGCTCGACGACTGGGCAATCAAGAACTCGCGTTGGAAAAAACAGATCGCCCGCCTGCTCTACGAGCGCCGGCATCTCTCGAGCGCCGCCTGCTTGCACGCCCTGTCTGAAGCCGAGTATGCAGCCATCCGGCGGCGGGGGCTGCGAAATCCCGTTTGCGTCGTGCCGAACGCGGTCGATATGCCGGGGGATTCGCCGGGAATTCCCGCGCCCTGGGCGACGACGGGCCAAACTCGAAAGCGCGTTCTGTTGTTCCTGGGCCGCGTGCACCCCAAGAAGGGAGTCATCGAGCTGCTCGAGGCGTGGCAACGGCTGCAGCGACATCACGCGCGTGCACGGGATTGGCAGCTCGCGGTGGTAGGCTGGGAGGACGGCTCGCACGGGATCCGCTCGCTCGCGGCTGCTCGCGAGCCGAGCGTGTCGTGGCTCGGACCCGTGTTTGGCGCGGAAAAACACGCCTGCTTCACCGCCGCCGATGCCTTCATCCTGCCCTCCTTCAGTGAAGGGGTACCGATGGCCGTGCTCGAAGCCTGGTCGCACGGCGTCCCGACCCTAATCACGCGAGCCTGCAACCTCCCCGAGGGGTTCGAGGCGGGGGCAGCCGTCGAAATCGCACCCGATAGCGACAGTATCGAAGCCGAGTTGAAACGCCTGTTCGAGATGCCGCCGGAGCGCCTCGCCGCGATCGGGGCGGCAGCGCGCGAGCTCGCGCGCAGTCGTTTCGGGTGGCCAGCGATCGCCGAGCGCATGCTCGCGGTCTATCGCTGGCTCCTCGAAGGCGGCCAGGTTCCCCCGGACGTGCGTATCGGCTGATGGCTTGGTACGAAGCTCGGCGCGGCTCGCCTTGCCCCGCTTCCCTATGAGATGCGACACTGCTCGGCAAAAAGTGGCAAAAAGGACGCAATGATTTTCGGAAAGGTGCAGCGCGTGGTGCGCAAGGTCTTGCCGGCGCCGGCCGCCGAGTTGGTGCGCGCCACCTCGACCGCGCTCCTGACTCCTATCTTCTTCAGCTGGTCGAACGGCCACTTCGTGAGCTCGCTCAGTCGCAAGGCCCTCGACGGCCGCGGCAACGCCGTGCCTTGGTACACCTATCCCGCGATCGAGCTGCTCAAGTCCAAGGACTTCTCGGGGCGAAACGTGCTCGAGTTCGGCGCCGGCCAATCCACGATCTGGTGGTCGCAGCGCGCCCGTTCCGTGGTCAGCCTGGATGCGAACCTGGAGTGGTATCAGCGGGTCAAGGCAGCGGCGCCAAAAAACGTCGAGCTCCACCACGCGGACCGCGAGCTCCGTGTTTTCGACTTCTCGAAGATCGCTTCCCGCTCGTTCGATGTCGTGATCGTGGACGGGCTGAACCGCTATCGCGCCGCGGAGCTCGGAGAGAGCGTGCTTGCAGCGGATGGCTGCCTCGTGGTCGACAACTCCGACACGTACGCCGGCAGCAGCGGGGACTATCCGATCACGACCCGCCTCAGGAACCTCGGCTACTCGCGGGTCGACTTCTACGGGCACGCGCCCGGCGTGATCTTGCCGCACTGCACGTCGTTCTTCTTCAAGGGCGACTGTTTCTTGTTCCAGGGACAAGAGAGCCCGCGTGTGCTCACCGCCAGTTGAGGTTCAGAGGTTGGCGTCACGACCGTCGCTGAACGTCGCCGCGGCCCGAAGGGCCCGGAACTGGACCCGGCGAGAACTCGTGGGTCGGGCGCTGTGGGCACTGGCGTGGCCTTTTTTTCGGCTCACGCCTCGCCCATTTTTCTGGGGCTGGCGCGCGTTCCTGTTGCGCTGCTTCGGTGCGCGGGTCGGCCGCAACGTGAACATCTGCCCGAGCGTCCGCATCGCGATCCCGTGGAACCTCGAGATCGGTGACTATAGCGCGCTCGGCGACGGCGTCTGGGTTTACAACCTGGGGCGGATCACGATCGGTCGCCAGGCGACGGTCTCGCAACGGGCTCACCTGTGCGCAGGCACCCACGATTACGAGAGCCCGACGCGCGAGCTCCGGAAAGTTCCGATCTCCATCGGTGACATGGCCTGGATTTGCACCGAGGCTTACCTCGGACCCGGCGTGACCGTCGGCGAAGGCGCGGTGGTCGGTGCGCGCGCGGTGGCTACCAAAGACGTCGAGCCCTGGAGCGTCGTGGCCGGGAACCCGTGCAAGTTCGTGAAGACCCGCCGCGTGCGCGAGCAACCAGCTGCTGGACTAGAGAGCCGGAGCTGACATGGCCACCCTCACCCGCGTTCGAATCGTGATTTGGTTGCTGCTCGGCACCCTGATGATCCAGCAGCTCGCGTCGTATTCCAAGATCCTCACGCTCGTCTCGTCGGGTGAGAGCCAGGACGTCGAGTGGCGCGTGCTTGCGGTCGCACCCGGCGTATTCCTGGCTCTGATGATCGCCCCCCGCCGCGCTCGAGATTTGACGCTGTCCTGGCTCAGCGGCGCGGTCCTCGTCGCGGCCATCTCGGGAGTGACGATCGGGGTCGTGTCGGGGAATCTGCTGCGCTATGTCGCCGCCGACGGCTTTCGGTTCGCCGTGCCGTGGATAGCCTTCCTCGTAGCGGCGATGGCGCTGCTGTCTCTTCCCCAAGAGCAGCGCCAGGCGGAATGCCGGCGGGCATTGCTGTTCGTGCTCGGCGTGTCGGTGTTCGACGCCGTTTACACGATCGTGGTCGGCGCGGCCTTTCCCGGCCACCGGATCTCTACCGACCTCCATTTGTTCGGCATCGGCTGGGCGCTGCTCGCCGCGACCAACAGCCGCGCATCTCGGGCCCTGATCCTGGGCCTTTGCCTGGCGGCGGTGGTGTTCTCCGGCAAGCGAGGAAACCTGGTCGCGCTGGGAGGCGGGCTAGCGCTCACTTGCGCCGTCGGTCTGATGCGCCCGGGCTTTTTCCGGCGGATCGCCAACGGCGCGCTGCCGGTCGTGATGCTCTCCACGTTCGCGGTCGCGAGCGCCCTGTGGTTCAGCGATTTCGCCGTGGTGCGGGTGGCGCGGGACGAGCTCAGCTCTCGGCACTTCGACCTGGCTCAGAACTTGATGGACATCGCGGTCGGCGGTGCGGAAGACGACAGCTACGAGGGGCGTATGCGCGAGCTACGCAACGTCACCGCGCATTTGAGCGAGTACCCAGAGTACGTGTTGCTGGGCGCGGGCTTCGGCGCCGTGACGCCGATGCGGGAGGATTCTGGTGTTCCCTGCCTGATCCCGGGCATGATGCATCACGTTCACATCGGCTGGATCGCGTACCTGCTGCGAAATGGGCTACTCGGCATCGGGCTCTACTTCTCGTTCTTCTGGGTCGTGGCCACACGCCTGCTCCGGAACTCTCAGCAGACGCCGTACTGTTACGGCTCCCTTTTCTTGCTCAGCGCCTCTCTGGTGCTGAGCTTGAAGTCGAACATCTTACTCGAGGGCATCGACCTGTCGTTGGTCGCGGCGTTCGGCCTCGCGGCCACGCCGATCCTGGGCGACCGCTGGGCGGCAGCTGACTGGTCTCGGACCACGCTCCCCGCCAGCCGAGCCTGAGCTAAGCCACGAGCTGCGCGAGGATCGAGCCACGGCAGTTCTTGAGCGCGTCGACGGAGTTGACGACACGCTCGTACAACGCGCCGGCCGCAAACAGCATCGGGTGGAACGACAAATAGCTCGGCTGATTCTCGAACAGGCACACCTCGATACGGGAAAAGCCGGCCGAGCGCCCATGCCGGACGATATCGCCCGGCGTATTCAGCTTGTAGGCGATTTGGAAGCTGTCCTGAACCTCCAGGCCACGCAGCTTCGTCACGAGCTTCTGGGAAGAACGGCCGAGCAAACGCGCGAGCTGCGGAACGTAGTGCTGAGCGTTCGGAGTGAGCAAGATCAGCGAACCTCCAGGCTTGAGCACCCGTCGGACCTCGGCCAACAGCACCCGCGGATCGTTCAAATGTTCCGCCACGTAGCGCGCGTAGACGAGGTCGACCGAGGCGTCGTCCAGGAAGGGCATGCGTTCACCATCGAACACGTATGCCTGGTCGACGTTCGAGTTGGAGCGAACCTCCTCGTCCACGTCGACGGCGATCACGCGTGCGACACGGCCCCGCAGGTTCACGGCCGCGTTCGCACCTCGCCCGGCGCCAAGGTCGAGCACCGTCGCCGCCGGCTCCACGAAGGACTCCACGACCTGCCGGAAGACCTCGTAATCTTCGAGTCTCCCGCGATACAAATACGCGTGGAGAGCCCTCGAAACCGGCCACCACGAAAGCGCACGCGGTAGTTTGGGCTCGATCAACGTGGGCACGTAGCCGGGTACGCTGAATGCCGGGGCAAGACGCGGAGCATCGTTCTGCCGACGCTCACGGCCGTTTAGGCCTTCTGCCGCGGTGACGCGATCACGCTGCTGCACGATGAACTCCTCGAGGCACGAGCCCTCCGCGGACGGGCGAGCTCGGAACGGCCCGACCTTACCACGAAGGAACTCAGCGCGAGCAGTCCGGCCCTCCGCCCGCGCCTTGCACGTCCGCGGCCGTTCCGCGATAGTACTCGCGAATTGTTACGCTCGAGTGCTCGGCGTTGCAGCAGACACGGACACCGCGATCGACGCGCGACGGCGAAAGACTCCCAGTGACCTCGCCCGCTCCGGAACAGCCCGATTTTCCCGCGGCTGCTCCCCCAGCCCGCTCCGTCGGAGCAGCCGCGTTCGGGGGAGCAATCTGGACCGTGGGTGTCACCCTCGGGAGTAAGCTGGTCTCGTTCGGCGCGCAGGTCGCGATTGCGTGGTTTCTCGTGCCGGAGGAGCTCGGTATCGCCACCACGGCAATAGCGTTCGCCGGCCTGGTCTCGAGCCTGGTCTCCGTCACGCATCTTCGTCGCCTGCTGATCCATCAGTCGGCCCGGACACCGGGGCAAGCAGCGGACGTTCTCTGGCTAGGGCTCGTCACGAACGTCGCGGTGGCTCTCGCTGTCATCGCGTCGGCAGGGCTCGTGGCGAGCCGTTACGCTGCTCCGGCCATCGAGCGGCACCTCGTCTTCCTCGCTCTGGCGCTGCCGCTAGGCGCTCTGCCGCTCGTACACGGGGCCCGCCTGAGCCGCGAGCTGCGCTTCCGCGTGCTGTCGCTGACCCATCTCGGAGAAGTCTGCCTGCGCAGCGGTGGGTCCGTGGCACTCGCCGCGCTCGGCTTCGGGACGCTTTCCCTGACCGTTCCGATCCCGATCGCGGCTGCCTTCGCCGGGCTCGTCTACTGGTACGCCGGTCGGGGTGATCGCATCGGACGCCCGAACCCGACTCGCTGGGGTCCGCTGCTCGGGCAAGCGGCTTGGTTGTCGCTCACTGCGTTCGCTGCAGGGCTCCAAGCGCACGGCTCCAACTTCATCGTGAGCCTCTCCCGCGACCCTCAGCTGGTCGGGCTGTACGCCTGGTCCTTCACGCTCGCCGCTCAGAGCGTGTTCCTGTTCAGCACCAGTCTTCAGGATGTCTTCCTGCCGTCCCTGGCGCGACTCGGAGCGGATCCGCAGCGTCTCGGTCAAGCCTTTCGCAGCGCTGCAATCAGCTTGTTGCTGATCGTCGTACCCGTTTGCGTGATTCAGGCGCTGCTCGCACCCCCGCTCGTCGGCTGGGTGTTTCACGCTAAATGGCAGCCGGCGGTCGGTGCCATGCAATGGCTCACGCTCGGGATGATGAGCCACCCGCTGAACATGCTGGCCGGCGCGCTGTTGATGGCCCGTGGCCACTACCGCGCCACGGCGCTTCGCACACTCGGAGCATCCGCGATAGTGCTGTCGGCGACCTATATCGGGGGCAAGCTCGGCGGCCTGACTGCGCTTGCCGCCTGCTCGTCGCTCGGCTGGTTCTTGGGCAATTTGTTGCTTGCGATCGCGACGGTAGCGAGCCTCGGAACCGCCTGGCTGCGCCACGCGCTCGCCTCCGCCAGCGCGTTACTCACGGCCGTTCCGATGCTCGCGGTCGGTTGGCTCACGCTGCGGCTCACCTCAGGGCTTTCGCCGCTCTGGTCGCATTCCCTGGCTGCGGCGCTGGCAACGCTAGTACACGCATCCGTCGCGTACGTTTGCTGGCCCGAGATCTCGCGACGCTTGCTCTCGTTGTCGCTCTCGATGACGCGCTCGCAGCGCTGACGCGCCACGCGGCTATCGCTGAGGCGCCACGGTCCTCAGTAAGATTTCGCGCCGCAGCGTCTCGCGTCGCTTCTGGATGAGCCGCCCCTCCTCCGTGTCGCGCACGACCAAGCCCGAGGCTCGGGTCAGCGCCGACTCGGCCTTCGAGTAGCGTTCCAACGAGACGGCCACTTCGGCCACGCGCAACAATGCGCTCGCCGTGGGCTGTTGCTGCGCCGCTTGTTCGTAGGTAACGAGGGCCTCGGGCAGCAAATTCGAAGCCCGGAGCGTGTCCCCGATGCTGAGCAACGTGTTGGCGCAGTTCACGAGCTGCCGGCAAGCTTCGCGGGCCGCGGCCGTAGCCAGCTGTGAAAGCTCGCCACCATCGGGATCGGCCTGACCCCGCGCCAGGTCGAGGCGGGCAAGAAGGCACCGAACGTGTTCGCGATCCACGAGACCGGGACAGCGACGCTCCAGCAGCAATGCTGCTTCCGCCGGGCGCCCGAGCTTACGCAGGACCCGGGCCTCGCACTCGAGAGGCTCGGCTGCGAACGGTTCCGCGACGCTCCACGCACGGGCCGAGGCCAGCGCCTCCTCTGCGCACGGGTTCACGCTCGGACAATCACCGGTCTCCAGGTTGCGCAAGAGCAAGCGCGAAAGCTCGCTGAGCGCCGACGTCGAAGAGCGGTCCCGCTGAAGCGCCGCACGTAACGCGCGCTCCCGGAGATCCGCTTTCGAGAGGCGACGAGCGGCCGCGACCAGGACTGCGCTGCCCCGGGCATCGGCGGGTGCCGCGCGCTCGAGCTCGTCGATGCTCGACGCCCACGCCGCAGCCAGGTCGCCCACCTGACTGGTCAGCGCCCGATCGAGCTCTGCGGTGCGTCTGAGCTCGAACAGGGCCTGCAAGGTAGCCCCGCGGTCCCGCAAAATTTCCGCGAGGATCAGGTGTGAACGTGCCTGGTTGAGACCGCGTTCGAGCGCCCGTTGGATCCACGGCATCGGATCGGAATCGCCGGCCCTGCGCGCCGCAACCGCGCCGATCCGTGAAAAATACGGCTCCGCCGGGAAGCGGGACATAGCCGAGCGAAGCTCCTTTCGGAGCTCCGTCAGCTCACTGACTGTGCGGAGATCGAGGGTCTGATACGAACTGTGGACCTGGGCTCGCGCCGCGAGAGCGTCCGCCGGGGCATGAACGGCGGCGAGCCCCCAGAGCAAAGCGCCGGAAGCCGCCAGGAGCAGGCCCCGACGGTCACGTATCCGCAACCCGCGCAGGCTCTGCGGCTCCTCAACGTCGCGCCGCCAGATCGACGCGAGCAGCCAGACGACGGCGAGCGCCGTCCCCGGCAGCTCGAGCCCCAGATCCACCATGTTCTGCAGCACCAGCAGACCGACGGCCACGACCGCCCCCGTCGCGGTGCCCGAGCCCAGGACGTCGAGCCGCACCGGGCGAAACGCCCACGCGAACGCGAGCAGCGCGGCTCCACCGACCGGCAAGCCCCACTCGGAGAACCACTGCGCCAGCAGGTTCTCCGGATGGGCATAGACGGAGTTCGAAGCTGCCGGCGCGTAAGCGGTAAACGCAGTCTCGAACGCGCCTCGACCGACGCCGAACAGCGGATAATCCGCGATCATCGGCAACACGTTCTTCGCGAGAAAAAGCTTCTCGATGTTCTGCTGCCGGAGCTCCTCCCAGGTGAGCTGGGTTGCGCCGGCTCCGACGAAAACGACGCCGAGCCCAATCGCCAACCACAACGCGGAGCGCCTCTGCCAGCTCGGGCGGCGCTGATGACGCAAACGGTTGGACACCTGCGTCAACACGAAGAAGGCGATCAGGCCGATCGGCATCAGCCAGACGCCGCCGCGAGAACCGGACAATACGCTCACGCCGAACAGCACCGCGACGCCGACCACGACCAGCCAGCGTTGCTCGTCCATTCGACGCGAGTACACGAGGCCCAGCCCTGAAAAGATCCCCAAGTTCAAGTATCCGGAGAGCGTATTGGGGTTCAAGAACGGCCCCACTCGCCAGCGGCCGGGCTCGAAGCTCGGCTCGTAGATCCCGAACACGCGTGTGGCCCCGAGCAGCCCGTGCGCAAGTGTCACGCCGGCGATCAGGAGGGCGCACAGGAACACGACCACCACGCAGGCGTGTCTGCCGTAACGATCGCAGACTATGCTGGCGCCCGCGAAGCTGACGCCATACGTCGCCCACTTCAGCGACTCGCGCAGGGAGGCCCCAGGATCGAGCGATAGCGCGCCGACGCTCAGCGTCTCCCCGAATGGGTGCAGCGCGCGTGCCCAGACGTCCGCTGACTGCGGACTCAAAGCATCGAGCAGCCAGACGGGCAAGGGGCCCGCCTGAATCAGCGTGTAGAGCGCGAGCGCAAGCGCAACCCGGCTGGGCAAGGGCAGCAACGTGCGCCCCGTTCCCACCAACAAGGCGGCGCCCGCCCAACACAGCGGCGTAACCGCGAGGAGGGCGTAAGGGTGCGCCCCGGCGAGGGCTAGCCCGGCAAGCACGGTTCCGGCGGCTAGCGCCGCAAAGCCAAGGCGCGCGGCCCCGATACCAATTAGTTTTCGGGACACGACACGCGGCAAGGAGCTCGCTCCGGACACCCTTGGCACCGACGATCGGTCGTCGAGCCTCCTAGCTCATCCGAACTTCGCGGCTCACGGCGCCCGAAGCGAATCCGCTCCGCGGATTGGAGAGCGCAAAGTGCTGGCCTACGCGGTCGGCAGGCCAGCACTTAGCTCATCAGCGACTGCTCAGTTGCAGGTGAGCGCGCCTTCGAACTCGTCGCCAGCCGCCGCCGCGCAATGACGCTCGACGTTGGCATCCCCGTCCGTCGCCGCAGCCGCCGCATGGGTCGCACGGCAGCAGATGTCGATCTCGGGACGCGCAGTGCACTCGGCGAGACACGCGGCCTGGCTCGCGTACGGGCTGTCGTCGTCGCAGGCACCCGTCGCGAATGCAGCGCAGATGTCCTCGCAATCGAGGCCGATGCCATCGGTGTACGGAGGAGACTCGCTGTTCGCGACCGACTCGGAGCACGACACGAGGACCACCTCGCCAGCGCCGCCTTCGCCGCCTTCGCCGCCGACGCCGTCGTCGCCGCCGGTGCCGCCGGTGACTTCGTCGGAACCGCCAGTGCCACCTTCGCCAGCACCGCCAACGCCGCCGTCACCCGCACCGCCGGACGTGCCGCCCGCGCCAGCGCCGCCCACGTCGGGCTCGCCGCCCGCGCCGCCGCCGCCGCCGACGACCGGAGCGCCACCTGCGCCCGCGCCGCCAATATCCGCGCCGCCAGCGCCGCCCGTCGCAACCGGAGCGCCGCCCGTGCCAACCGGAGCACCGGCCTCGCCGCCTTGCGTCGAGCCACCGGTCGCGCCGCCCTTGCCACCAGTTGCGCCGCCCTTACCGCCGGTGGTTCCGCCACCTTTGCCGCCAGTGGCGCCTGCCATGCCACCGGTCTCTTCGCCGGGTTCGTCGCTACCATCGTCGTCACCGCAGCCCGGAAGCACGGCAGACGCAAGAACTACGCTCAATCCAGTCAACCACAGAAGTTTCGGAAGTCTCGCCATGGGCGGCATGCTTCTGCCGCTCGTGGAGGCTGTCAACTGATCTTTTCCCTCTTGCCGGATCTGCTACGCAGCTCGTTCTCGAGCCTGTCGTCAAATTCTTGAAATGACACAATTTATTCGCCTTTTGAGGCTACTCGACGCGGCGAATTCGACCCGATTCGAAAGGCCTCTTGGATCGAATCGAGACGGAGCTGCGGGGCGGACGCCAAAGCAGCGGACCGGGCCGGAACGACCAAAAAGCGGACGTGGTCTGACCATTCGCGAATGTAGAACGGGCGCTCGAGACCCACCCGTGAGCACAACGTGACACCGCTCCTTGCACGGCTGCGCACGCAGTCTGCGCACATCGTAGTCGTTGGTATCGGCTACGTCGGCCTGCCGCTCGTGGCTGAAATTGCACGCGCGGGCTTCGAGGTGACGGGCCTCGACACGGACCCGCGCAAGGTTCAGCTGCTCGGTCGCGGCGTGTCGTACCTCCGTGATGTGTCGAGCGAGGAGCTCGCGCCCCACGTGACGAGCGGGCGGCTGCGAGCGAGCACGGACGAGACGGTGATCCGCGAGGCCGACGTCGTGATCGTGTGCGTGCCGACTCCGCTGAACAAGACGCGCGATCCGGACATGCGTTACGTGATGCAGGCGACGGAGGCCATCGCGCGCAACCAACACGCGAACATGCTCGTCGTCCTCGAGTCGACCACCTATCCCGGCGCGACGCGGGAGCTGATGGCCCCGCGCCTGACCGGCTCGCGATTCGAGCTCGGCCGCGAGATTTTCATCGCCTTTTCGCCCGAGCGGGTCGACCCCGGCAACGACACCTTCAAGACCCGCAATACGCCGAAAGTGCTGGGCGGAGCGACGCCCGCCTGCCTCGAAGTCGCGCGGACGCTGTATTGCCAGCTGATCGAAGAGCTCGTCCCCGTCTCGTCGACGGACGCGGCCGAGATGGTGAAGCTCCTCGAGAACACCTTCCGCGCCGTGAACATCGGGCTCGTGAACGAGATCGCGATCATCAGCCGCAAGCTGGGCATCGATCCGTTCGAGGTGATCCGTGCAGCCGCCACGAAGCCGTTCGGCTTCATGCCGTTCTTTCCCGGACCGGGCCTCGGCGGCCACTGCATCCCGATCGATCCGCTGTACTTGTCGTGGAAGCTGCGGGGGCTGTCGTACCAGGCGCGGTTCATCGAGCTCGCCGACAGCATCAACAGCAAGATGCCCGACTACGTCGTCGAGCGAGTGACCACGGCGCTCAACGACCGCGCCAAGGCAGTGCGCGGCTCGAAGATCTTGATCTATGGCGTGGCCTACAAGCGCGACGTCGACGACGTGCGCGAGTCGCCTGCGCTGGCCGTGATCCACGGGCTACGTGCTCGCGGCGCCGAGGTCTCGTACATGGACCCGCACGTCCCCGAGCTCGGGGAAGATGGAATCGAGCTCGCATCCGTGGATCCGGGTCAGAGCTTCGCCGGCTTCGACGCCGTGGTGTTGATCACGGACCACTCGAAGCTCGACCGCGCGCGCCTCGTTCGCGAAGCAGAGCTGGTCGTCGATACGCGCGACGCTCTGCGCGATCAATCGCCGCTCCCCGACAAGGTCTACGGGCTGTGAGCCGCTGCCTCGGCGAGCCGCAAGAGCGCGTAGCCGCGCCAGCCGAGGCTTCGGACGACGGCGCTGAACACCCGCCGCTTCCGCGCCATAGGCACCGACAGATCCGGCTGATACCCCCGCAGCGCCTCGAGCCCGTCCGCGCGCTCGAGCAAGTCGATCGCGTGGAACTCGAGGTTCACGAAGGGCTCGCCGATCACCAGGCGCGTTAGCGCTTGCGCTCCGAGCTCGCCGGATAACGTGAGCGCCGTGCCGATGAACGGCAATCGCGCGCCGCGCGTCACCTGGATCGGCAATTCGACGAGGCCCCCGCCGCGCTCGAAGTAGCGCTTGCCCACGCGGTACGGCCGCGTCGGCGCGCGCAGCATCTCTCGACCGGCGAGGATGGACTCGGAGCGCCGGCCACGCAGGGCGAGCGCGGCGTGGGCCGCGAGCTTGGCGGCGTAGTAGGGCGGGCTCGGGAAGACCGAAGAGTCGTAGTCGTGACCGGCCTCGCGCACGACCTCGAGCAGCTCGTCCGTCATCAGGTAGCCGGGCGCGCGAAAACCCCGCGGGCGCGCGCCGAGGGTGCGCTCGATGGCGTCGGCCGCTCCCCTCACCTGTTCGCGCTGCTCTGCGCGGGAACGCCGGACCAGGTCGTACGGGTGATCGAGCGTGTGGTTGGCGATCTCGTGGCCGAGCGCGTGGGCGCGGCGGATGCGTTCGGCGAAGCTCGGCCGTTCGAGCTCGCGCGCGACGACGAACAGCGTGAGCGGTGCGCCGAGCTCCGCAGCGAATTCGAGGAATCGGTCGAGCGCGAGGTCGAGCAGCGCGCCCGCGGCTTCGGGGTTCGGGGACTCGAGACCGTGGATCCGGTGGTAGAGCCCCACCGGATCCAGATCTACGGACAGCGCGCACTGCCGTTCGGTGCGCGCTGCTTCCACTCGGGGCCTCTCAGCCGCCGGCCATCTTCGCGACCTCAGCCGCGAAGTCGTCGCCCTGCGGCTTCTCGACGCCCTCGCCGCGCTCGAAGCGAGCGAAGCGGGTGACCGAGATTTCGCCGCCCAGCTTGGTGCCGAGCTCGCGACGGAGCTGATCGACGGTCTTGCCGCTCTCGAGGACGCTGTCCTGCTCGAGTAAGCAGACTTCCTTGAGCCACTTGGCGATCTTGCCTTCGATGATCTTGGGGCGCGCCTTCTCGGGCTTGCCCTCTTCGACCAGCTGGGCGTCGAAGATCTCCGACTGCTTGGCCTTGGCCTCCGCCGGGACCTCCGCGGACGACAGGAACTGCGGGCCCATCGCCGCCGCCTGCATCGCGGTGTTCTCGAGGAAGCTCGTGAAGTCGGGGGACTTCGCGGCCGCGTCGCTGCCGGCGCGGGCCGAGATCAGGACGCCGATCTTGCCGCCCATGTGGACGTAAGAGTGGACGGCGCCGGGGCCGTCGACGGTCAGGCGTTCCCAACGGCGCACGGTGATGTTCTCACCGAGCTTGCCGACGAGCGCCTGGCGCGTGGCCTCGATCGTCTCCTTGCCGCCCGGGAAGGGCTCGGCGCCGAGATCCGCGCCGTTCTTGGCGCGGGTCGCGGCGTCCGCCACGCCCTCGGCGAAGGCGACGAAGTCGGCGTTGCGCGCCGCGAAGTCGGTCTGGATGTTGACCTCCACGATCACGCCGCTCTTCTGGTCCGCGGCGACGCGCGCGAGCACGAGCCCCTCGGACGCGACCGCGCCTGCGCGCTTCGCGCTCTTGGCGAGGCCCTTCTTGAGGATGATCTCGACGGCCTTTTCCATGTCGCCGCCGGCTTCGACCATCGCGCTGCGACAATCGTTGAGACCCGCCTGGGTCCGATCGCGCAGCTCCTTGACTTGCTGCATGCTGGGTTGAGTCATGGCTCAGTTGCTCTCGGGGCGACGGTTGTAGACGACCGTCGGCTCGTTCCCGCGGCCCTGCTGGCCGCCGTCACGCCCCTGCTGGAAGTCGCGGCGCCGCGCCATGCCGTACACGCAGGCGTCGGCGATCGCGCCGGTCACGAGGCGAACCGAGCGGATCGCGTCGTCGTTACCGGGGATGATGTAATCGACCAGATCGGGATCGCAGTTGGTGTCGGTGATGGCGACGATCGGGATGCCGAGCTTGCGGCACTCGCTGACCGCGATCGACTCCTGATCGGGATCGATCACGAACACGGCCTGCGGCAGCTGGCCCATGCCCTTCAGGCCGCCGATGTACTTCTCGAGACGCTCGCGCTCTTTCTCGAGCTGCACGGTCTCCTTCTTCGGCAGCTGCGCGTAGGTGCCGTCTTCGCGCATACGCTCGAGCGAGCGTAGGCGATCGAGGCCGCCCTTGATGGTGCGGAAGTTGGTGAGGGTGCCGCCGAGCCAGCGGTTCGTCACGAAGTACATGCCCGCGCGGCGAGCCTCTTCTTCGACGATCTGCTGCGCCTGGCGCTTGGTGCCGACGAACAGCACCGAGCCGCCGCGGCCGACCGCTTCGACGATGAAGTCGAAGGCGCGCTTGAACATGCGCGTGGTCTGATCGAGATCCACGATGTGGATGCCGCTGCGCGCGCCGTAGATGTACGGACGCATCTTCGGGTTCCAGCGCTTGGTCTGGTGTCCGAAGTGAACGCCGGCTTCGAACAGGTCTTTGACGGTGAGCGGCTGCGCGGGGTCGCGCAGGGTGCGAGCCATGCGCTCGCCTTCGGGGGCCGCCACTTCGGCGGTGGGCGCGGGGACGCCCAGATTGGTATCGGTCATGTGCGCTGACTCCTTTCGGTTGAATCCTCCGCCCCGCGTCGGGCTAACCTCTCGCTGCCGTTTCTGGCTTCGAGAAGCACCGGGCCCGATCGCTGCGCTGGGGCGTGCGGTTTTGGGGGCGCGGAAGCTAGCTTACAGCCCGGAAGCAGGCAAGGCCTGCTCGGCCGGGGCTGGGCGCTTTGGCGCGGGGGTCGGGGCCGGCTCGGCAGCCACGTGCGCCGGCCGCTCGCTGCGGGTAACCCGTGCGCGGCGCGGGCCGTCCACTCTGGCTGGACGCGGGTTCGAGGTGGTCGACGCCAGCGGCGCCGGAGCCGAGGCGAGCGGCGGGGGCGCGGGCGCCGTGGGGGGTGCGGACGCCGCCGGGGGCGCCTCTGGGCGCAGCGCCACGCGTTCGGCCGTGAGCCTGGTCGTGGCGGGCGACGCGACGGGAGCGGGCGGCGCGGCGGCTTCGTCCCCACCACGCAGGAGCAGCGCGCCGAGCCCCATCGCGAGCCCGAGCAGACTGAGACCCGCCCAGGGCAGCCAGCGATGACCGGCGCGGAAATCGGGGATCGGCGTGAGCTCCGGACGAAACTCGCCGGAGCGCTTGCGGGACGAGGGCGTCTCCGACGGCGTGAGCGGGTGCTTGGTGCGGGTCGGCGGCACCGGCGTCGACGTCAGGCGTTCGGTCGCCGGCGGACTCGTGCTCGCGGGAACGGCAGACGCTTCGGGCACCAGGTTGCCCGGGGCGCCGCTCAACGCGCGCACGGTCGCAGCCGTCGGCTCGAACGCCGCCCCGAGCGCCAGATCGGTGGGCGCGACGGCAGCGGCGTGAGCGTCGGAATCGCGCGTCCAGGCAATCGGACCCGCCGAGCTCGTTTCCATCGTGGTGCGGCGGCTCGCGACGCCGTCCGGACGCGTGGTGTCGGGAGCGGGCGCCGCGGAGAGCGTCGGTAAGAACGCGACCGCGGCTTTTTCGTTCGCCTTCGCGATCTCGTTCCAGCGCTCACGCAGGTGCGTGAGGAGCGCCGAGACATCGAGCGCCGAGGCGGGGCGCTGCTCGCGATCTTTCGCTAGCATCTGCTCGATGACGGCGTCGAGCTCGGCCGGCACGCCGTGTGTGAGCGCCGACAGGCGCGGGGCCGAGCGCGTGAGATGCGCGACGAGCAGCTCCTTCGAGTCGCGCGCGTCCTCGAACGGGTTCACGCCCGTGATCATCTCGAACAGGATCAGACCGGTGGAGTAGATGTCCGAACGGCTGTCCACGGGCTCGCCGCTCGCCTGTTCGGGAGACATGTAGCGGGGCGTGCCGATCGCGACGCCGCGCGCCGTGACCACGCCCGGATCATCGGCGATCTTCGCCACGCCGAAGTCCAGGATCTTCGGGTTTTCGCCGCCGACCATGAAGATGTTCGGCGGCTTGATGTCGCGATGGACCACGCCGATCTGGTGGGCTGCGGCGAGGCCGTCGAGCACGCGCGCCGCGACGCTCAACGCCTCGGGGACCGGGAAGCGCCGGGCCTTGCGCATCTTCACCGCGAGCGTCTCGCCCTCGAGCCGCTCCATCACGTAGAAGGGCACGCCACCCGACGACGTGCCGGCGTCGGTCACCGTCACGATGTTCGGATGCTCGAGTCGACCGAGCGCGCGCCACTCGTTGCGCAAGCGCAACACGAGGTCGTGGCGGCGCGCGAGCTGTCGCAGCAACGCCTTCAGCACGAAGCGCTTGCCGAGCTCGACGTGCTCGACTTCGTACACCGAGCCCATGCCGCCCACGCCGATCAGGCGTGTCACGCGGTAGCGTGTTCCGGCGATTATTTCGCCGTCCTTGAATTCTCGGTAGTCGCTCACGCTCAGGGGTGACGAGCCGGCCCGCGAGACCGACGCGGACCGCTGCAGGGCGCAGGATGCAACGCCTTCTCCGCGGCGTCGAGCGGCCAATGATACTGAACAGGTGACCGGACCCTTGGTCGGTTTCCGTCAGTTGGCAGGCTGCTTTCGCCAGTGAATCGCGCTCGACAGGCCGGCGGCCCGTTCTGGGTCCCCACACGCGGGCGCGCGGCGATTCCGTAATAAGCTCCGCGCCCTCATGGCCATCACCCGCGAAACCGTGCTGCACGTGGCACGCCTCGCGCGCCTCCAGCTCGACACGCACGAGCTCGAGCCGCTGCAGAACGATCTCGGCCGTTTTCTCGAGTATGTCGAGACCTTGAACGAGCTCGACACCTCCTCGATCCCGGAGACGTCGCAGGTCGCCGTGGAGGAAGCGCCGCTCCGGCCCGATCGCGTTCAGCCGGGGGTGAGCACGGAGCGCGCCCTCGCTGAAGCGCCGCGCAAGGCCGGCGGCGGCTTCGCGGTTCCCGCCTTCGTGGACGAATGACGATGAACGCATTGGATCGCTCGATTCCTGAAATTGCCGCGGGCGTCGCCAGCGGCGAGCTCGATCCCGTGGCGCTCGTCAGCGAGTCGCTGTCGCGCATCGCCGCGCAGTCGTCACTGAACGCGTTCCTGACCGTCTCCTCCGAGCCCGCGCTCGCCGCGGCTGAAGCGGTGAAGCGAAGCCGCGCCAACGGCGAAGCGCTCGGCCCGCTCGCGGGCGTACCGATCGCGATCAAGGACGCGCTGTGTACGCTCGACGCGCCCACCACCTGCGCCTCGAAGATCCTGACGCGCGCCGCGAAGGACCATGTCGGCGGCTCCGAGCCGTCGCAAGGCTTCCGGCCGCCTTACGACGCCACGGTCGTGGCCCGGCTGCGAGCTGCCGGCGCGATCATCGTCGGAAAGACCAACATGGACGAGTTCGCGATGGGCTCGTCCGGCGAAAACAGCGCCTTCGGCCCGCCGAAGAACCCGCACGATCCGACGCGCACGGCGGGCGGCTCGAGCGGCGGCAGCGCCGCGGCCGTGAGCGCGGGGCTCGCGCCGGGCGCGCTCGGCAGCGACACGGGCGGCTCGATCCGGCAACCGGCGGCGCTGACCGGCTGCGTCGGCGTGAAGCCGAGCTACGGCCGCGTCTCTCGCTACGGGCTGATCGCATTCGCGTCGAGCCTCGACCAGGTCGGGCCGTTCGCGCGGGACGTGCGCTCGGCAGCGCGCCTGCTCGAGGTGATCTCGGGCCGCGACGAGCGCGATTCGACCAGCTCGACCAAGCCGGTCGGCGCCTACGAGAAGGCCTGCGAGGCCAGCGTGAAGGGCCTGCGCATCGGCGTCCCGAGCGAGTACTTCGGCGAGGGCCTCGATCCGGCGGTGCGGACCAGCATCGAGCAGGCGATTGCCAAGCTCGAGTCGGAAGGCGTGAGCGTCCGCCCCGTCGCGCTGCCTCACACGCGCTACGGCATCGCCACCTATTACATCGTCGCGACCGCCGAGGCCTCGAGCAACCTGGCGCGCTTCGACGGCGTTCGCTTCGGTCTGCGCGTCGAGCCGGCGCGCGGCGATCTGAACACGATGTACGGCAAGACGCGCGACCACGGCTTCGGGCGCGAGGTCAAGCGCCGGATCCTGCTCGGCACCTACGTGCTGAGCGCCGGCTACTACGACGCCTACTACCGCAAGGCCCAGCGTGTGCGCACGCTGATCCGGCGCGACTTCTTGAACGCGTTCGAAGAGGTCGATCTGATCGCGGCGCCGACCAGCCCGACCCCGGCGTTCAAGCTCGGGGAAAAGGTCGACGACCCGATGGCCATGTACCTCGCCGACATCTACACGCTGCCCGCGAGCCTGGCGGGGATCGCCGGGCTCAGCGTGCCGTGCTCGCCGACCCCGAAGACCGCCGAGCGGCCGAGCCTGCCCGTGGGCTTGCAGCTGCTCGGGCCGGCCTTCGCCGAAGAGCGGCTGTTCACGGTCGCGGCCGCGGTCGAGCGGCTGTGTCGTCCGTGAGCGAGGCGCCCGAGTTCCGTGAGGTCACCGCCGCCGACGCGCCGGCGCTGAACGAGCTGTTCCGCCGCTCGGCGTGCGGCTGTCACTGCCGCTACTGGCATTTCCAGGGGGACAAGAACGCCTGGCTCGATCGGCTGCGCTTCACCCCCGAGGATTCGGCGCGCGAGCTGACGGCCGCGCTGTCCGATGCGGCGCTCGGGCTCCAGGGCGTGGTCGCGGTCGAGGGCGCGCGCGTAACGGGCTGGATGAAGATCTGCGCCGCGCCCCGGCTCGCCAAGCTCTATGCGCAGCGCCCGTACCGCGGCATGCCGAACCTGGCGGCGGACCGGCCCGGCGTCTTCGCGATCGGCTGCGCGCTGGTAGACCCGGCCGAGCGCCGCCGGGGGCTCACACGCGGCCTGCTGGATGCTGCCCTCGATGCGGCCCGGCGCGCCGGTGCCACGGCGGTCGAAGCCTTTCCCCGGGACGGCACCCTGCTAGGTGACGAGGAGCTGTGGATGGGGCCGTACCAGATCTTCGTGGAGCGAGGCTTTCGGATCGCGCAGGCGATCGGGCAGTATCCGGTTCTCCGCAAAGAGCTCTAGCCCAGGAAACCAGCCTGTCTCCCCTGCTCCGCCAGCAACGCCTCGAAGTGCTCTCGGCGCTGATCGACGAGTGCAGCCGTGCGAGCTCGGATCCCATCGAGGCCGCGCTCGACGCGCTGGTCGATGCGACGGCGGCGCGGCGCGCTGCGGCGTTCGCCAACGACGGGCGCGACGAGCCGCGCGCCGAACGCAGGCTCGGTGATCCGATCTCGTTCCGCTCGAGCCGCATGCCGGCCGCGCTGCGCGAGCTCTCGGACCGCGCGTTCCACGCCGGCTCGACCCAGTGCTGGATCGACGTCGGCGACGGGGCGGAGCCGTCGCCGAATTTCTCGAGCCTCGGAGCGCGCTGCGTGTTGTGCGTGCCGCTGCCGAGCTCCGGCCCCGAGTCGATGGCGCTGCTGCTGCTGTTCGACGACCGCGCCATGCTCGACGAGGAGACCCGGAGCTTCGTGGATGCAGTGGCCGGCGTCGCGGCGCTCGCCCGCGACCGGGCGCCGCGCGAAACGTCGTTCCCTCGCTCGAGCGGCCCGGTCGAGACCAGCCGTGGCCCCGAGCTCGAGCTGTACGCGCGCACCATCGCTCAGGAGCTATCGGGCCCGGTCGCGGCGCTCGGCTATCTCGGTGAGGAGCTCGGCCAGCTGGAGTCGCGCCTGCGCGGGCTGCTCGACCCTGGCGACACGGCCGCCGCCGAGCTGCTCGCGGACTTTGCGGACGTCCAGGCCGAGCTCGGCAGCGTCGCGGCCCGCGTCGGCGCGACGGCCACGGGCTTGCTCGCCAAGGACACCGAACCAAAGAGCCCGTCGCGCTTCGACCTCGGCGAGGTCGTGAGCCAGGCGCTGTCCCTGAACCGCGAGAAGCTCGATCGCCGCGGGATCCGCCTGGACGAGCGCATCGAGCCGGGCAGCCTGACCTTCGGTCGACGCGGCGGCGTGGCCCGCGTGGTCCAGAACCTGCTCGCGCACAGCGCGCGCGCCGCCGAAAGCCAACCCGAAGGCTACGTCGGCGTGCGCGTGTTCTCCGAAAACCAGAGCGTGGTGCTCGAGGTCGAAACCAACGGCACGACCGCCCCCCAGCCGGCCGCCAAAGAGCTCGAAAAGCCGCTCTCGCAGACCAGCGCCGGTGTGGAGCTCAAGCTCGCGATCGAGGTCGTCGCCGCCCACGGCGGACACGTCGAGGTCTCGAACCTGGGCGGTGGCGGCTCGAGCTTTCGCGTGGTGTTGCCGGGGCTTCCGGTGCTGGAGGCCCCCACGCCATCGCGTCGACTCGGCGGCGCGCGCCCGCGAAAGATCTTGCTCGTCGATGACGAGCCGATGTTCGCGCGCAGCATCCGCCGTGCTCTGCGTCCCCACGACGTGCGGCTCGCCGGAACGGCCTCGGAGGCCGAGCTCGTGCTGCTCGACTCGAGCTACGAGCCCGATCTGGTCGTTTGTGACGTGTTCCTGCCGGGCCGCAACGGGAACGTCCTCCACGAACGGATCCGCGGCGTCCGGCCCGAGATTGCGGCGCGCTTCGTGTTCGTCACGGGCGGCGCGCTCGGCAAGGACGAAGCCGACTACCTGCGCGCCTCGGGCTGCCCGACCTTGTTCAAGCCGCTCGACACGGCGGGGCTCCTGGAGTTGCTCGAATCGCGCGGCGCCGAGCCGACGGGTGTCCGCACGCTCGCGCCCTCGCAGCCGCCCCCTTCGAGCTAGCTGTTCTCAGGGGCGGCACGCGCCGCCCCACGCGCTCGCTCTTTCCGTCGGAGCTTCCGCGAAGCGGCACATTCCTAACCGTTGTCGCTCTAGAAACTGCCGCCGGGGGCCGCCAGGACGCCGCGCGAGAGTCCTATGAACACGGCTCGCAGCGCATCGGGCCGGGTCATGAGCCCTTCTTTCGGGGCGTTCGCCACGAGGCGGCTGATGGTGCCCGAGGCGACGGCTGCGGCGAGCGCTGCGGCCTCGGGCTCGCTCAGCCCGAGCTCTGCCACGGCCCCCTCGGGTGCGTCGCCGCGGCGCAGAACGGCTCGGGAGGTCGGAGCCAGCAGGCCGGCGATCTCTTCGATGTCGTAGGCCTCGCGCAGCGCGCGCGTCACGAGCGTGGCGCCCGGGTGCCGCGAACGCGGGCTCTGTTCACCGCTCGTCACGCCCTCGAAGAACGCGAGCGTCCCGCTGCGTAGCGTGAACAACTCCTGAAAGCGCGCCTCGAGCTGCGCGATGAGCTCCCGCTCCAGCACGCTCGGCGCGAGCGCACCCATGCTGACCAGGATTTCTCCGAGGTGCATGGCGCCGCGGGCCCTGAGCTCGACCGCTTGAGTGAGCGCGGCGGGCTCGACCAGCCCGTCCGCGGCCAGCCGCATGCCGATCAGCTCGTCGCGCGCGGTGCTGCTGACGAAGCTCGGCTGCCCATCGACCAGAAACACGCGGCGCTCGCGATCCCCCGCGCGCGCGCACAAAAGCCCGGTGGCTCCGCTGGTCACGAGCGAATAGACACGGGTCGGCAGGGTGCGCGCCTCGATCGGCGCGGTCCACTTGGCCTTGGCGAGCTCGGGCTCACCGAAACGGAACGCCATGCGCTGGAGCAGCTCGGCGGCGCCCGGCAGCTCGCCCGCGCGCCGGACCCCGCCGCGCGTCGCGGCATATTCCATGTGCTCGCGCACTCGCCCCGTCGCCGCTTGCTCCAGCAATGCCGGGCCAATCGGCGGCCGCTCCGGCTCGGGGCGCACGGTTGGACGGGCGGAGAGCTTGTTGGCCGATGCCAACGGCGAGGTCGGGTGCTCGTCCGTGCGCGGCATCGTGGTGCGCATCGAACGCACGCCGCTCACCGACGGCATGATGCCGAGCGTGAGCAACCACACGCCGAGCTCGCCGTCGTCGAGCACGTGGTCGTTCTTGGCGGCGAAGGCCTCGAGCGCTTGGGCGAACTCGGCCGCCGTCTGGAAGCGATCCCAGGGCTGGCGCTTGAGCGCGCGGCGCGTGATGGCGAGCAGCTCCGGCGGTATGTTCGCGCTCTGGCGCTCGAGCGTGCTGAGGTCCGCTTCGTGGATGCGAGTCAGCACCTCGAGCTCGTCACGCCCGGAAAACAGCGGACATGCGGTCAGCATCTCCGCGAGCAAGATCCCGACGGCGAACACGTCGCTCCGAGGATCGACCTCGGCGCCGATCACCTGCTCGGGGGACATGTAGCCGAGCTTGCCCTTCAGCTCCCCAGGATCCGTACGCCGGTCGAGCGTCACGCCGCGCACGATCCCGAAATCGGCGAGCTTTACCTCGCCCATTCGGCTGATCAGCACGTTACCGGGCGACACGTCGCGGTGCACGAGGCCGAGTGGCCGGCCATGCTCATCCGCCGCTTGATGTGCGTGAGAAAGCCCACGCAGCACGTCCCGAGCGATCAACACCGCGAGCGCGATCGGGAAGCTCGAGCGCTTGCCGGCGACGTGGCGGAGCAGGCGGGCGAGCGAGACGCCGTCCACGTACTCCATGGCCATGAACAGCTCGCCCTGGCTCTCGCCAAAGTCCACGACCTCGACGATGTTCGGGTGCTGTAGCCCGGCGCAGATCCGCGCCTCGTCGATGAACATCGACACGAACCGCTGATCTTTGGCGAGATCGGGCAAGATCCGCTTGATCGCGAAGCGCTTGGCAAACCCGTGCGGCCCTGCACGCCTGCCCACGAACACCTCGGCCATCCCGCCCAGACCTAGGCGCTCCCCGAGCACGTACGGCCCGAGCCGGAGCGCAGCGGAAGCGGGCTCCACCATAGTAGCGAAGTCTAGACTACACGCTTTTCGGGAGCCACGCTTTCGACTAGCACTAGCGCGAGAAATCACTGCTTTGACTTCCACCCACATCGCAGCCCTTCGGGTGAGCTCCCCTACACCGTGTCCACCGTGTCTCATCGATCTTTCAGGCCGATTTTTCGGCAACGGCTCAGCCGAGCGCGCGCTGGGGAGTGACGTGTGAGCGACGAGACCACACCTTCCCACGCAGCAGCGGCCCTCGCAGACTCGATTGGCGAGCGGACGTCCGCCATCGACCGCAGGCCGCCCGATCGCCAGGTGGTCGCGGTCACGGGGGCTTCGTCGTTCCTCGGCTCCAATCTGATCGGCATGCTCGAGGAGGACGATCGGATCCGCCGCATCGTTTGCCTCGACGTCAAGGCTCCGGCCACCGCACGACAGCGGTCGCGCCTCTATGAGCTCGACCTCACCCAGCCGCACGCCGAGGAAAAGCTCTCCGAGACGCTCGCGGCCGAGGGCGTGGACACGGTGGCGCACCTCGGGTTCCTGGCGTCGCCCGCGCACGCGACGCAGTGGGCGCACGAGCTCGAGAGCGTGGGAACGCTCCACTTGCTGAACGCTTGCCGGCGGACGCGCGTGCGCAAGGTCGTGATGTGGAGCCAGACGTTCCTCTACGGCGCGCACCCGACGAACCCGAACTTCCTGTCCGAACGCCATCCGTTGCGCGCGCCGCGCCATGAGCCGTTCTTCGCCGACAAGCTCGACGCGGAAGAGGAGGTCCTACGCTTCGGCAAGCCGGGCCAGGGCCGGATCGCCACGGTGCTGCGGATGGCGCCGATCCTGGGTCCGAACTTCGAGAGTTACCTGACTCGCTACCTGGGGCGGCGCCTGGTACCCACGGTGATGGGCTTCGATCCGCTCTGGCAGTTTCTGCACGAAGCCGACGCCGTCGCAGCGCTCAGGCTCGCGATCGTGCGCGACGCGCCCGGGATTTTGAACATCGTGGGGGACGGCGTGCTGCCGCTGCACACGGTGATCCGCCTGGTCGGTCGCAGCGCGCTACCCCTGCCGCGTTCGATCGCGCGCGGCGTGGCCGGCGCGCTGTGGATCGCGCAGCTCGGCGAAATGCCCGCTTCGCTCTGCGACTACCTGCAGTACCTGTGCGTGGCCGACGGCCGCGCGGCGCACGCTCGTCTCGGCTTCTCGCCGCTCTACACCAGTCGGGAAGCGGTGATCGAATTCGGCAGCGCGCAACGCCTGCGCGACGTGCGCCTGCTCTCGGAGACCGCCGCATGAGCCGACCGAAGCGACGCAACACCAAGCCCGAGCCGCAACGCGCACCCTCGCGGCGCAAGAAGGCTCCTGCCAAGCGCGCTCGCGCCGCGACCAAGCCCGAGCCGGCGGAGCCGTCCCCTCCCAAGCCGAGACGCAGGAAAGTCGAGCCCGCGCCCGTCGTCGAAGAGACGCCTGCGCCCGCTCCCCTCACCACCCGCACGCTGCAACCGGGGGACGCCGTGCTGGACCAAGGGCTCGACGACGACGAGTCCGAGCTGTCGTCCGAGGCTCCCGAGCTCGGGTTCGCGGCACACGTGGTGCCGCCGCACCTGCGCTTCGAGGAAGAGAGCCCGGCGGCGCCGCGCGGCGCACCGATCCCCGAGCCGCAGCCGAACGAGGGGCTCGAGGCGCAGATCCGCTCCCTCGAGGCGCGCCTCGACGGCCTGATCCGCCGCACCGGCGCCAACGAAGAGGCCGTCGAGGCCGGCTTCCGCGAGCGCGTGGAAGAAGTGGCGCGCGCCGCGGTCGAGCGCATCACCCAGCGCCCGGCCACGGCCGACAACGACGACCCGGTCGCCGCCGAGTACGTGGCGCGCAAGTGGGGCCGCGAAGCGCTGCGAAATCGCCAGGAAGACGTCGACGATTTCGGCCTCGATCCGGCCTTCGAAGACAAGCTGCGGCCGCTCCTGACCCTGCTCTATCGCAAGTATTTCCGGGTGCAGGTCGAGGGCATCGATCAGGTCCCGAGCGCGGGTGCGGCGGTGATCGTCGCCAATCACTCGGGCACTTTGCCGCTCGACGGCGCGATGCTGCGGACGGCGATCCGCCTCGATCACCCGAGCGGTCGCAACCTGCGCTGGCTCGCCGAAGACTTCGTGTTCTACCTGCCGTTCGCCGGCGTGGTGCTGAACCGGATTGGCGCCGTCCGCGCCTGCCCGGAGAACGCCGAGCGCTTGCTCGAGCAAAACGCGCTCGTCGCCGTCTTCCCCGAGGGCGTGCACGGCATCAAGAAGCTGTATAGCGAGCGCTACCAGCTGCAGCGCTTCGGGCGCGGCGGCTACATCCGGCTGTGCCTGCGCACGCGCGTCCCGCTCGTGCCCTGCGCGATCGTCGGCGCCGAGGAGACCAATCCGCTGCTTTACCGGCTCGATTGGCCGTCCGCGCTCGTCAAGCTGCCCTACGTGCCGATCACCCCCACCTTCCCGTTGCTCGGCCCGCTCGGCCTGTTGCCGGTGCCGACGCGCTGGAAGATCCGCTTCGGAGAGCCGATCTCCTTCGACCGCTACGGCCCCGAAGCCGCCGACGACAACGTGCTCGTGAGCAGCTTGTCGGAGCGCGTCCGTACCAGCATCCAGAGCCTGATCGACGGCGGCCTGCGCACGCGCAAGAGCGTGTGGTTCGGCTGATGCGCAGCAGCCTCGGGTGAGCGGCCTTGAGCGAGCGGATCCACGGCGCGCTGGTAGTCGATAAGCCCGGCGGAATGACCAGCCACGACGTGGTCGCTCAGGCGCGACGGCTGTACGGCACGCGCGCCGTGGGCCACGCCGGCACACTCGACCCGATGGCGACCGGCGTGCTCCTGCTGCTGTTCGGCGAGGCCTGCAAGCTCTCCACGTACCTGACCGGGCAGTCGAAGCGCTACCGCGCCGAGGTCAGCTTCGGGCGCTCGACGGACTCGTTCGACCGCGACGGCAAGACCGTCGAGGAGGTCGAGCTCCCCGACGGCTGGCTCGATGACGAACGGCTGGCGAGCGCGCTCGAGGGCGAGTGGCGGCGGACGCACCAGGTGCCGCCGCTCGTGAGCGCGATCTCGATCGACGGACGGCGCGGTCACGAGCTCGCTCGCGCCGGCAAATCCGTCGAGCTCGACCCCCGGCCCGTGCGCGTGGAGGAGCTCGTGGTGCGGAGCCGCGGCGAGCGACACCTGGAGCTCGAGCTCGGGGTATCCAAAGGCTATTACGTGCGCTCACTGGCGCGCGATCTGGGCCGCAGCCTGGGCGTCCCGGCCCACCTTTCGGCGCTGCGCAGAACGGCCAGTGGCAGCTTTTCCCTGGATTTCGCGCAGCCCTGGCCCGCGACCACACCGCCAGCGCTGCTCGGCCTTCGCGAGGTGGCCGAGCGCGCCTTACCCGTGACCAGGCTGAACGCAGACGGCGCGCGCCGGGCGCGGCTCGGGCAATTGCTCTCGAACGACGACGCCCAGAGCAGCGCGGGCGTCGGCGACCCCTCGGTCTGGCTGTCCCCCGAGGGCGAGCCGCTCGCGATCGGCTGCCGCACGGAGTCCGGGTTTCGCGTACTGCGCGGGTTCGCGCCAGCGTGAGCGCGGCCGCTCAGCCATCGCGCAGAGTCAGCCCGCGGCGCAGGAAGCGCTCGGCGAGCCGTGAGCGGAGCTCTTCCGAGTCCACCCCCGCGGGTGCGTCCACGCGCAGCGAGAGCTCCGAGCCGTCGACCTCGACCACGAGCCGCGTCCCGGCGTAGCGCTCTCCACCGAGCTCGATCCGAGCTACGCCGCGCCGCTGGTTGCCGCCCCAGGCGATGGCCCGCACCACCTCGCTCACGAGGCGATCGGGAACGAGCCCGGCCGGATCGGCGGCAGGAACGACGCCTTGCGCCTCGAACCCCCCGAACGAGCCCAGCAGCAGGCCGAGCGGTTCCAGCGGCGTCGGTTCGGGCCCGGCGGCGCCCCGGTCCTCGCTCGCTACCTGGCGCGGAGCTTCGGGATCCGGGGCTGCCAACCCGGGCGACTCTCGGGGTCTATGCCCCTCGGCGGCCGCGGGCAGCCGCGGCTCTCCCGGCTCGCCAGAGCCCGCTGCCGCCGCGCGCAGTCGCTGGATGAGCTCTCTGAACCCATGGAAATCACGTCGTAATTCCTTGGCCACCGGATGCGCAGCCCGCTGCGCCAGCGGGCCGCCCACACGCCGAACGGGGAGCTCAGTCACGAGCTGCCCTTCGGCCGCTCCGGGGCTCTGGTTGCGCGTGGGTTCAGTCGTCCGCTACCTTCTCGGGGAGGAGGAAAGCCGCCCGACAGCTCCCTCGGCGGTCGGCTGACCTTATTTTGGATCCAGTTCCACAACCTGATTTCGCGCGTATCGTCCTGGCCCTCGTCCCCGCCGTGATTGGGGCGGCGTTTGCGGGGGCGAGTTGGGCGATCGGCCTTTTGTCTCACGCCCGACGCACCGCGCTCCGCGAGGCCACGGAGGGTCGTACCAAGCGCGCCATCGAGCGCTACCTCGAGAACGGCAACGCCATCGAAGCCCGCTGGCTCGCGCTGCGAGCCATGGCCGTCGGCGTGGCGGCGATCTTGCTCGCGCGGGAGCTCGACGGCGTGCTCGGCTCCTTCACCGTGCCGGTCTCGGCGTTGCTCACTGCGGTCGCCTACGCCATCCCGAGTGAGATCTTCCGAGCGGCCGCGGCCCGCGACCCCGAGCGCGCCGCGCCGTTGCTGCTCGAGCTGCTCCGCCCGCTCGAGCTGCTCGCCGCGCCGATCTCGCAGCCGATCCTGTGGATCAGCCGATTGACGAGCCGCTTGCTCACGCCCGCGCCTCCGGTGCCGCACGTGACCGAGTCCGAGGTCCAGTTCATCGTCGCCGAGGGCGAGCTGAGCGGGCAGCTCGATCACGAGCAGTCGGAGATGATCCGCAACGTGCTCGACTTCGGCGACGTCACGGCGGAAGAGGTGATGCTGCCCCGAACCCAGGTGCTGTCGCTGTCCGACGACACCTCGCTCGACGAGGCGATGCGGATCGTCGCCGACAGCGGTCACTCGCGCTACCCCGTCTACAGCGGCAGCGTCGACAACGTGATTGGCGTGCTGTACGCCAAGGACCTGCTCAAGCTGGCCGCCAAGGGCGAGCTCAGCGGCTCACTCGGAGGCCTCGTGCGCACGCCGGTCGCGTTCGTTCCCGAGAGCCAGTCGGCGAACAGCGTGCTCCAGGACATGCGCGCCGGCCGCCACCACATGGCGATCGTGATCGACGAGTTCGGCGGCATGAGCGGCATCCTGACGCTCGAGGATCTGCTGGAGCGCATCGTCGGCGACATCCGCGACGAGCACGACACCGAAGAGCCGCCGATCGCGGACCTCGGAGACGGCCGGCTGCTGGTCGATGCTAGTGTGCCGATCGCCGATCTCGGCCGCTACCTGGGCGCGGATCTGCCCGACGACGGCGACTACCGCTCGCTCGGCGGCTACATCATCGCCGAGCTCGGCCGCGTCCCCGAGGTCGGCGCGCGCGTCTCGGCGCTCGGGCTCGACTTCGAGGTACGCGAGGCGGACGAACGCCGCGTGGCCAAGGTCGAGATCCGCCGCTCCACTCCCCCCGAGTCGCTCTCGCCTCGTTCGACCCGCGTCAGCGCCGCGTGAAACGAGCGAGAACAGCGGGCGCCCTCCGAAGGCGCCCGCTGCCGCTGTCGGATCAGCCCGTCGAGCCGATCTTCTTCAGCTTATCCATCAGCTTGTTGCCGGAATCGAGGATGCCGGTCTTCTCGTCGCCCGGGGTCTGGTCGCCGCGCAACGTGGTCTCTAGGTCGTTGATCTCGCGGCGCAGCTTGAAGATCGCGTCGGACGGACACACCGCCGTCTGCGAGCCCGGATCGACCGGGATGTAGCTGCCCCCCGGGTTACCCGAAGTGTAGCGCTTGAACGTGGTCTGCTTGTTGGCGGGACCGAGCTTGATCTCGTCGGGCCATTTCTCCTTGGCGGAGAACGCCGTCGGGACCATCGACATCTGCGCCCAGGGGCCGTTCGGGCCGTCGGAGACCTGGACTGACCAGCGCACGGTGTCGGCCGGGCTGAGCAGCTCGAGGATGCCCTTCTTCGCGCCGTTCAGGACGTTCTGGACCCTCTCTTTTTGGTCGTTGGCCTCGGTGGTGGCGTTCGTGTACTCGATCAGCATCGAGATCAAGTCCGGCTGGAAGCGGCCGATGCCCTTGCCGGCGAGCTTCGCGCCGCTGAAGGGGATGTTGATGGCGCCGAGAGCCGACACCTCTGCCTCGGGGAACTGGCCTTTGCCGAGCTTCTCCTTCGCGGCCTTGAGCGTGTCGGCGAGCTTCTGCACTTCGGCGTTGGCGGCCTGCACGTCCTTGACGAGCTGCTGCGCACCCTCGATAGCCGCGTCGGCGCCCTTGGCACGCTCGGCACCACCGCCGAAAGCGAAGCCGACGAAGCCGCCGACGATCGCGGTGACCAGCGCCAGCACGGCGACCTTCTTGCGACCGCCGCGGGCGGCCATCTGAATCTCTTCCGAGCCCACCTCGATGCGAATTTGCTGCGGACGCGCGGCAACCGCCGCCGGCGCCACGGCCGCGTACGGGTTGGTCGGATCGACGCGCGGGGCCGGAGCCGCTTGCGGCCGATTCGTGAACGGGGGCGCGGGCACGCCCGACGCCGTCACCGGGCGCGGCGATGCGGTGTACGTGGGCGCAGGCATGGCCGAGGGCATGGGCGCGTTCGCCTGCCCGGGAATGCCGACTGGCGGAGGAATCGACGAACCTCCGACGACTGGCGGCGAGCCCATGGGTGAGCTCATCGGTTTCTTGCCGAGACGCGCTTTGAGATCGATCTTGGGCTTTTGTTCCGACATCGGGGATCTACGCCACGCGGAAGTGGAGGCCGAATCGCTCGGCTGAACACGGTGACGACGGGCGGCACAGTAGCGGCCCGCAAAGTCGCGGGCAAGATTGAAAAGCGCGGACTTGCGGCTCAGACACGCGGGCGAAAACTTACCTTGGCACAGGAACACTGCGCTGTTTGCGCGGCGAATGGGCCCCCGGGCTGCGGGATCGCGCCGCCCGTAGTAAGAACCCGGACCAACTTGGCGCGAACCGTCGTCGTCATCGATAACTACGATTCCTTCACCTATAACCTGGTGCAGTACGTCGCTGCGCTCGGCGCCGATTGTCGCGTGTTCCTCAACGACGCGACGACTGCATCCGACGTCCAGAGCCTGAAACCCGACGGCATCTTGTTGTCGCCAGGCCCCGGCAATCCCGACGACGCAGGCGTGACGCTCGATGTCATTCGGCAGTTGTCCGGCGAGATCCCGATTTTCGGCGTGTGCCTCGGACACCAGGCGATCGGCCAGGCCTTCGGCGGCGTGGTGATCCGCGCACCGCGGCTGATGCACGGGAAAACCTCGCCGATCGAGCACGACGGCCGCACGCTGTTTCAGAGCCTGCCGTCGCCGTTCGAAGCCACTCGCTACCACTCGCTGATCGTGGAGGAGGCGAGCTTGCCGAGCTGTCTCGAAGTGAGCGCCCGCACGGCGGACGGCGAGATCATGGCCCTTCGCCATCGAGCGCTGCCGATCGAAGGCGTGCAGTTCCACCCCGAGTCGGTCCTGACGCAGCACGGCTCGCGGCTCATCGAAAACTGGTTGAACTCGCTATGACGGACAGGACCGACGCCCCCCTCAAGTTCTCGGAAGTATTCGCCGAGCTCACGACCGCGCGCTCTCTCCCACCCGAGAGGGTGGAGCGCGTGTTCGCCACGATCCTGTCGGGCAGCTGGGCTCCCACGGAAATCGCCGGGTTCTTGGTGGCGCTGCGCATGATGGGTGAAGACGCGGAGACGATCTCGGCCGCCGCGAGCGCGATGCGCCGGGCCATGGTCGGCGTCGAGCACGGCCTCGAGCGCGTGCTCGATACCTGCGGCACCGGCGGAGATCATTCCGGAACACTGAATCTTTCCACGGGGGCTGCGCTGATCGCCGCCGCGGCCGGCGTGCCCGTTGCGAAACACGGAAACCGCGCCGCGAGCAGCCGCTCCGGCAGCGCCGACGTGCTGGAGGCGCTCGGCATCCCGCTCGACGTTCCGGCAGCGGCGCAGGCGCGCTTGCTGCGCGACGCGGGCATCGTGTTCTTGTTCGCGCAAGCCCACCACCCGACGATGCGCCACGCGGGCCCGGTCCGGAAAGAGCTCGGGATCCGCACGATTTTCAATTGTTTGGGCCCGCTCGCCAACCCGGCGGGCGCGACCCACCAGTTACTCGGTGCCTTCGACGACGCCATGCGCGCACCGCTCGCGCAGGCGCTGTCCGCGCTCGGCTCGCGGCGAGCTTGGGTCGTCCGCGGAGTCGACGGCCTCGACGAGGTGAGCCCGTACGGCCCGACGCGCGTCACCGTGGTCGAGCGCGGCTCGTTCGAGGAGCTCGAGATCGCGCCGGAAGACTTCGGGATCGCGCGCTTGCCGAAGGGCGCGGCGGACGGCGGTGATCCGGCGGAAAACGCGCGGGCCATGCAGAGCGTGCTGCGCGGTGAGGCGCACCCGGCGCGCGAGGCCTTCGTGCTCAACGCCGCCGCGGCACTGGTCGTCGCGGAGGGCTTGCCTCCGAAGCAAGCCGCGGAAAAGGCGCGCGAGGTGGTGGAGAGCGGCCGCGGCTGGCAGACCCTCGAGCGCTGGCGTGAGCTCGCCCAGGAGGCCAAGGCCGCGGGAGCCGAAGCCCGGTGAGCCTGCTCGAACGCATCCTCGGCCAGAAGCAGAGCGAGCTCGAAGGTCTTCGCAGCCGGCGCTTGCCCTCGCCTCCCCCGCGGCGCGCGCTCGATTTGTCGCGCGAGCCCGGCCAGCCGCTGCGCATCATCTGCGAGATCAAGCGGCGCTCACCCTCGGCCGGGCCGCTGAATACGACGCTCTCGGTCGGCGCTCGAGCGCGCGCTTACGAGCGCGGGGGCGCGAGCATGGTGAGCGTGCTCTGCGACTCGGCGTTCTTCGACGGCGGCTTCGAGCACCTCGGCGAGGCGCGCGATACCTGCGCGCTGCCGCTCTTGTGCAAAGAGTTCGTGATCGACGAGGTGCAGCTCGACGCGGCGCGCGCCTACGGTGCGGACGCGGTGCTGTTGATCGTGCGCTGCCTCACGCCGGAGCGCGTCGCGGCGCTGCACCGCGCGGCGCTCGAGCGCGAGCTGGTGCCGTTCGTCGAGGTGGCGACCGAGGCCGAAGTGCCGATCGCGCTCGAAGCAGGCGCAACGCTGGTTGGTGTCAACGCCCGAGACCTCGACACCCTGGGGATGGATGGCGCGCGCGCCGAACGGATCCTGGGCAGCCTGCCCAGCGCCGTGACCCGCGTGCACCTGTCCGGCCTCCGCACACCGGACGACGTCGCTTGCGTCGCGGCGGGTCCGGCCGATGCCGCGCTGATCGGAGAGGCGCTGATGCGGCTCGACGATCCCGAGCCCCTGCTCGCCTCGCTCGTCGCGCGCGCGGGCTAGGCGCGAGAAATCCCGAAACTTTCTCCGGCCGCGCGCCGGCTGTACCCTGCGACCGTGGCCCTCGAATCCGCGGTCGATGCGTACCTCGCCCACCTGCGGGTGGAGCGGGCGCTCTCGCCGAACACGGTTGCAGCCTACGGGCGCGACCTGGCCGGGTTCGTCGCCTACGCCGCGAAGGCGGGTGTGACCGAGCCCCGCGAGCTCGATCTGTCGATCGTGAGCGGCTGGCTGGGCTCGCTCGGGCGCGCCGGCCAGAGCCCGCGGACCGCAGCGCGCAAATTGTCGGCCGCTCGCGGCCTGGTCCGCTTCCTCTTGAAAGAGGGCGAGCTCTCGGACGATCCGACGCGGCTCGCGGCGCGGCCCCGGCTCGGACGGCGGCTGCCGCGGCCGCTCACACCGGACGACGTGCTGCGGCTGATCGAGACACCGGACCCGTCCACGCTGCGCGGCCTGCGCGATCGAGCGATGCTGAGCGTCGCCTACGCCGCGGGCCTGCGCGTCTCGGAGCTCGTGGGCTTGACGCTCGGCGACGTAGACTTGCGGCGTGGAGTCGTGAGCGCGCTCGGCAAGGGCAACAAACGCCGGCTCGTGCCGCTCGGCGAGGTCGCGCTCACGCACCTCGAGGCGTACCTCGCGCAGCGCGCGATCGAACGACCGGAGCCTGCCACGGCGGTGTTCCACTCGCCGCGCGGCGGGCCGCTCACGCGTCAGGGCTTCTGGAAGATCGTCGGACAGTACTCGCGCGCGGCCGGCATCCTGTCGCGCGTGCACCCGCACCGCTTGCGCCACTCGTTCGCGACGCACCTGTTGTCGGGCGGCGCCGATCTGCGCTCGGTCCAGACGCTGCTCGGTCACGCTCACGTCGTCACGACCGAGATCTACACGCAGGTCTCGCGCGACCACCTGCGTCACGCGCATCGCCGGGCGCATCCTCGCGGCTGAGCGCGCTCCCAGAAATCTGCGACCAACTGCGCGAAAAGCGCTATACCGGACGGCGTGGAGTTCTTCGTTTCACTACCCGAGCGCCGAACCCCGCTCGTGGTCGAAGTTCCCCACGCCGGCCTGGGCGTCGATCCCGAGTCGCTCGCCACGCTGATCGCGCCGGCCAATTCGCTCGGCCGCGACGCGGATCTCTACGTCGACGACTTGTTCGCGGACGCGCCGCTTTCGGGCGCTGCGCTGCTCGTCGCCAAGCAGAGCCGCTACGTGATCGATCTGAACCGCGGCGAGTCGGACGTCGATCCGTACTCGGTGGAAGGCGGCAGCGCGCGCCCCACACCGCACGGCTTGATCTGGCGGACCACTACCGAGGGCCAGCCCGCGCTCGCCGCGCCCCTGCCCCGGCGCGAGCTCGAGCGGCGCCTCGATCGCTACTACCGCCCGTATCACGCGCGGCTCGCCGAGCTGCTCGACGAGCGCAAGCGCGAGTTCGGGTTCGCGATCTTGCTCTGCGCGCACTCCATGCCGGGCCGGGGCCGCGCCGGTCACCGCGACGCGGGGCGCACGCGCGCAGACATCGTGCCGGGTAGCCGCGGTCAGACCAGCGCCTCGCGCGCCGTCATCGATTGCGTCGATCGCGCCGCGCGCGAGTCGGGCTTCAGTGTTGCCCACGACGACCCCTACCGGGGCGGGTTTTCGACGGGCCACTACGGAAGGCCGGGGGAAGATCTGCACGCGATCCAGATCGAGATCGCCCGCAGCCGCTACATGGACGAGACGTCGCTCGCTAAAAAACCCAACGAATTTCAGAGGATGCGGGACTTTGCGCGCTCGCTCACCGCCCGGCTCGCCGAGCTCGAATTGAGCTCTTCCGCAGCTTGAACGAAAGAACAGGGTGAGCTAGGGTCCCCGCCCTCGTCATGGCTCGTAGCGAAATTACCGGCAAGCGCCGGCTTGCGGCACACAACGTCTCGCACTCCAACATCAAGACCCGCCGCTGGCAGGACGTGAACGTTCAGACGCGGAGGCTCTGGGTTCCCGAGCTCAAGCGCCGCGTCACGCTCAAGGTGACGACGCACGACCTGCGCACGATCGACAAGATCGGCCTGCTCGCGTACGCGAAGCGCCACGGCGTCAAGGTCGCCTGACCTCACGCTCGCGGTCTGGCACGATCAGATCACGATCGTCGCGAGCGACTGGAGCCCAAACACGAGTCCGGCGAGGCCGGCGCGTGCTGGGGCTCTGGATGAAAGAGTCGCGAGACGAAACCAGGGAAGCTCCGAAGGACGTTTTGGTCTTCCACGCAATGGGGGCTCGTCCCGAGGCTCCTGGCGACACCACCTAACTAGACAAGCGCCGGGTGCTCGCCAGGCGCGTCTCCGGATCGCGGCGCACGGCGATCCGCGCGTTGCCCGACGTGACCTCGCCCAGCGAGCTCCGCCACGGCTCGAACGCGAGCTCGATCGGCCGCGCGCGCTCGTCGATGCACAGCCCGAGCGCAAAGCCGGAGCCGAGCGGAGTGCCCGGGGTGACGCGCGGAACACCGCGCACGACCGGGACGGCGCTCAGCGGCACCAAGAGCTCGAGCTCGTCCACGACGCGCCCGAGCTCGACGCGGCGATAGGCCACCGCGGCAAACACGCCTTGCGCATCGACCGCGAGGATCGCCGACGCGGACTGCGGCTCTGCGCCGCTGCCCGTCTCCGGCGCGACCAGCCAGTCGGCGTCCCCGAGCTTCGTCGCGACCAGCGGCGCCGCTGCGAGCTCGGGCGGCTCGAGATCGCTCGGCGTGACGAGCCCGCCTTCGGCGGCGCTGCCGAGCCGCAACAGCGGGCGGCGGTAGCTCGGATCCGCGAGCGCACCCGCGCCGACCTCGGCGATGCGCTCGAGGAAGCGCGCGCGCTGCGGAGCGCCGCTGCGCTCTGCGAGGCCTATCGCCGGCTCGATCAGCGAGCGCCACGAGCGCCCGTGAGCGTAAGCGTGCGCGAACGAGAGCGTCGCGATCGAGGTCGGGATCGGCACGCGCGCTGCCTCGGGGATCGCGTTCGGATCGGCGAAGCCGCGCGGCCTGCGCGTGCCGCGCCCCGGCTGCAGCGAGCGGCCGTCGAACAGGCGACCGCCCTCGCCCACCCCGCCCACCAACACCGCGAGCGGGCTCAGTAACACCCCGGGGTGAACCGCGGCGGCGCCGAAGAAGCCGGAAATCGCCGCGTCGAGCGCGCCGCCACCCGCTGCCAGGCTGGCCTGTGCGGCCGCCTCGGCCTGCGTGTCACTCGCGAGCGCGACCGCGCGGACGCGTGTCACCGCGTGTCTCCGCCGTCTTCTTCTTCTCCGTCCTCGTCGTCGTCGTCGTCCGAGTCGGTCTCGTCATCGTCGTCGAGCTCGTCCGCGTCGTCGTCGAGCTCGTCGTCCTCGGTCTCTTCGCTGGCTTCGTCCTCGTCGGCGAACTCGGCCGCTTCGTCGGCCAGCGCTTGAATCGCCTGGCGGATCCGCGCGCGCGCCTTCGGGGTGGGACGACCCTCGACGATCACCCACGCCTCCTCGGCGGTGATGAGCCGCATCGAAAGGCGCTCGAGCGCGCCGCTCGTGAGGCGAGCCCCGGCGCCTTCGGCGCGGAGCCTCGTGTACACCACGCCGCCGCCCTCGCTGTCGGCCTGGCTCCGATCCTCGACGAGCGTGATGCCGGCGGATTCGGCGAACGCCGCTGCTTGCTCGGGCTCGAAGGGCCCGCGCGGCTCCCAGCCGATGCGCAGCCCCGGCCGCTCGAGCGTCTTCACCAGAGTTTGGAGCCGGGTTCGCACGCGCTCGCTCGGACCCACGGTCGGCCCGGTCTGCAAGATCAGGAAGCTCGCTTCCACGGCGGCCGCGGCCTCGACCGCCAGGCTCATCTCGGCGGGGGCTTCGAGCGCCTTCTTGGTGAGCTCCGGCGGGGCGAGCACCGAGAACGCCACTCGGCCGGCGGCTCCCCCCTTCATCCGGCGCAGCACCTTGGCAGGCGGTAAGCGGGCGGGATCGGCGCGGAGCTCCAGAACGTCGAAGCGCCGGGCATATTCTTCGATGCCGCCGGTGAGGGACGTCAAGCCGACTCGGAGGAGCATGGGGCGAGCGGCTTCCCACGGCGGACCTCGCCGCGCAACCTTTCGTAGGCCGCTTTCTGCCGAGGTCTCAGGTCAGGCCGATGCCGCTCGTCAAAAGCTCGAGAAATGCCCGCGCCGTCGCGGACAGCTCCCGGTCCTTCCTGTGGATGACCCCGACCGACCGCGTGTACGGTCCGTCGCTCGGTGAGAGCGCGACCAGCGTCCGCGCCCGCGTCTCGTTCTTGACCGTATTCTCGGGGAGGATCGACACGCCGAGGCCGGCTTCCACCGAGCGCTTGATGGTCTCGATGTTGTCGAACTCGGTCACGATGTTGACGGGAACCCCCTGCTCCTTGAGTAGACGGTCGACCACACGCCGGGTCGGCACGCCCCGATCGAAGGCTACGAACGGCTCGCGGGCCAGGAGTGAGAGCGGGACCTCGCGGCGCCGAGCCAGACGGTGTTCGGGGCTACACACCACGACCAGCGCCTCCGGCTTGAGCGGCACGACCTCGATCCGCGCACGGCGGAGCGGCTGGGCCACGACGCCGAGGTCGACCGTGCCGTCGAGCAAGCCCGCGTAGACCCGGTCGGTCCGGATGTATTCGACGCGCACGTTGACCTGCGGGTGCATGCGCAGGAATTGCTTCACGAACGGCGGCAGTGCGTGAAGCCCCAGGCTGTACACGGTCGCGACACGCAGCGTGCCGCTCACCACCTCCGGGCGCTGCCGCAGCTTCTGTTCCAGCGTATTGAGCTGTTGGAGGATCAGCTTGCTCTGGGTGTAGAGCAGCCGCCCCGCCTCGGTCGGCACCGCGAGCCGCCCCGGGCGTCGCTCCACCAGTCGCCGATCGTAACGCCGCTCGAGCGCGGTGAGCTGCTGGCTCACGGCCGACTGCGTCACGAAGTTGAGCTTGCCAGCTTCACTGAAGCTGCCGGTTTCGACCAGGTCGCAGAACGTCTTCAGGGTCTCGATGTGCACGGGTCGCCCATTAGCAAAACTTATCTGCCACGTTACGCGATTGAATGCGACTTATCGCTTGCATTCGACTAGAAATCCCGTTGCGACGCGACTCTGGCACACGGGCCGGCGCCGCGATCGCACGCGTTTTCCGAAGGAGCTCCGAGCATCCATGACGACGAGGCACCTGCCCACCCTCGGCGGGCACCCCCAAGAATTCGGGGGCACGCTGCGCACCGACAACTGGTGGATCGGACCGCTGATCACCGTAATCGTGTTCACCGGATTCAGCGTGTACGTGACCTGGGCGCTGTTCCAGGGTGAACACTACTACACCGATCCGTACCTGAGCCCGCTCTACTCTCCGGTGTTGTTCAGCAAGCTCGACGCCGCGGGCGCCGCGCCGCTCCAGCACGTCTGGATCGGCGAGTGGCCGAGCTGGTGGCCGAACTGGTGGTTTTTGCCCGCCTCCCCGGCGCTGTTGATCCTGATCTTCCCGCTCTTGTTCCGCTTCACTTGTTACTACTACCGGAAGGCCTACTACCGCTCGTTCGCGGGTTCGCCGCCCGGTTGTGCCGTGAGCCCCGGTAACCGCCCGCACTACAAGGGCGAGACCGGCTTTCTGATCTTCCAGAACATCCACCGTTACGCGCTGTACGCAGCGCTCTGTTACGTGGTGATTCTGAGCTACGACGCGATCCTCGCGTTCTTCAAGGACGGCCAGTTCGGGATCGGCGTCGGCAGCATCGTGCTCACCGTCAACGCGATCCTGATCTCGTCTTACACCTTCGGCTGCCACTCCTTCCGCCACCTGATCGGCGGCCGCAGCGACTGCATGTCGTGCGGCAAGGCCACCGTTCAGTACAAGGCCTGGAAGGGCGCTTCGTGGTTCAACAGCCGCCACATGTTGTTTGCCTGGTTGAGCCTGGTCTGGGTCGGGTTCACCGACCTCTACGTGCGCCTGGTCAGCATGGGCGTGATCCGAGACCTCAACACCTGGTGATCCGATGCTGGACGTATCCGAACTACAAACTGTCGAGCACGACGTGGTCGTGATCGGCGCCGGCGGCGCAGGCCTGCGCGCCGCCATCGAATCCAGCGCGCGCGGCATGAACACGGCCGTGATTTCCAAGAGCCTGCTCGGCAAGGCTCACACCGTGATGGCCGAAGGCGGCATGGCCGCGGCGCTCGGCAACGTCGACGCGCGCGACAGCTGGAAGGTGCACTTCCGCGACACCATGCGCGGCGGCAAGTTCCTGAACGTGTGGCGCATGGCGGAGCTCCACGCCAAGCACGCTCCGGCGCGCGTGCGCGAGCTCGAGGACTGGGGCGCGGTCTTCGATCGCACCAAAGAGGGCCTGATCAGCCAGCGTAACTTCGGCGGCCACCGCCACCCGCGCCTCGCGCACGTCGGCGACCGCACCGGCCTCGAGCTGATCCGCACCCTGCAAGACCACGGCATTCACCAGGGCATCACCTTCCACATGGAGTGCACTGCGCTCCGGCTGCTGAAGGACGGCGACCGGATCGCCGGCGTGCTCGCTTACTTCCGCGAGACCGGGCGTTTCCTGCTCCTGCGCTGCAAGGCCGTGATTTTGGCGACGGGCGGCGCCGGCAAGGCCTGGCGCGTGACCTCGAACTCCTGGGAGTACACCGGCGACGGCTACGCCCTCGCCTACGAGGCGGGCGCCGAGCTGATGGACATCGAGTTCACCCAGTTTCACCCGACGGGCATGGTCTGGCCGCTCAGCGTGCGCGGCATCCTCGTCACCGAGGGTGTGCGCGGCGACGGCGGCATCTTGCTGAACAAAGACGGCAAGCGCTTCATGTTCGAGTACATCCCGGAGAAATTCGCGGCCGAGACCGCCAACACCGTGGAGGAGGCCTCGCGCTGGCTCGACGGCGACAAGAACGCGCGCCGCCCGCCCGAGCTCCTGACTCGCGACGTGGTAGCCCGCTCGATCCGCGCCGAGGTGAAGGCCGGCCGCGGCTCGCCGCACGGTGGCGCGTTCCTCGACATCGCCTCGCGCCGCCCGGCGGATTTCATCAAGCGGCGCCTGCCTGGCATGTACCACCAGTTCAAGGAGCTGGCCGAGGTAGACATCACCAAGGAGCCGATGGAAGTCGGGCCGACGCTCCACTACTTCATGGGCGGTGTGCGCGTGGACGCCGATACGCAACAGACCCGCGTCAACGGTCTGTTCGCTTGCGGTGAGTGCGCCGCCGGCATGCACGGCGCGAACCGGCTCGGCGGCAACTCGCTGTCCGATCTGATCGTGTTCGGGCGACTCGCGGGCCTCGGCGCGTCGAACTACGTGACGGCGCTCTCGTCCCAGGTTCGCGCCGACGACGAGCAGATCCGCGCCGCCGTCCGCAGCGCGACCGACATCCTGAACCGGCAGAGCGGAGAGAACCCGTACGCCCTGCACGAGGACCTGCAGGAAATCATGGAAGACTGCGTCGGCATCGTGCGCGTCGAAGACGAGCTGAAGGACGGGGTGAACCGGATCCAGGCCCTGAAAGAGCGCGTCAAGAACGTGAAGGCCAACGGCTCGAGCCAGTACAACCCCGGCTGGCACGAGGCGATCTCGATGGGCTCGCTGATGGTCTCGGCCGAGGCCGTGGCTCGTGCGGCGTTGATGCGGCAGGAGAGCCGCGGCGCGCACACTCGCCTCGACTACGAGGGCGAGCGCGACGAGTGGCTGCAATACAACATCGTGATCAAGAAGGGCGCGGACGGCCAGATGCAGGTCGATAAAGAGCAGCGCAAGGAGCCGCCCGCCTACCTCAAAGAAATCGCGAACGCGAAGATCGAAGACCTCGAAGCCGGCAAGGTCGGGCAGAACGCCCCCGCCGACTGAGCAGAAGCCAGGGCGAACAGGAGTCCAAGATGGCGTTGAGAAAGTTCAGAGTCTGGCGTGGAGACGGCCAGGGCGGCGAGTTCAAGGAGTACGATATCGAGGTCGACCCGGGCATGGTCGTGCTCGACGTGATCCACCGCATCCAGGCGAAACAGGCCAACGATCTGGCGGTGCGCTGGAACTGCAAGGCCGGCAAATGCGGCTCGTGCAGCATGGAAATCAACGGCAAGCCGCGGCTGTCGTGCATGACGCGCATGAACGCCTACGGGCCGGACGAGACCATCACCGTCCAGCCGCTGAAGACGTTCCCCGTGATCAAGGATCTGGTCACGGACGTGTCCTTCAACTACCGCCAGAACAAGCGCATCCGGCCGTTCAAGCCCGGGCCCAAGGGCGCCGACGGCAACCACCGCATGTTCCAGGAGGACGTCGATCGCACCCAGGAGTTCCGCAAGTGCATCGAGTGCTTCCTGTGTCAGGACGTTTGCCACGTACTCCGTGATCGCGATGGCAAGGATCAGGATCGCTTCGTCGGGCCGCGCTTCATGATCCGCGCTGCGAGCCTGGAGATGCACCCGCTCGACACCGACGATCGCATCCCGGAGATCCGCAAAGAGTACGGGTCGGGCCTGTGCAACATCACGCGCTGCTGCACCGAGGTGTGCCCCGAGCACATCGGCATCACCGACAACGGCATCATCCCGCTCAAGGAGCGCGTCGTGGATCGCTACTTCGACCCGATCACGATGCTCGGCCGCACCATCTTCGGCATCAAGAAGCGGAAGAAAACGCTGGCTGAAGGCGGCGAGTAGCAGCCAAGTCAAGAGCGGGGGCAAGCGCCACGTGGCGGGTCCCGCCACGCGACCCCCGGAACGCGACCGACAGCCGCTCCTTCTCGCCGCGGAGCGTCAAATCCATTGCCAATGGCGCGGGGGCCGTGTACGGAAGGAAATTGCCCGGAGCAGCCGGCCTCGCGCCGCTTGTCTCTCCCCACCCCTCTCGAGTTCATGCTGGATTCGCTGATCGCAGGCATGGTCGTCGCCGGTCGATACCGACTCGATCAGCGGTTCGCGAGCGGAGCTTGTGGCTCGCTGTGGCACGCCAAGGACGAAACCACGCACCTGCCGTGCACGGTTCGCCTGGCTGATACCGGCGTCGTGGATCTGCGCGCGGCGCGCGAGCGCTTCGAGCGCGAGGTCCAGGCCGCCGAGGCCTTGCGCTGCGAGAACGTGGTGAACGTGATCGACCACGGCGAGTGGAGCGACATGCCGTTCGTCGTGTTCGAGGCGTTGCAGGGCGAGGACCTGGCGACGCGCCTGCGCCGCGAGGGCCGGCTCGACCCCGCCCAGGTGATCGAGCTCGTGTCGGACATCGCACACGCGCTGAGCCGCGCGCACGACCTCGGCATCGTGCATCGGGATCTCAAGCCGGAGCAGATTTTCCTGGTGCGCGTCGGCGCGCGCGAGGTCGCCAAGGTGCTCGACTTCGGAGTCGCAGGCGCCGGTTCGGCGCTGCATCGCGCCACCAAGGTGGGGCACCACCTCGGGCTGCCGCTGTACACGAGCCCGGAGCAGGCCGCGGGCGAACCGGTAGATTTTCGCTCGGATCTATGGGCGCTCGGCGCGGTCGCCTATCACTGCCTGGTCGGGCGCCCACCGTTCGACAGCCCGGCGCTCGACACGCTGCTCACCCAGATTTCCTCGGGGGACGTGCCGGAGCTCCACGGGCTGGATCCGGACTTGCCCGCCGCGCTCGACGCCTGGTGCGAGAACGCGCTGTCGCGCGATCCCGAGCTGCGTTTCCAGTCCGCCGAAGAGCTTTCGGACGCCTTCGCCCACGCGTTCCAGCGGGCCACGCTCACCGGTCACCCCTCGCCCGAGTGGCGGGCGCGCGAGGTTCGACGCTCGATTTCGCCGGCCACGGACAGCTTCAGCGAAGCGCCGCTCAGCCGCCAGCGCGCGGCCTGGGTGTCGCCGGCGCGGCGCCGCGCGCTGCGCGTGTCGGCTGGCGCCATGCTCGGTTTGCTCGTGGTGATGCTCGGCGTGGCGCTGCTGCGGGAGCCGCCCCGCTCGAGCAATCTGGCCTCGCTTTCACCCGCCAAGCCGGCTGCCAACCGCGCGTCATCGGAAGCAGCGAAAGCCGCTCCGGCCACGGTAGCCGAGGTCGAAAAGGTCACGCCCCCCGTCGCGGAAGAGAATCAAACGCTGCTGCCCGCGCTGGCCGAGGCCGCGCCGTGCCAGGCCCTGCCCGCCGGCGCCGCGCCGATCGCCGGGCCAGCCGCTACTGCGCCCGCGTCCCCCGTGGTGCCCGCGAAAGCCAAGCCGAGCACTGAAGACAGCGCGGCCCGTCGCGAGCGCAAGACCGCAGCGCGCCGTGACGCCAGCGTGCTGCGCAGCGTGAGCGACGAGCCGGACTACGGCATCTGAGCGTCCGCTCCGTCGAAGCGGAACCACTGCGTCGGGTGCTCCGACAAAAACGCTTCGAGCGCGTCCACTGTGGTCTGCGCAGCGGCTCCTCGAGCAGCGGCGTCGGCCGTCCGCGTCAAGGCGACGGCAGGGCGTACGCGCACCTCGTAATCGAAGAAGCCGACGCGGCGGGCGAACACCGGCACGATCGGCGCGCCGCTCAGCTGGGCCAGGCGAAATGGGCCTTCTGGCACCCGAAAGGGCCGATCGAACAGCTCCGCCGACAGCGCGCGGCCGCTCGGCGCGCCGCGGTCGAGCTGCAGCGCCACGATCCCGCCGCGCTCGAGGTGCCGCAGCAGGCTCACGCCCGCGAGCAGATCGTCGCCCACGTGCAGTACGCGCACGCCCTCGCGCTCGCGCACGGCGTCGTGGAGATCGCGCGCTTCGCGATCGCGCTCACGCTGCATCACGACCACGACCTCGGCGCGCGTGCGTTGACCGAGCGCGCGCGTGAGCGCGTCCCACGGCCCGGCGTGGGCGGTGACCACGATCGCGCCGCGACCTCCGGCTAGCGCACGCGCGAGCTCGTCTTCTCCGAGCACCGTGAGCCGTGCCCGCTCGGACTCCGGCCGTCCCGCAGCCAGCGCCTCCGCCAGGCAGTGCGCATAGCTCGTGAACGTACGGAGCACGGCCTGGGACTCCCGCAGCGCCGGCTGCTCTCCCTGGACCCAGCGCAGCGTATCGCGGACCTGACGGCGAGCGTGAGGCAGCGCGAGCGCAAAGGCCGCTCCGAACACGCTCGGGCTGTAGCGCACCCAAAACCTGGGACCGTGCCGTGCGCCCGCATGCGCCAACTTCCGCCAGAAAGCGCCGTCGTGGGCGAACGCGCCGAGTGACGAAACCGCCGAAAGCGAGAGCCGCGACGCGAGCTCGCGGATTTGCGCTCGATTTCGCTGCACGCGCGCATGCTAGCATTCAGCGCTTCCAAAAGACTGAGGGGTTCCAGTGAAAAACGTCGGCGCCTGGCTCGGGGTCCTGTGCTTTTTTTCGATCGTCGCGGGCAGTGCGTGCAGCGACGACGACGGTTCGAGCGACGGAACCGGCGGCACGAACGGCGAAGGCGGCAGCAGTGACAGCGGCGGCTCGCCCCAGGGCGGCGCTGCGGGGAACCCCGGCTCGGGCGACCAAGGCGGTAGCTCCGGGTGCGTGGTCGATTTCCCCTGCGAAGAGCGCGAGGCGGAGTGCGTCGGTGGAAGCGCCATTCAACATCTCCGCACCGTGAGCTGCAGGGAGTCGTGCCCGCCCGGCCCGTGCAGCGGCGGCTCCTGCGAGCCCGAGGGGGAACCGCAGGATTGTCCCGAGGGCACCGCGTGCCGCGACGTCCGCGTCTCACTCTACGGTTACACCGCGGTCTGCGACGACGGCAGCGGGGGCAGCGGGGGCAATCAGGACTACGAGCCTTGCGGCAACGGCCAGCGCGAGTCCGGTGAGTCGTGCGACGACGGCAACCGCCTGGCGGGTGACGGCTGCGGGCCGAGTTGCCGGATCGAGCCCGGTTGGGTCTGCGAGCCCGATCACCCGTGCCAGTCCCTGCTGGTCGACGAGCCGTGCGAAGACGCGTGCTGGGGCGAGGACGCTTGCCTCGAGAACGCCTCTCACCTCACCTGTGTCTGCGACGCCGTGCGTCCCGAGGACTGCGCAGACATCCGCTTCCGAAGCCTGTCGCGGCTCGACGGCAACACCGGCTGCAACGCCGCTGCGATCAGCGGCGACGGCACCGTCGTCGTGGGTGGCTGCAGCTTGCAGGCTCCGAACTTCGGCGTGTTCGAGGACACGGCAGCCGTCTGGAGCCTCGGTGGAGGCGTACGAGAGTTCGAAGATCCCGTGGCCACGCAGCTGACCGCCCTCAGCACCGACGGCTCGGTGATCGCCGGCGTGGACGCCGAGGGCATCGGTTACCGCTGGGTCGACGGTGAACCCGAGCTCATCGCCGCGGATTTCATGCCCTGGGGCATCAGCGCCGACGGCGGCATCGTGGTCGGCTCCGAGGGAGGCCAGCCGGCGGTGTGGAGCGAGGGCGAGCTTGGCTATTTCGCCGGCCCCGACGGCGAGACGGAAGGCGCGGTGCAAGCCGTGAACCTCGCAGGTGACACCTTCGTGGGGTACGTCCGTTTCGATGGCAGCTTTCGCGCCGTGCGCTGGGACGCCGCGGGCTTCGCCGAAGCGCTGCCGGTCCCCGCGGATGCCAGCGAATCCGAAGCCGTGGCCATCAACGACGACGGCTCGGTGATCGTCGGCACGATCTGGCACGATGACGAGACCACCGCGATCCGTTGGAGCGGCGACGACTACGAGCTCCTCGTCGCGCCGCCGCCGAGCGGCGCCTGGGCGCTCAGCGCCGACGGCAGTGTGATCGTGGGCGGAGCCGCAGCCGGACCCTGGCTCTGGCACGCCGACGGCTCCGGCGAGAGCCTGATCGAGCTAGGCGGAGTCGACCCTGCGTATTGGGCAATGAGCGCTTCTGCCATTTCCGCCGACGGCAAGACCGTCGGCGGCACGGCCCAGTACATCGCCGACGACCGCATCAATCACGGGACCCGCGCCTTCGTTCTGTATCTACCGTGAGCGTTCCGCGCCCGCGTGGGCAGGAGGACGTTCGTCTCGAAGCGCTGGGCCCGAGCGACGCTCTACGGCGCGGAGCCAATGCGTCACCTCGACAGCGAGCGCTGAGCGGTCTATGAGCCGGGTGGTGTTGGGTCCCGACATCACCTGCGACGCGTTGCTGGGCGGCGCGGTGGAGCTGCTGCAGCCGCGAGAGGGTTACCGCGTCAACGTCGACTCGATCCTGCTCGCGGCCTTCGCCAGCGGGCGGCGCGTCGCGCTCGCGGTGGACCTCGGCTCCGGCGTGGGAGCCCTCGCGCTCCTCGCGCACCATCGCGGGCTCGCGCGGGAGCTCGCGCTCGTCGAACGCGAGGCAGCGCTCGCCGAGCTCGCGCGCCAGAACCTCGATCGCGCGGCTCTATCGGGCCGCGTGTTCGTGCGCGATCTGGACGCTCAGGGCCTGCCGCTCGAGCTCCGCGGAAAGGCCGGCCTCGTCCTCAGCAATCCGCCGTTCTTCAACGACTCCGAGCACCGCGCGCCGCGGTCGGCCGCGCGCAAGGCGGCGCGGCTCGGGGGCGTGGCGCCGGTCCTCCGCGCCGCGAGCCTCGCGCTGTCCGGGGACAAGGCGCGCGCCGCGTTCGTCTACCCCGCGCGGGGCCTCGAGGCGTTGCTGACGGCCGCGCGCGCAGCGAGCCTCACCGCCAAGCGTCTGCGCTTCGTGCACGCCTACGAAAGCGAGCCCGCGCGGCTCGCGCTGGTGGAGCTCCGCCGAGCCAAGCCCGGCGGGCTACTCGTAGAACCGCCGCTCGTCGAGTGGGAGCGCCCGGGTCGGCGAACCGCCGAGCTCTTGCGGCTCACGGCCGGAGCAAGCGGTCGAAGCTGATGGCCGCGGCGGCGCGCACGCTCAGGTGATTGTAGCCGTCGGGCCGCGGCGAGCGGATGGCTTCGAGCCGGTGCGTCGCGCGTTCGTAGACGCTGTCGGCGAGGCCCCAACCGGTGCCGAACACGAGCAAAACCGGTGGCCCGGGCTGCAAGAGCCGGCTACGAGCCGCGGAGTATTCGAGCAGCTCGCCGCGCTCGGCGGCGCTCGTGGTCCAGACCTCCGGCTCCCCGAGGGCGCGGATCGCGTCCTCGAGATCGGGCACGATCGTGAGCAACTCGAGGGCCGGTGAGCGATCCGGGATCCGGCGAGCGCCGGAGCCGCCGACCCAGTGCGCGCGGACGCGCTCGGCGAGCTCGCGCTGCGCGGCGATCGGGTGGATCACGAAGTAGTCGCTGAGCCCGTAGCTGTGAGCGCTGCGGGCGATGTCGTGCAGATCCAGGTTGGTGATCGCCGTGGTGACCACGCTCTTCTGCCGATCGAGCACCGGGTAGTGCACGAGAGCGACCGCGACTCGCCTCATTCTTCGTCGAGCTCCGGCCCCGAGAGCAGATCGGGGCGCCGTTCGCGCGTGCGCTCTAGGGACATCTGCCGTCGCCAGGCGGCGACCTTGCCGTGATCGCCCGAGGTCAGGATCGCCGGCACGCCGTGGCCGCGAAACTCCGCGGGGCGCGTGTATTGCGGGTACTCGAGCAGACCCGAGCAGGCGTCGCTGAACGACTCTTCGCCGATCGAGTCTTGGTTGCCGAGCACCCCCGGCGAGAGCCGGATCACCGCCTCGATCACGCACATGGCCGGCAGCTCCCCGCCGGTCAGCACGAAGTCGCCGACCGAGATCTCCTGGTCCATGTACAGCCGCACCCGCTCGTCGAAGCCCTCGTAGCGGCCGCACACGATCACGAACGTCGACGCCTCGCCGAGCGACCGCGCCAGCTTCTGATCGAAGCGCGCGCCCTGGGGCGTCATCAAAATCCGCCGGTCGGCGCGCTCCACGCCGAGCTTCTTCTCCGCGGCCTCGACAGCGTTCACGATGCAATCCGGGCGCATCACCATGCCGGAGCCGCCGCCGTACGGGGTGTCATCGACCGCGAGGTGCTTTCCGAGCCCGTGCTGCCGCAAGTTCTCGAACGTGACCTCGAGCTTCCCCGACTCGACGGCGCGGCCGACCAGGCTGGCGCGCAAGAAGCCCTCGAAGAGCTCGGGAAACAACGTGACGACCGCGACGCGCATGCTCAAGCCAGGATCGCGTCCTCGGTCGCGAGCACGATCCGCGTCGCGTCGATCGACTCGAGGTACTCGGGCCGCAACACGACCTCGACGCAGCTGCCGTCCGGGCGCTCGACGATCAGCGAATCTACCGTCGGGTTGACCACGACCTCGACCGCGCGACCGAGCAGGCCCGACGGCGTCTCGACCGACGCGCCGATCAGGTCGACCAGGTACGGGCCGCTCTGTTCCGGTCCGCCCTGTGCGCGTTGGGCTTCGAGCGCGGCACGCTCGACCTCGATGCGTGCGCCGCGCAGCGCCTCCGCCGCCTCACGCGTGTCGACGCCCTCGAGCTTCAACAAGAACCCCTTGCCGGAGCCGGTGCAGCTCTCGACTCGATGCTGCAAGCGCTGTCCGTTGGTGAGCACGAGCTCGAGCGTGGTGGCGCCGGACAGCGCGGTGCTGCCCGGCCAGTGCGGGAGTACCTTCAGGACCCCCCGCAAGCCGTGCACCGACACGACGCGCGCGACCTCCAGCAGATCAGCCATCTACGCTCTCGAGCGTGCACGGCGCCCGGCGCGGCAGGGCCGGCTCAGACGCTCGTGCTCCGCTCGTGCCAAGACCGAGCTCTGAGCTAGTCGAGGATGTCGAGCTGCGCGCGCCGGCCGAGCTTGGTGGACGCAGCCACCAGGATCGTGCGGATCGACTGCGCGGTCCGCCCGTCCTTGCCGATCACCTTGCCGATGTCGCCGGGCGCCACGCGCAGCTCGAGGATCGAGTTGTGGTCGCCGTCGATCTCGGTGACTTCCACGCCGTCCGGATCGTCGACGAGGGACTGGGCGATGGTCTCGATCAGATCTTTCAACGCCATCGTCAGCCTCCAGAGTGATTCAGGACTTCGCTTCGGCGGCTACCGCCGGGTTCGCCTTCAGCAAACGCGCGAGCGTGTCGGACGGCAGCGCGCCCTTGCCCGTCCAGTAATCGAGCCGAGCACGATCGATCTGGAAGGGGCCGGCGGGATCGAACACGCCGATGTTCTCGATGTGACGGCCGTCGCGCGGGCTGCGGTGGTCGGTGACCACGATGCGGTAGAAGGGGACCTTTTTCGTGCCGTAGCGCGCGAGGCGAATGTGGACTGCCATGAGCTCCTCGGAATTTCGGAAGGGCGCGAGGCTAGCATCCACGGAACGCCGTGCCAGTAGTCGACCCCGCGGGAGCCCCAAGAAATTTGTCCGGAGCGGGCGGCTCAGCGTCGGCCCGGTGGCCGCCCCTGCTCAGGGCTTGGCGATGGACGTCGCGGCGGAGCGATCGGCGGTCGCAAAGGCCTCGATCACCTTGGTCAGCATCTCGAAGTGGCGGCTGGCGGTGACCAGGCTGGTCATGCCGGCGATCGCGGTCGAATTCGAGAGCTCGAGCGCGCCCACCTCGAGCTCGGCGGCCATTGGCTGCGCCCTGCCGGCTTCGGGCCGGGCCCGGAGCAGAACGTTGCCCTCTTTCTCTAGGCCAGCGGAGTTCGCGAACTGGAAGACCCCGAGCTTCGAGCCCGATTCCATGCCGTCGACCAGCAAGCTGCCGTCGGGGCCGAAGGTCACCTCTTTGCTGTCGGGCGGGACGCGGATCGGCTGGCGATTTTCGCCGAGGTAGGCGTGGCCGTCCGCCGTGGTGAGCGTTCCGTCTGCCGTCAAGCTCAGGTGCCCGGCGCGCGTGTAGCGTTCGCCTTGCGGGGTCCTCACGGCGAAGAATCCGTCGGGGCCGCGCAGCGCGACGTCCAGGCCGCGGTTGGTGGTGGTGATCTGGCCCGCGCTCAGGTCCGGGCGCACGTTGCGCACCACCGAGTAGTGGAGCGACTCGTCGGCGCCGCGCTGGGCGTTCGCGAGCGTTTCGCGGAACAGCTCGCGGTCGGCGCGGAAGCCCGGCGTCGAAGAGTTCGCGATGTTGTTGGCCGCGACGTCGAGGGCCGACGTCTGCCCGACCGCGCCCGATACCGCCGCCCAGATGCCAGTGCTCATGTCGCACTCTTGGGGGTTGAGTGGGTTGCGTGGATGATCACGGGCCCTGGTTAAGCAAGTGATGGGCCAGCGTTCGCAGCCTGCCGTTCGGCTCCCGGCTTTCGCGGTTCCGGTGGAGAACGCACATCGGTGCGGAAGCCTGAGCGTCGGCTGATTGACGCTTCGTCAAGAACACGCCGCCGCCGTCCGTCGCGGCTCTGACTACGCGAAACAGAAATGCCCAACGAGGGCTGGCGTTTTGAGTTCTAGTCTTCACACTGAGAACCGGATGCGCGTGAATCCCGACCAGCAACTCTCGCCGCGCCACACGGATTGTGAGGCGCGCAAGGAGCACCTGGTCGAGCTCGGGCCGATCCACGACCTGCTCAAAGCACTAAACGATCCCTGTTGCAGCGGCACGCGGGTGACGACGCTCGTGTCGCACATCCCGCTGCTCGCGCACCGCTGCGTCCAGGCGCTGCTCGTGAAACGGCCCACGCTGCGCGCGGCCTCCTTGAATCAAGCGCTGGCGCTGCTCGGCAATCGCGGGCTCGAGACGCAGCTGCTCCAGGTGCTCGAGGACCTGACGGTGCTGCGCTCCGAGCTCGACGCGGAAGCCGGTTGAGAGCCCGGCCCGGTTCTTGCTCCCACCGAGGTCGCCGTGACCTCCGCGATCGCCTCCCTCGGACTCGCCCAGCAGCTGCCGCTCGAACGGCAGAACACGGCCCCCGCGCGCGCTCCCCAGCGGCCAGGAGCCCCCGAGTTTTCGCTGGTGAATGCGGTCCGCACCCAGCTCACCCCAGGTGAGGCCAAGAACGCGCTGGAAGGCGCGTGGCGCGACACCTTCGGCGAAACCCCGAGCCCCGAGACCTCCGCGATCCTGACGGCCCAGTGGGCGCACGAGACCGGCCGTGGCGGCTCGATGTTCAACTTCAACTTCGGCGGCATCAAGGGCGCAGGTCCCGGCGGCCACTCCGTGCTGCAGCGCACCAAAGAAGGCTACGGCGACACCGAGCGCACGATCAAGGACCGCTTCCGGGCCTACGGCAGCGCCGAAGAGGGCGCGCGCGATTACGTGAAGCTCCTGAACGCTCGCTTCCCGAAGGCGCTCGATGCCGCGCGCGCGGGCGACGCCGAGGGCTTCGTCCACGCCTTGAAGCAGCGCGGCTACTTCACGGGCGAAGAGTCGGCGTACGTGCGCAGCGTCACCAACCTGTCGCGCGAAATGTTGGGAACCGAGCTCAAACCGCTGCGGCAAATCGACCAGAGCACCCTGCTCGCTCGTGCGGATTTCCCGAGCGGGCGCGAGCTCGGCGCGAACGCGGTGGACCCGGCCGCGTTCGCTGCTGCCGCAAACGGCGAGTACGCGCCGTTCGTCGATTCGATGTCGATCGCCGACGCGCTCGCGCGCTCGGCCCTCAGCATCACGCCCTTCTCCGACGATCGCCGCGAACGCGAGATCTGACGCTCGAGAGCCAGCGTTCCGCTCGTCGCTCGATCGAGTAGCCCCGCGCCGTCGCTACCCCGAGAAACACCAATGCCCCCGGTCTCGCGCTTTCGTATCGGCGCTCGGCCAGGGGCATCACGCACCCTCGAGTCGGTTCACGGGCCACCGCCCGCGCCGCGCTATCTGTTGCGGCTCGCGGCGCCCTGCTTCTGCACTTCGGCCACTGCCACCGGCCACGCTTCGCGCAGCGGCGTGAGGACGCGAAGCACGTCGTCGATCATGGCCGGATCGGCCTTGATGCGCGCGCTCTGGATCCGATCGATGCAGAACTGGTAGACGCCCTGCAGGTTCTTGCAGAGGTCCGGCGATGCGTCGTGGTCGAGCGCGATTTCGAGCTCGTGGACGATGGCCTGGCTCTTCGAGAGCAGCTCGCGGGCGCGGGACAGCTCCTGCTTGGCGATGCAGGCCTTCGCGCCGTTCAAGAATCGGAAGATACCGTCGTAGAGGGCGATCAGGATCTGGCCCGGACTCGAGGTCTGGACCAGGACTTGTTTGTAGCGGTTGACGGCTGTTTCGAGCATTGAAGTCTTTCGGGGCGACTACGTCGAGGCGCGCAATCAGAAGCGGCCGATGTAGTTCATGAGGTTGTTGCTGGCGGCAACTTGGCTATCCATCGCCATAAACTGCTTGCGCAGCGCGTCGGCGTAACGGTTCAGCCGCTCGTTCTCGCGGTCAGCCTGGTCGTTCAGCGATTTGGAGCGAGTCTCCAGCCCTTGCTGGCGAATCGCGATCGAGCCCTTCCCTCGCTCAGCGACCGAGGTCGCGAGCTCGTTAAGGAGATCCATCACTCCGCCCTTGGTGTCGGTGCCGGCGAGGACTTTCGAGACGCTGGTCGGGTCGGCGGCGAGAGCTTTCGAAAGCCTTTCCTCGTCCAGCTTCAGCGAGCCGTCGCTCTGAAAGTTCAAACCGATCGAAGCCACGGAGCTGTACGTCCCGGTATCGTTCATCGGGGTCAGGACCGCGTTGCTCATGCGGGTGAGGATGTTGCGCAGAGTGGAGTCACCGGCCAGGGCCGCAGTGTTTGCTTTCACGCTGCCCCATCCGGACGTGAGGTGGATCTTGGAGACCACGTTGTTGAACGCGTCCACCACGCCCTTGAGCTTGTCTTTCAGCGCGGTCGGGTCGGACGAGACGTCGACGGTGATCGGTGTCGGCGACTCCTTCTTCAGCGCGAGTGTCACGCCTTCGATGGCTCCGGCAATCTGGTTGTCCGGACGCGTGACGGCCATGCCGTCGATCAGAACCTTGGAGTCGCAGGCAGCCTGGATCCGATTGTCGGCCTTGGCGAGGCCGAGCGTGGTGCCGTTCTCGACCATGGTGACGCCGTTCGCGTCTCCCGTGTCGAGGCCGCGGATCTGCAGGCGCTTTTCGCTGCCGCTGTTGAAGATCGACGCGCTCAGCCGCAGGCCGGTCGCGTTGATCTTCGCGGAGATCTGCTCCATCGTGTCGGCGGGATCGAGCGTTATCTGCTTGGTCGTGCCGCCGACCGTGAAATCGATGGTGCCGCTCTGACCCATCGGCGTCGTGGAGGACGTCGATGGATCCGAGTAGCTCCGGTGGGCCTTGGCGAGCCTCTCGACGACTACGTCGAACTGACCCGGCATGGCCAGGCCGTTCGCAGACACCGCGAGACCTGCTTCGTCGCTGACACTCGCCTTGGAGCCGGCCACGTCGCTGGCCTCTTGGAGACCCGCCGTGGCCGACTTCAACTTCGAGAGCAAACCCGACAGGTCACTCAGGGCCGTGACCGCGCTCTTCGCCTGACTCGCCTTGTTCCTCAGCTGCGACACGGGCTCGCTGCTGGCCTGGACCAAACTCTTGATGAGCGCTTCGGTGTCGAGACCGGAGCCGATGCCGCTGTTGATAGTGATGCCCATCTTGCAAACTCGCTTCTAGATCCAGGACTTCATGCGCTACACTCCACCGAACGCCAGGCGAGCCGGGACTACCCCGGCTCGCCCAGCACTAACTTGCGTTAGCGGAGGAGGCCCAGCGCGGTCTGCGGGATCTGGTTGGCCTGCGCCAAGACCGAGACACCCGCTTGCGTCAGCACCTGGTTCCGCGACATCTTCGCGGTCTCTTCGGCGACGTCCACGTCCACGATGCGCGAGTTCGCAGCGGACAGGTTCGTGCGCATCGTCTGGATGTTGCTGGTAGCAACCTGCAGACGGTTCATCGCGCTACCGAAGTTCGAACGCGAGTCGGACACGGTCTTGATCGCGTCGTCGATCGTCTTCAGCGACGAGAGCGCCGACGAAGCGCTGGTGCCGGACAGGCTGGCTGACGTGAGCGAGCTCAGGTTCAGCGCGCCGAAGTCGACCTTGATCTGATCGGACGTGGCGTTGTTCAGACCGACCTGGAACGTCACGCTCGAGGAAGACGAGCCCACCAGCTTGATGCCGTTGAACGACGTCGAGTCCTGGATACGGGTCACTTCGTCCTTGAGCAGACCGAACTCCTTGTCCAGGTAGCCGCGGTCCTTCTCACCCAGCGAGCCGTTCGAGGCTTGCATCGCCAGCTCGCGCATACGCCCGAGAATGCCGTGCACCTCGCCCAACGCGCCTTCAGCCGTCTGCGCCATGCTGATGCCGTCGGCCGCGTTGCGCTCGGCAACGGAGTACGAACGGATCTGCGACTTCATACCTTCGGAGATGGCGAGACCGGCCGCGTCATCCGCCGCCGAGTTGACCCGGAAACCGCTGGACAGCTTGGCGAAGCTGCCCATCAGTGCCTTCTGGCTACCAGCCAGTCGACCTTGGGCCTCGAGCGACGAAATGTTGGTTTGGATATTGATTGCCATGACTGAAACGAACTCCTTCTTGGAGACAGTTATCGAGAGCGAAATGCTCTCGTTGCAGGCCTTGTTGGCCTGTCAAAACTCATGAACGGGAGATGCGGCCGCGGCTTGAGACGAAAAGCGAAGATCTCGAAAACTTTTTCTTGACTGTCGACCGCGCCCCACAAATGCCCATTAGAGCCGCGCGCGGCCTACACCGCACGCTCGACGGCGCGAGCTTCGAACTCTCGTTCATTGCTGCGATGAACGGCGCCGAGCGCTTTGCGTGTAATCACGACACGCGCGCACGAACACCTCCGTCAGCGGACAGGCGAAGCTCGCGGGCGGTGCCCGGCAGCTTGCGTCTACCCGCTCGACTTCACGAGCGGTCAGCGCATCCCGGTATCTTTAGCTTCCACCACGCCCGGCGATTTTGGGTTTTGGCTTCGTTTTCGCTGCGCTCCGGTGCTCACGTACCCTCGTACGCTCCGCTCCGGTGCTCGCAAAAGCCTCGCCAAAACCGCAAACTTGCCGGGCGGGCGTTCCTTAAGGTTCTGGGCATGGCGGTCAGCGTCTTGACGCCGACTACGCCGACTGACTGGCGGTCTGCTCGGCGACCGGTTGCACGGCGCTTTCGCTGCCCTCGGGCTCGGCCGCGGGCTCGGCCTCTGCAGCGGCTGCCTGGGGCGGCAGCTCGAGGCCGCTTTCGGCTGCCGCGCGGTTCGCCTCGACGATCGCGTCGAAGACCTCTCCGCGCAGGATGGAGCAGTGGTTCGGGGCGCGAACCGCGATTTTGACGGACGTCCTCGACGTCTGGGTCACGATGATCTCGATTTCGTTCGAGATCACGATGCGCTGTCCTTTGCGTCGTGAGAAAACCAGCATACTTCCCTCTTTTGCAGGCTTCGTGCCGAAGTTCTTGGCTACGTGCCGAAGCGTCTGCGGATCTCGAGCCCGGACCTTTCGTTTACTAGATCCGAGACAGAGAGCCCAGATTCAAGATCTGCTGAGAGACCGCGACCGCGCGCTCGAGCGCTTGGGCGAAGGTGGTGGAGGCGGAATAGGCCTCGAACGGGTCGGCGGCGCCGAGCTCGTTCGTCTGCTTATCGAGGCCGCCCTGGGCGAACTCGAGGGCGCTGTCGGCGGACATGAGCCGGTCCAGCGTTAGGCCCACGCGGCTGCGCTCGGCCACGAGCTGCGTGTGGGTGTCGTCGATCGTGTCGAGGGACGACTGAATGCCGGAGAGGTCGTTGCTCTGCAGCGCGGTGACGAGGTCATTCAAGACCGCGAATGCGTTCTGCCCGCCCGGCTTGTTGAAGGCGTTGGGGCCGCTCGGGCTCACGGCCACCGTCACGCCGCGCCCCACCTCAAGCATCTGAGATTCGTTGTTGCCGGCGTAGTTGCCGTTGGCGTCCCAGGGCAAGGTCGTGGTGTTCGTCCCGGCGAACAGGTAGCCGCGGCTGCCCTGGGTGTTGGCCAGGCGCACCATCTCTTCGCGCAGGCTCGCCACTTCCTGAGCGAGCGAGGCGCGGCCCTCGTCCGGTAGGGTGCTGTTCGCGCCCTGCATCGCCAGCTCCTTGACCCGGAGCATCAGGTCGCTCGCTTGACCGAGGGTGTTCTCGGCGTAGTCGATGTCGCCGCGCGCGGTGCTCATGCCCTCGCGGTACTCGGTGAGCTCCTGGCGCTGCGATTTCAGGCGCACGATCTGCGCCGCGGCCATCGGGTCGTCCGACGGGGCTCCGATGCGAGACCCGGTCAGCGCCTGCTCGGCGGCCTTGGCCTGCTTCGACGACAGCTGAGTCAAGACTCGCGTCATCGAGTTGTATCGCATCATTTCGGTTACACGCATGGCTACAGCGCTCGCAGCAGGTCTTCGAGGAGACCATCGACGGTGGTGAGGACTTTGGAAGCGGCTTCGAAAGCGCGTTGATACTTGGTGAGCTGGACCATCTCCTCGTCGAGGGAGACGCCGCTCTGCGACTGGAACAGGTTCTCGATCTGGGCGTGCACGGCTTCGCGGTGCTCGGCGGTGTCCTGGGCGCGCTTGGCGCGCAAGCCGACGTCGGCGATCAGCGCGCCGTAGGCCGCGCCCGGAGACTGCGTGCCGCCGGCCAGGATCGGGCGGGTGCCCAGGCGAACGAGCTCGACCGCGTTGTCGGAGCCGCCGGGCAGCGAGCCTGCGGCGCCCGCGGCTGCCACGCGATCCGGCTGGCCGAGCACGTCGGCGTGGAGCTTGATCGAGCGCGAAGCGTTCTCCGCGCCCGGGCCCGGCCCGAGGTCGAAGATGTTGCGGCCGGCCTGGCCGTCGAGGCCGACGCCCGCCGCGTGCTGCTGGTTGACGGCATCTCCGACACCCCAGACGAACTCGTCGAGCTGCGATTGAACCTTGAACAGGTCGACGTCGCGTGACTCCTTCAAGCCTCCGAGCGTGCCGCCCGTGAGGAAGCGAGTCACCTCGGACTTGGCGCCGCTGGCCGAGCTGCTCCACAGCCGTATCGCGCCGTTGTCGTCGAGATCCAGCGAGAGCTGGTTGAAATTCGTGCCCTCGACCAGGGTCGCGCCGGCCGCGGAAACCACCGCGCGCCCCTCGCCGTCCTCGATCACGCGCACGTTCACGAGCTCGCCCATGCTGCGCAGGAGCTCTTCGCGTTCCTGCAGCAAGTCGCTCGGATCACCGCCGCCGGAGCGGGCGATCATGATCTCTGCCTCGACGCGCGCCAGGTCCTTGGCGCGCTCGTTGACGTTCTTCACGGCATCCTGAGCCTGCGCGAACATTTCGTTGCGCTGGGTAGCCAGAGCGTTGGCGGTGTCGTTGGCGCGCTGGGCGAACGCCTCGGCCCGATCGAGCACGCTGATGCGCGTCGCCGGATCCGACGGGTTGGCGGCGAGCGACGAGAAGGACCCGAACATCTGGTCGAGGGCGTCGGACAGACCCGAACCCTGGAAATCGTTGAACAGCGCCTCGACCTGGCCCATCTGACGGCTCTGCTCTTTGGCGGAGGCACCGAGGCCGATCGACTCGTAGACCTTGCGCTGCGTGAACAGGTCGGTGGCGCGGCGCATCCCGCCGACCTCGACCGTGCCGAACGCCTGCGTACCGAGCGCCTTCGTCTGAAGGATCGCCTCGCGGCGCACGTAGCCGGGCGTCGAGGCGTTGGCGATGTTCTGGCCCGTCACCGTCAGGCCGTAGGACTGCGCGATCAGCGCGTCGCGGGCGGTGTTGAGAACATTACCGAGTCCCATTTCAGCCTCGGATGTTCAGGCGGGCCGGCGCCTGTTGCGGGCGCTCGCTGCCGTAGCCTGCCTGCACCGTACCGGTCGCCAGCTCGATGATGCCGCGCACGCAGTCCCGGGCGTTGACGAGCAGCAGCTGATTCATCAGAGCCCGCTCGCGGATCCGCTCGAGCAACGGCCCGTGCTGCTCTTTGGGCTTGCCGAGCGACCCGAGCTGGTTCGCGACCTCGAGCTTTTCCAAGCTCAGGCGGCCGACCGCTTCGTGGTCGAACTTCTTCAACGCCTCGTGCTCGTCCATCAGCAACCGCTCGAGATCCTGGAGCCGCGTGGTCATCGCATCGGATTGAACGGAGAGCTGATTCATGGCGATTTCAGAGGTGCTTTCGGGTTCAGGAGTGATCGATCATCTTCTCGGCGACCTTGCGCAGGTCGATCTTGAAGCTGCCGTCCTCGAGCTTCTGCTTCAAGGCTTCGATCTTCGGCGTGTCGGGGCGCTGCTCGCTCTGCGCGAGCTCGCGAGCCCGACTCGAGATCTGCACGTCCGCAGCCGGCAACGGGCGAGCTGCCTCGACCGTCTGCGCCGCGGGGGTCGCGCCCGGCGCACCACCGACGCGCGTCACCGACATGCGCTGGTAAGCCGCGAAGGCTGGGTTTCCTTGGATAGGTTTCATGTCTCTAGTTTCGGAGATCCTTCGAGCTCGGATCCACCGCGCTCAACCGGTGAACGGTGGCGGGAGAGAAACCTTGAGGAAGTTTTTTCGAAAGCTCGGTGCCGGGCGCTGCACCACAGAGATAATTATCCGACATCATTGCCTTTATTTGCGTTTTCGCCGGGCAATGTTTGCTCGATCATTTTGGCGAGGCCGAGCCCGCCGGAGCCGACGATCGCGTCCGCCATCGCGTCCACGATCATCGAGCCGTACATCGACGTACCCTTGCTGGAGTCGAGCTTCGTGGTCTTTTCCAGCGAGCTCAACATCCGCTTCAGCATCATGGCCTCGAACTGCTTGGCCGCCTGCTGGAGCCGCTCGGTTTGCTGCGGCTGCTGCTGCTGCTGCGCGGCGGGCGCGTCGAGCTCGGGCGCACCGGCGAGACTCACCTTCATTGGACCACCACCTCGGCGCTCAGCGCGCCGGCGGCCTTCAGGGCTTGCAGGATGCTCGCGAGCTCGCGCGGCGTGACGCCGAACGTGGACAGCGCCTGAGCGACGTCGGCGAGCGACGCGGCGCCCTTCAGGTAGGTGAGCGCGGGGGCCGGGGTCTTTTCAGCCACTTCCACGTCGGTCTTCTTCGTCACCTCGGTCTTGCCGCCAGAGAGCGGACCGGGCTGCGAGACCTCGCTGGTCTCCTTGATCGAGATCGTGATCCCGCCCTGGGCGATGGCTACCGGTGACAATCGAACGTCACCACCTGCGACGATCGTGCCAGTCCGTTCGTTGACGACGATGCGGGCGGACTGGACCGGTGTCATCTCGAGCTCGTTCAGCTTCGCGACCAGCTCCACCGGGCGGTCGCGGTACGACGCCGGGGAGAGCACCTCGATCGAGCCGGCGTCGATCGCCCGGGCTGCGCCGCGACCCAGGGACTGGTTCACGGCTTCGGCGACGCGCTGCGCGTTCTGAAAGTCGGGCGCGCGCAGCACCAGCGTCACCTTGTTGCCCATCACGAACTGCGTCGGGATCTCGCGTTCGACGAGCGCCCCGTTCGGGATGCGCGCGGTGGTGGTGTGGTTCTCCGTGACCGAGCCGCCGGACCCGCCAGCCGACATGCCGCCGAGGATCAGCGGGCCCTGCCCCACCGCGTAGGTCTTGCGATCGGCGCCGCGCAGCGGCGTCTGCAGGAGCACGCCGCCCTGCAGCGAGCGCGCGTTACCCATGGACGAGATGGTGATATCGAGCTTCGAGCCCGAGCGGTAAAACGGCGGGATGGTCGCGGTCACGACCACCGCGGCCACGTTGCGCAGACGGACCTGCTTGTTGTCGACCTGCACGCCCAGGCGGCGCAAGAGCGAGCGCAGCGACTGCGCGGCAAACGGCGCCGAGGCGTCGTCGCCCGTGCCGTTCAGGCCGGTGACCACGCCGTAGCCGACGAGCTGGTTGTCGCGGGCGCCGAGCACGTCGCACATGTCTCGCAGGCGCTCGGCCCGCGCCGTGCGCGGAGCGAGCGCCACGAAGCAGACCAACAGCGACAGCGCGAGCTTGAGGACCAGGGCAGAGGTGCGGGACGACATGATTCTTGGTGATTCGGGCGGATCAGAAGGGGTTGACGGCGTCGAGGATCTTGGTGAACCAGCCGCGCTCGACCTGGTCGTCGATGTCGCCGCGGCCGGTGAACTCGACCCGCGCGTCGGCGATGAGAGACGAGTCGATCGAGTTGTCGCCCTCGATATCGGAAGGACGAATCACGCCGGAGATGTAGAGGTGGTACTCCTCGTGGTTGATCATCACGACCTTGGTGCCCTCGACGAAGAGGTCGCCGTTCGGCATCTCCCCCTTCACCTGGACGCCGATCAGGCCGCGCAGCTTGCCGGCGCGCGAGGTCTGGCCCTCGCCGGCGAAATCCGAGGTGGCCGCGAGCGACACGAGCTTCTCGGGATCGATGTTCGGGTAGGCCTTCTTGATCGCGGGAACCAGGCCGAGCAGCGAGCTCACGCCCGCTTCCCGATTGGTCTCCTTGCTGAGCTTGGTGCTCGCGCCGCCCTGGGCGTCGGCCTGCTCGTTGATGCGGATCTGCACGATGTCGCCGACGCGCAGCGCGCGCGTGTCCTCGAGGTAGCCGGCCTGGCCCTCGTTGTAGATCGAGCCGACGGCCGGGCGCGCGTCCTTCGCGGTCGCGGCGTAAGCGCCGGGCTCGTACTTGCGCTGTCGGGGCGTGAACGGCGCGATGTGTGAGGGGCCGCAGGCGAGCGATAGAGACGACAGCAGCGTCGTCACGAGCAGCGTGCGGCCGAGGCCGAGGGCGAGCTGTTTCACTCGGACACCACCCGCGCGCTGTTCCTCGACTCGATGCGGGCCTTCAAGACCTTGCGGGTTTTGACGATCTGGAGCAGCACCACGTCGTCGATGTCTGCGTCCTCCATCGCCACCGCGATGGCGCCGATGCGCGTCGGCCCGCGCTCGATGTAGGCCGTGAGCTCCGCGCCGCGGTGGATGGCGTAGCTCGCCGCCTCGGCGCCGATCCTCAGGTTGGCCGTCACGGGCACCAGCATCGGTGACGCTCCGGGCGTCAGAATCTCGACGCTTACCGTAATTTTGACGGCGCCCTCTCGCTTGGGCAGCTTCGGCACGCGAGCGCGGCCGATTTCGGCGTCGCGCGCGACGGACAGCGAGCGCGTGCTCGTGAGCTTGTCGAGCTCGACGCCGGCCGGAAGCGCCGCAAGCACCGCGGGCTCCAAACGCGAAACCACCTCGGCCGGAGCCCAGCGCTCTTTCGGAGCAGGCTCGGCCGCGGCAGGCGCGGCGACCGCGAAAGCCGCAGCCAAAAACAACCAGCGCAGCGTCTTCATCTTCATCACCGGATTTGCGTGGCGGCGCGCAACATGTCGTCGGCGGTGGTGATGACCTTCGAGTTGATTTCGTAGGCCCGTTGCGCCGAAATCATGCCGATCATCTCCTCGACGATCTCGACGTTGGCCTGCTCGAGCGAGCCCTGCAGCAGTGCTCCGCGGCCGTCCGCGCCCGGGTCGCCGATCTGAGCCTCGCCGCTGGCCTGAGTTGCCACCAGCAGGTTGTGACCAAGCGCGCTCAGGCCGGCCGGGTTCACGAAGTTCGCGATCGTGATCTTGCCGAGCTCGACCGGCGCTGACTCGTTGCCCACGGTCGCGCTGACGGTGCCGTCGGAGCCGATGGTGATGCCCGTCGCGCCTTCCGGGATGGTGATCGGCGGATCGAGGGGCAGGCCCTCGGCGTTGACGAGCTGACCGCTGGCGTCCATCTTGAACGCGCCGTTGCGCGTATATGCCGGATTTCCGTCGTTTTGTTGCACGACGAAGAAGCCGTTGCCCTCGATCGAAACGTCGAGGGGGTTATTGGTGTTGAGCAGCGCGCCCTGCTCGAACGTCTTCGAGGTGCCGACCACGCGGACACCGGTGCCGATCTGCAGGCCCGTCGGGTTCATGGTGGTCGCGCCGTTCGGCGCTCCGGGAGTCTTCAGCGTTTGATACAGAAGATCCTGGAACTCGACCCGCTGCTTCTTGTAGCCAACGGTGTTCGCGTTCGCGATGTTGTTGGAAATGCCCTCGAGTTGCATCTCTTGGGCGCCCATGCCGGTGGCTGCGATATGAAGTGCTCTGAACATCCGGGTCTCCGGATCGATTCAGTAGCAATGGTGATGCCAAGACCGAGCGGTCAGCCGGAACCGTCGTCTGCGGTGCTACCACCTGCGCCGCCATCGACCTCGGACACGCCCCCGGCACCTGCACCGCCGTCGGTCGCGCCAGACTCGCCGCCTGCGCCGCCGAACGCTTCGCCGCCTGCGCCGGACTCACCGCCGAGCGACTCACCGCCCGCGCCGGACTCGCCGCCGAGCGACTCGCCGCCCGCGCCGCCGAACGCTTCGCCGCCTGCGCCGGACTCACCGCCGAGCGACTCGCCGCCCGCGCCGGACTCGCCCGACTCTCCAGCGCTGCCCGCTCCGCCGCCCATCGATTCGCCTGCGCTGCCGCCCGGCGCTTCCACGGCACCGCCAGCGCCCGCTTGGCCTGCTTGTCCGCCGGCTCCGGCGGCTCCCGCTGCTCCCGCTGCTCCACCCGGGCTCGCGCCGGCCGCGGAGGCGCCCGCGGCGTTGCCGCTGCCACCCGCGCTCGAGCCTCCGACTTCGGCAGGCGGCCCCGGCGGCACCTGACAGCCGCCGTCGATACACATCTCGCCGCTGTCGCAATCGGTGTTGCGCAGGCACTCGTCGGAGTCGAGGCACGACTGGGAGACGAGCCCCCCGAGCGCCAACAGCACGGCCCATTTCGAGGTTCGACGCCGCATCACAGTCCGAGCCTCAGACCCGCCGAGAATAGCGCCCAGATCAGCGGTCCGTTCTGCGGAAGATCACTGCCGAGCGGCAGGACCGAGAGCGACGGTTCGAGGAAGAGCCCGGCGCGGCCCATCGGGATGATGAAGCGGGCGCCGGCGGTGCCGCCGAACAGCGTCTCAGGGACGATGGTTCCGGTGAGGCCCGCGTACGCGCCGACCCCCTTCGTGGCCCAGCGCAGGTAGCGCGCTTCGGCGCCCAGGGTGCCACGCCCCTCGACCTCGACGAACGCGCGCAAGCCGTAGCCTTCGCTCTCGCCCTCGTCGGTTCTCAGATCGGCGCCCGCCACCAAGCGCAGCCGCGCGCGGCGCCATCCCAAGCTGCCGCCCTCGGGCGTCCCGCCCTCGAGCCCTTCGGCGATCCCGAACTCGCCGTCGACGAGCCAGCCTTCCTGCGCGTGGCTGGGCGCCGCCAAGACCATGGCGCTTGCCAGCGTCGCGACGCTGACGCCGTATTTGAGCGTTCTGCGGGCAGGAGGCATCGGGCCAGACCGGGAGCAAAGGCTAGGCCAGAGAGAGCAGCCTGTCAGCTATCAGCTGTCATCCATCAGCCGTTTGGAGGGCGGGATGAGTGAGCGTCCGGGGGGAAAGGGACCCCTTCGCTCGCGCACGATCCGATCTCCGAAGCTGACGGCTGTTAGCTGACAGCTACCCCACTAGGCGGCGTTCGAGCCGATGCGCTTGCGCTTCAGCATCTCGACCAGCGTGGTGCGATTGAGACCCAAAAGCGCGGCGGCGCGGTTCTTGTTCCACGAAGTGCGCTCCAGCGCCTGGCGGATCAGGTTGTTCTCGAAAGCGTCCACGGCAGAGCGCAGATCGATGCCGCCCTGGGGAAGCTGCTGCGGGCCCCGCGGCTCGCTCGCGAGGCCACAGACCTTGGCGGGCAAATCCTTCGGCTCGACCTGGGGGCCGCGCGCCAGGAGCACCGCGCGCTCGATGGTGTTCTCGAGCTCGCGAACGTTGCCCGGCCAGGGGTAGTCGATCATCAGCTTCAGCGTCGATTGCGAGAAGCCGGTCAGGTCCGGACGGCCCATGCGCTCCCGCGCCTGAGCGAAGAAGTGCGCGGCGAGCAGCGCGACGTCGGTGGCGCGCTCGCGCAGCGGGGGCACGTGCACGTGGATCACGTTGAGCCGGTAGTAGAGATCTTCGCGGAATTTGCCCTCGGCCACCGCCTTCTCCAGGTCCACGTTGGTGGCGGCGACGATGCGCACGTCGGCTTTCACGGTGCGGGTGTCGCCGACGGGCGAGTACTCGCGCACCTGGAGGATGCGCAGCAACTTCACCTGCAGGCTGAGCGGGATTTCGCCGACCTCGTCGAGGAACAGCGTGCCGCCCTCGGCCATGGCGATTCTGCCCGGCTTGGTCGCGTGAGCGCCGGTGAACGCGCCCTTGGCGTGACCGAACAGCTCGCTCTCGAGCAGCGCCTCCGGGATGGCGCCGCAGTTGACGGCCACGAACGGACGCGCAGCGCGCGGGCTGGACTCGTGCACGGCGCGGGCGACGAGCTCCTTACCGGTGCCGCTCTCACCCGTGACGAGGACGGTGCAGGCGGTGTGCGCGACGCGATCGATGACTCGGTATACTTCCCGCAAGCCAATCGACTCACCGACGACGCTGCCCATGCTGCGCGGCGGCATCAGCGAGGGACGCATCGACACCCGAGGCACGGGCGCAGGTTCGATGTCTCCGCCAGCGCTGAGCTCCTTCTCGATCTCCGCCAGCTCCGCGTGCACGGCACGCAGACCCGACTGATCTTCTTCATCGAACGCAGCGACCGGAAACTCCGAAGTGTGGGGCATGTCAAAAATCTCCCGTAGACGACAGCCCCTTGACGCAAGTCTCGTTCCAACCCGAGAACCAACCGCCAACTACTGGAATTAACTTAGATTTTTGTCATAACGACATCACCATAGACGCTACTACAGGGTCGAATTCGACCTTGCTGATTCAAGGTTTTCTCGAGAAACCCGTTCAAGCCGACGTCAGCAGCTCGCCGACTCATGGGTAACTCGTGACCCGGGGGCGGGTCGTGCGCGAGGTGTTCGGTGAATGGGGGTGAGCGCCAACCACACCGCTCCCGTCTTGGCACCAGCAGATCACGATCTGCACGAGCGGCCAACACCAGAGAACCGGCGAGGCCGGCGCGGCCCGGTGTAAGCAAACCAACGACGCGCGGCGCTGCCCGGCACCGGAATCCAAATAAGAACCTGCACACGAGCAGCTGCCACCCCCCAATAAACTTGGCACGGCCCGTGCTCAGGCCTTCGCCGTGAGCAACCTGTTCGCGAACATCGCCCCGCTGCAAGCGTCCCTGGACTACCACATGGACCGCCACAACGTGCTGTCGAGCAACATCGCGCACGTCGATACGCCCGGCTACAAGCCGTCGGATCTGGCGCGGGTCGAGTCGGCGGAGTTCGCGAATGCCCTCGGCGTCGCAATGGACCGCACCAACGCGATGCACATGAACGCCGGCGCCGGCAGCATCGACCAGAACGGCATGGTGTTCAAGGACCTCAGCGCCGGCGCGGGCAACGACGGCAACTACGTGTCGCTCGACCGCGAAGCGGCGAAGCTCGCCGCCAACCATATCCGCTTCGACGTCGTCTCCTCGGTGGTCTCCGCGGAGCTCAGAAGCCTGGCCTTCGCCGCGCGCGACGCCAAATAACGCCTGAATCCAACGGAGAAACACCTAGATGCTCGGAATCTTCAGCGCCATGGAAATCGCGGCCTCCGGCCTCACGGCAGAGCGCACGCGCATGAACACGATCGCTTCGAACCTCGCCAACGCGCGCACGACGCGCACCGAGCAGGGCGGCCCGTACAAGCGCCTCGACCCCATCTTCGAGGCCAAGCCGATCGATCGGAACGGCGAAATCGGGGCCGCAAACGGCGTGTCGCTGGCCAACGTCGCGCGCATCGAGCAGGACCAGCGCCCGGGTACGATGGTGTACGAGCCGGGCCATCCGGACGCCAACGCCGAGGGCTACGTCGAGTACCCGAACGTCAACGCCGTCGAAGAGATGGTGAACATGATCACGGCCTCGCGCGCCTACGAAGCCGGCATCACCTCGATCGACACCGTGAAGCGCATGGCGCGCTCGGCCCTCGACATCGGCCGCTGATTTCCCTGAAACGAGGCTAAACGAGCATGTCGCCCATCGACGCATCCGGTTTTTCGATGATCATGCCCCGCGAGATCGCGGGGGTCGGCGAAGCCAAGTCCGCGATAGAACCGGCGCAGCCCGGGTTCGGCGACATCCTCTCCGAGGCGATCGGCCAGACCAACCAGAACATCAACGCCGCGGCCGGCGCAGCCGAGGAATTTGCGGCGGGCCGCCGCGACGATATCCACGGCACGATGCTCGCACTGAGCAAGGCGGACATCGAGCTGCATCTCGTCGGATCGGTCCGGAACAAGGTGATGGACGCGTTCTACGAGCTCTGGCGCATGCAGATGTGAGCCCGGCTGAAGCTCGGCACCCTCCCACCACGAATTCATCGCACCCCCAATGGACAAGGCTCGCGCGTTTCTCGGCTCTCTCCTGAACTTCTGGAAGGGTCTTCCCACCGTCAAGCGCGTCGCGCTGGCCGTCGTAACTTTGACGGCGCTGTTCGGGGTGCTGGCAGTCGCCCACCTCGGCAATAAAATCCACTACGGGACTCTGTACTCGGAGCTCGAGCCGAACGACGCCGCCGCCATCGTCGAGAAGCTGAAAGCCCAGCAGATCCCTTACCAGCTCGAGCAGAGCGGCACCGCGATCAAGGTCCCGGAAGAGCGCGTGGCCGCGCTCCGGCTCGAGCTCGCGGCGGGCGGCTTGCCCAAGGGCGGCGGCGTCGGCTTCGAAATCTTCGACCGCTCCCAGATCGGCGCGACCGAGTTCGAGCAGCAGGTCAGCCTGCGGCGCGCGCTCGAGGGTGAAATCTCCCGCTCGATCATGACCATCGACGGCGTGAAGGCCGCGCGCGTGCATCTGGTGGTGCCGGAGCGCCGCCTGTTCGTCTCCCGCGAAGAGCTCGCGTCGGCGTCGGTAGTGCTGACGCTCCGCAACTCGACCGAGTTCGGCAAGAAAGAGGTCGGCTCGATCGTCCACCTGGTGTCGGCAGCTGTACCGGGCCTGTCGCGTAACCGCGTGTCGGTCGTGAGCAGCGACGGCGTGACGCTGCACCGTCCGAGCGATGACGGCAGCGGCATCGACTCCGAGAGCGAGTCGGAGCTCGGCCAGAACGTCGCGAGTAAGATGGAGAACGACGTGCGCGCACAACTCGAGCGCGTGGTCGGCGCCGGCCAGGCCGACGTCCGCATCAACGTCGCCCTGGATCGCGAATCCAAGGAGCGCACCGAAGAGCATTTCGAGCCGACCAAGAACTCCCTCCGCAGCGAGCACAAGGTGGAAGAGATGTCGGGCACCGGCGAAGCCGGCGTCGCGGGCGTCCCGGGCGCGCTCAGCAACCTGCCCGATACTTCGGAGGAAGCTGCCGCAGCCACCACCACGACCGCCGCCGGCAACCTGGTGCGCCGCGTCCAGACCCGCAACTGGGAAGTGGACCGCGTGACGCAGAAAACCCTGACGCCCCGTGGCGGCATCCGCCGCGTCTCCGTGGCGGTGCTCTTGAACGGCAAGTACGTGAAGAAGGGCAACAAGCAGGTGTACGTCGCGCGCAGCGCGGAAGAGCTCGCGACCCTCGAGGCGGTGGTGAAGAGCGCCGTGGGCTTCGACGCTTCGCGCGGCGACGTCGTGCACCTCGCCAACGCCGAGTTTTCGCGCATCGACGAGGAGGTGCCCGTCCCTCCCACCGTCACCCCGATCTGGAAGCACAAATGGGCTCCGATCGCGGCCGGTGCCGCGGGCGGCCTGCTCCTGCTCTCGCTCGGAGTGCTGGCGATTCGCCGGCGCAGCAAGAAGAAGAAGGCCGAGCGGGACAAGCTCTTGGCGCTGCCCGACGGCGCGCTGGCGGCGGCCTTGCCCGCAGCCGACGACGTGGTGGCGGGCGAGCTCGCGGCGAGCCCGTCCTCCCCCGGTCTGCCGCGCGCCAGCGAGGACCTCACGGACCTGCGCGCCGCGGCGCTCGAGCTCGCCAATAAGGATCCGGCCAGCGCGGCCGTCGTGCTCCGGGCGTGGCTCCACGGTGAGGCTGCCCAAGCCCAAGCCGAAGCCGCGGCACAGTAATCGCATCCCAACGATTCGTGAACTCGATCGTGGACCTGACCGGACCTCAAAAAGCCGTGCTGATGCTGCTCTCGCTCGACGAGGCGACGGCGGCTCCCATCACCAGTGAGCTCGACGCGGACGACCTGCGCAAACTGCAGCAAGTCGCCTCCACCATGCGCGCGGTACCCGCAGGGGCGCTGGCGCAGGTGTACGCGGAGTTCGTCGAACGCTCGCAGCAAGCGGTGGCCGTCCCGCGCGGCGGTGTCCGCTACTTGCGCCGGATCGCGACCCGCGCGCTCGGCGAGGCGCGCGCCCGCGAGATCTTCGCGGAGAACACGCAGTCGCCGCTGGATCGGCTGGCCAACGCCGATCCGGAGACCCTGGCGGGCGTGCTCGAGCACGAGCACCCGCAGCTCGTGGCGGCGATCCTGAGCCAGCTCCCGCCGGAGCGCTCCGCGACGATCGTCGAGAAGTTGAACGAGGAGCTCCAGACCAACGTGCTCGAGCGCCTGGCGACCATGACCGAGGTCCCGCAGCGGCTGCTCCAGGACGTGGCGCAGGCGCTCAGCGCGGAGCTGCCGGTGACGGACTCGGAGAGCGGCTCGACCGCCGTGAACGGCGTCGCGCAGACGGCGGCCATGGTGCGGCGCATGGGTCAAAAGCTCGGCGATGCGCTGCTCCAGCGGCTGTCCGGCGCGGACGAGACGCTCGCGGCCGAAATCCGCCGCGCCATGTACACCTTCGAGGACTTGAAGCTGCTCGACGCGCGCGGCCTGCGCTCGCTGCTCGAGGCGGTGCCCGCGGACCGGCTCACGCTCGCGCTCAAGACCTCGAGCGACAGCCTCAAGAACCACATCTTCAGCGCGATGTCGAAGCGCGCCGCCGAGCGCGTGCGCGAGGATCTGGAGATGCTCGGCGGGGTGCGCCTCGCCGATGTCGAAGCGGCGCAGCAAGAGATCGTCGAGCAGTGCCTGAAGCTCGCCTCGGAAGGCGTGATCTCACTCGAGAACTCCGATGCTGTGGTCTAACGGCGGCGGAAAACCTCCGGGAATGAAGCCGGCGGCCTTCGCCGACGTCACCCAGAAAAAGGGCTCGGGAAGGCCTCCTGCCTGGGTCACGAACGGCGCCAACAAAGCGCCGATCCCGCAGCGGGAGCCCGCGGCCGCGCCGCCGGAGCCGAAGTCGAATCCGCAGGCCTCGCCGAACCCGGCGGTGCCTCGCGCGCCGCGCGTGCCGATCGAAGCGCGCGGCTCGGCCTCGATGCGGCCGAATCCGCAGCACGCAGCGCCCCACTCGTCGCCGCGGACCTCGCTGATCGCGATGGAAATGGTCTCGCCGCTCGAGTCGCTGCGCGTGCCGGCGGCCGCCGTGGTGCAGGCCGAGCCGTCGCAGGAGATGATCGAGGGCTTCGCGAGCGCGATCGAGGCGCTCGCCGAGACGCGCCGAAAAGTGCTCTCCGACAGCACTCAGGACCTGGTCAAGCTGGCCGGCATGATCGCCAAGCGCGTGATCGGCCGCGAGGTCTCGGTCGATCCGAAGCTCGTGCTCGGGTTGGTTCAGGAAGGGCTCGACGCGCTCGGCCAATACGACCGGATCCAGGTGCGCCTCGGCCCCGATTTCGAGCCGGTGCAGCAAGATCTGACCAACAAGCTCCGCAGCCGCGGCGTCGAGTACGAGGTCCTGATCGACTCGGATTTGCCGCCCTACGGCTGCGTGGTCGAGACCGATCTCGGCCGCGTCGACGAGAGCATCGAAGCCCGCCTCGAACAGCTGTTTCGCGGCCTCATCACCGAATCCGACAACCCGCCCACGGTGTAATCGCCTTGCTCGACCGCCTGCTCCAACGCTCGAAGACCGCGCCCCTCCACACCCCGACCGGCGTCGTGCTCGAAGTCGTGGGCATGATCGTCGAGGTGGGCGGGCTGCGCGCTGCCGTCGGCGAGACGCTGCTCGTGCGCATGGACGCCGAGACCGTGCTCGAGGTGGAGGTGGTCGGGTTCCGGAACGGGCGGCTGCTCACCACGCCGCTCGGTCCGATCGCTGGCGTACGGCCCGGCGCGCCCGTGACTCCCACTCAACGCGGCGCGATGGTGCCGGTCGGCCCGCATCTGCTCGGCCGGGTGCTCGACGCGTTCGGGCAGCCCGTGGACGGCATGCCGCTGCCGACCGCAGATCGCTCGGTACCGCTGCGCGCGCCGCCTCCCCCGCCCTTCGCGCGCAAGCCGATCAAGACGCCGTTCAGCACCGGCGTGCGCGCGATCGACGGGCTGATGCCGATGGGCGTCGGCCAGCGCATGGGCATCTTCGCGGGCACCGGCGTGGGCAAGAGCACGCTGCTCGGCATGATTTGCCGCTCTTCCAGCGCCGACGTGAACGTGATCGCGCTGATCGGCGAGCGAGGCCGCGAGCTCAACGATTTCGTCCGTAACTCGCTCGGTGCCGAAGGCCTGGCGCGTTCGGTGGTGGTGTCCGCGACGAGCGATCAACCGCCGCTCGTGCGAGCCCGCGGCGCAGAGACCGCGACGGCGATCGCCGAATATTTCCGGGATCAGGGCAAGAGCGTGCTGTTGATGATGGACTCGGTGACGCGCTACGCCATGGCGCTGCGCGAGGCCGCGCTCGCAGCCGGAGAGCCGCCCGCCACCAAGGGCTATCCGCCGTCCGTTTTCGCCGCGTTGCCGCGCCTGCTCGAACGCGCCGGAACCAGCGGCGGCGACGGCGTGATCACGGCGCTCTACGCCGTGCTGGTCGAGGGTGACGACATGCAGGACCCGATCTCGGACACGGTCCGCGGTATCCTGGATGGCCACATCGTGATGTCGCGCGCGCTCGGCGAACGCGGCCATTTCCCCGCGATCGACGCGCTCGCCAGCCTATCGCGTCTGGCCACCGAAATCGCCAGCGACTCCGAGCGCCGGGCCGCGATCGCGATCCGCGACCTGATGGCCGCCTACCGCGAGGCACAGGATTTGATTCAGGTCGGCGCCTACGTGGCGGGCAGCGACCCGCGCGTCGATACCGCGATCCAGGCCGTGCCGCAGATCGAAGCCTTCTTGAAGCAGCGCACCGTAGACAAGAGCACGCTGCAAGAGACTCACGCTCGCATGTATGCGCTCGAGCGCGCGTTCGCGCGCAAGTGAGCCGCGTGAGTCCTCCGCCCTAGTTAGCAGTTCGACATGACCAAAAGACAAAAGCGCGTCCAGAAGATCCTCGAAATCCGCGAAAAACACCTGGATCAGAGCGCCAATCACTTGACGAAGGCGCGCAACCTCGCGGAGCAGGCCGAGCGCGCGCTCGAGGAACAGCAGCGCCGCACGCAAGAAGCCCTGAAAGAGCGCGAGGAAATGGCCCAACGCCCCGTGACCGCCCACGAGTGGATCGACTCGGAATCCTGGCGGATGCGTCTGGGTAACCAGGAGCGCGTGCTCAGCGAAAAGGCGGCCCGCGCCCAGGTGGTGGTCCAGAAGGCACACGAGGAGATGCTCGTCGCCCGCACCGAGGTGAAGAAGATCGAGACCTGGAAGGAAAACCTGATCCAGACCGAGCTCCAGGTCACCGAGCGCAAAGACCGCCGCGCCGAGGACGAATTCGCCGCCCTGCGCGCCCGCATGACCAAGGAAGGCAAATGAACACCGAAGGCCCTTCGGCGGTGACTCCCGTGCTCGCCTCCTTCGAAGAGCCGCGCCAGAACCGGGCGTCGCGGATCGAGCTCGATCGCTGGGCAGCCACACTCGCCGCTTCTCTCGCACAGCAGCTGCCACCGCCCCGGCCGATCGAGCCCGAAACGACAGCATCTTGGCGACGAAGCGTCGGCGCTTTGACGTCGGGGTCCGAGGCGACCCTGGATGGCGCGCGCCGCGCGCTCGAACAATCGGGCGTAAACGGCGTCGCAGACGCGGAAGCCGCGGCGCATCCCGAGCGCGTCCACTTCAGCACGCAGGTGGCTGGTCTAGGCGAAATCACCGTGATGGTCGACCGATCAGCCGGCGGAGTGCGCGTGATCATCGGTGTGGATGACGCCAATGCGGCGACGCTGATCGACCCCGAAAGGCTGCGACTACAAGGAGCGCTGTTGGCTGCCGGTGTAGGAGTCGAATCAATCCGCGTCGTGCAGAGAGACGGGCGCGGCACACAGATTGCTTCAGGTAAGGCCAACGTGTCCCGCGATCAATCGCAGGTTTCAGACAACCTCTCAGCCGACGACGAGCGCCGCAAGCGCTCGCGCAGTCGCAAGGTGAACCTCGTCGGATGACTTCCGCTATCGACAACAACTCAGGCGCAACCGCCGCCAGCTTCAGTCAATCGCTCACCTCCCAGACCGGTGGTCAAGCGATGGGTCGTGATGCCTTCCTGAAGCTTCTGGTCGCACAGCTCAAGCATCAGGATCCGCTCAAACCGCAGGACAACACCCAGTTCGTCGCCGAGCTCGCGCAGTTCTCGTCGCTCGAGCAGACGATGGGTATCAACGAGCGCCTCGACTTGCTGTCCGTGCAATCGCGCGGCCTGCAAAACGCCGAGGTCGTGAGCCTGGTCGGCAAGCAAGCCACCGTGCGGGGCTCGAAGCTGACACTCGACGGCAAGGGCACCGGCGCCTCGGTGAGCTTCACTCTGCCGGCTCAGGCCGCCTCCACCACTCTCACGATCCGCGACCAGTCCGGTCGCACCGTCAAAACCATGGACCTCGGCGCTCGCTCCGAGGGCAACACGCGCATCCAGTGGGATGGCAAGAGCGACGCTGGCCAAGTCCAGCCCGCCGGCACCTACGTGGTCGAGGTCAAGGCCGAGACCGAAGATGGCGCGCCTATTGCAGCATCCCAGGAGACGACCGGCACCGTTGCCGCCGTCTCGTTCGACAAGGGCTACCCCGTTCTGCATCTCAGCAACGGCACTGACGTCCCGGTCTCCGACCTGCTCCGCGTCGATTCGCCACCCAACCCGTAACACCCGTTTACACCGTACACACCCGAGGAACTCATGGTACTGCGCGCAATGTTTGCTGGCGCTAGCGGCCTCCGCGCCGAGGGCGAAGCCCTAGGCGTCGCGGGCGACAACATCGCCAACGTCAACACCGTCGGCTTCAAAGCCCAGCGTGCCATCTTCCAGGATGTGCTCGGCCGCTCGATCCTCGCGGGCGGCGGCTCTTCTCAGCCGGGCGCCGGCGTGCGGATGGCGGACGTGCAGCAGCTGTTCACGCAGGGCGGTCTGGCGAATACGGGTGTCGCCACCGACCTCGCGTTGAACGGCGAAGGCTTCTTCACGGTCAAGGGTACGGTCGACGGCGTCACCTCGAACTTCTACTCGCGAGCGGGTCAGTTCACGATCAACACGGAAGGCTTCCTGGTGAACCCGAGCGGCCTCGAGCTCCAGGGGTACCTCGCCAACGCCGACGGAAGCTACCAATCGTCGGTGTCTTCGCTGCAAGCGCCGACCTCGGCGATCCAGCCCCACGCCACGGAGCGTATGGACGTAACGGCGAACCTCGACGCGGCCGCGGTGCCGCCGACCGACGCCTGGGACCCGCAAGATCCGGCGAACACCTCGAATTTCTCGACGTCGATGACGGTCTACGACTCGCTCGGCAACGCCCACCCGGTGGACGTCTACTTCGTGAAGACCGGCGCGAACAGCTGGGACTACCACGCGCTCGCTTCCGGAGACGAGCTGAACCCCGCGGTTCCGGGGCAAAACGTGGAGATCGGCGCGGGTGACCTGGCCTTCACCACCAACGGCGAGCTCGACGCCTTCAACGAGACGACGCCGATTGCGGCGAACTTCGCGAACGCCACCGGCGGTCAGGCGATCCGCCTGAACTTCGGCAGGGATATCACGAGCGGCGGCACGGGCCTCGACGGCATCACGCAGTTCGCGGCACCCTCCAGCGTTTCCAGCCAAAATCAGGACGGTTACTCGTCCGGCGACTTCGCGGGTGTGGCCGTGGACGGCCGCGGCATCGTGTCGGGCCTGTACACGAACGGCGAGCGAATTCCGATTGGCCAGCTCGCGATCGCCAAGTTCCGCTCCAACGACGGTCTGGCGCGCGCCGGCCAAAACCTGTGGATCGAGACTCGTCAGAGCGGCGCCGCAGCCCTGGGCGTCGCCGGAGCCGGCGGACGCGGTGCGGTCTCGTCGGGCGCCCTCGAGAGCTCCAACGTGGACATCGCCGAGGAGTTCATCGGGCTGATCCAGCACCAGCGGTCGTTCTCGGCGAACTCGAAGACCATCACCACCGCCGACGAGATGCTCCAGGAGCTGATCAGCATCAAGCGCTGACGCTGACCGGCCGTAGTGGAGTCATCCCCATGAGCGAAGAAAAACCCGCCGCCCCCAAGAAGGGCGGCTCCAAAGTCATCGTCATTGCCCTCACCGCGATTCTGGTCGCGGGCGCAGCCGTCGCCGGCACCATGTTCGGTCCGAAAATGCTCGGCGCCAAGACCGCCCAGGCGCAGGAAGACGGCTCGCATGCCAAGGGCAAGAGCAAGGGCAAGAAGCAGCACGAAGAGGCCGAGGACCTCGTGCCCACGGCTATTTACAACTTTCAAGCGATCGTCGTGGACCTGCACGACAACGAGGGTGCGATCCACCACCTGAAGGTGGGCCTCACCGTCGAGAGCGCGCTCGAGAACGCCAAAGTGGCCGAGGAGGCGCTGAAGCAGTACCAGCCCCGCGGTCGCGAAGCCGCGATCGCCTTCTTGCGCTCCCGCGAGTGGGACGAGATCACGAGCTCCAAGATGTTCGAGCCCCTGAAGAAGGAGCTCAGCGAAAAAGTCATTGAAGCCATGGGTGAAGAGCGCGTTTCTCGTGTCGTGATCACGGACTTCGTCGCCCAATGAGCCGCACCCGAGCCGTTTCGTCTGCCTTTCCGGAGCCGCGTGTGCGACCCTCGGCCTGGCCCGTGAAGAACGAAGCCGAAGCGGTGAAGGCCCTGGATCTGACGGGGCGAGAGCGCCACCTCCGGTCGGCGATGGAAGCCATGACCCGGATCGGCGAGCGCTTCGCGCGGGCGTCGCGCCGCTCGCTACCGTTCCTGGCGCGCCGCCGCGATCGCTTGATCGCGAGCTCCGTGTCGCTGTCCGGCGAGGCCGCCTCGCAAAGCGCGGGCATCGGGCCGGCCTATGAAGTTTTGTGCGAGTCCGCCGAGGGCGCCGCCTGGGGCGCGATCTGGCTGAACGCACCTGCGCTCGGGATCTTGCTCGAAGGCACCCTGGGCGCCAAAGAGGGCACCACGGTGATCGCCCTCGGCGCCGATCTGACGGCCGCGCAGCGCGCGGTGGTCGGGCGCATCGCCAAGGTGATCGCCCAGGATTTGATGGATGTGCTCAAGGCGGAGGCCGGCCTCGAGTTGAAGCTCGGCCTCGCCTGCTCACGCCGGCGCGGTGAAGGGCTCGAGAACGCGAGCCGCGACGGTCTGCGCGTCGATTGCACGATCGACGGCGACTCTTCCGGTGCCATCATCGGCGTCGCGATCGGGGCCGAGGCGCTCGAATCGGCCGCGAAAAAGCGCGACGACGACAGCGGCATCGAGGTCGGAAACCCGATCATGGAGCAGGCCGTCGAGGAGATCCCGGTCGATATCTCGGCCGAGCTCGGGCGCGTGACGATGGGCCTGCGGCGCGTGCTGTCGCTCAAGGTAGGACAGGTACTGCGGCTGCCGACAGCCACCGACGACATGGTCGTGGTGCGGGTCGGCGGCGTCGCCAAGTTCCATGGTGTTCCGGTCGTCTCGCGAGGTCAGCTCGCGATCGAGATCCGAGCTCGGCACGAAGAATGAATAGGCGTTCGGATCATGACCGATCCGAACCGCCATCCACATAGTCAGAATCCGCGACCGTCGTCGCCGCCGCAGCGCCCGAGCCTGGCAGAGGCCATCGGGCTCTCGGGCGGGGGGCAGCCCGGCCGCAACGATTCGACGTCCAAGAGCCTCGAAGCCCTCGGCTTCGTGATGGACGTGCCCGTCGAGCTCACCGTCGAGATCGGCCGCAAGAACCTCAAAATTGCCGACGTTTTGCGGCTCGGTCCGGGCTCGGTCGTCGAGCTCACCAAAGACAACGGCGAGCCCCTCGACGTGTACGTCAACAATCGCCTGGTGGCCCGCGGTGAAGCCGTGGTCGTCGGCGAACGCTACGGCGTGCGGCTGACCGAGGTCTTGGTCGGCGATCGGGAGGCGTGAAGTGAAGCGTGCGACGGCAGTTCTGCTGACGCTCCTCGTCAGTGTCTTGACATGGGACGCCTCCGCGGCGGCCGGCCCGGCTCCGAGCGCGAACTCACCCGCGCCGAGCCCGACCTGGCTGCGCCCCGCGGCTCCGTCCAAGGCCGCGCCGGCGCCGGCTGCCCCGAGCGCCCCCGGGTTCTCGTTCGGCAAGTACGCGGCGCTGCTGCTGGTGGTCGGTCTGGGCGGCTATGCGCTGTATGCGAAGCGCAAGAAGGCCGCGCAGAACCCGCTCAAGGGCTCGGGCGGCCTGCGCGTGATCGAGAGCGCGCGGCTCGGCCCGAAAGCGGCGCTGGTGACGGCGGTCGTCGGCCGCCGCGTGATCTTGCTCGGTGTCACCGAACAGAGCGTCTCCAAGCTCGGCTGGCTTTCCCCCAGCGGCGAGAGCCCCGACGAGGAAGAAGACCTCGACGGCGACGTGGAACCCGCTCTGGAGCGAGACGAGCCGTCCGAGATGCCCGTGGTGGCCCCTGCGCGCCCCGTCCTGGCGCGCGAAGAGGCACCCCGCGCCAAGGTGCGCCCCTCGGACGGAAGCTTCGCCTCGCGGCTCCGGAGCGCCCTTGGCACTACCGCCCCGGCCACGGCGGATGACGCTCTGGCCACTTCCGCCCAGCTTACCCGCGACGTGGTCGATGTCGGCCGCGGCCGCCGCCGAGCGCGTTCGGCGAACCAGGAGGCGGCTCGCCCCGCGGTGCGCAGCGATGAGGCGATGATCGACGTCGAAGCCCAGGCCGCCGGCCTGATCCGCCGCCTGAAGGGCAAGAACCAATAATGCCTGTTTCGCAAATGACGCAGGCCGCGAACCTGATCGAAAATCAGTCGCTCGCGCCCTCGCTCAAGGTCCTGCTCCTCCTCACGCTGCTCGGCCTTTTGCCGGCGCTGATCCTGACGGCGACGTCGTTCCTTCGGACGGTGGTGGTGCTGAGCTTCCTGCGCATCGGCATGGGCACCGCGCAAACGCCGCCGAACCAGGTGATGATCGGGATCGCGCTGTTCCTGACGCTGTTCACGATGTCGCCCGTGATCAGCCAGATCAAGGACGTCGCCTACGAGCCCTACCAACGCGGTGAGCTCACCGAAATCCAGGCAATCGAGCGCGGCATGGTCCCCGTCAAGCGCTTCATGTTGCGCCAGACGCGCGAGGAAGATCTGCGGATGTTCCACGCCGCCACCAACACGCCGATCCCACAGACCCCGGATGAAGTCTCGATCACGATGGCCCTGCCGGCCTTCGCGATCTCGGAGCTTACCACCGGGTTTCAGATGGGAGTCGTGATCCTGCTGCCGTTCCTGGTAGTGGATCTGGCAGTCGCCTCGCTCTTGATGAGCATGGGCATGATCATGGTCCCGCCCGCCACGCTCAGCTTGCCAATCAAGCTCTTGCTGTTCGTGCTCGTGGATGGCTGGAACCTCGTAACTGGCTCGATTTTGAGGAGTTTCTTGTGACGACCGACGGTGCAGTGGATCTGATGCGCGCGGCCATGATCGCCGCCGCCAAAGTCGCAGGGCCGATGGTGTTCGTGGCCCTGGTGGTGGGGTTGCTGATCGGCATCCTGCAGGCGGCGACGCAAGTCAACGAGGCCAGCGTCAGCTTCGTGACCAAGCTGATCGCGGTGGGGGCTACCACCGTAGCGCTCGGCTCGTGGACGCTGAACCAGCTCGTGGACTACACGGCCCGCACCCTGGGCTCGATCGCCAACGTGATCCGCTGAGTGCTCTGAGTCTGGCCGATCCCACCGTCATGCCCGTCGTCGAAGCCCTGAATCCGCTCGAGCGGCTGCTGATCCCGGAGGTTTTCCGGTTTTTGCTGGAGCTGACGCGGATTGCGGGCGTGATCGTGATCGTGCCGCTCGCTTGGAGCGCCGCGCCGGTGCGGTTCCGGATCGCGCTGACGCTGCTGCTCGGCGTGGTGGTTCACGGGATGACCGAGACGTCCCCGGAGTTCCACGGCCCGCTCGACGCCGCGCTGGCGGTCATCACCGAGTTCAGCCTGGGGCTCGCGTTCGGCTTCATCGTGAAGCTCGCCCTGTCGATCGGCGAGATCGTGGGCGACATCGTCACACCCTCGATGGGCCTCGGCGCCGCGCAGATCTTCGACCCGCTGAGCAACGTCACGCACGCGGTGATCACCACCATGCTGCGCTATTTCACGACCTTGGTGGCGCTGCTGCTCGGGCTCCACCGCGTCGTGCTGGGCGGGCTGCTCGAGAGCTTCCGGATCCTGCCCGTGGCGGGCCTGTGGGACGTCTCCAAGGGCTGGCCGACGATCTTGCTGCTGTCCGCCGAGCTCCTCGAGTGCAGCGTGCGGATCGCGCTCCCGATCCTGGCCGTGCTGTTCATCACCAACCTGGCGCTGGCCTTCGTGGCCCGCGCGGCCCCGCAAATTCAGGTGTTCAGCGTGGGCTTCGCCTTCACCATCGCGATCGGCGTGTTGATCCTGGTGCTCGTCCTGCCGGACCTCACTTACCAGCTCGGCGCTGACTTTTCTCACGTCGGGCGGCGGCTCGAGACGCTGCTTTCCGCGATCGGAGCGACCCAGTGAGCGACGCCGACGCGGATGACAAAACAGAGGCGGCCACACCAGAAAAGCTCAATAACGCCCGCGACGAAGGCCAGTTCCCCCGCTCGAAAGACGCCCCATCCGTGGGCGCCTCGTTGGCCGTGCTGCTGGCGCTGATCACGATGCGCGACGAATACGGCTCGATCCTCGGCGAGTTCGCGCGCCGCCACTTCGCTCACCCCTACGACCTGGTCAATGGCCAGCTGTCGAACGTCGCGAGCGACGTCGGCGGCATGATCCTCAAGCTGGTTCTGCCCCCGGCGGCGCTGGCCGTGTTCGTGAGCATCGCGATCGGCATCGCCGAAGCGGGTTGGAAGCCGATGCTCGAGCTGGCGATGCCCAAATGGGAGCGCATCGACCCGACCAGCAAGATCATGCACATGCTGAACCCCAAGGCCCAGGCGGCCACGGCCGCGATCAGCGTCGCCCGCGTGGGGGTGATCGGCTACATCAGCTACTACCTGCTGAGCGACGCGTTTCCGCACATGTCGCGGCTGATGCGCGCCGAGCTTTCGGCGGGGGTCGTCGAAGTTTTGACGGTAGCGGCACGTTTCGCGCTGTGGGCCACCTTCGCACTCTTCATGCTCGCCGCTGTGGACTACATCCACAGCTTCTACACCCACCACAAGAACCTGCGCATGACGAAGCAGGAAATAAAGGACGAGCACATCCAGAGCGAAGGTGATCCGCGCACCAAGGCCAAGCAGCGCGCCCGGGCCCGCGAGAACCTGCGCCGCGGCTTGATGAAGGAGGTCCCGACCGCCGACGTGGTGCTTGCGAACCCGACCCACATCTCGATCGCGCTTCGCTACCGCGCCAAGGAGGGCGCTCCGGTGGTGGTAGCCAAGGGCTACGACGAGATCGCGCTGTTCATCCGCAAGATCGCCAAGGATCACAACATCCCCGTGATCGAGAACAAGCCGCTCGCGCGCGCCCTGGACAAGAGCGCGAAGAAGGGCAAGCCCATCCCGGTCGAGATGTATGCGGCTGTCGCCGAAGTGCTGGCCTTCGTCTACCGCTTGAGAAACCGCGGCGCACCGCGGCCCCGGCCCGCCGCGCCCCGTCCGATGGCACGGAACTAGCTTAGCCGTGGTCCGTGAGCACCACGGACACCACCAAGTCGGCAGCACACGCCGGCGACATCGTCGTACCCCTGGCGATGGTCGGCATCGTGTTGATGATGGTGCTGCCGCTGCCCGCGTTCCTCGTGGACGCGATGCTGGCCCTCAGCCTGGCGGTGTCGATCGGCGTGTTCTTGATCGGCCTGTTCATGGAGCAGCCGCTCCAGTTCAGCTCGTTTCCCGCGGTGATCCTGGTCGCCACCCTGCTCCGGTTGGCGCTGAACATCGCCACCACCCGCCTGATTTTGCTGCACGGCCACGAGGGGCACTCCTCCGCCGGCCGGGTCGTCGAGACCTTCGGCAAGCTGGTGATCGAGGGCAACGTCGTCGTCGGCCTGGTGGTGTTCTTGATCTTGGTGGTGATCAACTTCGTCGTGATCACCAAGGGCGCCGGCCGCGTCGCGGAAGTCGCGGCCCGCTTCGCCCTCGACGGTATGCCCGGCAAGCAGATGGCGATCGACGCCGATCTGAACGGCGGCATGATTAGCTCCGAGGTCGCCCGCGATCGCCGCAAGGCGGTCGAGCGCGAAGCCGACTTTTTCGGCTCGATGGACGGCGCGAGCAAGTTCGTGAAGGGCGACGCCATCGCCAGCGTGCTGATCACGGCCATCAACCTGCTGGGCGGCCTGCTCCTGGGCCTCGCCGCCGGCATGCCGGTCAAGGCGGCGATCGAGACCTTCTCGGTGTTGAGCGTCGGTGATGCGCTGGTGTCGCAGATGCCGGCGCTGTTGATTTCGACCGCCGCCGGTGTGGTCGTGACCCGCTCGGCGACCGGCGACCAGCTCGGCCGCGCCCTGCGCGTGCAGATGTTGGGGAGTCGAAAAGCCGTCGTCGTGACCGCCGGTGTGATGACGCTGTTCGCGTTTTTGCCCGGCATGCCGATGCTGCCGTTCCTGGCGCTGGCGGGCGGCCTGGGCCTCGCGATCCGCGCCATGAAAAACGACCCGCCCGAGCCGGCGACGGGTGAAGCGGGCAGCCCGAATGCGCCGGGCGCCGCCGGCGCGGGACCCCGCCCGGACTCGCCCGAAGACATCGACTCTTCCCTGCCCCTCGACGTGCTCTCGCTCGAGGTCGGGTACGAGCTCGTCCACGCGGTGGACCCGTCGATGGGCGGCACGCTGGTCGAGCGCATCGCGGCGCTGCGCAAGCAAATCGCCCTGGATATGGGCGTCGTGATCCCGCCGGTGCACATCCGCGACCACCTGGAGCTCGAGCCCAATCAGTACCGCGTGCTCTTGCTCGGCGCCGAAATCGCCCGCGGCTCGATGCGCGTCGGGCGCCTGCTCGCACTGGACGCTTCGGGCAGCGCGCCGTCGATCGACGGCGAAGCCACGAAAGATCCGGCGTTCGGCACGCCCGCCCGCTGGATCTCGGTGCGCGACCGCGATCTGGCCGAAGCCCTCGGCTACACGGTCGTGGATCACGCCACGGTGATCGCGACGCACCTCGCGGAGGTCGTCCGCAACAACGCCCACAACATCCTCGGTCGTGCGGAGCTGGAGCACATCTTCGGCGTCTTCTCTCGCAGCACCCCGAAGCTCGTCGAAGAGCTGGTACCGAACTTGCTCTCATTCGCTGAAGTGTTGAAGGTCCTCCGCAACCTGCTCCGTGAAGGCATCTCGATCCGAGATATCCGTACGATCACGGAGAGCCTGATCGAGCTCGCGCCGAGCACGCGCGACGCCGAGCAGTTGACGGAGCTCGTCCGCCAGCGCCTGTCGCGTCAGATTTCCAACGCCTTCAAGGGCCACGACGGCTCGATTCAGACGCTGGTCCTCGACCCGGCCGTCGAAGAGATGTTCCGCCGTTCGCTGCGCGAGATCGCGGCCGGCACCGGTGGCGCGCTCGACCCCGAGATGGCCCGCCGCCTCGGCCTGTCGCTCGAGGCCGCGATGAAACGCCTGCAAATGACCGGTCGCGCCGCGTGCGTGATCACCAGCCCCGATATCCGCCGCTACCTCCGCGCCTTCGCGGAGCGTCGTTGTCCGTCCCTCTCGGTGTTGTCGTTCCGCGAGCTCGAAGCGGACGCCACCATTCGACCTTTCGAAACCGTGTCCCTGAACGCCGCCTGAAAACGGCTTGGAGCTCTACCCCGTGCAATACCAGACCTTCCGCGGTTCCAACGTCAACGAAGCCCTCGCCGCCGTGCGCGCCGCATTCGGGCCCGAAGCCGTCATCGATTCGACGCGCTACGTGACGAACGGCCGACGGGGTGCGATGGGGCATTCGTACGTCGAGGTGAGTGCTGCGCCGCCCGTCGAGGTGAAGGCGCCGTTCGCCGCAGCGCTCACTGCGCCGATGCCCGCGGCTGCCCCGGCGCGTTCCAGCGCGGCGCGCACGGCCTCGAGCACGCGCACGATCCCCTTCGCTCAGGCCGTGAACCCGGTCCACGAAGAGCGGCGCTCGGATCCGTCGCTCGGCTTCGACGCCGGCGCCATCGAGCAGGAGCTCCGCGCCCTCCGCGCTCTGGTCGACGAGCTGACCGCCGGCCGCACGCCGCGCGACCAGGCCCTGACCCAGCTCCGCGCCTACGGCATCGAGGGCGACTACGCCCGGCAAATCCTCAAGGGCAAGGGCCGCACCCCGAGCGCGCCGAGCGAGCTCCGCGGCTTCCTGCGTAGCGCGCTGGCCTCCGAGCTCAAGGTCGTCTCGGGCCTCCTCGAGACCAGCGGCCCGCGCTTGCTCGCCTGCGTCGGGCCCACCGGCGCCGGCAAGACCACGACGCTGGCCAAGCTCGCGGCGCGCGCGCGGCTCGACCTCGGCGTCTCGGTCGGCGTGATCTCGCTCGACACGCACCGCGTCGGCGCCTCCGAGCAATGGAAGCGCTACGCGCGCTTGCTCGGCATCCCCTTCCACGTCGCGACCGACGCGGCGAGCTTCGCCCGCGCCGAAGCCGAGATCGACTGCGAGCTCTTGCTCGTGGACACCCCCGGACGCAGCCCCTCGGACGAGACCGACTCCTGGATGCTGCCCGAGTGCCTGGAGCGCGTCACCGAGCGCGAGATCGCCGTGCTCGCGGTGCTGCCGGCCTGGCTGACCGCCCGCGACGCCTCGCGCGTGCTCAACACCTACAAAACCCCGGCCCCCGCGGCCGTGGTCCTCACCAAGCTGGACGAAGCCAGCACGGTCGGCGGCGTTCTCCAGGCCGCGGCCGCCGGCGAGCTGCCGATCGCGTTCCTGTGCGGCGGCCCCCGCGTCCCCGACGACCTCGCGGACGCGCGCGTCGAATCCGTGCTCGACGCAGTCTTCGGCAAGCCCTCCTGAAAGTCGACCCCTTGAACCTCGTCCCGAACACGATGAACGACATCGCCCGCACGAGCCCGAACGAACAGAAGCTCTACGAGCGCTACATGCCGCTCGTGCGGCGGATTGCGATGCGCGTCGTTCGTTCCCTGCCCTCCAACATCTCGCTCGACGATCTGCTCTCCGCCGGCTGGGTTGGCCTGTCCGAGGCCCTGACCCGGCGCACGGCGACCATGAACGAGGAGCAATTCGAGGCCTACGCCTCGCACCGCGTCCGCGGCGCAATCCTCGATCACCTCAGGATGCTCGACCCGCTGTCGCGCAAGCTCCGCGGCGCGTCACGCAAGATCACCGAGGTCACCGGCACGCTCTCTGGCCGGCTCGGTCGCGCGCCGACCGAAGAAGAGATCGCCGGCGAGCTCGGCGTACCGCTCGAGGAGTACCATCAGCTGCTCGGCGACATCGCCAACGGCGGCCTGGCTCGGCTCGAGATCAGCGCCGTCGATTCGCCGGTCCACGACTCCACCCCGGAGTCATTGACGGCCCGCCGCGAGCTCGTCGATCACATCGCCTCCGCGCTCGAATCCTTGCCGGAGCGGCTGCGCATCGTGCTCGCCCTCCACTACCAAGAAGAGTGCAGCTTCCGCGAGATCGGCGAGGTGCTCGGCGTCACGGAGTCACGCATTTGCCAGCTCCACGCCGAAGCCATCCACCGCGTCCGCGCCCAGATGAGCTCCCTGCCACCCCCTGCCCCCAAGCCACGTGCTGTAAAGGGGTGAGCGGCGGAGGGAGAGGGGTGCAACAGGAAGGCGGGAAGTTGGGAAGATCAGAGTTTTTTGGGGTTCCCCAATCCAATCTCTTTTAGTCTGAACTTCCTCGTCTCCCGGCTTTCCTGTCGATTTCAGGGGTTTTGGGATGCAACAGGAAGGCGGGGAGTTGGGAAGATCAGAGTTTTTTTGGGTTTCCCAACCCAATCTCTTTCAGTCTGAACTTCCTCGCTTCTCGGCTTCCTGTTGAATTTCATACTGCGCTTTGTCGTTGGCGGTGGGATCGGGTCGCACTTGTTTGGCGGCACGCGTTCAAGGTTTCTTGGCGTCCACCGTTCACTGCTCGATAGCCATTTTCAGACGCGGATCTCGCGAAATATCAGTGGCACGAGCGTTGCACCGAATCACCCGAGTCCCCGCGATGCGGGACCAATCCACATCAGCATCGCTATCTAGGAGCAAGCAAACATGATCGTGAATACCCGGCGCTTTGGCGAAATCGAAATCGAACCCCGTGAGGTCGTGCACTTCCCGGTGGGAATTGCTGGTTTCCCCGAGGAGCGCGCGTTCATCCTGGTCCGTACCAAGGAGACGGGGTCCATCGCCTGGCTGCAGTCGGTGCGCACTCCGGGCCTGGCGCTGCCGCTCGTGTCGGCGCACCTGTTCGGTGAAGCCTATCCCGACGTCAACTACCTGCCGATCGCGGAGAGCGCCGGCATCGGCTCGAGCCTCGAAGAGCTGGCCATGATGGTGGTCCTCAGCGCTCCACAAGGCGCGCCCGCGACCGTCAATCTGCTGGCTCCGATCGTCATCAACACCGAGAGCCGCATCGGCGGCCAGCTGTTCCTCGACGGGACCTCGTTCGGCACGCGGGAGATGTTCGTGATCCCCGACGCGGCGAAGTCGTCGTCCGCGGCGCAGCCGCAGATGAGCGCGACCGGCTGAGCCTCGGGCGCGGGTCCTTACCGCGTCCAGCCCAGGATTTGCTCGCTCCGAAGGTCAACGATGCCTGTGTCCATCGACGAACGGCTCTGGCCACCCCTGAAAGGGGTCGACGAGAGCCGTCCGTCCGATGACGCCGCCAAGAGCAGCATGGCGGCGCTCGTCGCGCGCGTGGTCGGGGCAAAGCCCTTTCCCGAGACCGCGCGCCGCCTGGCAGACATGACGCGCATGCCGCTCGCGCGCATCAGCAACGCCGTGCGCATTCTGGAGACCGATCCGGGGCTCTCGGCGCGGCTGCTCCGGCTCGTCAACTCGCCGGGCTACGCGCTGCGAATGCGCTGCACGTCGCTGCGCCACGCCGCGGCGCTGGTCGGGCTCGAGCGACTGAACCACATCTCGACCACGGCGGCCGTGCTCGACATGTTCGGCGACAACACCGAGGTGTCGGCGCGGATCCTCGACCATTCCACGGTCGTAGGCGCCTTCTGCCGTTACTTTGCCGTGAGCTTTTCGCTGCCCGCCGAAGAGCTCTTCACGTGCGGCTTCTTGCACGACATCGGCAAGCTGTTTCTGCTGGAGGCCGAGGGCGATGCGTACGCCGCGCTCCTCAGCCAGAGCTCGGCCGATTCGCACGAGCGCGAGCGCGAGCTCTACGGCTTCGACCACGCGAACCTCGGCGCGCACGTGCTCCACGCCTGGAACATCCCCGATCCCGTTCCGCTGATCGTGGCCTGGCACCACAGCCGCTCGCCGTTCGAAGGCCCCCCCGAGATCAGCGCGATGATCGAGACGCTCCGGCTCTCCGACGAGATCGCCGAGCTGATGGGTACCCTCTCCGACGGGCGCGCGATCCGCCGCATCGCCGAGAGCGAGGCCGCCCAGCGCCTGAACCTGGGTGAGCAGCAACTCACCGAGATCTGGCCCGAGCTCAGGACGCTGCGCTCTCACTGCCGCGCTCAGCGCAACAACAACGAGACCAAGTTCGTGGACGTGACCTCGATTCGCCCGAGCGCCTCGCTGCCGCCACCGAGCGTGCCCCCGCAGAGCTCGCTGCGCCCGGACCAGCACTGCGGCATCTGCTCCGAGCCCGGCCCGAGCAGCACCTGCTCGGCCTGCGACGACAACGTTTGCGCGAAGCACCTGCACGCCCCCGACGGCTGGTGTGACCGCTGCATGGCCGACTTCACCACGACCCGCGGCGCGCTCGGGATCGGCTTGCCGCTGACGCTCGGCATCACGGCTGCGTTCGCGAGCCTGCTGCTCGGCGCGGTGTTCGGCGCCGTCGAAAACGGCGTCCCCCAGACGCTGCGCGTGCTCTTGGCTCCGGTGTTGGCGCTCGGCCTGTCGGCGGTGTTCCTCGGCACGGGCCAGCGTTGGATCGTGCGCGGTCGCTTCCTCAAGCAGCGCAAGCGCCGCGACCGAGAGACTCTGGCGGCACCAGAAGCCGCGCCGTCAGCCGAACGGGCCAGAGAAGCGCGGCTCACCACCCGCATCCCCGGGGTACCCGCCGTGCTCAGCGTGCCGCCCTCGGCGTTCGACGATCCGTCGCTGCGCGCCTTGCCGCAACATCCGCTGCCTCCGCCCGCGCGCGCAGCGCTGCTCGGCAGCAGCTCGCCACCGGCGGAGCTCGCGCCAGAGCCGCCGCTCAGCGTCCTTCCCGAACCCCCGCCGTACGTGCCCACGCTGGCGCCAGCGGCCCCGCCCCCACCGCTCCAGCCCGCGACCGCGCTGGCACCACTTTCATCCCCGCCGGAGCGGGTCGAGCGGCTGCCCCTCGAGGCGCCGCGCGCCGTGTACCTCGCCGGCACGCGCATGCCGCGGCGCGGCCGCCGTCTCGACCGCGGTCAGCGCCGACGCGACTCATGAGCGCCGGGCTGTCGCAGGTCGTCGCACCTCGGCCGCCAGCAGGGCCAGCGTCAAGCGCCGGAGCCCAGCGTCAAATCGGCGACGCTCGCACGACTCCCCACCGTTCTCTCGAGCGCGCGGCGCTGCTCTCCGATCTTTTCCCCGCGGCGAAAGCCGCGGCACGTCACTTGCTTGGTGTGCGCTCGTGATCTGCGTCACCCGTATCAAAGGCCAGCTTGCGGCAGTCAATCCGGATCTGATCGAAACCGTCGAGTCGAATCCGGACACGACGATCTGCTTCGTCAGCGGCGAGAAGTTGCTGGTTCAGGAAACGCTGGAAGAGATCGTCGAGCGAGTGCACGACTACCGGCGCAGCCTGCTCGAGAACTACTCGATCAACCCCGAACGCCACACCACCGGCTCGCGCCGCCCGAGGAGCTGAGATGGACAAGGCGTCAGTCATCGGTCTCGGCCTCGGTCTCGGCGCAATCCTCGGCGGAAACGCGCTCGAGGGCGGTCACCTCTCGTCGCTGCTGCAGCCGACCGCGGCGATGATCGTGATCGGCGGCACGCTCGGCGCGACGTTGATCGGCTTCCCGCTCTCGACATTCGTCACCGCTTGCAAAGCCTTCAAGGACGTCTTCCTCGGTGGCAAAGAGAACGACACCGGCGCGCTGATCCAGGAAATCACCGGTTTTGCGCTGAAGGCCCGGCGCGACGGCATCCTGTCCCTCGAAGATCAGCTGCCGGACGTGAAGCATCCGTTCCTGCGACGCGCGCTGGTGATGGCCGTGGACGGCCTCGACTCCAAGTCGATGCGCGAGAACCTCGAGGGCATGCTCGATCGCCTCGACGAAGAGGGCGAGCTGCCGGCCAAGGTCTGGGAGTCCGCGGGCGGCTACGCGCCCACGATCGGCATCATCGGCGCCGTGATGGGCCTGATTCACGTGATGCAGAACCTGTCCGACGTCGGCGCGGTCGGCGCCGGCATCGCCGTCGCGTTCGTCGCGACGATCTACGGCGTCGGCCTGGCGAACCTGGTGTTCCTGCCCGCCGCCGGCAAGCTCAAGCTCCACCACAAGAGCGAGATCGCTCGGCTGAACCTGATGATGGAAGGCGCCCTGGCCATCCAAGAAGGCCAGAACCCGAACCTGATCGCCGAAAAGCTCTCGAACCTCGGCGCGTCCGAGGAGTCGAGCAAGAAGGGCGACGGAGCTCCGCGCGGTGTCCCGGCGGAGGCGCGCTGAAATCGTGGCGAGAAAGCGAAAGCACCCAGAGCACGTCAACCACGAACGCTGGCTCGTCTCCTACGCCGACTTCATCACCCTGCTGTTCGCGTTCTTCGTCGTCATGTTCGCGGTGTCGCAGGTCGACACCAACAAGGTGGGCCGGTTCTCGGAGTCGGTGCGCGCGGCTTCGAAATGGCAACTCTTCGACGATCAAGCCACCGCCCCGGTCAGCCCGATCAACAAGACGATCGGCAACGATAGCGAGACGATCGTGCTCGAGGACCAGAAGCAGCAGGGCCGCGATCTTGCGATTCTGATCAAGGAGATCCTGCAAGAGAGCATGGCCAGCGGTCGCATGAGCGTGATCAAGGGCCCCGACGGCGTGATCATCCGGCTCAACGACACCGCCTATTTTCCGTCCGGTCAGGCGGCTCTCCGCGCCGATCACCTGAAGGATCTCGAGGCGCTCGCGAAGATGCTGTTGCGGCTGCCGAACCACGTCAGAATCGAGGGCCACACCGATCCCCGCCCGATCGCGACCGCGATTTTCCCGTCGAATTGGGAGCTCTCGGCGGCGCGCGCCGCCTCGATGCTGCGCTTCCTGTCTTCGGCCGGCGTGCCGGAAGAGCGCCTCGCGATCGTGGGCTACGCCGACCGCCGGCCGATCGTCAGCAACGAAACCGAGGACGGTCGCAAAAAGAACCGGCGGGTAGACATCGTGCTCCTGCGCGCGCCGACCGATCCCGCGCCTGCCCCCGACACGCAATCCGAGACCGAGACGGCGCCCGAGCCCGAGTCAGAACCAGCGCCGAAGCCCCGACCGGCCGCTGCGCCCGCGAAGGCCCGGTAGCACACCGGACCACATCTCTCGCACCGCTCGCGTACGCGCGGCCGAGACCGCCGAGACCGCCGAGCTGGTTCCCCCAAAATACCGCTCGAAGGCCGAGCGGCGAAAGACTACGCTCGCATGGTGTCGTCCCCGCGCGACGCCCTGCTCGGCATCGTAAAAGATCTACTGGCGCCACTGATCCGTGCGGACGGTGGAGAGCTCTACGTGGTCAAGGTCGACGATCACGGTATCGCGCTGCACCTTGCCGGTCGCTTCTCCGGCTGCCCCGGCAATACGTTGGTGCGCCGTCGCGTGATCGAGCCCGTGCTGCTGTCCGCCGTACCCGGCGCGCAGATCGTGATCACGAGTGGCGTGCTGGTGCCGGCAAGCGCGGAGCGGATCGACTAGCCAGCGGGGCGTTGGGGTTCGGGCGCGATGCGCCCCCGCGGAGGATTTCGGTGGGGTGGGCGGGCGGGACGTTAAATAGAAAACGGCGGGAGGCCTGAGGGGGCGTCCCGCCGTTTTCGAGAAGCAGAGAAGAGCGTTACTTCTTCTTCTTCTTGTTCTTGTCTTTGTCCTTGTTCGGGTCCGGCGGGGGCTCGGGCGCCTTGGTGACGTTGACGACCTCGGCGTCGAGCGCTTTCACGTCTTGGACCTTGTTCTTGCGGTAGCTCGCGAGGTTCTCGTAAACGCGACGCTCGGAGTAGATCATGGCCAGGATGTCGCCGCGATCGACGGCGCGGATCACCTTGTCCGGATCACGCCACTCCGCCTCGTTCATGGCGGGGCCCTTCTTGGGATCGGCCTTGGTGAGCTTCGGCGCAACGCCGAAGCGCTTGGTGAGCACCTTCACCGCTTCGTCGAAATTGGCGCCGAGGGTCCCGCCCTCCTTCAGCTTGTGCTCGTCGTAGATCTTCCACAGCGAGTCGTTGAAGAAGAAGAAATAGCGCTGAGTTCCGCTGCGCAGCGTGAGCGAGGCCATGCTCTCCCCGTTCTTGTAGCTGTACTCGCCCTTGAGCGCGGTGTAGTCGACGCCGGTGGGCGTATCTCCGAAGTCCACCCGGCTGCGACGGAGCACGCCCTTGCGGTTCCGGAGCTCTTCGTTGACCGCGTCCAGGTCCGGCCCGGGCTGCGCCTTGCGCAGTAGCGGCAGCATCTCCTTGTCGATCGCCTGGTCGTACACCTTGGCCAGGCCCTCGAGCGTCAGACCCCAGCGCAGCCCTTCCGGCGCCAACATCACGCTTTTCGCGATCGTTCCCGGCCCGCCTGCGGATTTGGCTTTGGCGTCCTTCGACGGATTGTCCTTGGCGAGCGCCGTGTCTTCGACCAAAACCAGGCCCAGGGCACTAGCGACCAGGGCGGAAACGGCGGCGAATCGAATGAGCTTCATCAAAATCCTCCACTCTCGGATCGGGCGGCGGGGAGAGCGCGCGAAAAGTACTCCGCAGGGTCGCGCATCTCAAGCAAGGTCCGCAGCTTTGGACGTGAAGTGATGGAAGAAAAGTCACCGCGCTCGCAGCCTGCCGCCGTTTCTCGCCTCCCGACAAAAATCGGCCGGCGGGGCAGGCAGCTCGGCCGGACCCTGGCGCTGGCCCTGGTTCTGGGAGCCTCGGCGCCGGCCTGCACCCCCGCTTCGAACGAGGAGGCGTGGACCGCGAGTGACGTGATTTACGCGAGGCACGACGCTCAGCTCTTCGATGACCTGTTTCGGCCGGAGCTGTTCGGGGTGGAACACACGGTCGAGCCTCCGGAGCGCGACCCGCGTCTGACCGAGCGCGCCGTGGTCGCCGACTCGGTGTCCCAGGCCAAGGTGATCACCGTGACGCGCGGCGGCGTACAGAGCGGTTCCAGCTACACGATCGTGCTGCGCCCCGAGCCGAAGCCGCTCGCCGGCCGCAAGCTGCCGGAGACGGTGACGCTGGTCATCTTCCGCTCCAACCCGACCTTCGCCTGGCTCGACGCGGCAGGGCAGAGCTGGGTCGGCACGCGCGTGGTGCTGTTCGCGCGAGTCTTCATGGATGGGCTCCACTACCACGCCACGACCGACACCGAGCCCGTGCGGAAGGCCATCGAGCAAGCGACGGTTTTGCACAGCCTCGTGCAGTAACAGCAGACCCGAGCCCTCCGTCCGACGGCGTCGTTGCCGTCGCTGGACGAAGGGGGGGGCGGCGTGGTTTCCTTCGAGGGCTCGCAGACCGAGGTCCGCCGAACTCTAGGAAAAAAGCGCCCGTGCACATGTATTTTCGTTCCAGCTCCGTCGAGATCAAGTCCGCGCGCGAAATCGACGCGATGCGGGAGGTGGGCCGGCTCGCTGGAGAAACGCTGAGCCTGATTGGCGCTCACGTGAAGCCCGGTGTGACGACCGACGAGCTCAATCGCATCGCCCACGAAGACACGCTGAAGAAGGGCGCGCGCCCCGCACCCTTGAATTACCGCGGCTCCGCCGGCGATACGCCGTTCCCCAAGAGCATCTGCACCTCGGTGAACGAGGTCGTGTGTCACGGCATCCCCGGACCCTACGCGCTCAAAGAAGGCGACATCGTCAACGTGGACATCACGCACCTGTACAAGGGCTTCCACGGCGATACGTCCGCGACGTTCTACGTCGGACGCAAGATCAGCAAGAAGGCACAGCTCGTCACGGAGGTCGCGCGGCGTTGTCTGGATCTGGCGATCGCGGAGGTGCGTCCCGGCGCGCGGCTCGGTGACATCGGCGCGGCGATCCAGGAGTTCGCCGAGCCTCGCGGCTGCTCGGTGGTTCGCGATTTCGTCGGTCACGGCATCGGCCGCAAGTTCCACGACGAGCCCAAAGTCAGCCACGTCGGCGAGCGAGGCAAAGGGCTACGTCTCAAAGCGGGCATGACCTTCACCATCGAACCGATGATCAATACCGGGGGCTGGGAGGTGGAGATCTTGGACGACGATTGGACGGCCGTGACGCGCGACGGGTCGCTCTCGGCTCAGTTCGAACACACAATCCTCGTCACCGACTCGGGGGCCGAGATCCTCACTGTGCGACCTTCCAAGCTGGAAAACAGTGAGATTTTCGATAGTTACTTCGACAGCAACCCCTGAAACCGGCCCGAAGTCCAGACGGCGTCATTGAAGTGAAGTCAGCTTGACGTAGCCAGCCGGAGCCGACTACGTTGCGCCGGGGCTGTGCCCCAGGGACACCGGTCCCGCCCGCGACTTCGAAGCAAGCCGCGCCCGCGGGCCGGGGCTGCTTTCGGTTCGATGTCGGCTCGGAAATCAAAGAAATCGCTTAGGAAACCTGCTGCGAAGCCGGCTCGGAAGGGCCGCGCCTCGAGCAAGCGCCCTGCTCGCTCCCCGGCCAAGGCGTCGAAGAAGAAAGCTTCTACGACCGCCCGGCCGGCTCGTGCTGCCAAAAAGGCGCCCCCCAAGGCGGCCAAGAAGGTAGCCAAGGTAGCCAAAGCAGCCCAGAAGAAGGCGCAGGCCCAGAAGCAGAAGCTCGAGAAGCAGAAGAAGCTCCTCGCGCAGAAGGCCAAGGAGCAAGCGCAGCGCGACAAGGCACGGGCCAAGGCCGAGCTCGAAAAGCAACGCGAGAAAGAGCGCGCCGCCCGGGAGAAGGCCAAGGCCCTCGCCGAGAAGGAACGCGAAAAGCAGCGCGTCGCCAAGGAGAAGGCCAAAGCCCTCGCCGAGAAGGAGCGTGAGCGCCAGCGCGTCCTCAAAGAGAAGGAAAAGGCGCGCCTCGAGAAGGAGCGCGAGAAGCAGCGCCTGCTCAAGGAAAAGGAGAAGGCCCGCGAGCAGCAGGAAAAGGAGCGCGCCAAGGCCGCCGCCCTGAAGGCCCGCGAGGAAGAGCGCGAGCGCAAGAAGAAGGAAGCCGCCGACGAGCGCGCCCGCAAGATCCAGGAGCGCGACGCGGCTCGCGAAGCAGCGCGCAAGCAGAAGGAAGAAGAGCGCGCGCGACGTGATGCCGAGCGCGAGGCCTACCGCAAGGCGAAAGAGGCCGAGCGCGAGCGGCTGCGCGCCGAGCGCGAAGCGGCGCGACGCGCCCTCGAGGGCAAGGTCGCCCGAGCCAGCAAGCGCCTCGCGAAAGACGGCTCGAGCCGCGGCGGTGCTTCGAACCGCGTCTATCGGCCGGATGCGATCCCGAATCAGTCGGGTACCACGCGCCGCACGACGGATGCCGTGTTCCGCCCGCTCGGCGTGCGCCCGATCGTCGTCTCCCCGCTCTCGAGCGAAGAGCTCGCCCACGCGGATCTATCGGCGCCGCCCGGCAATCCGGACCACGTGCGTCCGACTCCCCCGCCCCCCGTGCCGCTCAGCGTGGAGGAGCGCTACCAGTCGATCACCGAGCGGCTCGGCCGCGCCGACGCCGCGTTCCAGCGGGAATACCGCGAGAACTTCGACATGTCGTGGATCTACCACGACAGCGCGCTCGAAGGCGTCGTCTACACCTTCCAGGAGCTCAAGGCCGCGGTGGATCCTTCGGTCCCGATCGTGCCGGATTCCAGCCTGCAGCCCGCCTGCGAAGAGATCCGTCGCCATCGCGCGGCGATCGAGCTGGTGCGCGACCTGGCCGAGCGCAAGCGTGTCCCGATCAACGTGGACATGGTGAAGAAGCTCTACGTCACCCTCCATCCGGAAGAGGGCGACGTGAAGACGGTCAAGTACCGGAAGGACATCCCCCAGCACCGGCTGTACTTCCACGAGTACGTTCCGCCCGACAAGATCGCCTACCGCGTGCGGCAGATCGTCGACTGGCTGAACGGGCCGGAGCCCAAGAAGATGAAGAACCCGCTGCGCGTCGCGGCGCGGGTTCACTACGACCTGGTGCGCGTGTTCCCGTTCCAGACGGACAGCGGCAAGGTCTCGCGCCTGTTGATGAACCTGATCTTGATGCGCTCGGGTTACCCACCCGCCATCATCCACTCGACCGAGCGCCAGAAGTACTACGAGGCGCTCAAGGGTCAGCTCCCGATCATCATCAACATGACGCTCGATGCGATCTCGAACGCTCTCGCCAGCATCGAGAAGCACCTCGACGAGCACGAGACGCGCTCCAAATCCGGAGGTGCCGCCTCGACGGCCACCCCGTCCGCGCCGGGAACGCCGGCCGCCGCGCAGGCCGCGGGCCCCGAGGTATCGGACGTCCCCGACGAGCCGGACGCCGCTCGCGACACGGACGACGAGGACGACTCCGACGACCTAGCCGCAACCGCGGACAACTCGGACACTTCGGACACTTCGGACACCGCCGAGCCCGCAGACGATGCGGACGACGCGGACGCGCCGGACAGCTCCGACACGCCCGAAGCCTCGGAATAGCCTGCTCGCGCGTCGGTGCCGTCAGTCAGCGCCGGCCGCGATCGCGTCCCAGCCCGTGGCCTGAGCGAGCTTGGCGATCGCGACGTTGTAATCGAAGGTCGCGGTCATCAAGGCGAAGCGCCGGAGCGCGTACTCTTTGGCGGGATCGACGATGTCTTTGTCCTCGAAGGTGCCGACGTCGATGCCTTGTTGCACCTGGAGCAGCCAGCGCTTGGCGAGAGCTACCGAGCGGCCATAAGCGGCCAAGCGATTCTCGGCGTCCACCGCCTCGCGAAACGCCTGTTCGACCTCGACCCCTACCCCGCCGAGAGCGTAGCGCTGGGTCGCGCGGATCTCTTCGAGCTCGGCCTCGGCCTGGGCGAGCCGCGCCGTGGCCGGCAGGAAGTCGAGCTTGTATCGCATCACGAGCGCCGCGCCGTAGCTCTGGCCGTGACCCGGATCGATCGTGAACGGGTTTCGCTGATCGGTGACCCTCGGCGCGTTGGCGTAGCGCGCGGACAGACCGAGCCCGAAATCCGGAAACAGCTTGGCGCGCGCGACGCGCAGCTGCGCCTCTTTCGCGAGGATGCCGGCCCGCGCCATGTTGATCTCCGGGCGGTGAACGCGCGCCGCCGACAGGTAGTGCGCGAGCGGACCGAGCCGGTGCGCGAGTAGCTTCAGCGGCACATCGGGCACCGCGAGCGGTCCGTTGACACCCGTGAGGAAGCGCAGACCCGACAGCGCGTAGAGCTGCTGCTTTCGGGCCTCGCTCTCGCGGGCGTTCAGATCTTCACGCTGGAGCTGGAGCTTGATCAGGTCGATCTCGTCCGAGTCTCCGTCCGCCACTTTCTCTTCCAGCGGAGCGAGGTACTTGTCGATGCGCGCTTCGGCCTCGCGCACCAGCACGAGGGCGTCCTTCGCGAGCTGCGCACCGTAGAAGGCGCGGCGCACCGCGAGCAGCACCTCGTTCTTTTCCTTCTTGAGCTCCTGCTCGCCCACCTTGACGTTGGCGTCGGCGGCGTCCCACGTGTTGGTGATCTTGCCGAAGGTCCAGAGCGGCACGACCCCGTCGAGGCCGACCTGCCAGGCCAGGCCCATGTCCGACTTGATCGGGACGTCCGAGTCGGGGCTGTACACCGAAGTGCCGCGCACGGTCGGAGCGAGCGCGAGCCCCGCGGTCAGGTTGAACTCGCTGAACGGCTGGGTGTGCGCCTGAAAGCGCTGGGCGCGCTTGTAAGCGAGCTTGGCCCGCGCCTCGTGGACCTTCGGGTAGTTCTTGGCTGCGAGCGCGAGGCAGCGGCTCAGGGTGTAGGTCGTAGCGCTCGCGGCTTTCGGCGCCGCTGAGGCCTCCGCGCGGTCGTCCCCGCTCTCTTCCGCCGGGTCTTCGGCGAGGGCGGGGGATCCGCCCGACAGCGCGGCGAGCACCAACAGAGCACACCACGACACCCGCCGGAGGGCCGTGAGCGATCGCGCGTTCATCAGTCGTCGTCGCGCATTTTGAGGCCTGCGCGCTTGGCGGCACGCCGGAAGTTCGAGCGATCGAGCCCCGCCTGGCGCGCGGCTTCGGACACGTTGCCTCCGGCTCGTTGCATCAGCGACGCAAAGTAGCCGGTTTCGAAGGCGTGGATAGCTCGATCTTTCGCTTCTCGGTACGGCAAATCGCTGAGCTGCCCCCCGGGCGAGTCGGCGGCGGCCGCGACGGGCTGCAGTTGCGGTTCGGGCGAGGTCGACTGCTTGCGCGAAAATGGTAGGTCGGTCGGCTGAATCACGCCGTCTTTGCAGAACACGACCGAGTGCTCGATGGCGTTCTCGAGCTCGCGCACGTTGCCCGGCCAGCGGTGGGACTCCAGCACTTGCATGGCCTCGGGCGAGAAGCGACGGATCGAGGCGTTGGAGCGCGCCGCGTACTTTTGGAGGAAGTGATACGCGAGCAGCGGGATGTCCTCGCGCCGTTCCCGGAGCGGCGGCAGCGAGATCGCGACCACGTTCAGGCGGTAGTACAGATCTTCGCGGAACCTGCCGGCGGCGATCCGGTTCGTCAAATCGACGTTCGTCGCGGCGATCACGCGGACGTCCACGTGCTTGGTCTCGTTCGAGCCGACTCGCTTGATCTCCCCTTCCTGCAGCGCGCGCAGCAGCTTGACCTGAGCGAGCGGCGGGAGATCGCCGACCTCGTCGAGAAATAGCGTGCCGCGATCGGCGGTCTCGAACAGGCCGGGGCGCGTGGCCGTCGCGCCAGTGAACGCGCCGCGCATGTGGCCGAACAGCTCGCTCTCGACGAGATCGACCGGGATCGCCGAGCAGTTCACGGCCACGAAGGCGTTGCGGGCGCGCGGCGAGTGCTGGTGGATGGCGCGCGCCGTCAGCTCCTTACCGGTGCCGCTCTCGCCCAGGATCAGCACCGTGGACGAGGTCGGCGCGACGCCCACGGCGAGCCGGTAAACCTCCTGCATCTGCGGGGAGTTGCCGATCAGCTCGCCGAACTTCTCGAGGTGCTCGAGGCGCCGCTCGAGCATGGCCGCGCGATCCACGAGCCGCCGGCGCTCGGCGGCCTTGGTGATGGTGAGCACGACCTCGTCGTTCGAGCGGAAGGGCTTGGTCAAGAAGTGGTAAGCCCCGGCGCGCACGGCCTTGACCGCGGTCTCGACGTCGCCGAACGCGGTCATCATCACCACCTCGACCCCCGCGTGCTCGGCGCGCACGTGCTCGAGCAGCTCGAGCCCGCCGACGCGCGGCATCATCAGATCGACGATCGCCACGTCCACCGGCTCCTTCTGGAGGAGCTGCATGGCGACGGCGCCGTCGTCGGCCGTGACGACGCTCATGCCGCGGCTGAGGAGCAGGCGCGCGAGGCTCCGCCGCAGCGTCGGTTCGTCGTCGACGACCAGCACCCGCGGCGGTGTGTCTTCCAGACGTACGGCGCCGTATTCGCCGGAGCTGGCGCGCAGACTCAGGGTCACTCCGGACCTCGCTCGGGAGGGTGGGAGGGCGGCGCGCCACGTTGCGCCGCGGCGGCGGACGGCTGCGGTCGATCACCCGGGTCGCCGAGCTGCGGCGTGTAGAGCTGGCCCTGCTGCTGGTAGACGGAGAGCCGGCCCGCGCCGTCACGCTTGGCGTGGTGCATCGCCGTGTCGGCCGCGCGGAGCAGCTGGTCTTTGCTGCGCACGTCGCGCGACGGGTAGAGGGCGATCCCGACCGAGACGCCGATCGGTTGACCGGAGGCCTCGAGCGCGCGCTGTTCGCCGAGCTCGCGGAACAGGCGCTCGGCGACGGTGGTGGCGCCTGCGAAATGCGTGCTCGGCAGCAGCACCAGGAACTCGTCCGCGCCGAACCGCGCGACGACGTCCACCTCGCGCACGCTCTTTTTCAGGGCCTCTGCCACCTTCTGGATCACGCGATCGCCCGCGGCTCGCCCGCTGGCTTCGTTGTGAGAACGCAGGTTGTCGATGTCCACTACCATGCACGCCAAGGGGTCGTGATATCGCTCGGCCCTCTTGAACTCCTCGTTCAAACGAGCGTGCAAGTAACGGTAGTTGAAGAGCCCCGTCAATGGATCGAACAAGCTGAGCTGTTCGAGCCGGGCCCGCGCGTCGGCCACGTGATCGTAGAGCCGCTTGATCCGCAGCATCGACTCGACGCGGGCGATCAGCTCCTCCTGGTCGAAGGGCTTGCACACGTAGTCGTCGGCGCCGATGCGCAGGCCTTCGACCCGGCTGGCGCTGTCGGTGCGCACGGTCAGGAGCACCACGGGCAAGAAACCGTGGCTGGTCATGCCCTTGATCAGCCGGCACGCCTCGAGGCCGGTCAGCCGCGGCATCAGCACGTCGAGCAGGACCAGATCCACCGAGCCCTTTGCCACGCGCTCGACCGCGGCCTGGCCGTCCGCGACGGTGTCCACCCTGAACCCCCGTGCGGTAAGCACGGCCTCCAGAGCTTCGCGCGTCAGACGGTCGTCGTCCGCCACTACCAGTTGCGAGTCGGAAAGCGGTCGCACCGACTGCGACAAGCCCGACGAACTCGGAGGATCACTCTCCGCCACGGCCCCTCAGAGTAGTCGAACGACAGCCGGTTGACGACCGCCGCGTGCGCGCGAAGAAACCGCTTTCGCAGCGCGTGTGGGAGCCCCTCGGTGCTGCTCCGCCATCAGTACTGGTGGGTGACGGCGGCCGCCTCGGCCGTCGTACGCCGACCCGCTGCGGCCAGGTACAGCTCGTCGAGAGCGAGGGTGACCGTGAAATAGCCGCGTGCATCGTGGCTGTAGAACGGTTGGCGGCGTTGGCCGTCGGCGCCGAGCTGGCCGGTGAGGTTCGAGTATCCGATCGCGAGGGCCAGCTGCTTCGTCACGTCGTAGCCGAGCTCGACGTTGAACAGGGTCGAGACTCCGTAGCGCGGGGCGTCCTCGCGGGCCTCGACCTCGGCGCAGCCGGTGACGACCACCCCGCAGACCTCGACGCGGTCGTCCAGCGCGCGGCGATGAGCGTAGCGCAGACCGAGCTCCGTATACAGCGTGAGGTCGCGCACGACCTCGACCTCGGCCTGCGCCGAAATCGCGGCCTGGTGCAGGGGAAACGCGCTGCCGGAGATTTGGTCGCTCGGCAGCGAGCGGCCGTCCGGGCCGAGGCGCACGCGGTCCACGTCGTCGCTCGTTGGTACGCTGCTGCTCACGAACTGGTAGACGTAGCGCGCGTTCGCGCCCAGCAACGCTTTCGGCAGGAAGCTCGCGCCGTCACCGCGCAGCGGGACGAGCTGCTCGACACCGCCGCCCGCGCCGAGCCCCAGGATCTTGCCGTTCGACGCGCTCACCTTCGAGGTCGGGAGGATCAGCTGCGGCGCACGGAGGATCAGGTCGGTGGTGGCACCGGGTGAATCATTGACGCGCCGGACGTACGCAAGCCAGAGCTCGGCATCCGTGAACGTCCACTCGCCGCGCTCGGTCGTCGAATCGCTGTCCGTGAACTCACGCACCAGCGCGATATCGCCGCGCGCGCTCAGGCTCTCGGTCTCGACGTCGTGGAAGTAGTAGCGGGGCCGGAAACCGAACGTCATCTCGTAGACGGGGTTCTGGCTCTGGTAATCCTGCCCGACGCCCAACGAATCGGCGCTCGCGGCGTTGTCCCAGTACAGCGTGCTCGCACGAAACGGGACGCGCGGTGCATCGCTGTCTTCCGATGCTGCGGGAACGGTCGTGACGCCCGAGTCGATGACGGCAGACTCGGCCACGGGTCTGGCTTCTGCTTCCGAGGGCGTCTGAGCGGCTAACGCCGCCGCGGGGCTCAGGCTCGCGAGCGCGAACCCGGACCGAGCGAGCCAAACGCGAGCTGCCAGCATCGCGCAGAGGCTAGCGCGTTTTTTCACGGCGGGGACAGCCCTGACGGGTGGAAGCGCTGGTCGGCGGCGGCGAGTCGGGCTAAGCGTCGGTCCCCATGTCGCAGCCCCTCCCCGCCACCGAGATCACGGCGCTCCTCGGCCGCGGCACGCACTTCGAGGGCAAGTTGCACTTCGCCGGGCGTGTGCGGATCGACGGCAGCTTCCGGGGAGAAATTCGCACGGAGGACGTGCTGGTGATCGGCGACGGCGCGGAGATCGACGCAACGATCGAGGCGGGGACCGTCATCATCAAGGGCGGAAGTTTGACGGGCTCGGTCGTCGCCACCGAGGCCATCGAGCTTTACGTGCCCGCTCGCGTGAACGGGACGCTCCGGGCGCCCGAGATCTTCATGGATAAGGGCGTGCAGTTCTCCGGCACCTGCACCATCGAGCCGGTGCGGGCCAGCGGGCCGGCGTAACAGCAGCGAGACGCTGGGTCGCAACACTTGCTCGGATCGAGCGAGCAAGTGTCGCCGTTTTGCGTCACCGAGGCGCTGAGTTCGCAGCGCGGTAACACCGCAATCTCGCGATCTCCCGGGATTGACGCGGGTTTCGCGAGCGCTAGATGATGCTCGGGTCTCCGGCCGGAGGGCGGCACGCAGCGTGCATCTGGAGAGACCAAGGTGACGCGAATGAATCGGCGCTCAGCGATCTTGTTGGCTCTCGGTGCGGCAACGGCAGCTCTCACTCCCGCAGGGGATGCTCACGCGGAGGGCTCGAAGAGCCGCAAGGTAGAGCGCTACGAGGTCGCCAGCAAAGGCGCACGGGCCGGCGCTGCGCGCACGGTCGTGGAAGCGCCGCGCGAGGTCGTGCGCTCGGTCGTCACCGACTACAACCGTTACACCGACTTCATCACGCGCTTCCGCTCGGCGAAGATCGTGGGGAAATCTGGGGACAAGACGGACGTCTACCTACAGGTGCCGATCATGAACGGCACGGTGAAGATCTGGGCCGTCGTGCGCTTCGATCCCCCGAAGCAGGTCGGCAATGATCTCGTGATCACGAGCAGGATGTTGAAGGGCAACGTCAAGCGGTTGGATGCGAACTGGCGCATCAAGCAACTCGACGCGCAGCGCAGTGAGTTGGCGCTCGAGCTCACGATCGTCCCGGCTCTGCCGGTTCCGGATTCCTTGGTGATGCCGGAGGTTCGCTATGCCGCCGCCAAGGCCGTGAGCGGCTCGCGCGACGAAGCCGAGCGCCGCCGCGCCAAGGGTGGCGAGCAGTCGTAAGCACTGGTGTCGGTTTCGATACCACCTGAGACTGGCAGCACGATGACTGAGTGCTGACATCCGGCCGGCGAGGGCGATAGTCTGCCTAGACTAGAACGCCATGCATGCTTCGACCGTGATCCTCGTCGCCTTCCTCACCTCGGTGCTCACGTCGACGGGCACCGTGTATCTCGTCGAACGGCTGAATCTGTTCGAGAAGCCCGCCGTCGAACAAAGTGCGGTGCCGAACGTGCGCGGGCTCCCGGAGGCCGAGGCGCGCGCGAACCTCGAAGCAGCGGGCTTCATCGCGCTGATGGGCCAGCGCGAGCTGACGCCCGACGCGAAGCCCGGCACGGTGCTGCGGCAGTCGGTGCCCGGTGGGCAGCCGCTGCCGAAAGGGCACCAGGTCACGCTGACGATCGCCGACGCGCTGCCCAAAGTGCCGAACGTCGCAGGACTCGGCACGGCCGAAGCGCGGATCTTGTTGGAGAAGGACGGCTTCAAGCTGGAGGTCGGTGAGCCGCTCGCCGATGCCACGGTGGAGGCGGGAAAGATCGTGAAGCAGGGGCCGGCCGCGGAAACTCCGTACGAGAAGGGCAAGAGCGTGCTCGTGCAGGTGTCGAGCGGGCCGGGCGAGCTCGAGGTGCCCAAGCTGACCGGCCTCGGCTTGAACAAGGCCAAAGAGCAGCTCGAAAAGCTCGGTTTCAAGCCGCAGGTGCGCTGGGTCTCGCAGGCGGAGACGGCCACCTTCGCCGTGCTCGGTCAAAAGCCGCCCGCCGGCGAAAAGGCCAAGACCGGCGCCGACATCGAGCTCGTGGTCAACCGCTGAGCCGCGACTACAGTCAGGCGCCATGCCCGGCGCCCGCCCGATGAACCCGAGCTCGGCGTGGATGCTCGCGCCGAGCGAGCGTCACGCCGAAGCGCTGGTGATCGCCGGAGCCAGCGCTTCGAGCCTGCCCGCGTGGTTGAACGAGCTCGCCTCGGAGCGCGCGCCGGACCTGACCGCGACGACGCCGGAAATCCGGCGCTTGCTGACGGCGCGGCTCTTGGGCCTGCACAGCTCGCGGGCGCGCGGGGTCGACGACGCGCTCGGCGCGCTGCGGCGGGCACGCACGCGGACGAGCAGTCTGCGCGCCACCAACACGGAACGCGGCGCCTGGCTCGCGAAAACACTCGAAGCCGCGGACGCCGAGCTCCGGCTGCGCCAGCTGAGAGACGATCGGGACGGCACCTGGCTCGCCGCCGAGTTACTGAAGTCGGAGCCCGAGCGGGTGCGCGCTCGTGGCCGAGAGCTGAAGTTGGTGGGGTTCACGCGCTGGGACCGCGCGACGCTCACGCTGTTCGAAACGTTGCACGCCGCGCTCGGGGCAACCGGCGGGGGCGCGAGCATCGAGCTGCCGCTGCCGAGCGAAGGGCCGCTCGCGGATGCGTGCGGGCAGGTCTTTGCCGAGCTCGAAGCGCGCTGGGCGACGCGGCCCACGGCCCCGGCGTTGCTCCCCCAACGCGAGCGCCGTCAGGGCACGCCGCGGCTCATCGCGGCGCACGACGCGCCGAGTGAAGCGCGCGCCGTGGTGCGCGCCGTGCTCGAAGCGCTCCAGGGCGGCGCCGCGCTCGATGCGATCGCGATCGCTCCGGTCGAGCTGTCCGAGAGCGTCCTCGAGCCGCTGCGCTTCGAGCTCGAAAAGGCCCGGCTTCCCTTCGTGGAGCCGCGCGGACGGCCCCCCCTCGCCTCGCCCCGCGCGCACCGCGCGCTCGAGCTGCTCCGGCTCGCGGCCGGCCCCCTCTCGCGCGACGCGCTGATCGACGTCTTGCGCACGCCCGGGTTGAAGCTCGGCCGCTGGTTTTCGGACACGAACCCGAGCGAGCTGTGCTCCGAGCTCGCCAAGCTGCCGCTACGCGTGGATCGAACGGGCGACGAGCTGCTGCGTGATCTCGGCGATCGGCTGGCCGAGCTCGAGCGCGAAGAGCGGCCGTCGGCTTCCAGGCTGCGCCCCGCCGAGCGCGCGCTCGCGGCCTTCCTCGCGGAGCTCGCTGCCGTCGGCGAGCCGGCGCCGCGCACGCTGCACGCTCGCCGCGCCGCGAAACTGTTCGACGAGCTCGGCCTGAGCGAGCCGGCTCTGCCCGTGATCCGCGACGCCATCGCGCGCAGCGTCCAGAAGCGCCCCGAGCTGTTGTTCGCGCTCGGCCAGGACAGCCGCGCCAACCGCGCGATCCAGGCGGCGCTCGAGCGCACGCGCGCCGCGGCGTTGGCCCTCGGCGCGACGGAAGCGGTGGCGCTCGAGGTGTACGTCGGAGAGCTCGACCAGGCGCTCGAGGGCTCGACGCCGCTCTCCGGAGCGGCGCGGGCCGGCGCCGTGCGCATCGCGCGCCCGGTGGACCTGGCTGGGCTCGAGCTCGACGCCGTGGTGTTGTGTCGCGCGAGCGACGCCGCGCTCGACCGCAACCCGGCCCCGAACGCCGTGCTCGGCGAGCGCTTCGGCGCGCTGTTGCCGAAGGACGAGCGCCCGCCGACCGTGTTCGCGGAGCACCGCTTCGAGCTCGTGGCCGTGGCCTCCGTGCTGAGCGGCGCGCGGCAGCTCTCGGTGAGCTACGCCACGCACGAAGGGGAATCGTCGCTCGGGCCGAGCCGGCTCGTGATGTGGCTCGAGAGCCGCGGCGCCCTGCTGCGCCGCGAGCCGATGTCGCTGCTCGCCCGCGGCGCGGGACGCACGATCCGCGCCCCGGTGCCGTCTCCGAGCGCGCTGCGCCGGGCCGAGATCGAGGCCGAGCGGCAGCGCTATTTCTTCGCAGCCGATCCGGAAGCGGCAGCCGGCCCTTACAGCGGCCGCACGCAGGACCTCGCGGCGTATCTGGGGGGCGACAGCGGGCGGCCAATCGCCGTGACCGCGCTCGAACGCGCCCTGCGCTGCCGGTTCCTCGGCTTCATGGGCAGCGTGCTGCGCGCCAACCGCGACGATCCGGTCGGGGACGCGATCAGCGCGCGCGAGCGCGGCAGTTTGTTACACGCGGCGCTGGCGGCTGCCCTCGACGCGACGCGCAGCCGGCTGGGCGTGGACACGCCCGCGGAGCTGCTCGCAGCCGGCATGGAAGCAGCTCGCGTCACGCTCGAGACGAAGGGCCGCGGTGCGCTCCGGCGCGCAGGGCTCGCCGCGACGCTGCTCGACGTGCGGGCGATCCTCCGCGTCAGCTTCGCCGCCGACGACGGCGTGGCGTTCGCCGAAGCCGAGCTCGGATTCGGGCCCGGCTCGACCTGGCAGCCGCTCGAGCTCGACTCGCTACACGTATCCGGTCGCATCGATCGCATCGACGCCTCCGGCGATCGCCGGCGGGTCCGCGTCATCGACTACAAGACACGGCTCGGCAGCAAGGGCGACGGCTCCACCGAGCTCCAACCCTGGCTCTACGCCGAGAAGGTGGCGCGAGAGTGGGGCGCGGAGCACACCTCGTTCGCGTATTTCGGCTTGAACCAGCGCACACCCGCGCTGCGCGTCGTCTACGAGGGGCCGCCGAACGGCGAGGAGATCCGGACTGCGTTCGAGCGCGCGGAGACGATCGCGCAGGAGCTTGGCGCGGGCCGCGTCGAGCCACTGCCGAAGCAGAAGGGCTTCTGCACGCGCTGCCTCGCCCGCGACGCCTGCCGCCGGCCGCTGTCCGCGCCCGATCCGGGCCCCGAGCGGGGCGAGCCGTGACTTCCGCTACCGATCCGACGGCGCTCGCGCTCGAGCACAACGCGGTGATCGCCGCGAGCGCCGGCACCGGCAAGACGCACCTGCTCACGAACCTGTACCTGGCGCTGGTGCTCGGGCTCGGGCCGGATGAAAAGCGCGTCGCCGCGGAGCGCATCGCCGCCACGACCTTTTCGCGTGCTGCCGCGCGCGAGATCCGCGAGCGGCTCGAGCAGCGCCTCGCGGTCCTTGCTGGCGAGGCGCGCGTAGAAGGCGTGATCGGCAAGGATGCAGCGCTCGGCAGGCTCGCGGAAGCCCGCGGCCTCTCGGACCGCGAGCTCTCGGGCCGGGCCAAGCGGGCGCTCGAAGACCTGCCGAGGGCGTTCATCGACACGCTGCACGGCCTGGCCACGCGGCTCGTGCGTACCCACGCGCTCGAGCTCGAGCTGTCACCGGGATTCACGATCTTGGACGAGAGCGCGGCCTTCGAGGACTCGGAGACCGCGCTCGACGAAGTCCTGTCACAGGCCCTCGACGAGGGCGGCGACACTGGGCGCGCCGCGCTCGCGCTGATCGACTCGTGTCACGGGCTCGAGGGCACGCGCAGCGCGCTGCTCGGCCTGTTCAGCCTGCTCGACGAGGAAGGGCTCGGCGCCGACGAGCTCGCGCCGCCGTCGCACGTCGCGGAAGCCGGAGAGCTCGCGAGCAGCATGCGCGACGCCGCGCGCGCCGTCCTCGGGCATGGCCGCTCGCACCCCCTCGCCGCCGCAGCCGACGAAGTGCTCGCCGCGCTCGCCGAGCCCGTGGATGCAGCTCGGCTCGAGCGCGGGCTCGGCGCGCTGCTCGGCGAGCGCCGTCCCAAGCTCGAAAAGTATCCGGGCGGTCCCGAGCTCGTGTCGCTGCTCGACTCGGTGCCGGCGGCGGCCTCGAGCAAGAACCGCGGGGAGCAGCTGGCGCTCGCGGCGCGCTTCGTCGCGCGCGCACCGGAGCTCGCCGCCGAGAGCCGCGGTATCGCGGCGCTGATCGGGCGCATCCAGCAAGACCGGCGCAAGCGCCGCATCGAAAAGAACCAGCTCGGCTTCGGCGACGTGCTGTGGCTCGCGCGCGAGGTGCTGCTCCACCGCCCGGACCTGCAGGTGGAAGCCGCCGAGGCGCTCGACGCCCTGCTGGTCGATGAGTTCCAGGACACGAGCCGCGTGCAGCGCGATCTGCTGATGCTGCTCCGGCAGACGCCGGAGGCCGCGCGCAGGCGCGCGCCGGGCAGCTTGCCCGAAGCGAGCTCGCTCGAGCCTCGCGGCCTCGTCGTGGTCGGCGATCGCAAGCAGTCGATCTACGCCTTCCGCGGCGCGGACGTGTCGGTGTACGCGCGGCTCGCAGCCGAGCTCGCCGGGGAGCCGGCAGCGCGCGCCCTCGATCTGCGCGGAGTGCGGGCCGCCGAGAACCCCGTGGCGCGCTTCTCGGCGCTGTCCGAAAATTTTCGCTCGGCGCCCGGGATCTTGAGCTTCGTGAACGCCGTGGCGCGCCGCGACTTCACCGAAACGCCGCGCCGCGCCTTCGAGATCCGCTACACGGAGCCGGAGGCGCTGCTCCCGGGCCGCCCGGACGCGGCGCCGGGCCGGGTGACGCTGATCGACGCCCAGCCGGTCCCGCGCGCCGAAGATCCGCTGTTGTCCCGCGCCGAGGGCGCGCTGCTCTCGGCTTTCACCATCGCCGGCTTCTGCGCGCGCTCGCACGCCGAAGGCACCCCGCTCGCGAACATCGCCGTGTTGTCACGCCGGCGCGCCATGTTGCCGCTGCTCGAGATCGCGCTCGATCGCTTCCAGATCCCGTTCGTGGTCGCGGGCCGTGCGCTCTACGCAACCTCCGAGGTCCGCGATCTCGCGGCGCTGCTGCGCGTGGCGCTCGATCCGCACGACCGTCACGCGCTGGTGGTGGTCGCGAGGAGCCCGCTCGGCGGCATCTCCGATCCCGGCCTGGTCGAGCTCAGCGAGCCTGGACGCGGGCTGCTCCCGGCGTGGCGCTGGGACCCGGACCGCGTGAGTGACCCGGGTGACCGCGGACTCGTGGCCGAGCTCAAGCAACGCCTGCTCGAGCTCGCGGACGTGGGCCCGCGCTTGTCGCCGCGCGACGCGCTGTCGTTCGCCGTCGAGCGCTTCGAGCTCGAATCCGTGCTCGGCAGAGAGGCGCGCGGACCGGGCCGGTTCGGCAACGTCGGACGGCTGCTCGAGATCGCCGCGCGGCACGGCGGCAACTTGCCGCGCTTCTCGCGCTGGCTCGAGCGGCAGATCAGCCTCGAGGTGGACGAGAGCGAAGCGGCCGTGTTCTCCGAGGGCGACGACGCGGTGCGCCTGCTCACCGTGCACGGCAGCAAGGGGCTCGCCTTCGAGGTGACGGTGCTGGCCGACGCCGACGCGCACGAGGTGCCGCACAGCGCTCCGCTCTCGTTGCTCAGGAACGACGACGGCTCGATCGAGCTCGTGGTGCGGCACCGCGGCCCCGACGGCGCCGAGTACACGCGGCTGATGGGGCGCGCCGCCGCCGATGCCCGCGAGCGCGCCCTCGCCGAACGCCAGCGCTTGTCGTACGTCGCGCTGACGCGAGCGCGGCGCGAGCTCGTGATCGTGCTGCCGCAAAAGCCGCGCTCGAACACGCTCGCGCTGAGCATCCAGGACGTGCTGGCGAGCGGCGCGCTCGACGGCGAGCCGGCGCTCGTGCGCGTGCCCGGCGCGGAGCTGCTCGAAGCGCCGCCGCGCCCTACACCAGCAGCCGAGTCCTCGCTGCCCGTACCCGAGCGGCCCCTCGAGCCGAGCTTCCGCGCCGCCGCGGTCGGTGTCACCGCCCTCGCCGATTTTTCGATCTGCGCGCGGCGCTTTCAGCTCTTGCACGTGCTCGGCATCGACGAGCCGACGTTCTCCGACGCGCGGGGCGACGGCGCCGACGACGCGCGCGCGCTCGGCAGCGCCGCGCACCGCGTGCTCGAGCGCTTCCCGCTGGAGCGCTTCGGGACGCAGATCCCGCTCGACGAGCTGAGGCTTTTGCTCGAGCGCGAGGGCCTCGACCCGGAGCTCGAAGCCACGCGCCGCACCGCGAGCGGCATCGCGGCTTTCCTCGGCGGGCACTACGCGGCGAGCCTCGTCGAGCCCGGCACGCGCGTGCACCGCGAGATCGAGCTCACCGAGCTGGTCGATGCGAGCGATCGCGACAAGCCGCAGCTCGAGCTGTTCGCGCGCGCCGTGGAGCGCAAGGCTCTGATCAAGGCCACCCTCGACCTGGTCGTGGAGCGCGGCGACGGCCGCCTCGAGGTGGTCGACTACAAGCGTACCCGCGGGGGTGACGACCGGCGCTACGCGCTCCAGCTCGCGGCCTACGCCAGCGTGTGCCGGGCCCGGTTCGGGGCGAGCAGCCTGCGCGTCGGCCTCGTGCACCTGCTCGCCGACGCGCCCGAGCCCGACTGGTTCGCGCCCGAGTCGGCCGAGCTCGGCGGGCTGGTCAGCGATCTGGTCCGCCGCCGCTACTCCGGCGACTTCCCCCCGGTCCCGGCGGCCCGCTGCAAGGACGCGCGCTGCGGCTTCCTTTTGGCCTGCCACCCCACGGCTCAGCGGGAGCGCTCGCGCAACCCGGTCGAAAACTGAAGGTCGCGCTCCGAGGGCCGCATCGGAAACTCTTCGCCCGAAATAATGCGCCGCGTCACCCGAAGGCGCCTGACACGGGCGAGAAGTGCCATATACTAGCCGGCCGGCGCCCGCGCTGCGCCAAACCCCTACAGCTCGACCCTTCCACCTACACAACAGGGCGCCAAAGCGCCCGACACCAGGGACAGAATGCCGTATCCGCCTCGCCAGGGCCTGTATGATCCTCGATTCGAACACGATGCCTGTGGCACGGGGTTCGTGGCCAACATCAAGGGCGAGGCATCGCACGACATCGTCAAGAAGGGCGTCGACATCCTCTTGAACCTGGTCCACCGCGGCGCTTGCGGTTGTGACCCCCTCACCGGCGACGGCGCCGGCATCGTGCTGCAAGTTCCGCACGCCTTCCTGAAGCGTGAGTGCGCGGCGCTCGAGATCGATTTGCCCGAGCCCGGTCGCTACGCCGTCGGCAATGTCTTTTTGCCTCGCAACAAAAAGGAGCGTTTGCGCTGCCAGCAAATGCTCGAAGACAAGATCTTCGGCACGGGGCAAAAGCTGCTCGGTTGGCGCGACGTGCGCGTGAACGAGTCGGCCCTCGGTCCGATGGCCCGGGCCACGGTGCCCGTGATCCGCCAGGTCTTCATCGGTTCGACCACCGAAGATCAGCAGGCCTTCGAGCGCAAGCTGTTCGTGATCCGCAAGTGGGCCGAGCGCGCGGTGCGCGAGAGCTCGATCGCCAGCAAGGGCATGTTCTACGTGCCGAGCCTGTCGTCGCGCACGATCGTCTACAAGGGTCTGCTCCTCGCGGAGCAGCTCACGGGCTTCTACGTCGAGCTCGAGGACACGGCGATGGTGAGCGCGCTGGCGATGGTGCACCAGCGCTTCAGCACCAACACCTTCCCGACCTGGGAGCTCGCGCAGCCGTTCCGCGTGCTCGCGCACAACGGCGAGATCAACACCGTGCGCGGCAACGCCGCGTGGATGAGCGCTCGCGAGCAGCTGTTCGACGACACCGACGTGTTCGGCGAGGACATCCAGCACATCCTGCCGATCATCCAGCCCGGCGGCAGCGACTCCGCGCAGCTCGACAACGTGGCCGAGCTGCTCTTGCACGGCGGCCGCTCGCTGCCGCACGTGATGATGATGCTGGTGCCGGAGGCCTGGCAGAACGACAAGCTGATGCCGCAGCACAAGCGCGACTTTTACGAGTACCACTCGTGTCTGGTCGAGCCGTGGGACGGCCCGGCCGCGCTCGCGTTCACCGACGGCAAGCGCATCGGCGGGATCTTGGACCGGAACGGCCTGCGCCCCGCGCGCTGGACCGAGACCACGGACGGGCTGGTGGTGCTCGCCTCCGAAACCGGCGTGCTCGACTTCGCCCCCGAGAAGGTCAAGCGCCGCGGAAGGCTAGAGCCGGGCCGCATGTTCCTGGTCGACACCGAGCGCGGCCGCATCGTCGAAGACGAGGAAATCAAGGACGAGATCTGCAAGCGCAAGCCGTACGGCAAGTGGATCAAGGAGAACAAGATCGCACTGGACGAGATCGAGGCCTCTCCGCCGTCCGCCACGCGCCGCGAGGTCACGAACCTGGTCGAACGTCAGAAGCTGTTCGGCTACACGCAAGAAGATCTGCGGCTCTTGCTCGCCCCGATGGGCGAGAAGGGTGAAGAGGCCGTCGGCTCGATGGGCACGGACACGCCGCTCGCGGTGCTCTCCGACGAGCCGATCCCGCTCTTCAACTATTTCAAGCAGCAGTTCGCCCAGGTCACGAACCCCGCGATCGATCCGATCCGCGAGGAGCTGGTGATGAGCCTCAAGGCTTACATCGGCGGCGAGGGCAACCTGCTGAACGAGCTGCCCGATCACGCGCAGATGCTCGAGCTCGAGGGGCCGATCCTCACCAACGCCGACATCGCCAAGCTGCGCGAGACGCCGCTCCAACAGGTGCGCGTGCCCCCGTCGCTGCCGATGCTGTACCCGGTGGCGGAGGGCGCCGAGGGCCTGAAAGAGGCGCTCGACGAGCTGTGCCGCCGCGCCTCGCAAGCGGTGCTCGACGGTCACGGGCTGGTGATCCTGAGCGACCGCGGCGCGAGCCGCGACTACGCGCCCGTGCCGAGCCTGCTCGCGACCGGCGCCGTGCATCACCACCTGATGCGCAACGGCACGCGCATGCGCATCGGCATCATCGTGGAGACCGGCGAGGCGCGCGAGGTGCACCACTTCTGTCTGCTCGCCGGCTACGGCGCGGGTGCGGTGAACCCGTACGTCGCGCTCGAGACGCTCGACGCGATGGCCGCCGACGGCGGCTACGGCGCGCTGAAGGACGGCGAGACGGCCAAGAAGAAGTACATCAAGGCCATCAACAAGGGCTTGCTCAAGGTGATGAGCAAGATGGGCATCAGCACCCTGCAGAGCTATCAGGGCGCGCAGATCTTCGAAGCCATCGGCCTTTCCGCCGACGTGATCGACCGCTATTTCACGGGCACCGCCAGCCGGATCTCGGGCATCGATCTGGACGTGATCGCCGAAGAGTGCCGGCGCCGGCACGAGCGCGCGTTCCCGTCGGTCACGAGCGGAAAGCCCATGCTCGACCTCGGCGGCCAGTACCACTACCGCGCGCAGGGCGAGCGGCACCTGTGGAACCCGACCACCGTGGCCCGCCTGCAGCACGCCGTGCGGCAGGAGGACATCAAGAGCTACAAGGAATACTCGGACTACATCAACGACCACAAAGACGGCCTGATCACCCTGCGCGGCATGTGGGAGCTCGTCTCCGATCGCCCGCCCGTGCCGCTGTCCGAGGTCGAGCCTGCGAGCGAGATCGTCAAGCGCTTCGCGACCGGCGCCATGAGCTTCGGCTCGATCAGCGCCGAGGCCCACGAGAACCTGGCGATCGCCATGAACCGCATCGGCGGCCGCAGCAACACCGGCGAAGGCGGCGAGCGCGAAGAGCGCTTCAAGCCCGACCCGAACGGCGACCTGCGCCGGAGCTCGATCAAGCAGGTGGCGTCCGGGCGCTTCGGCGTGACGACCCACTACCTCGTCAACGCGGACGAGCTGCAGATCAAGGTCGCGCAGGGCGCCAAGCCCGGCGAGGGCGGCCAGCTGCCGGGCCACAAGGTCGACGGCGTGATCGCCAAGACCCGTCACTCGACGCCCGGCGTGACGCTGATCTCTCCCCCGCCGCACCACGACATCTACTCGATCGAAGATCTGGCGCAGCTGATCTTCGACTTGAAGATGACGAACCCGCGCGCGCGCATCTCCGTCAAGCTCGTGGCCGAGGCCGGCGTCGGCACGGTCGCGGCGGGCGTGGCCAAGGCGCACGCCGACGTGATCCTGATCTCGGGTCACGACGGCGGCACCGGCGCCTCCCCCCTCACCTCGATCAAACACGCGGGCGTGCCGTGGGAGATGGGCATCGCCGAGACGCACCAGGTGCTGGTGAAGAACGACCTGCGCAGCCGCGTGATCCTGCAGGCGGACGGCCAGATGCGCACCGGGCTCGACGTGGTCTACGCCGGGCTTTTGGGCGCCGAGGAGTTCGGGTTCGCCACGGCCCCGCTCGTCGCTTCCGGCTGCATCATGATGCGGAAGTGCCACCTCAACACCTGCCCCGTGGGCGTGGCCACTCAAGATCCGGTGCTGCGCGCCAAGTTCGAGGGCAAGCCCGAGCACGTGATCCGCTTCATGTTCTACGTCGCCGAAGAGGCGCGCGAGCTGATGGCGAAGCTCGGCTTCCGCACCCTGAGTGAGCTGGTCGGCAACGCCCAGTACATCAAGACCCGCACCACCGAGCACTGGAAGGCCTCGAAGCTCGACTTCAGCGACGTGCTGGCCAAGGCCGAAGCCGGTCCGGGCGTGCTCGTGTGCAAGTCCGTCGAGCAGGACCACGGGCTCGAGAAGGCGCTCGACAACGAGCTGATCCAGAAGTGCGCGCCCGCGCTCGAGCGCAAGGAGAAGGTCGCGCTCGAGCTCGGCATCCGCAACGTACACCGCACCGTGGGCGCAATGCTCGCCGGTGAGGTCGCCCGCCGCCACGGCAAGGAAGGGCTGCCCCCGGGCACGATCCGCGTGGCCTTCAAGGGCTCCGCAGGTCAGAGCTTCGGCGCCTTCGTGATGGAAGGCATGGAGCTTTCGCTCGAGGGCGACGCCAACGACTACATCGGCAAGGGCCTGGCCGGCGGCGTGCTCAGCGTGCGTCCGCCGAAGGGCGCGCTGTTCAAGGCCGACGAGAACATCCTGGTCGGCAACACGGCGCTCTACGGCGCGACCGGCGGCAAGGCCTTCTTCAACGGCCGGGCCGGCGAGCGCTTCTGCGTCCGAAACAGCGGCGCGATCGCGGTCGCCGAGGGCGTCGGCGATCACGGCTGCGAGTACATGACCGGTGGTCGCGTGGTCGTGCTCGGCAAGACCGGCCGCAACTTCGCGGCGGGCATGAGCGGCGGCTACGCCTACGTGCTCGACGAAAGCGGCGACTTCGAGACGCGCTGTAACCTCGGCATGGTCGAGCTCGAGGCGTTGAGCTCCGAGGATGCGGCGTTCGTCGCGTCGCTGCTCACCGAGCACGCGAAGCGGACCGGCAGCGAGAAGGCCACGGCCTTGCTCGGCCGCTGGGAGGTCGCGTTGACCCGGTTCGTGAAGGTCGTGCCCGTCGAGTATCGGCGTGTGCTCGAGGAGATGCAGCGCCGTGAAAAGGGGTCGGCCCCGACGCGCGCTGTGCTACACCCCTGACCCGCTGGCGCCCCGGCCGGACCAAGAAAAAGACAGAAAACCCGTGGGAAAGATTACAGGCTTCCTCGAGCTCGAGCGCGTAGACCCCGACAAGCGACCCGTTGCAGAGCGCGTCCGTGACTATCGCGAGTTCGAGCTTCCGATCGTCAAGGAAACGCTGCAGGGCCAGGGCGCGCGTTGCATGGATTGCGGCATCCCGTTTTGCAACACGGGCTGTCCGCTCGGCAACCTGATCCCGGACTGGAACGACCACGTCTACAAGGACGACCTGAAGGCGGCCTCGGCCGCGCTGCACGCGACCAACAACTTTCCGGAGTTCACCGGTCGCGTGTGTCCGGCGCCCTGCGAGGCGGCGTGCGTGCTCGGCATCAACGACGACCCGGTTTCGATCAAGTTGATCGAGCGCTCGATCGCCGACCGCTCGTTCTCCGAGAACCTGATCAAGCCCGAGCCGCCTCGGGTGAAGACCGGCAAGAAGGTGGCGGTGATCGGCTCGGGCCCGGCGGGGCTCGCAGCCGCGCAGCAGCTCGCGCGCGCCGGCCACGACGTCACGCTCTTCGAGCGAGACGACCGGATCGGGGGCCTGCTCACCTACGGCATCCCCGACTTCAAGATGGAAAAGTCGCTGGTCGAGCGGCGCGTCGAGCAGATGAAGGCCGAGGGCGTCAGCTTCAAGACCAGCGTCGACGTCGGCAAGGACGTGACCGCCGAACAGCTCAAGAAGGACTTCGACGGCGTGATCCTGGCGATCGGCTCGCGCGCGCCGCGCGACCTGCCGATCCCCGGCCGTGAGCTCCAGGGCATCCACTACGCGATGGATTTCCTGACGCAACAGAACCGGCGCGTGGCCGGCGACGTCGTCCCGGACGAGATCGCGATCCTCGCCACCGGCAAGAAAGTGGTCGTGATCGGCGGCGGCGACACCGGCAGCGACTGCATCGGCACCTCGCACCGTCAAGGCGCGGTCAGCGTCACCAGCTTCGAGATCATGCCGCGCCCGCCGGAAGAGCGCGCCGGCAGCACCCCCTGGCCGCAGTGGCCGCTGATGCTGCGCACCTCGAGCTCACACGAAGAAGGCGGGCAGCGCGACTGGAGCGTGTCGACCGAGAACTTCACCGGCAACGGCAAGGTGCAGCAGCTGTCGTGCGTGCGGGTCGAGTTCAAGAACGGGCGCTTCGAGCGCGTCGCGGGCTCCGAGTTCACGCTGGAGGCGGATCTGGTGTTGCTGGCGATGGGCTTCGTCCACCCCGAGCACCCCGGCATCGTCACCGACCTCGGGCTCAAGCTCGACAAGCGCGGCAACGTCGAGGTCAACGCGGATTTCCAGACCAGCGTGCCGGGCGTGTTCGCGGCCGGCGACTGCCAGCGCGGTCAGTCGCTCGTGGTGTGGGCGATCGCGGAGGGCCGCAAGGCCGCGCGCGGCCTCGACCGCTTCCTGATGGGCCGCACCGAGCTCAGCTGAGCTCGGCTCAGCTCGCGTGGGCACTCACCGCCGTCGGCGGCAGCGACTCGGACTCCGGGCGCGCGGGCTCCGGTAAGGCGCTGGCAATCGCTTCGCGCACGGCCGCGACCAGCTGGTCGCGGTGCTCCGGCCCATACTCCTTCGGATCGACCGGCGGGTGCAGGACGACGCTGACGGCCACGCCATCGTGGACCCGATGCGAGCGCGCCGACAGCACCTGCCCGGTGCCGATCACGGTCACGGGCAAGATCCGCACGCCCGCCTCCTCGGCCAGGTGGAACCCGCCGCGCTTGAACGGCGCGAGCCGCGCGTCTTCGGAGCGCGTGCCCTCCGGCGCAATCCAGATCGAGAGCCCGCGGGACAGCGCGTCCGTCGCGGCCGACAAGCTCTCGATGGCACGCGCGCGATCCCTGCGATCCACCTCGACGAAGCCCGCTCGGCGCATGGCGGCGCCCCAGAGCGGCACGCGAAACAGCTCGTTCTTCGCCACCATCCGCAGCGGCCGCTTCAGGGCGCGGTACAGCACGGGGATGTCGTAGAGCGACTGGTGATTCGACATCACCACCACGGCTTCACCCGCCGGCGCGTGCTCCAGCCCGATCGTCGTGAGCTCGATCCGGGCACGCTCGAGGATCCGCGCCGACCACTGCTCGAGCCGCGCGTCGCAGGTCGCGGGCTCGAGGCGTCCGAGCGCCGACTCCACCAGCGTGGGCGCGCTGATGCGTCCTGTTTCGATCACGGCGTGCACCAAGTGACGAAGAGTCATCACACCTCGCCTTCGAGAACGACGAAAGCTATCAGAGCACCCGGGGCCGGAACCGCAAGTGGGTGGGTGTACTCCCCTCGCGAAGAGCGCGTTACCGTTGGGTTTGCGCGCTCCGTCCGATGCTCGGATCCGACGCGGCAGCTCATTCGGCGGCGGCCGCGCGCGACGGAGCGGCCTCGCTCGTGCACGGCCAGATCAGGCGACGCGGCCTTATCGATCGGAGTGTTTGCGCGCATTCACGCTGATCACGAAACGCGAGCGCCAACAACCACTGCCTGAATCGCGTTCAAAAACACCGACACGACGCCACGATTCCGCGCGTCTGCCGAAACAGCTTTACACCGGCCAGCAGCGACCGCGGTGTCGCGCCGCAAACGCGGCTCGGCTTCCGCCTAGGCCACGCTCAGCAAAACCCCCAGCTCGGCGTGGCCCGTCGCCCTTCAGAACTGACCGCCGAGTTCGGAATTCACTCGGAATTTCAGGGAGTATCGCACCAATCAGCGCTTGGCCACCGGGATTCCCCCGTGATACTTCTCGCCCATCCGCGAGCCGCGGTTATACGCAGCATGAACGTCGCCTGCCCCTCCTGCCCCGCCAAGTACGCTGTTCCCGACGAAAAGGTGCGCGGCAAAAAGGCGCGCATCACCTGCAAGCGTTGCGGTTCAGCCATCATCGTAGACGGCACTTCGCTCCACGCGTCGAGGCCGCCACCGAAGCCCCGCGCGGAGCCGCTGCCTCCGCCGCCCGCCGCTACGGACGAGCCTGCGCAGTCCGCGCAAGAGTGGCTGGTCGCGATCACCGACGACCGGCAGGAGCCGGCCAGCGTCAACGAGATCGTCGCCTGGTACTCGGCCGGTGTGATCGACGCCGACACCTTCGTCTGGAAGGACGGCATGGCCGAGTGGCAGACGCCGTTCGAGATCCCGGAAATCGCGCAGGCGCTAGAGCAACAGGGGCTCGAGCGGCGCGTGCTCGAACCCGGTATCGAGAACGCTCCGGCGTCCGTTCCGACGTACGACGACGAAGAAGCCACGCACATAGGCCGCCCACTCGGCGGCGCTGCCCCCGCCGGCACCTGGACGGAGCCCGGGCGCTGGGGTGGCTCCGAGCCGGGCGCCGAGCAGCCGTACGACGACGAGATGACGATCGCGCGCGAATCGGCGCCGCTCGCCAACCCGTACCCAATCCAGAGCGAAGAGACGGCCGACGACGATCAGACGATCGCGCGCGAGCCGTCCTCGCCCTTCTCCGCGCCGCTCCCCGCCGCGGGTCGCCCGCCGGATTCGGTGAGCCCCGAGCGCGCGGGCTCGGATCCGGGCAAGCGCCGCTACGTGCGCTCGCAACGTCACGAGAGCGAACGGCCGAGCCCGGCCGCGCGCCGCGTCGATCCGAGGCCGGACCGCGCCGTCGCCGATTTGTTCGGCGCGCAAGCGGGCGCCGGAGCAGAAGACGATCCGAGCCTCGGCCGGGGCGACTCGAGCCCGCCCGATGACGGCGGTGCCAAGCTCACCGGCGCGCGCAACGAGACGTCGGTGCTGTTCTCGCTCGACGCGCTGATCAAGCAGGAGGCCGCGCCCGAGTCCAGGCGCTCGGTGCGTCCGGAGACCAGCAAGCAGCGCGAGGCGGACCTGTTGCTCGGCGGCGCGGGGCCGTCGTCGATTGCCAACCTCGGCGGTGACTTCAACGCGCTCGTCGCGCCCGACATGCTGGCTGCCCCCGCGCGCATGCCCGATCCCGCGTTCGCGCCGCCCGGAATGGAGGACGTGTACCCGCGCTCGAAGGGCAGCCGCGTCGTCAAGATCGCGCTCTTGGTGTTGCTCGCGGGCGGCATCGGCGCGGCAATCGCGGTGCTGGTGCCGAAGTACCTGTCGCCACCGCCACCCGTGCCCGTCGCCACCGAAAAGCCCCCCGAGCCCGCGCCGAAGCCGACCGAAACGGTGGCCCCGGCGGCGACCGAAGCCGACACGGAAGCGGCTCCCAGCAGTGACGGCAGCGCGGCGCCGCCGCCCACGGGCGTCGCCCAGGCGTCCAAGCCCGATGCGCCCCGCCCCCCCTCGGGCGCCGGCCGCAGCGAGCCCGCGCCGCCCAAGCCCGAAGAGACCAAACCCGCGAGCCTCGGCGACGCCATGGCTGAGGGCTCGGCTGCGCCGTTCGACCAGAACGCCGCCAAGTCCGCGCTCGTCACGGCCGCGAACGGCGCCGCCGGTTGCAAGAAAGAGGGCGGACCGACGGGGACCGGCCGCGCGCTGGTCACGTTCGCGCCGAGCGGTCGCGTCACCAAGGCCGAGATCACGGGCGACTTCGCCGGGACCAGCGTCGGCGGTTGCGTGGCGCGCCTGTTCCGCGCGGCGCGCGTTCCCAAGTTCTCCGGCGATGCCACCACGGTCTCGAAGAACTTCACCATCGATTAGAGCGAAAAGCGGTTAGGAACTTGCCGGGATTGGCGGAAAACTCCGACGAAAAGCGTGAGCGCGTCGGGAGGGGCCCCGACGAATTCACTTCGGCGGGGAGGGGCGCGTGCCGCCCCTGAGAACGGGGCTCGGCCGCGTCGAATCCGCGTGAAATCCCGGGGACAAAAGCCTACGCAGCGGCGGGCGTGCTAGTTCTCGGCCCCCGCCCGGGGCCGGTGGTCACGGGCCGAAAGGATTTCATGTTTCGTCTTCGATCGGTGTTTCCTCGTGCCCTGGCCGTCGCCGTGCTGTCGCTGTCGGCCGTTACCGCGTGTAAGCAGGGCCAGACCGGCAAGGCCGCAGGCACCGCGCCGTCTGCGTCGGGCTCGGCTGCGAAGACGGCAACGGGCGTGTGCGCCCAGTACAGCGAAAAGATCTGCGCGACCGCCGGCGCCGAGTCGTCGACCTGCGCGGCGTTCAAGACCAGCGCGGATCTGATGGCACCGGAGGCCTGCAAGGCCGGCCTCGACAAGATCGCCTTCTCGGTCAAGCGCCTTGGCACGCTCAAGGAGAGCTGCACGCAGCTCACGAAGACGCTGTGCGACAAGATGGGCGCCGACAGCCAGAGCTGCACCCTGGTGAAGGAGCAGACCGGCAAGTTCCCCCCCGACAAGTGCAAGGAGATGCTCGATCACATCCCCGAGATCGTGTCCGAGCTCGAGCAGATGGAAGCCTCGAACCGGCCGCTCAGCGCCGAGCAGATGGCGCCCCTGCTCGCGGGTCCGGTCCCGGCGTTCGGCCCCGAGAACGCGCGCGTGAAGATCGTGGAGTTCTCCGATTTCCAGTGCCCCTTCTGCAGCCGCGCTGCCTCCGCCGTGAGCCAGCTCAAGCAGAAGTACGAGAAGGACGTGCGCTTCGTGTTCCGGCAGTTCCCGCTGCAGATGCACCCCGACGCGCGTCCGGCGGCGATCGCGTCGCTCGAGGCCGAGGCGCAGGGTAAGTTCTGGGCGTTCCACGACAAGCTGTTCGAGAACCAGAGCCAGCTCGATCGCGCGAGCCTCGAGAAGCACGCGCAGGCCGTCGGCCTCGACATGGTGAAGTTCAAGAAGGCGCTCGACGAGAGCACCCACGGCGCCGCCGTCGATCGCGACCTGAAGCTCGGCGAACAGGTGAAGGTGAACGGCACGCCGACCATCTTCCTCAACGGCAAGCGCGTGCAAAACGCCACCGACTTCGCCGCGATGAGCGCCGAGATCGACGCCGAGCTGCAGAAGGCCCCGACGCCGGGCTGAACGCGCGGAGACGATGCGGCCGCTCGTTCGCCTGCTCGGCTATTTGCGGCCGTACCGGCTGCTGGTCGGCGGCGGCGCGCTCTGCCTGCTGCTGTCCATCCCCTGCTCGCTCTTCCACCCCCTGGTGTGGAAGTTCATCGTAGACGACGTGGTGCTCGGGCAGCAGCACGGCCGGCTGCTGCCCGCGCTGCTCTTGATGTTCCTGGTCCACGCCACCGGTACGGCGCTCGGCCTCGTGCGCACGCTCCTGCTCGGAAAGGCCGGCGAGCGCTTCATCTTCGACCTACGCAACGCCGTCTACCGCAAGCTGCAGGCGCAGTCTCTCGAGTACTTCCACGACAAGCGCGCGGGCGAGCTGTCTACCCGCGCGGTTCAGGACGTCGAGGCGCTGCGCGACGCGGTCGTCGGCGGTCTCGACGAGATCCTCGCGAGCCTGTTGTCCTTCACGTTCGTCGCGGGCGTGATCATCTACCTGCACTGGGTGATCGGCCTGCTCACGCTGCTGCCGCTGGCCAGCGTCGGGCTCTTGATCTTCTTCTTCAATCAGCGGGTCAAGGGCCTGTATCGCAAGGTCCGCGATCGCCTGGGTGACGTGACGGCCCAGCTCAACGAGGTCATCTCCGGCATGGCGCTGGTCAAGGCCTTCGCGCGGGAGGGCTACGAGATCCAGCGCTTTCGGAAGATCGGCGAGAGCTACCTCGCGACCAGCTTGCGCGGAGTGCGCGTGCGCGCGGTGTACATGCCGTCCGTGCTGCTGGTCGGCTTCCTCAGCAACGTGTGCATGATCGGCTTCGGAGCCTGGTTCGTGATCCAGGGCTCGTTCACGCTCGGCGGCCTCGTCGCCTACCGCGGCTACTGGTGGCAGCTGTTTTCCCCGGTCACTTCGATCGCCACCATCAACGACCTGTGGCAGCGGGCCAACGCCGCGGCCGCGCGCATCGTCGAGGTGCTGGACGAGCCGGAGTCGATCGCCGATCCCCCGCACCCGAGCGAGCTCGGCCGCCCGCGCGGGCAGATCGATTTCGAACGGGTCTCGTTCGGCTACGAGCCCGGACGCGAGACGTTGCGCGAGGTCGACCTGCGTGTTCCAGCCGGCGCCTCCGTCGGCGTGGTCGGCCCGAGCGGCGCGGGCAAGAGCACGCTCCTGTCGTTGCTACTCCGCTTCTACGATCCGACGAACGGCGTCGTGCGCATCGACGGTCACGACCTCCGCAGCCTGCGCCAGCGCGACCTGCGTTCGCACTTCGCCGTCGTCGCTCAGGATGCATTTCTCTTCAACGAGTCGGTGCGCGACAACATCCGCTACGGGCGACTCGACGCGAGCCAGGCGGAAATCGAAGAGGCAGCCGAGCTCGCCAACGCGCACGAGTTCGTGCTCGGCCTGTCGAACGGCTACGACACCAAGATCGGTGAGCGCGGGGTGCGCCTCTCGGGCGGCCAGCGCCAGCGGCTGTGTATCGCGCGCGCGTTCCTGGCAAATCCAGCCGTTTTGCTGCTGGACGAAGCCACGGCCGCCGTCGAGCCCGAGTCCGAGCTCCTGATCCAGACCGCGCTCTCGCGGCTGATGCAGGGCCGCACGACCTTCATCGTCTCGCACCGCCTGAGCATGGTGCGCGACGTCGACACGATCCTGGTCGTGCGCGACCGCAAGCTCGCCGAGCGCGGCAACCACGACGCCCTGATGGCCGAGGACGGCTGGTACGCGCGCATGTACCGGCTGCAGGTCGGAGAAGAGGGCGCTATTCCGTCTCGTCCGGCTCGAGAGCGCAGCCCGTGAACGCGTAGCCCGTGTGCAGCCCTCCCGCTTCGTCGGTGATCGGCGTCTCTGCCGAGTAACCGCCGTCGAGCGCCGACTCGTTGCCCCGCAACACCTCCGCGTCCGCGCCTGGAAACCGCACCTCGACCCAGTCCCGCGCCGCCGACATCTCGATCCGAAAGCCGGCCGGCACGTCCCGCTGCTCTTTCACACGGCTGCCGAGCAACACCGGCAAGCGGATGCAGAGCTTCGCCTCCTCGACGTCGTTTTCGTCCGTCACGCGCGCGCCGATCGTGACCGGGCGCGGCCCTCCGGCGTCTCCACCGCACGCGCCGAGAAACACGCACAAAACCAGGGCCGAGCGCTGCCTCACGGTCGCACCACCAGACGCATCCCGAGCGTCGCCCACACGTGAAAAGCCCGCTCGTCGATGTCCGTGGTCGAGTGCTGGCCACCCACCTCGGTGCGTGTCGTCATGTAGCGCCCGAGCGACAGCTCCAGGAACGGCCCCCAGCCGACTGCGTTGCGCACGTCGAAGCCGCCGCTCAGCTGGGCCCAGGTGATGCCCGACGCGGTGTTGTTCTCGCCGTACCCGGTGGCGTCGTGGATCGACTGCACGGCGGCCTCCATACCGAATCCATAGCCGAGCCACGGGTTCACGTGGCCGCCTGGGTCGAACCCGTATTCCGTCTCGACCCCGAGCCGCACGTTGACGGCGCTGCAGCGCACGTCGTTCTCCCAGTCTTGGTCATCGTCGTCGCACAGGGCTTCGACGAGCCGGTCGCTGCCCTCGGACCCGACGGTGATCACGAGGTAGCCGCCGAGATACACCGAGCGCGTGAGCTTGCCGCCCAGATCGACGCCGAACGGGATCTGCCAGGCGTAGCGCTTGCCGAGAGCGTCCCCCGGCTCGCCGGTGGCCTTGCCCGCGGGCAGCGCCACACCGCTGAAGAAGTGCGCCTGAAATCCGGTCTTCGCGGGCCTCGGCGCGTCGATTGGCGGTGTCGCCTCGACTGCGCGGGCCGCGCGGGGATCCATCGCAAGCGTCGCGAGTCCCAGCGCAACGCTCAGTAAGCCTCGCCGCATCGCACCATCCTCGCATCGACTCTCGTCGTGTCTCAAGCGCCCGCCGCTCGCCGGGCCTCAGATAACGGGGAGGACGTGGGAACGAGTGCGAAGCGCGCTCACCCGGGGATCGAGGTAGCGAGCGGATCAGGTCACAGAGGCCACGCCGATTTTGGGCAACTCGAGACCGACTTTGGTCGATGATTGCCCAGCCACCATCGAAGCGGGTCTTGGCTACGCTGATCGGGGTGACCGAGGGAGTGAGGAGATGCGATGGAGCTTCTGAAGCAGATTGTATTCGGTGTGTTGTTCCTGGGCGCTGCGGGCGGTTGGTATTGGTACAAGTACCTGCGCCGGGGCGGGGTGAAGGGCTACATGGACAAGCAGCTCGGGCTCGCGCCGGGCGAGCAAGCGACCGCGATGTGGATGTCCTACTACCACGTCGAAATGTCGAAGCTGGCGGAGGTCGGAGAAGCGATCGTCGGCGTGCGAACGCGCGGCATCAACGTGATGGTGGCGCTCACCAACACCGGCTGTCTCACGATTGGCAGCAACGAGAACGACAACCCGCCGATGCGCTTTCAGCGCGGCCAGGCCAGCGTCAGCGAGTACCCGAGCAAACCCAAGAACTCGACGCTCGCAGGCCCGAAAGGGCTGGAGGCGACCTGCGTGATGCAGATCACCTCCGCGCACGAGGAGCCGGTCCGGCTCGAGATCGTGCGTTCGGGTTACGAAGCGATCGCGAACTGGTCCCGCGCCGCGGCCGCCTGAGCCCGACTCAGGGCTTCGCCGGCTTCGGAGCAGCAGGAGCAGCAGGAGCTGCCGGAGCCGGCGCGGTGGCAGCTGCGGGCTTTGCTGCAGGCGCTGCAGGAGGCGGGGCCTTGGGAACAATGGGCGGCGGCGCGGCTGCCGCAGCCTTGGGCGCCGCGGGCGCGGCGGAGGCTGCCGGCGCCTTCGGCGTGGCCGGCGCTGCCGCTGCCTTGGCCGGCTTCTGCTCGCGCTTCGTGAACTTGAGCGTCATGCGATCGCTCTCGCCGATCGCCGCGTACTTCTCGCGGTCCTTGTCGCCGTCGCGCAACGTGGGCGGCAGCGACCAGACGCCGTGGGGGTGGTCGCGCGTGTCCTTGGGGTTGGCGTTGATCTCGGACTTGGCCGCGAGCTTGAAGCCCGCCTGCTCGACGGTCTCGATCACGAAAGACTCGGACAAGTAGCCCTGCTTGCTGGTCTCGTCCGGGCTCTTACCCGGTGCGCCGCGGTGCTGCTCGATCGCGAGCACACCCTTCGGCTTGAGCGCCTTGTGGAACTCGGCGAGCCACGGCCCGAGCAGCTTGTTGTTGTGCATGCCGTGAGCACCGCGCATGAGCACGACCACGTCGAAGGTGTTCTCCGGCAGCTTCGGCATTTTCGGGTCGATCACCAGCATCTCGACCTTCGAATACGCTTCGGGCAACGACTCGAGGAACAGCTTGGTGCGGTACCCGTAGTACGAGCTCCGCTGATCTTTCGGACCCGTCGGATCCGTCGCGGTCACGTAGAGCTTGCCGCGCTTCGCGACGTAAGGCGCGATGATCTCGGTGTACCATCCGTCACCCGGACCGTACTCGAGCACCGTGGAGCTCGGCTTGATCCCGAAGAACTCGAGCGTCTCTTTCGGGTGACGAGCGGCGTCGCGCTCGGCGTGGCCCGGGCGCCGTTGAGGGCCCGCGAGGATGGCCTTCAAGTTCGGGTTCGGTGCGTCGACCAGCGCCTTGACCTGCGTCCGAAGCTCGGGCGTGAGACGCGCGAGCTCGGCCGCGTGCGCCTTTTCGAGCTTCTGCCAATCGGCTTCGAGCTTGCGCTTCTCCTCGGCGGCCTTCTGCTCCTCGGGCGTGGGCGGCGGGGGCGGTGCGGGCGCAGGTTCTGCAATCACCGACGCCAGAGGCAGCGGCGCGGGCGCGGGCGGTGCGGGAGGCGGCGCGACCTGAGTCGCAGGAGCGCATGCAACAGCGAGGAGCCAGAGAGCGATTGGTGACGAGAAGCGCATGGCGCAACCACGTAATGAACTCGCGCCTTCGACACAAGCCCAGACTGCCCGCATGGGGCAAGACGCTACGCTGACTCCCTCTGGCTCAGCTGGGCTAGTTCAGGCCCGAAAAGAACGACCAGATCGCCGCGCCTGCAAACATCGGCCAATTGTGATCTTGTTCGTGCACGCACCAGTGCAGGGGGGCTTCGCAGCCGTCGTAGGCAACACAAGGGTCGGGCGTCACCGGCATCGAGCTGTCCGAGCAGCCGTTGACCTCCAACCACAGATCGCGCCCCGCCTCCCCGGTCTCGAAGTCGACGGTCCCGTCGTTCGAGCCGTGAGTTATCCAGGCAGCGACGGGCGTCGCGCAGTTGGCCATGCCTCCGAAAGGCGGTCCACCCGCTACCGGCGCGATCCCGCGCAACACGCTGCCGCGCGAACACCCGAGCCGCTCCGTGAAAAATCCGCCAAAGCTGTGCCCGGTGCTGAAGATGCGCTTGGAATCGACGCAGTAAGCCGCGCTCACCTTCTCGATCAGGGCGTCGAACAAGGCCACGTCGATGCCGCTCGGAGACAGGTCCCAACCCGGTTGGCCGTCGTCGTTTGGTAAGCCGTCCGGGTAGACGAAGATCGCCCCGCCCTTGGATGCCGACTCGACGCGAAAGTACTGGCGCGCCTGCGCACCGTTGCCGCCGAGCCCGTGCCACCCGAACACCAGCGGGTAGGGCTTCTCCGCGTCGTACTCGGCGGGCACCGACAACACGTAGCTGCGCGCCTCGCCAGCGACGTCGACCGCTTCGTCAGGGAATACTCCGGTTTCAGAGGCGCTCTTACCGCAACCCGAGGACGGCGCTGCGCCCCCGCTCGAACCTCCGGTGCTCGCCGCCTTGCCTCCGCTCGCACCTCCCGTCGCGCCAGCGCTGCCGCCGCTGTTCGCGCGGGCCCCCCCGGTCGCGGTGACGGCACCTCCGGTCGGCATGCCTCCCGCACTCGTGGCCATGCCGCCGCTGCTCGTCGGCCCGCCCGCGGTCGCGCCGCCGCTCGCGCTCGACGCGCTGCTGCCGCCGGTCGCGCCGCCGGAGCTTCCGTCATCGCTTTCACTGCACGCGAGCGCCGCGCCCAATCCGATCGCGCACCAACCAAAACCGGCGGCCCAGTTTCTCATCGGTTTCTCCCGTGGTCCCGAGAGCGTAAACGACTAGCTGCACGGCGTCAGCAGCCGGTTGCGGCGCGCACACTCCCCGACCCTGTGCGACAACCAAACCAATCTCCGAAATCGGCCCTCACCAGAGCTGGTGAACGAGCCCGCGCACGCGCGCGTCGTACAGCTTTTCGAGCGCACGGTGCAGCTCGGGCGACAGCGGCGGCAAGTCCGCAGCGCGCGCGTTTTCGGCCACCTGCGCGGGCCGTTTGGCGCCGGGGATCACGCAGCTGACGGCCTCGTGATCGAGGATGAAGCGCAGCGCGAGCTCCGCCAGGGTCATGCCTGCAGGCAGCAAACGCCGCAGCTCTTCGACGATCTCGAGGCCGACCTGGTAGTCGATGCCCGAGAAGGTCTCGCCGCGATCGAACGCTTCACCCGTGCGGTTGAAATGCCGATGATCGTCGCTCGCGAACTTCGTGTTCGCGGTCAGCTTGCCGGCGAGTAACCCCGACGACAACGGCAGCCGCGCCAAGACTCCGACACGCTTCTCGAGCGCACGCTGGAAGAACAGATCAGCGGGGCGGCGGCGCAACAGATTGAAGATGATCTGCACCGACTGCACGCCGGGGAACTCGATCGCCTTCAGCGCCTCCTCGACGCGTTCGACGCTCACGCCGTAGTGGCGGAGCTTGCCTTCCTTCACCAGGCGGTCGAGCGCGCCGAACACCTCGGGGCGGTAGTAAACCTCGGTGGGCGGGCAATGCAGCTGCACGAGGTCGATCGCCTCGACCTCGAGGTTCTTCAGGCTGCGCTCGATCCAACCGCGCAGGTTCTCGTAGTTGTATTGCTCCGCCACGTGCGGCGAGGCGCGCCGGCCGGCCTTGGTCGCGATCCAGAACGGCTCGCTACGTTCCCGCCGCAGGCGCGCGAGCAGCTTCTCGCTGTGCCCGTCCCCGTACACGTCGGCCGTATCGAAGAAGTTCACGCCCAGGTCCAGCGCCTGGTGCAGGGCCGCCAGCGATTCGGAGTCGTCCACCTGTCCCCAGGTGCCCCCAATCGCCCACGCGCCGAAGCTGACCGTCGAAATCTCGAAACCCGTTCTGCCCAGTGTGCGTAACTTCACTTGCTCCTCGCGAAAACGCGGTACCACGCCGTTTCCCCTTCGTAAACGCCCGTCTCCCGAATCACCCAACGCCACGCCAACACCATGCGCCTCGGATTCGCCGTCTTCCTCGTCGTCCTGGGCAGCGTTCTTTACTTGGTGAACCGGCATGTGTTCCGCTGGGCTACCCGGGCGTTTTCGCTCTCTGACCGGGCACGCCGCGCCGTCGCCTGGGCGCTCGCCTTCGGCCTGATCGGAATGCTCGGGGGGCGACTGCTGTCGTGGATCGCCGCAGGCCCGCTGGTCACGACGTTGGTCGCCGTCTCGTCCACGCTCGAGCTCGCAGTGTTGATCAGCTTCGCGCTGCTGTTGCCAGCGGACCTCGTGCGCCTCGGGGCGTGGCTGTCGCGACGTTGGGCCAACCCAAAAACCACAGCAACTTCGGATACTTCAGGCCCACCTACCGAGTCCGGTGCTGGGCATGTGGAACAGGTTCCACGTCGCAGCTTCCTCGAGCAGGCCGCGGCGAGCTCCGCGTTCTTGATCGGCGGCGGCAGCGCGCTGTACGGCGTTCTGGCCGGGCGCCAAGACTACGCGCTCGAAGAAGTGCCGATCCGCCTGCCCGGTCTGTCGCGCTCGCTCGATGGTTTTTCGATCGTGCAGCTCTCGGATCTGCACATCGGTCAGTTCACCGGTCGCGCCGAGCTCGCCGCCGCCGAGTCCTTGGTGCTGAAGGCGCGGCCGGATCTGATCGTCCTCACCGGGGACCTCCTCGACAACGATCCGAAGCTCGCGCCCGAGCTCGGCGCGTTCGTGCGTCGTTTGTTGCCGCTCGCGCGCCGCGGCGTGATCGCGATCCCGGGCAATCACGATTTATTCGCGGGCATCGATCCAGTCGTGGACGCCGTCGAGCGCGCAGGCGGCAGCATGTTGCGCAATCGCGGCACGCTGATCGGCGACGCAGGCGGCAGCTTCACCCTGCTCGGCGTCGACGACGTCTGGGCGCGCCGCCAGGGGGGCGGGCCCAGTCTCGAGCGCGCGCTCGCGACGTTGCCCAAGCAGGGCGGTAAAGTCGCGCCCGCTCTCGACGCGCCGCGGGTCTTGCTCTGCCACAATCCGAGTTACTTCGCGGAGGCCGCGGGCCACGTTCAGCTCCAGCTCTCCGGACACACCCATGGCGGCCAGGTGAACCTGCTCGTGCGTCCGGCGGATCTGCTGTTGCCGGGCGGATGGGTCGCCGGGCGCTACACGCGCTCGGGTTCCGATCTGTACGTGAACCGCGGCTTCGGCACCGTCGGACCGCCCGCGCGCCTCGGCTCGCCCCCCGAGGTGACGAAGCTCGTGCTCACGGTCTGATCGGCAGACAATTACAGCGCGACGAGCGTTGCGGAAAACAACGTCGCGAGCTCGCCGCGCGGCATCCCA
>JAICQO010000140.1 GCA_025937835.1 Polyangiaceae bacterium
ATCTGGACCGACGAGTTCGGCCGCGTGAAGGTGCAGTTCTTCTGGGATCGCGAGGGCCAGTACGACGAAAACAGCTCGTGCTTCGTGCGCGTGGCGCAAATCTGGGCCGGCGCCAAATGGGGCGGCATGCACCTCCCGCGCATCGGGCAAGAGGTGATCGTCGACTTCCTCGAAGGCGACCCCGATCGGCCCATCATCACCGGTCGCGTCTACAACGCCGTCAACATGCCGCCGTACACGCTGCCCGAAAACCAGACCCAGAGCGGCATCAAGAGCCGGAGCAGCAAAGGCGGCACGGAAGACAACTTCAACGAGCTCCGCTTCGAGGACAAGAAGGGCGAGGAGCAGGTCTACATCCAGGCCGAAAAGGACATGACCACGCTGGTCAAGCACGACCAGACCAACACGATCCAAAACAACCGCAGCTCGTCGATCACCGCGAGTGACTCGGTGAGCGTCGGCGGCTCGCGCTCGCTCAGCGTCGGCGGAACCAATACGATCTCGGTCACCAAAGCCGACACCGAGACGTACAGCAACACGCGTACGACCACGGTGGTGCTGGCGGATACCTTGAATTGCAATGCTGCGCACACGGGTACCTACGGCGCGGCGCGCACCTTGAACATCAAGGGCCCGGACAAGATGAGCGTCACCGCCGGCGACAAGACCGTGGACGTGACCGGCAAATACAACAGCACGGCCACCGTGCAGTTCCAGGCCAAGAACGGCGAGAACAACGAGCTGTTGCTCAAGGGCTCGCAGGCCAAGCTGAAGAACGAGAAGTGCACCGTCGATCTGAACGGCGGCAAAATCACGATCAGCGCGAGCGAAGAGATCTCGCTCAAGGTGGGCGAGAACAGCATCACCATCAAGAGCGACGGGACGATCTCCGTCAGCGCGACCCAGACTTCGAGCATCAGCGGCGCTGGCGGCTCGTGCGAGTACTCACCGAGCGGCTCCAAGATGCACGGCGCCCAGGTGGCCATCAACGGCGACGCGACGGTCACGGTCGCGGGCGCACTGGTCAAGGTGAACTGAGGTATCGGAAGATGCGAAATCGAGCTCCGGACGGACGAGATCTCCGAGGTGTCATCGAGGCCGCGCTCGAAGCGCAGGCCGGCGTGCTCGCCACGGACGAGGCGCCTTCGAACGGCAGCGTGATGGGCGAGGTGCTCGACACGCACAACCCGCACCTCGCGGGCCGCGTGCTGGTGCGCTTCCTCAACACGAAGAGCGAAGTCGTCGAGCGCTGGCTCGAGTTCGAACGCCACCTATCCTTGCGCAAGGGCGACCGCGTCCTGCTCACGCTGCCGCTCGGCTGGCAGCAGTGGATCGTGACGGGCGCGCTCGGCCGGCAGCCGGCTCCGCCCGCTGAAACAAGCGAAGCCAGTGAAGACATCTCCGAGGTGCGGCTCGCACCGGGAGAAGGGCTCAAGATCGTGTCGCACGACGGTAACCCGCTGGTCACGATCCGGCAGGGCGCTGCGGGTCCCGAGGTCGAGCTCGGCGGCGACAACGTCGAGCTGAAGGCGGCGCGAGTCTTGAAGCTCAGCGCCGACACTATCGAGCTGCAGGCTTCGAGCGGCGGCATCGATTTGCGCACGGACGGGGACACCGTCGTTCGCGCACGCACGATTCGCCTCAACTAGGCTGGACGATCGGGCAGAGTCAGGGACGCGCATGCCGAGTCAGGCCGACGAACTGGTGGGTACGCTGCGGGGCTTCATCGACCAGCCCGACTACCCGACGCTCGTTCTCGGGGGAGAAGACGGCGAGATGGCGTTTCCGAGCGCCACGCTGCAGTCGTTCTCCCAGCAGGACGAGGACGACTACTACCTCCTGTACCCGGATGCCTGCCCGAGCGCGCCGGCGTACATGGATGCGATCGCGAAGTCGCTCGCTACCCAGCGTGAGGCGTACAACATCGGCCTCAAAGACCAGGGGCTCGAGCCGTGGCCGCCCCTGCCGCTCGAGGTAGAAGACGCCCGCTACCCTCCCGCGCGGCGCCTGGTGGCGCTGGCCAAATACGTGGGGGAGCACCTGCCACCAGGACCAATCGTTTGGGGACTGCTGCCCGGCGAGCTCAAGGACCTCGAGGGTTACAAGGCGATGATCGCGCCTTTGCTGTGCCCCGAGGCGGTCGAGCCGTGGATGGATCGGCACCGCTTCGTGGTCCGCGATCGCAAGCCGGAGCTCGCAATCATCGCCGAGCTCTACCAGAAGAAGAACGACCGCGTGCTGGTGATGGAGCTCGACTTCAGCAACGAGCGCACCGAGCGAGACCTGAACGCCACGGCGCTCGACAAGACGCTGCCGCCGAACGACCGCATGTTCGCGTTCTTCCAGCTCGCAGCCATCGACTTTGCGTTCTTGCGGCTACCGCAGGCGCTCGAGAAGTTCGGCGCGTGCTTCAACTACTTCAAGGGCGCGGGCAACAAGCCGCTCGCGGCGCTGTCCTTGAAAGGCGCGGGCGACACCATGCACCGCGCGGGGCAGCCGCAGGAAGCGCTCAAGTTCTACCAACGGGGCATCGCGCTCTCGATGGAAGACGCGAACCTGGTCTCCCTCCAGCAGAACCTGTACAGCGCGGGCACCACGTCGATGGAGCTCCAGCGCGCCGACGACGCCGAGGGCTACTTCAAGCACGCGGGCGCGTGTTCCGGCAAGCTCGCAAACCCGTACACCAAGTGCGACGCCATGGAAAAAGAGGGCGAAGCGCAGTGGCAGCTCGGCAAATTCAAGCAAGCCGAAGAGACCTGGACGAACGGCAAAAATCTCGCCAAGCAGTTCAACTACGGCGAACGCGCGATCTCGATCCTCGATCGCATGATCGCCATGTATCGGCTCTCGAACCTCTTCAGTGAGGCTCACGCGTGCGAACGCGAAAAGGCGGAGCTCACGCAGCAACAGGGCGCGCAGCATGCAGGGTAACGGTGGGAAGTTCGGCGGTGGTGGCGCCAGCGGCGGTTGGGGTGAGTCGGGTGGTGGCCCCGCTGGTGAAGGCGGCGGTGCTCCCGCGGGCGGCGGTGCTCCCGCGGGTGGCGCTCCGGCAGGTGGCGGCGGTGGTCAGAGCCCTGCTGGCGGCGGTGCTCCCGCGGGCGGCGGCGGCGGCGGTGGCGGCGGTGGCGGCGGCGGCGGCGGTGGCGGCGGCGCGGGCGGCGGCGGAGGAGCTGGCGGCGGTGCGGGCGGAGGAGCTGGCGGCGGTGCGGGCGGAGGAGCTGGCGGAGGAGCTGGCGGCGGTGCAGGCGGAGGAGCTGGCGGCGGTGCCGGCGGAGGTGGCGGCATCTTCGGAGCGCGCGTCGCTTCCGCGGCGAAGTCGATGCAGGTGTCGGACACCGGCAACGCCAAAGTCGACGCGATGGGCGACGTCATCAACAACGCCCTCGCGCCGTTCTTCGAAGCTCCCGATCCCGAAAAGGGCGTTCTCGGCGTAGTCGAGCAAGGTATCGGCGCGGTGATGGGGCTGCAGAACGCGCCCCTCGAATTGCTGAACACGGGCTTCGCGATGTTGACCGCGCCGATCGCGGCGCTGATGCCCGCGTTCCCGGCGGCGTACCTGACGGTGCTTCACGTCGGCATGCCGCACACGCATGTCCACCCGCCGAGCCTGATCCCGCCAGCCCCGCCCGTGCCTTTGCCAAGCATCGGCAATCTGATGTTGCCGGGCTGCGTGTCGGTGCTGATCGGTGGCATGCCGGCCGGGCGCGCGGGCGACCTCGGCCTCGCAATGACCTGCGGCAGCTTTGCGCCCGCCTTCGACGTCTTTCTCGGCTCGAGCAACACCTTCATCGGCGGCAACCGCGCCGCGCGCATGACGGACATGACGCGCCACTGCAACCCTGCGAGCAAGACACTGCTCGTCAGCCGAGGCGCGGCGATCCTGGCGACCGCGATCGGTGCCGTCGGAGTGGGCGCGGCTGCGGCGGCAGGTCAGGCGCTAGCGGCGGCCATGCAAGCCGCGCAGCTCGCGGCGGACGCCGCTGCCGCCGCGCTCAGCGCCCTGCTTGGCACCGACCCCGGCGTCCCTCCGGCCATGGGCGCGCTGATGCTCGGCAACCCCACGGTGCTGATCGGCGGGTTTCCGTGCCCGAACTTCCCGAATCCGCTCGACGGGATCATGAAAGGGCTGAAGAAGCTCGGAAAGGCGATCGCGCAGAGCAAGGGCCTCGGGAAAATCCTGAAGAAGGTCGGGCTCTGCAATCAACCGGGCGAGCCGGTCAACGCGTTCACTGGCGAGGTCTACAACGACTTCGAAGACTATCGGGCTAGTGATAGCGGGTTCACGTGGGAGCGGCACTATCGCAGCGGTTGGAATCAGCAAGACGGACCGCTCGGCTTCGGACACCGGCATTTCTTTCAACGCACGCTGACGCTTCTGCGCAAGCGCGCGATCTACGAGACACACGACAACGAAGTCGTAGCGCTCGGAGTGCTCGACGATGGGGGCTACGCACCGACCGATGGTTTCCGTCTGACTACGGCGGACCGACGCCGCTACCGGCTCACGACGGATCGCGACGAAACGCTCGAATTCGACGCGCTGCCCACCATTCCGCCCACCGCCAGGCTCTCACGCTACAAGTCCGCAAAAGTCGACATCTACCTCCACTACGATGCGGCCGGGCGCCTGCAAGCGCTGACCGAGTACTTGACCCCCTCGATGGTCGATACGCACTTCGTGTACGACGCACAGGGGCATATCGAGACGGTGTTCCGAGGTGCCCGCGGGCAGCGACCAATCCAGATCGCCCGTTATGGCTATCGCGATGGCTGCCTCACGGAGTGGCAAGACGCCTTGGGTGCTATCACGCGCTTTCGCTACGACGCAGCCCACCGCATGGTGCAGGGAACGGATCGTCGCGGCTACAGCTTTCATTGGCACTATGATCCCGCGACGGGCCGCTGCGTTCGCAGCCACGGCGACGACGGGCTGTGGGGTATTCAAGCCCGGTACGAGGGCGGTCAGACGTTCATCACAGAACAAGACGGTGGCGTGTGGAGCTACAAGTTCTACCCGGACGGGACGATCTCTCACCTCGTGGACCCTCACGGCGGGGTCATGCAGTACGTGCAGGGCGATCGCGGTCGCATCGAGAAGCAGATCACCCCCGCGGGACTCGTCTACACCTGGCTCTACGACAAGACCGGGAAGCACACCGGGCGGCTGACTCCGTTCGAGACCATCGTTCCCCCGGAGGACGAGGCGCCGAACCCTCCGAGCCCGTTACGTCACCGCGGTCCGACGACGCACTTGGGGTGGATCCTCGGTCGCGGTCACACCGGTAATTCAGCGCCACTACCGAAGTTGCCGAACGCGGTTCGGGCCGAGCTCGCTGCCGCGCCGGAGATCATACCTAGCGCCGTGATGGATCCGGCCGGCCGCATCGTGCGCACGACGTACGCGGACGGCCGCTATCAGCAGTATCAGCGAGACCCGGAGGGGAACCTCGTCGCGCGCGGAGATACCAAAGGTAATTGGTGGCAGAAGCACATCATTTCGTGGAACCTGCTGGGGGCGGAGAAGTCACCGCTCGGATCGATCACGCAGTATGCGTACACGCACCGCCAGAAACGGACGCTTGTCGTCGATCCAAACGGCAACCGTACCGAGTATTTGCGTGACCGCGCGCAGCGCGTAGTCGAAATCGTTCAGAATGGCAGGCCCTACCTCCGGTATCGGCGCGGGCTCCAGGGTGCCATCCTCGAGGAACGTGACGGTCAGGATCAGCTCTTGGTCCGGCACGAGACGAATCAGCAAGGGTTGCACGTCAAGAGCGCGCTCGCGAGCGGCGAATCTTTTACTTACGGATACGACGCCCTTGGCAACTTCGTGGAGGCCTCGTCTTCGCTTCACAAGATCGCTCGGCGCTTCGAGCGTCGACGGCTGACCGCCGACCTCCGAGACGGCGACGGAGTCGAGCATCGTTATGACGACGCCGGTGTTCGGCAGAGCGTCTTTCTGAAGCGGTTCCGTGTCCGCTACGAGAACACGCGCGACGGTGTGAACATCGCCACCCCCGATGGAGCGAAGCATCGCTTCTGGCGTGAAGCTGACCGTACCTTCTGCCGCGAGAACGGAAATGGCACTGGTGAGGCGCTGGTCTTCGACGCACAGGAGCGGCTGACCGCCAGCGCTTGTTTTCGCGCTGCCGGTTACGAGATGTCCGTCACTCGAGTGACCCGCTATCGCTACGATCTCGAAGGGTTGCTCGAAGAGGTCGTCGACAGCGATCAGGGTCCAATCCGCTTCGCCTACGACGCCGACCACCGCTTGCTCGAACAGCAAGGTCCGGGCAGCGCGAAGTTCGACTATCGCTACGATCTAGCGGGCAACCTGATCTACGCCCCTGTACATGGTCGTATCGAAAGGGGTCCGGACAACCTGCTCGTGCACAGCCACACCGAGCGATTCGAGTACGACGACCGCCAGCGACTGTCGAAGCGCATCGCTTTCGATGGAAGTGAGACGCGCTACTCTTACGACAGCGCTGATCAGTTGGTGCGAGTCGAGTTCAGGAATCGCCCGCAAGTTTGGCAGGCGGCGTACGACGGGCTCGGCCGGCGTCTGTGGCGCGAATACGGAGGGGAGCGCACGGAATTTTTCTGGGACAGAGATCGCCTGGCCGGCGAGGTGTTTCCCGGTGGAGCGGTTCGCATGTATGTCTACGCGAACGAAGACGCGCTGGTGCCCTTCATGTGGCTTGACTACGCGAGCCGTGAAGCCGAGCCGCATACGGGCATCGCGAGTTACCTGTTCTGCGCCCCAACCGGCATGCCGCAGAGGGTGGAGGACTCGCTGGGACAGGTCATCTGGCAAGCAGGTGCGGTGGAGCCCTATGGCGCTGCTGCCTCCGCCGGTGCCTCGCTACCACCGACCCGGCTGCGATTTGCCGGGCACTTCTACGACGAGCACCTCGGGCTCTTCTACAACCGATTTCGCGACTACGATCCCACGCTCGCCCGTTACCTGCAGCCGGATCCTCTCGGGCATGCCGGCGGCCCGAACCTCTACGCGTACCCGCCCAATCCTGCCGCGGAGGTCGATCTTCGCGGCCTCGTCCATAAGGCGAAGAAGCCGGGCGACGACGGCGGTGATCAAGGTGGAGACAAGAAGCCTGCGAAGGACAGCGACTCGGAGGGCGCGGACGGTAGCGATGCGGATATCGGCGGCTCCAAGCTCAAGCGGGACGCAAACGGGAAGCTTCGCGACGACAAGGGGAGATTCGCCGACGATCCCGAGGCCGGCGGGGACAAGAAGCCCACCCACAAGGCGACCAAGACGCCGCAAGACAACGCCGGGGCCAAGCTCGATCCGAGCGACCCGGAGGTGGCAGCCGCGATCAAGCGTCGCAACGACGCAAACGCCGAACGGGATGCGGCGCGCGCTCGAGGTGACGAGCAGGCTGCGAGGAAGGCGCAGGCCAAGGCCAACAAGGCGACCGAAGACCTGGGGCAGATGGCGACGGACGCCCACGTCAAGGCGAAGTACCCCGACGCGAAGAAGGTTCACCAAGGTGAGGGGGCAAACACGCTCGACAACGTTTACGAGAACGGCTCACCGCCTCCCAAGTACATCGTGGCGGAGTCGAAGGGCGGAAGCGCGACGAACTCGTCGTCGAGGGCAGGGCCCGATGGCGATCGCTATCAGCAGGGAACTCCGGAGTATCTGGATAGCAGCAGCAGCCACATGGCCGACCGCGGCAAGACCCCAGAAGAGCGCAAGGCGGGACGAGATCTGCAAAGGGCTGCTCCCGGGGATGTGGAGTACGTCGAGGTGAGCCAACCGGTCGACAGCAGCGGAAATCCGTCGGATATAAAGGTCTCGAAGTACGGCCCCAGCGTGCCGAACCCGGGGAGCCAAGCACCATGAAGAACGTTTCCGCTCACAAGTTCAAGAACAGTTACACCGAAGCGGAGGTCGAAGAGGACCTCGAATTCCTGCGCAACACGCTGGCTTCAAGGTTGGAGGCTGCACCAGCGAGTATGGGGAAACAGGTTGCCGCGCAGTTTACCAGCGCCTGCTTCACCCATTCGTTGGGCAGATTCAAAGACGCGCTCGAGATGTTTCAAGCGAGCGCGGAGTGCGCAGGCGCCCAGTTTGCAGCGATTTCCGGCGCCCCCAACACCCGCGTTGCGTTCGCCTTTCGGGGCAAGATGCTCACGGGTCCCAGCGGCCCTCCACAATTTGCGTCGGGAGCGCCGAGCTGGGTGAATGCTTTGTTGCTGGCCGTTGGGCTGCAATACCCTCACGTCGTCGAAACGTTGCTATCGGTTCCGACGAAGGCCTTACAAGAGGCGCCCGGCGAAGTGGACGCCTGTTACATTCACTTGGTCCACGCTTTGCGAGCGTTCTTCCAGAATCAAGATCCCACCCCTCATCTCGCCGAGTTCGAGCGTCTTAGCCGGCCAGAAGCTCTCAAGATTTCGACGCCCTTAAGCATCGAACGCTTCCGGGCGATAGGTCCGACCTTGACCGCATTGACGAGCCGGGATGAGATTTTGCTGAACGAGGCGCTAGTCAAGCAACTCGAGGCGCATAAGAAGATGTTTGGGAAGGGCAAGGAGGCAGGCAGTGCGAGCGGCTTGGTCGACGCCCGCTCGGCTGGCCTGATGCGCGTCGCGCTCGACCGCGGTCTGAAGCTCGATGTCGAGTCGGACTACGTCCCGAAGTGGTTGATCGGGCTCGAGCAGCCATGAGCCGCGGCGTGATGCTCTACTCGGTGCCCCCCGAGCGCCTGCGCCAAGCGCTCGGGTCGCGCGCGTCGGCGCTGAAGGCAGGGTTGAAGCTCGGTAGCGATCCGCAATCGCAGGCGACGGCGCGGTTCATCGACGAGGGTTCGGTGCCGGACTGCGACTCAGGCGTGCGGATCCACGCGTTCGAGCGGCTGTGCGAATACCTGGGCCGGAGCCTGCCGAACAGCAGCGTGTCGCCGGTGAAGCTGGACTTTCTCGAGAAGGTCGACCAGGAGCTCGAGCGGGTAAGCTTTTGTCTGAGCTTGTCGAAGCTGATCTATGGCGGGGGGCCACTGAGTCTGCCACCCGCGGATGATTTTCCGACCGTGGGTCACGCGGACGCGCGGCTGGTGGAGCTGGCGGACGAACAGCGACGAGCTGGACTGCTGAAGTCCGGGGACGAAGAGATTGCGAGCGTGTTCGCGGAGCTCAGCGACTGGGTCGAGGTCGCGGCCGCGCGCAAGGACATGCTGGTAGGGTTCTGTTACTGAAGAGGAGCGGCGAACATGAAACTCAAGGTCGAATCCGGGGCTGCGAAAGAAACGCTGACGGAAAAGAGCATCGCGGAGCACTTGCAGTGGCTGGTCTACCCGGAGAACAAGTTCGCGATCCTGGAAGACGGCGAGCGCTTCGTGCAGGCGTACCTGAACGAAGACGGCGCCTACTCGATCGAGTACAAGGACGGCGACGACGAGCCGATCATGCAGTTCGAGGGTGGCACTCTCGAGCAGGCGCAGCGCGTGTTCCAACTGTTCTTCAAGGGCGGGGACTACCGGAGCGCTCTGCCCTTCAAGCGGTTCGATTTCTAGTCTTCAGCCCGCCGAGCGGGAACGCCTTTGAGCGCGCGAAGAGGCGACGATGCCGAGCAGTACGCAGGCGCGGTGCGCGCCCTCGGTGCTGCCGGTGCAGGGCATGTCGAGGCGGAGCTTGGCGACGTTCTGGAAGACGCGCTCGGTGGGCGAGGTGTCGATGGGGACGCAGGTGTCGTCGATGAAGCGGAAGAGCGCGGCCTCGTGTCGTTGGTAGTAACCAATCGCCGCCGCCAGCATGCGGACGCAAAGAATCGCGCGCTGGAGAGAGAATGGAGCCAAAGTGACCTGCTGAACCTCTTCGAACGATCGGAAGTACGGATGGACACACCGACTCCTGAAGACATTCGAACCCTCTTCGATCACTACTTGGCACATGGTTGCCCATGTCGGTTTCCGCGTTTTCGGGTCACGGTTGCTCGCGATATGAAAGAGGTAGGGGCGAGCCTATGGACCGTGTCGGATATCCACCAGCTCCTGGCGACGTTCGATCAGCGTGTCCCCCTCGTCGTCGAGAAGCGCCAGGACTTCATGACCCAAGGTCGTTGCTCCATTTGCAGCGCCCGGGTGGTTCGCTCATGGGCGCCGGTCTTCAGGGATTCGTTTCTCGAACGTGCCGAGGTAGTTCCTGGCCAGCTGCCTGATCTGGGGGCTGAGGTCATGGGCGTCGTGCCCGTCTGCGGGCCGATCTTTCCTGCGGCGCCGGTCAACGTCACGACAGCCGAGAGGGCCAGGATAGAGGACGCCTATCCCCGGCTGGCACCGAGGGACTGGCTGGCGTACATGGCTGCTTTGGCCAGCGCGGCATGACGGCGGCCGTCAGCGAGGAGAACGACGTGGCAGGAGTGTGCGGCGCCATCGACGGCAGGGCGGACTTCTTCGGCGTGCTCGATCGAGCCATCGCTGAGGGCAAGGCGTTTCAGGCGAAGTACGTGGGAGACGCCACGATCCACGCCATCGTCGCGCAGCTCGAATCAGTCAAGCGGTTGGAGCGCGAACGGGCGTACGCCCACCGAGGACGAACGCGAATCCATCGACATTGCAGTCAGAGCGGCACGCGAGTTGGAGGGAGATGTCGAAACTTACCAGTGGACGCGTTCGCTGTACTCACTGGAAGCGTACATTGAGGACTGGCCCAGCGACCATGAAGCTGCAAGCGCTACGGATGATGACTTCTGGGAGTCGAAGTAGAAGAATGGGGAGGGTGACAGTCGGCTCGAGCCGATCGCATCATCGCGTGGTCGCATGATCGCCATGTATCGCCTCTCGAACCTCTTCAGTGAGGCTCATGCGTGCGAGCGTGATAAGGCCGAGCTCACGCAGCAACAGGGCGCGCAGCATGCAGGGTAACGGTGGGAAGTTCGGCGGAGGCGGCGCCAGCGGGGGTTGGGGTGAGTCGGGTGGTGGCCCCGCTGGTGAAGGCGGCGGTGCTCCGGCGGGCGGCGGCGGTGGTCAGAGCCCTGCTGGCGGTGGTACTCCCGCGGGCGGAGGCGGCTCTCCTGGTGGCGGTGCCGGCGGCGGAGGAGCAGGCGGCGGAGGAGCAGGCGGCGGAGGAGCAGGCGGCGGAGGAGCAGGCGGCGGAGGAGCAGGCGGCGGAGGAGCAGGTGGCGGCGCTGGTGGCGGAGCGGGCGG
>JAICQO010000131.1 GCA_025937835.1 Polyangiaceae bacterium
CGCCGCTCGCCAGGGCTTCTCGCGCAGTCGGGCCACGATGCCCGGAAAGCCGGCGGCCTGTCCCGACCAGAGTCGCAGCACGCGGACGCCGTCTTCGAGCTGGGGCTCGCCTCGGGTTTCAGCGCCGTTGGTCGTGACGACCAGCACGTCGCTACCCGAGCGCGCAAGCTCTCGGGCTTCGGTGGCGACGAAGTGCCCGGAAGGGTCGCCGGGCCAGCCTGGGTAGGAGGTCGAAACGATCGCGACGCGGTCGGGCATCGGATCCGTCTTCGGATTTCCGGACAGCCGTTACGAGCGCGGGAGCTCGCCCAGGGCCTTCACCGCCTCCGCGCCCTGTTCCTCGATCAGGTCGCCGAGCTGCCGCAGGTAGCGGAACGTGTAGATCCCGGTGTCGTGGCCGTCCCCCCAGGCGAAGCTGATGGCGTAGTTGCCGACCTGCTCGAGGCTCACGATTTCGAGGTTCTGAGCCGTGACGAATTTGATCGTGCCCGAGTGACCCTGGCACGTGGCGCACGGGCAGTAGCCGCGCAAGAGCTCGTGCGGGAACACCGAGGTGTGCTGGTCGGCCCAGGTGATCTCGAGGGAGCGTGCGCCGTGGGGGGCCTTCACGCGCGTCGGCTGGTGTTCGGGTTGCATGCTCGGGCGCTGTTCTACCAAAGCCTCAGCGCGGGCGCTCGCCCCGCGTCTCGAAGGTGATCTCCAGCGAGAGCTCCTTGCCGTCGCGGATGACCCCTGCCGTGGTCGTCTGACCGGGCTGCGAAGCGTTCAAGACGAACATGAAGTCCTCGATCGAGCGGATCGCGTGCTTGCCGAGCCGCACCAAGACGTCGCCGCGCCGGAGGCCGGCCTTGTCGGCGGCGCTGCCGGGCCGGACTCCGCCGAGCAAGACGCCGGACCTGCCCTCACCCGGGCCGCCGTAGTCCGGGATCGTGCCGAGCGTGGCGTTGAAGCTGCGGAGATCGCCGCGCGGCGCCGGACCCTGCACGCTGGCCTGATGGGTGAGCGGCGCTTCCCGCGCGCCGAGCGCCCGCGTGAGCTCGCTGACGAGCTCGGCGATTTGCGCGGCGCCGGCCGCGTTGACCTTGTCCGCCGTGTCGCTGGGCTTGTGATAATCCGAATGAGAGCCCGTGAAGAAGTGCAGCACGGGCACGCCCGCGAGGAAGAACGACATCTGATCGCTCGGGCCGAAGCCGCCGTCGCTGGCCGGCGCGCATTGCACGCGCACAGCGTCGCAGGCCGGCTGCAAGAGCTCGCGCCACTCCTTGGCGGTGTCCGCGCCCAGCACCTGCAAGCGGTTGTCGCGGAGCCGCCCGACCATGTCGAGGTTCAGCATCGCGAACAGCTCCTTGGGCTTCATGCCCGGTAGGGGGCTGGCTTCCGCGCTCTTCACGAAGTGCGCGGAGCCGAGCAACCCGGACTCCTCGCCCGAAAAGGCGGCGATCACCACGTCGCGCCGGAGGCGGCTCGGATCGGCCGCGAGCGTCCGCGCGATCTCGAGTAGCGCCGCCACGCCCGAGGCGTTGTCGTCGGCGCCGACGTGCGCGCTCTTGCTGTCCGGGGCGAGCGAGTAGCGACCGCCGAAGCCGAGGTGATCGTAGTGCGCGCCGAGCACGATCGCGCCTGGCAGCCGCTCGCCGTCCGCCGGCTTGGCCGCAATCCGCCCGACCACGTTGAAGGCGGGCTGCTTCTGCGCCGTGAGAGTTAGGTTGACGGTCGCCTCGAGCCGCTCTCCGCGGCCGAGGCGCCGGAGCAGCTCGGGGGCGGCTGCCCGGCGCACGACCAGCGCGGGCAGCCCGGCGTCCCCATAACCCTCAGGGGTGAGAGCCGGCAGCGGCGCCTCGGTTGGTGTCTCCGGGCGCGGGTCGTCCTTGGTCGGCTTCGTGAGCTTCGGATCGTCGATCACCAACATCCCGACCGCGCCGCGCTCCTTGGCGAGCCAGGCCTTGTAACGCAGATCGCCGAAGCGCCGCTTGGCCTCGACGCTGGCGAATCGCAGATCGTCGTCGGGCACGAAGCGTCGCACGACCACGATCTTGTTCTGGACGTTCTTGCCGGCGTACTGGTCGAGCTTCAGCGCTGCGTCGACGATGCCGTGCCCGACGGCCACGAGCTCCGCCGTCACGGACGATCTTGGCGGCGAAAAACCGAGCGGGACGAAGTCAGCCGCCGCCAGCTTCTTGCCGGCGAGCGTGAGCTCGGTACCCGGGCCGACGGCGATCGCGCTCTCTACCTCGAACGCCTGGCGATAGCCGCCCGCGTCTCCGGCCGGGGCTAGCCCGAGCTCACGCAGGCGCTGCTCGACGTAGGCGCCGGCGTCGGCGAGACCGCGCGTGGCGACGCCGCGCCCTTCGCGCGCCGGATCGGACAGGTAGCGCACGTCGCGCATCACGCGATCGGCGGGGGAGGGCGGCCCCTTGGGCGGCGCGGCGTCCAGCCAGCGCGCGACGAACACGTTGGTGTCGTGCGCGCCCGGAGCCGTCGCTCGATTCGAAGAGAAGGCGAGCTCTTGGCCGTCGGGCGAGAAGATCGGAAAGCCGTCGAAGCCGGGGGTCGCGGTGATGCGCTCGAGCTCCGTGCCGTCGGTGTTGATCGCGTACAGGTCGAACTCGCGCCCCTTGGGATCCCCCACGTTGCTCGAGAACAAGGCGCGCTTGCCCGACGGGAAGAAGAACGGCGCGAACGAGGCCGCGTTCAGATAGGTGATCTGCCGGGCCTCCGAGCCGTCGGCGTTGGCCACGTACAGCTCGAGCTTGGACGGGCGCACCAGGTGTCGAGAGAGCAGCGCCCGATAGTCCTCGAGCTCCTTGCCGGGTCGCGGGCGCGACGCGCGCCAGATGATCTGCGAGCAGTCCTGGTTGAAGAACGCGCCGCCGTCGTAGCCGACGCTGCTCGTGAGGCGTTTCACGTTCTTGCCGTCGGCATCCATGCGGTAGAGCTCGAGGTCGCCGTCGCGCACCGAGGTGAAGACGATCGAGCCGTCTTTACCGCAGACCGTGCCTTCGGCGTCGTAGCCCGGGGTCTCGGTCAGGCGCACCATGTCGCTGCCGTCGAGCTTCTGACGGAAGATGTCGTAGCTCGGGTACAGCGCCCAGACGTAGCCCTGGCTATGGTCCGGCTTCGGCGGACAAGCTTCGCCGCCGAGCTGGGTGGAGGCGTAAATGAACTCCTGATTGCCGGGGAGAAAGTACGAGCAAGTCGTCGCGCCCTTGCCATTCGACAGCTGCGTCAGCTGGTTTTGGCCCGGCGCGACCGGCGCGACCGGTAACTGATAGATGCGGTCGCACTTTGCGTCGCCAATCCGCGCTTGCAGGATCAGCGAGCGCGCGTCCCAGGCCCAATAGGCCTCGGCGTTTTCGCCGCCGAAGGTGAGCTGCCGCAGCTCGCCGAGGTGGGGCTCGTAGGCGCGTGCGCTCGGGGCTGGCGCCTGGCTCGGTGCGGGCTCCGGGGGTTTCGCAGGCGTGGCGGCGCAGGCGGCGGCGAGCAGCAGGGCCGCTGCGCTCGCGAGGGACGATTGGGCATTCAGCATGGCAGTTCCGTATCGATACACGTTGGCGAGCAGAGTGGCGCGTCCGCCGGCCCGCAGCGGGGCTCGCTATCGGTTGTCAGCGTCGGGTCGGCACCACGCGGAGCAGCACCGTTCCGGGTCCGTTCTGGTCCGCGCCCTCGAATCCGTCGAAGGCCACGAGGAAGCTCGACAGGCCCTCCGCACCCTCCACGAGCCAGGCGTCGAGGCTCGGAAGCGGAGGCTCGCCGGCTTCGTACCAGCGCCCGGTGAAGCCGGAGACGACGCCGTCGGGCGCGTATTCGGCCCCCGGCGCGGTGAGCCGCGCGTAATCCGTCGACTCGAAGCGCTCGAGCTCCGTCGAGGGTGTGCGCGCGAGCACGGCCTCTTCGTCGTCGTTTTCCGAGCTGCTGTCGGCCGCGTCGAGATCGACGGCTTCGACCTCTCCCGGACCGCCGACACCGCCGTTGAGGCTGATCGCGTCGCGCCGGAAGCAGAGGTCCCAGTCTTCGGAGCCGAGCGCCTGTTCCGGCGTGAGCCGCAGCTCTTCGCCGGTTGCGAGCACGAGGCAAGCGCTGGGCTCTTCCGGATCCGTCGCGTCGCCGTTGGCCGTGGCGTCGAGATTCGATACCTCTTGCAGCTCGCCCTCGCCGTCCTCGTTCACCTCTGCCCAGCGCAGCCGGTAGAGCGCGCTCACCGGCACGCCCTCGACCTCCCCGCGGTAGCCGAGGATTTGCAGCTTGAACAGGCCGCGCGGGGTGCGCACGCCGTACACGTGGTAGCGGCTGTAGAGCCCGTGATCCTCCGCGTACACGTACCAATTCTGCAAGGCGCCCCCCGCGTGATCGACGATCTCGAGCGGGGCCTCGAGCGGATCTTCCGGGAACTCGAGGTAGTAATAGGAGACGGGGCCGAACGACCAACCCTTGCCGGGGCCGGAGACGCCGCCGTTGGTGTGGACGTTCCAGCCCTGGAAGGAGAGATCCCATTCGGTCGACTCGCCGGGGCTCTCTTCTTCGGTGACCGCGGGGTCGTCGAGGTTGACGAAGCTCGGCTGGTCGGCGCTCACGGGCACACGCAGCACTTCACCCGGGCCGCTGTCGGCTCCCGCCGTAGCGTTGCCCGCGCCGCCGCGGCCGGGCGGTGTGCTCGAGCGGCCGCCGGTCGCGCTCGCTTCGTCCGAAGACACCGGCTCCGAAGAGCACCCGAGGGCGCTACCCAGTACCGCTGCAGCGATGGCTCCCAGAACCCAGTGCCTCATACGCTAGAACCGTTTCAAGCCACCGCTTCGAGCCACCGTCAAGGGCACGCCGCACGGTCGGTGATTGTGGCCTGGTACGCGCGAGGCATCCGTGATCTGCTCGCGGCGCTGCTCGGGCTTCGACGACCGTGAGTGATCTGGTTTTTTGGGTTGTGCTGTTCGGGGTCGCGATCGGGACCTCGATCATCTCCGGCATCCTGGGCATGGCCGGCGGGTTGTTTCTGCTGGTGGCGCTGCTGGTGCGCCTCGAGCCGGTGGTCGCGATCCCGATCCACGGCATCGTCCAGCTGGTCTCGAACGGGTCGCGGGCCTGGTTTTTGCGGCGCCAGATCGCGTGGGGTCCCGTGGCGCGCTTCGCGTGGCCGCTCATACCCGCAGGGGTACTCGGGATCTGGGTGGCGCGCTCGATCCCGCCCGCCGCCGGTCAGATCGGCATCGGGCTGTTCGTGCTGGTCGCGACCCTGGTGCCGAAGAAGCCGTCCATCGCCGGAGGGCCCGAGCGGGCCAGGTTGGCGTTACCGCTCGGTGGCGCGCTGGTCGGGTTCTTCTCGATCGTCGTCGGCGCGACAGGGCCGCTGCTCGGGCCATTCGTGCTGGCCTTGAATCTGGGCACCGAGGGGACGGTCGCGACGCTGGCGGCTTGCCAGATCTTCCAACACGGCTCGAAGGTGCTGCTGTTCGGCATCACGGGCTTCTCGTTCGCGAAGTTCCTCGTGCCCACGTTGTGCTTGTGTGGTGCGGCCGTGATCGGCTCGGCGATCGGCACACGCCTGCTCGACCGCGTGCCGGAGCGCACCTTTCGCAACGTGGTGCGGGTGATGTTGGCGCTGCTCGCGCTCGAGCTGATCGGCGAGGGCGCGCTGAGGTTTTTTCGCTAGCTCGACTCAGAAGGCGATCTGTGCGCCGTCTTTCCAGAACTTGCCGGTCTCCGCGAACGGTAGCGTCACGATCGCGAGCGCGCCGCGCGCCGACTCGGTCGGTTGCCCCGGCGCGTTCGGGCCTCCAAGGTCCGTCTTCACCCAGCCCGGATCGAAAGCGTTCACCGCGACCCTGCCCTCGAGCTCACCGGCCAGGATCATCGTGAGCCCGTTCAGCGCCCACTTGCTGAGGCGGTAGCTCGCGATCTTCGGAGTGCGCAGGCTCTCGAAGTTGCCGGCTCCGGAGCTGACGTTGACGATTCGCGGCTCCTGCCCCTTCGAGAGCAGCGGCAGGAGCGCCATCGACAGGCGGTAGGGCGCCCACAGGTTCACGGCCATCGAGCGCTCGAGCACGGCTTCGGTGCCGTCCGACAGCCCGTTGGCCGCGCCGTCGATCTGGACGCCGGCGTTGTTGAACAAGACGTCGAGCGCTCCCCAGCGCTCCGAGACGGCGCGCGCGATCCGCTCCGGAGCTTCGCGCTGCTCCAGATCCGCCGCGAGCACGCTCAGGCGGCGCCGCTCGGGGTCGAGCTCGCGGGCCGCGCTCTCGAGCCGAGCAGGGTCGCGCGCGACGCCGAGCACTTCCGCGCCCTCCGCCAGAAAAAGGCGAGTAATTTCGAGACCTACGCCGCGGGAGGCCCCGGTGATCACGATCCGCCGAGCAAGCAATGACTGGCTCATTCGGGGCGGGATACTGCAGGGTTCCCGGCCGAATTCCCATGGAAAACCCGCGCCGCTGTTGCCCCCGGGGCCGTTTTGTGTCACATGCGCGCTCCCTTGCCGAATCCCAGTGAATCCGTCACGTGTCGGCCGCTCGAAGTCCAGGTCGGAGACAAGGGCATCGAGCGCGCCATCAAACACCTGAAGCGTAAGATGGCCGCGGAGGGCATCCTCCGTGAGCTCAAGCGCCGCCGCCACTACATGAAGCCGTCCGTGAAGCGCCGGAAGAAGACGAGCGAAGCCGCTCGCCGTCGCCGCAAGCGCCTGAAGGCGGACGAGCAGCAGCGCGGCGGGATGCTCTAGGCGGCTCGCGGTCGCGCCGGTTGCGCTCTGCGCGCCGGCGCGCTCCGCCCGAGCAACTCGCTGCACGATCTTGGCCGCTTCGGTGGCCAGCGCTTAACGTGCGAGCGTGGGTTCGCCTGCTCCTCGCGCGTACGCTCTTCGGTCTCAAACACGCCCCCAGCCCAAGGCGCCGCCTCCGGAGCCGGTCTGGCTGCCGCCGATCCGCCTGCGCTACCTGCTGTTGGCGTCGATCGCCGTCGGGGCCGTGAGTTGGGCGGTTCCACGCGCTCGGGCGGCGTGGCGCGCGCACGAGCTCGGGCCCGCTTACGGCGACTACGCCGTGTGCATGGCCGGGCCGAAAGGCGCGCAGCTGCTCCGCGACGATCCGAGCTCCTTCCAGCGCCTGGTGCGACGGCGGTTGATCGCGGCCGCACCCAACGAGGCGCCGTTCTCCCGCTGCGCCGCGGCGGCCGCAAAAATCACGGGCTCGGACGCCGGTCAGCGCGCTTACCAGACGGTTGCGGAGCGCTTCGCCGAATATGGGACCGACCCCGCGGCGCGCGCGCGGCTCGATACGGTGCTGCTCGGGCTCGACCCGCTGCGCGAAAGCGTGAGCGCGGCTTGGCCGTTCGTGCGCGCTCGCTCGAGCACGCTGGTCCGGCCGTCACTCACGGCGCGCGAGGCGGTTCACCCGGTGGCGCCGCCCGAGCCGGGGTTGGGGCGCGGTTTGCCAGGGACCACCGGGCTCGTGAAGAGCGCGTGGCGCTACCGCGATCAACAGCTCGTCGCGTTCGGGCTGGGCGCGACCCGCTCGCTGTTCGGGAGCGGGGACGGCGGGGTGAGCTTTCGGCCCGCCGCGGACGTGCGCGCGCTCGAGCTCGAGTCGGAGCGCTGTTCGGGACGCGATCCGTCGCGCGGCTTCTCGCTGTCGACGGCCGAAGACGGCTCGCTGATCGTGACGGCCTCGGCGCCCGACACCGAGCCGCGTGCGGCCGTGGCCGTGTCCGGCGAGCACCGCGTGCTCGCGATCGCCTGCGACGATCAGGCGCTGGTGGTCGCGGCGCGTCGCGAAGGCCAGAGCCGCGCCGAGCTCAGCCTGTGCCGCCCCGAGCAGCGCTGCGAGGCGCTGCCATTGCCGGCGCGCGCGCCGTTCTCGCCGCTCACGCTCGAGAGCTTCGACGTGACGCGGGCTTCCGGAGCAACGATCGTTTCGGTGGCGTCGGGCGGCGTGGTGCGGGTGATCTCCACCCGCGACGATGGGAAATCGTGGACGCCGCCGAGCGTGGCGTTCGACGCGGGTGAGCTCGGCGAGAGGGGCCGCGCCGCGGACGCGCCGTGGCACCTGGTGTCGCTCGGCTCGCGTGTCTTGCTCTACGGCAACTCGAGCAAGGCGACGGGAGGCTACCCGCTGCTTGCGTCGGACGATCAGGGCGCGAGCTTCCACGCTTTGAGCGACGTGCGGGCCGTCCCGCGCGAGCAGCTCGCGAGCACGCGCCCCGCGCGCTGAGCGTCACTTGGCTTTTTGGGGCTTGGCCTTGCCGCCCTTGGCGGGCTTCTTCGATTTCGTCGCCTTCGCGGCTGGCGTGGGGCGCGCGGGCTGAGCGGCGCGCGGCTCGACGTCCGTTCGCGGCTCGACCGCGCGCGGCGGCAGCGGCTTGGGCTTCAGCGATTCCGGAGACGCGAGCGGAGGCAGCGACGCGAGGAACGCGCGAACACCGTGCGGCGTTTCCGGGCTCGGCGTGCCGAACAGCGAGCGCGCGGACGCACCGAGCAAGTCGTTGCGCTGCAGCGTGAGCAGCGTCGCGCCCAGGCCGAGCAGCACGAGCAGCGCGCGGGCGACCAGGCCCAGCCCCGGTTTTTTCTGCGCGCTCGGCTTCTCGACCGCGAAGTGCTCGCTCGCGGAGACCGGGGAGGACGCGGCGGGAACGGACGCTGGCGAGTAGGCGCGCAACAGCGCGTTGGGATCGATCGGAGCGCGCTGCGCGAGCACGGGAGCCGGCGGCGGAACCGGTGGTGGCGCGGGCGGCGCCGAGGCCACCGACACTGGCGGGGGCGGCAGCGACGGAGGCGGGGGAGGCGGCGGAGGCGGCGGTGCGCTCGGAGCGGCGGTGGCCGTGGGCGGCGGGGGAAGCTTTGCGGCGCCGGCAGCGCTGGGCGGCGGCGGACGGGACGACGGGCCCGGGCGCGGCGGTGTGCGCGAGCTCGGCGGTGGGGGCGGCTGCGAGAGCGCGCTCGGCGCGGGAGAAAACGGAGACGCCGCGCCGTTGCTCGCGCCGAATGGGATGGTCGATCTCGTCACCGACGGCACCACGACCTGCGGCCGCTGGAGCTCTGGCGAGGCGGAGGACGCGGGAGCGGCGACTCCGGGCTTGGGCCCGAGCCCGACCTGAGTCTTGTTCCCTGCGAACTTGGGTGCGGGCGCCGGCGTGGGTGCCGGCGGAGGCGGAGCGGGCGCCGCGGGCTCGGCGGCATCCGAGTCGTCCATCCCGGCGACCACTGAAAGCGGCAACCACTCGGGCATGCCGGGTTGCCAGACCTTGGTATCGCTATCGATGATCTCGAGGCGGAACAGATCGTCGAGCTGCTCGAGCGTGACGACCTTCTCCTCGTGACCGACCCGCACGTGCCACTGATCGTCGCTCGGAACGTCGACAGGCGCCGCCATGCCCGACCTTTAGCACCACTTCGGCGCAGCAACGCCGAAGTGTCTCGGCAAATCAGCGGTAAATCCGGTGCTGAGAAAAGACTACACGGGTCGGGAGGCGAGAAACGCGACCCCGATCGGGCTGTGGACTGGAAATCGGCCTGGAACGGCAGTACTTGAGGGAGATGGGGAAACCCTCCTGGGAAGCCGCGATGTCCGAGACCGATCTAGAGGGGCTTCGCTCCGGAGGCCAGAGGTCGTGGCCCCGCGTCGTTGCCTGGGTCCTCGGCATCGTCGGATTGACCGTGCTGTTGGCCTTCTACCTGCCGCTGTCGAGCGCCCACGCCGAGCTCCTGGCGCAGCACAAGACCGTCGTGGAGAAGACCAAGGAGCTCGAGAAGAACGTGCTCCAGGCCAACACCGCCCTGCGCGCCGCCGAGGCTCGCCGCGACGAGCTCGAGGCCCGCGAGCAGAAGCAACAAGCCCAGGCGACCGCGTTGAAGCAGCGCTCGGAGTCGGTGCACGCCGCGCTCGGCGCCGTGCTCCAGAAGCGGAAGGGCGGCACGGCGCTCGGCACCGGACCTCACTCGGTCGTGGTCGCGCTCGCCGACAACCTCGTGTTCGCTCCCGGCAAGCTGGACGTGAAGCCGGACGGCCAACAGCTGCTCTGCGAGCTTCACAAAGCGAGCGCGGGCCGGCCGCTCACGGTGACCGCGCAGGTCGATCCCAAGGCGGCGCTCGCCGGCCTGAAGCGACAGTATCCGGACATCTGGGGCCTCTCGGCCGCGCGCGCCGCGAGCGTCGCGGAGGTGCTCGAGTCGAAGTGTGGCGCCTCGCGCGCCAAGCTCGCCACCGGCACGCTCGCCCCCACCGCCTCGAAAGTCACTTTCGAGGGTGCCAAGCCCGGCCCGGCCCAAGTGGCGCTCGAAGTTGACTTAGGGGAGTAGTCTTCGCGCCGGGTAATTGTTTCTTGAGGGTTCGGTGTTTGATGGCGCCTCGCGATCCTTCTTGATCAAAGCCAGACCGCGCCGGGGTAATTATTTTTGAGGGTTCGGTGTTTGATGGCGCCAGGCGATCCTTCTTGATCAAAGCCAGACCGCGCCGGCCAGTTGTTTCTTGAGGGTTCGGAGTTTGATGGCGCCAGGCGATCCTTCTTGATCAAAGCCAGACCGCGCCGGCCTCGCCGGATTTTGTTTGTGGAGTGCGCCGCCCGTGCTGATCGAGATCTGTCTTGCTGGGCGGGTGAGGTCTTGCCGACGTCACTGACGATCCAACGTCATTTTCCGAACTACGGTTGGGTTCCTGATCCCCGATCCGTGATCCCCGATCCCCGATCCCCGATCCCCGATCCCCGGTCCGTGATCCCCGATCCCCGATCCCCGATCCCCGGTGTCCGATCCCCGATCCGTGATCCCCGGTGTCCGATCCCCGATCCGTGATCCCGATCCCCGATCCGTGATCCCCGGTGTCCGATCCCCGGTGTCCGATCCCCGGCTTTGCCTGCCCAAGGCGAGCTGCCCATCAGGACGAAGGCATGCCCGAGAATTAGGACGGATAGGAGATCCTAGGAATCTTAGGATGTATCATTAGGATTTCCTTGACTGGCATATGACGCGGTGCTTCCATGGCCCCGTGACCGTCGCCCAGCTCCAGGATCGACTCCAGCGCCTCATAGGCCAGCGCACTCAGCTCGACGCTGAAATTGCGACCGTTCTGGACGAGATGAAGGCGGCGCTCTCCGGGGTCCCAGTCCCCAAGACGCCGCAGTCGTCCAAGGCGCCCGAGAAGCAGGGCAACAAGCCCAAGGAACCGCCGCCGGCTCCCATCCCGCCCGGCACTATGAAGGACCGGACCGTCCTCTACCTGGGGCGAAATCAGGGCCGCTACGTGCCCGTTGCCGAGATCGCTCAGGCCCTCGGCTTGAATGAGGCGAAGGTCCAGTTCTCGCTGCGTGACACCCGAGCGAAGGCTCAACTCCTCGAAGCTCCGCAGCAGAACACCTGGAAGCTCAACGTCCTGGGCCTCGAAGAGTACCGGCGACTTGAGGCCGCGCACCGAGGGCACCCATGACCTCGTAGCTGCACAACGGCCTCCCGAACCCGCTTGTCGCCGCCTGGCTTCGCTGGCTCGTACGGCGCACCCGGTCGATGCCCAAATAGCCGAATGCCCGACCGTTTCGGGTCGGGCATCTGACTTGCGCGCTCGTGGCGGAACTGGAAGACGCGACCGATTCTAAATCGGCGGCCCTGAGAAGCATGCGGGTTCGAATCCCGCCGAGCGCACCGCCTATCCTTACACCGGACGGACGCCTTTCGAGCCGTTCGGAGCCATCTTTCTCGATTTTCCTGGCAACCATGCAGAACTCCAAGCGTTTCGACCAACCCAACGGGCTGGAGCTCATCGTCGACGCCGTTCACGCGGTCGACAGCGCCAACCTCAAGGTGGAACGGCTCGAGGCAGCGCTTGGTGTTGCCAGGAGCGCGCATAGCCACGCCTAGGCTCACCTCGCGGAGCTGGTTGCTCACGGACGGTGCGGAGACGACTGCCCGCCGATCCCGCTCGTTGAACCCCCACGGCCGGTCACAGCACCGATCTATCTGAGGCTCGCTCACCGGCTGCGCGACAACCCCGTTCTCGACTATCAAGCGACGACAGAAGCGATCTGGGGCCCCGGACTCGATAACAAGACCGCAAAGAACCGCGTCAACGCCCAGCTCACTCGGCTGAAGCACCTCGGCGTGATTCGCACGCTCGGCGGCAACCGCTACGAGATCAATGCCGTCCGACTCGCCGAGGTCACTCAGGCTGCCCGCCGGCCTCTCGTAGAGCAACGAATAGGATCCAAGAAGAAACCCCCAGCCCAGCGCGCTCGGCCGCCTCCGACAAGGTCTTCTTCTGAGCCGTCGTGACTCGGATCCGAATCGACTCTTCCTTCCGAGCCGATCTTGGCTTCCGTCTTTTCTTGGCCTCAGCCATGTCGGCCTAATGTGACGACAAATGTCCTACCGGTCAAGCCCTCCTTGACTGGGGATCTAATGTAGCTACATTAGTCCGTATGGATTGGTTGCACCTTGACCGCCGTGACCGGGGACTTGTTCTCGCGAAGTCAGCTCGCCTCAGGCAGATCGTGCCGGGCACGTGGCTCGTACCTTCGCAGTCCCAGGCCAGCGGCGGCTACGTCGTCGATCCCGAGAAGGGAACGTGCTCGTGCCCCGACCATGAGCTTCGAGGCCAGACCGTCGTTTGTAAGCACCGCTGGGCCGTTCGGTTCGCCCGTCACCACGTGACGCTCCCCGACGGCTCCGGCGCCGTCGTCAACACCATGCGCGTCACCTACCAACAAGACTGGCCCCGCTACAACGCGGCCCAATGCGAAGAAAAGGATCGGGTCATGATCCTTCTCCGCGAGCTTTGCGACAACGTTCACAACTTGCCCCAGGTTGGCCGTGGACGGCGTCGTGCTGCTCTCAGCGACGTGATCTTCGCGGCGACCATGAAGACATTTGTGGGCATGTCCGGCCGTCGGGCAACGTCGGACATCCTTGCCTGCACCGAGAAGGGGTTTCTGGACAAGCCCATCGCGTACAACACCATCTTCGACTACCTGGAGCGGCCGGAGGTCACGCCGATCCTCAAGAGCCTGGTGCGCCGCTCGGCCCTGCCGTTGGCCAGTGTGGAAACGAAGTTCGCCATCGACGGCACGGGGTTCGGTTCAAAGGTCTACAAACGTTGGTACGACGCGAAATACGGCCGCGAAATGCGAGAAGCCACTTGGCTGAAGCTCCATGCGATCTGCGGCGTGCAGACCAACGTCATCACGGCCGTCGAGGTCACCGACGCCACGATCAACGA
>JAICQO010000096.1 GCA_025937835.1 Polyangiaceae bacterium
CCCGTCCCTCCATCGACTCGACGGGCGTTACCCGCGTCTTCGCCGACTTCTTTGGTACCATGCCCGCGTCCGACTTCTCGACAGCATGCCCCGTGGCTTGCGGCTCGTCGCCTTCCCACGGCTGCCTGCCACCCACCATCGATGGCGAGGCACCGTCGAGCTCTCCCGGCTCCCGTGCAAGAGACTTTCTGAGCTTGCCGAACTCCTTGGACCCCGGCGAGAGCGTAGATTCCACGTCCACTCTTGTCGGTTCTACGCCTTGGCCATCCGCAGAATCAGAATGCGTTGGCTCTCGCGAAATCGATCGTTTCGGGGCTCGATCGCCCGGCCCGCTCACACGTCCTCCTACTCTCCGCCTCGTGAGTCGCCCCACGCTGCGTAAGGAATGGACTTCCCGGGGGTGGACTCCTCCCGGGGTAGGTCTTGTCCTAGTCGTTGATGTATCTTCCTATTGCTCACCTACCGTCTCCTGCCGGTTTTGACCGGCGATTACCTGACGCCCGACCCCGACCCTGACGCCGCGACCCCGACCCTGACGCCCGAACCCGCAAGAGCGGCGCGCGCACAAGCCGCGTGACTACCTCACTGCGACGCGCGCGCACAGGCCTAGTGCTGGCTACCTCGCACTGCAGCGCGCGGGCCGCCACGCGCCGGCCCCCCCGCGCCCGTGAAACCCCCAGCACCTCCCCCGTTCGCGCGCAGCGCGGACTTGGGGGAGGTCGCCGCGCGGAACGCGCGGCGGGTGGGGGCATCGGGGCAGGGCATCGGGGCATCGCGGCAGGGGCATCGCGGCAGGGGCATCGGGGCATCGGGGCATCAGCGGGCATCGGGGCATCCGGGTGTCGGGGCATCGGGGCATCGGGGCATCGCGGCAGGGGCATCGCGGCAGGGGCATCGGGGCATCAGGGGGTGTCGGGGTGTCCTCAAGTCCCGCTGCGCGTCAGCTTCAGCTTGGTGGGTGCCGGCGCCGGGACCAGCCGGCGGCCGTGAATCGACGAGCGATCGGGCGCGGGGGCGGGTGGCACCTCGAGGATCACGCGCGAGCGCCGCTGCCAGGTGAAGTACGCCCAGGCCCACTCGAAGAGCACGACGGCGCGGCGCTTGTAGCCGACCAGGCTCATCAGGTGCACCAGCAGCCGCAGCCACCAGGCGAAGATCCCCTAAAAGCGAAAGCGACCGATCTGGGCCACTGCCCGGTTACGACCGATGGTCGCCATCGCTCCTTTGTCGATGTAGACGAACGGCTCCCCAGCCTTGCCTTCGACGGCGAGGCGGATGTTTCGGGCCACTTGTTCGCCGCTCTGCAGCGCGAGCGGCGCGACCGCCGGCAGCTGCTTGCCGTTTTGGGTGCGAGCGATGAGATCGCCGACGATGTACACTTCGGGGCGATCGGATGGTCAGGTCGTCCTCGACCCATACCCGCCCAGCTCGATCGAGCGGGACTCCGAGCTGCGCGGCGAGCGGGCTCGCCTTGACGCCGGCCGCCCACAGCACGGTGCGCGCCGGTATCTTCTCGTCGTCGAGCTCGACGTAGTCCTGCTGCGCGTCGCGCCGATGATCACGACGTGCGGCTCTTCCTTCTTCAGCATGAGAGACCTCTTGTTGGCCATCGGAGCACCTACGCGGTTTGCCGATCCTTCTCTCCGCATGAGATCAGGCGTCCACGCACCCGGGCGTTGGGCCCAGTTCAGATTGTTCTTCGGCGCCGGTCATCCAGCGCAAGCGCGCGCCAGGTCATTCGGGCGCAGGCACGCTGACGCCAGCCTTCGCGATCGGCGGCCATTCGCGGCCGGCGACGACGACGCGCTCGACGGGATTGCCACCGATCTCGTAGCCGAGGAGGCGCGGGTCGTGGTGCCGCAGCAGCACCAGATCGGCACGCCGGCCCGGCGCGATCGTGCCGCGGTCCGCGAGGCCGAGCAAGCGTGCGGCGGTGCTCGTCGTTGCGGCGATGGCTTCGAGCGCGCTCAAGCCGAGCTTGCGCAGCGCGAGCGCGTGCACGAAGGGCATCGACGAACTCGGAGCCGAGCCGGGATTGCAATTGCTCGCGAGGACCAACTGACCGCCGGCGTCGGCGAAGGTGCGAGCGTCGGCATAGCGATCGTCGGTGTGAAACCCGCTGACGGGCAAGAGCACGCCGAAGGTGCCGCTCTCGGCGAGGCGCTCGAGCATGGCCGGTGAGGTCGCCTCGAGGTGGTCGACGCTCAGCGCTCCCAGCTCGAGCGCAAGCTCGACGCCGCCGAGCGCATTGAACTGGTCGGCGTGCAAGCGCAGAGGGTGACCGAGCTCCCGCGCCCGTTCGAAAAGACGACGGCAGTCCGCCACCGACCATGCCCCCCGTTCACAGTAGGCGTCGACGGTGATGCCGGGAAACTCGGCGTGCACGGCGGGCAGGGTTTCAGCCAGCGTGCGCTCCACGAGATCGGGTCGTTCCGGATCCAACGCATGGCCCAGCAAGGCGGTCGGCACCAGTGTGCCGGGAAAGCGTGTCGCCGCGAGCCGGATCGCGCGGAGCAACTTGAGCTCGTCGTCGGTGCCGAGGCCGTACCCCGACTTGACTTCCACGCTGGTCGTGCCCTCGCGCAGCATCACGAGAAGCCGCTGTAGCAGGCCCTCGGCGAGGGCCTCGACGCTAGCCTGACGCACCGCCCGTACGGTCGCCAAGATGCCGCCGCCCGCCGCGAGGATCTGCAGGTAGCTCTGACCCTGCTGCTTGAGATCGAATTCGTCCAAGCGATCCCCCGCATAGATCGCGTGCGTGTGCGCGTCGACGAAGCCCGGCAAGAGCACGCGACCGCCCGCCTCGATCACCTGTTCGCCCGCGCGAGGCTCGAGCCCGGCCCCCACTTCCACGATGCGATCAGCTTCGATGCGTACGCTCCCGAGGTAGGCTTCTGCGCGAGCGTCGCCAACGACGATGCGAGCCCCGTAAACGAGCAGGCTCATACAGCACGCCTGCGAAAGCCCGCGACGAAATGCAGGAACAACAGCGCGGCTACACGCGCGGTGTGCTGTTCTCGATCGTAGGCTGGGTTCAGCTCCATCAAGTCGAAATGAAGCACGCGCGCGTCCTGCCCGGCGCGCTCGCAGAGCTCGAGCGCGTGCGACACGCCGAGGCCGCAGGGGTTGGGCGCGCTGACGCCGGGAGCCACGCTCTGATCGAGTCCGTCGAGGTCGATGCTGACGAAGCCAGGGCCCGCGGCGAAGGCGCGATCGAACTCGCGGTCGAGATCGAGGCCGCCTCGTTGAATCTCGCGAGCGAACACTAGTTGTCCTCCTCGCTCGCGCAGCCAGTCGAGGTCGGCCTGGTCGTTCGCGAAGCGACCGAGCCCCAGCTCGACGAAGCGCCGTGGGTCGAGCACGCCGCGTTCGATCAGGCGGCGAAACGGCATGCCTGACCCGACCCGGGCCCGCACGTCCAGGTGGGCGTCCAGGTTGATGCCACCGAGCGGGGCGCCGTGAGCTGCACCGACGGCCGCCACACTGGGAAACGTGAGGTCATGCCCGCCGCCGATGCCGACGACCACGAGCCCCGAGCGGCGGAGCTCGCTCACCGCGGCCTCGATGCGCCCGTGGGTCTCGCACAGCGCGCGCTCGTCGTCACCCGGCGCTGGTTCGACGTCGCCCGCGTCATAGATGGGAAGCGTCAGGCTCGCGTCGTCAACGCCGTCCCAGGTCGTGCCGAAGCCGGCGAGCACCTGCCGAAAACCAGCCGGACCCTGCTTGGCACCGGGCCGGCCCCGATTGAGCAGCACGCCGGTGTCATCGGGCAGACCGAGCAGCGCGAGGCGCGCCCCCGACGGCGAGCCAGTCTGGATCGACCTGGCGAAGCGGCCCTCGCGCACCGCCGGCCAAACCGCGGGGCGCGTGTGGGGCACGCCGCTCACTCGCCGTCCTCGTCACGGGGCATGGGGATCAGGAGCCCGGCCTGTCGCGCGCAAGCGCTAGCCTGAGGGTAGCCGGCATCCACGTGCCGCAGCACGCCGAGCGCCGGATCGTTGGTGAGCACCCGGGAGAGCCGCTCGGCGGCTCGTGCGGAGCCGTCGGCGACGGTGACCTGGCCGGCGTGCTGCGAGTAGCCGATGCCGACACCCCCACCGTGGTGAAAGCTGACCCACGAGGCGCCGCTCGCGGTGCTGACGAGCGCATTAAGAATCGCCCAGTCACTGACGGCGTCCGACCCGTCGCGCATGCTCTCGGTTTCGCGATTCGGGGAAGCCACCGAGCCGCAGTCCAGGTGATCGCGACCGATCACGATCGGGGCCGCGAGTGCTCCCTGGCGCACCAGATCGTTGAACAGCAGGGCAGCGCGGTCGCGTTGGCCGAGGCCTAGCCAGCAGATCCTCGCGGGTAAGCCCTGGAACGCGACGCGTTCCGGCGCCAACGTGAGCCAGCGTTGCAGCGCCGCGTCTTCGGGAAACAGCTCGAGCAGCGCGCGATCGATGGTGTGAATGTCGTTCGCATCGCCCGACAACGCGGCCCAGCGGAACGGCCCACGCCCGAGGCAGAACTCGGGGCGAATATAGGCCGGAACGAACCCCGGAAACTCGAAGGCCCGCTCGAAACCGGCTTCTTTCGCGCGCTGGCGCAGGTTGTTCCCGTAGTCGAACACGACGGCCCCACGCTCGAGCAACCCGACCATGGCCTGCACATGTTGCACCATGGTACTGGTGCTGCGCGCCGCGTACGCCTCGGGATCGGTCCGCCGCAGCTCTGCCGCTTCCTCCAAGGACGAGCCGAGCGGAAAATAGCTCAGCACATCGTGGGCGCTGGTCTGGTCCGTGACGACGTCGGGCGTCACCCCTAGCTCCAGCAATCGCTCGAGCAACGCGACGGCATTGACGGCGACCCCCACCGAAAGCGCCTGCTGCTTCGCGCGTGCGTCGCGCGCGCGTTCGATGCCGGCGTCGAGAGTCGGCGCGATCTCGTCCAGGTACCGCGTCGCCCGCCGGCGCGCGAGCTTGGCGGAATCGACGTCCGCGATCAGGCACACCCCGCCGTTCATGGTGACGGAGAGCGGCTGCGCGCCGCCCATGCCGCCCGAACCGGCGGTCACCACCAGGCGCCCCGCCAGACTGTCGCCGAAGTGCTGCCGGGCGCAGATCGAGAACGTCTCGAAGGTGCCTTGCAGAATGCCCTGGGTTCCGATGTAGATCCAGGAACCAGCGGTCATCTGACCGAACATCATCAGGCCCTTCTGCACGAGCTCGTCGAAGTGCGCCTGAGTGGCCCAATGCGGGACCAAGTTGCTGTTGGCGATCAGCACACGCGGAGCAAACTCGTGGGTTCGGAGCACGCCGACGGGCTTGCCTGATTGCACGAGCAAGGTCTCGTCGTCACCCAACCGCTGGAGGCAGGCGACCAGGGCGTCGAACGCCTCCCAGGAACGGGCGGCCTGTCCTCGCCCGCCGTAGACGACGAGCCGATCGGGATCCTCGGCCACCTCGGGGTCGAGGTTGTTCATCAGCATCCTGAGCGCCGCTTCGGTGTGCCAGCTCTTGCAGGTCCTGGAAGAGCCGCGCGGCGCGCGCACGGGCCGTGGAAGGGACTGCCGTCTAGTGTCGGAGCGCTGGGTCACGAAGCAACCTTTCGCATAGCTTAGCCCAAGAAACAGCCAGAAAGGACCAGCGCCTCGAGCGCCGCGATGTCCGGCGCCGGGGGGCGATCTTCCGTGCGACGCGAGACGACCTGACGCACGCTGGTGTGTGCGCGCTCTACACCGTCCCCGGAGCGCAGCGGCCGCTGATACTCGAGCGCTTCGGCGGCGCACAGCAACTCGATGCTCACGACTTGCGCGAGACGCTCGACGGCGCGGCGCACCTTGTAGGCAGCGTAGGCGCCGAAGGAGTTGTAGTCCTCCATGCCCGCGCTAGTCGGAATGTTGGAAACGCTAGCCGGTGTCGCCAGGCCGATCAGCTCGTTGCAACAGGCCGCGGCGGTGTACTGGGCAATCATCAAGCCCGAATGCGTGCCAGGGATCGGCGACAAGTGCGGGTTCAGGCGGTTCTCGGAGTCGGAGGCGGCGAGGATATAGTAGACGCGGCGTTCCGCGATGCCCGCCACATGGCTCAGCGCGATGCACAGCGTGTCGAGCGCGAGCGCCAGCGGCATGCCGTGAAAGTTGCCCGCGCTCACGACGCGCCGCGCCGGCGCCTCGCGATCTGCAAACACGAGCGGGTTGTCGGTGACCGCTCCGAGCTCGCGCTCGACCACGCCGCGCGCAAAGCGAATGGCGTCGAGGCAGGCTCCGAGAACTTGCGGCGCGCACCTGAGCGAGTACGGATCCTGAACCCGGGGGTCGCCGTGCAGGTGCGACGGCACGATCTGGCTGCCAGCGATCAGCGCTGCCAGCCGGCTCGCCACTTCGCTCTGACCGTGCTGACCGCGCGCGAGGTGCACGCCGGGATCGAGAAACTCGTCGGTGCCTCGGCAGGCGTCGATCGACATGGCTGCAGCCACCAGCGCAGCCGCAAACACCCGCTCGATATCGAGCAGCGACAACGCCGCGGAGGCCGCCATCAAATGCGTGCCATTGATCAGGGCCAGCCCCTCCTTCGCCTCGAGCTCCAGCGCTGTCAGACCCACGCGCGCCAGAGCCATGCTGCCGCTCAGGCGCTCGCCGCCGAAGCTCGCCTCGCCTTCGCCGATCAGGACCAGGGCGGCGTGGGCCAGCGGTGCTAGATCGCCCGACGCACCGACCGAGCCCGCTGCGGGCACGACCGGCGTCACCCCGGCATTCAAGAGCGCGATCAGGCGTTCGACCAGCTCCGGCCGGACCCCGGAGAAGCCGCGCGCGAGCGACGCCACGAGCACGAACAGCATCGCTCGCACCACCGCGTCGGGGAGCGGCTCGCCGACACCGGCAGCATGAGACAAGACCAGGTTACGCTGGATCTGGCGCAACTGGTCGCTCGACACGCGTTGGCGCGCCAGCGATCCGAACCCCGTGTTCACGCCGTACAGGACCTGCCCTTCGGCCATGGCCGCTTCGAGCGCAACGCGTGCAGCGCCCAAGCGAGCTCGCGCGGTGTCTCCCAGCACGACGCGGGCCCGGCTGCGAGCGACGGCTTCAACCTCGGACGAGCTGATCGCGCCGCCGGTGACCGTGACGCTGCTGATCGACATGCGTGCTTCTCGGGTCGGCATGGGGTGAGTATAACCGCGCGGCGCCCACGGCGCGCCATGACCGGCGCCGGCGCTCCATTCGAGGCCGGGCTATGACCAGCTGGCTGCGCGTGCCCGCGCGGGGCCGACCGCCGAGGAACGCCCAGCCCACGCGAGCGCCAAGGCGTTCCCCCAGCGAATGAACGGGGCCTCGATCGTCGCGTAGAGCACACTGGCCACGGGCAGGGTGACGAGCACCGTCCCCCCGAACAGAAGGCAGGCGTGCTGGACCCGATCGAGCCCGGGGGCCAAATTCAGCAGGCCGAACTGGACGACGGCCAGCAGCGGCAGGTGGGCCAGGTACACGCTGTAAGACACGCGCCCGAGTGCTTGGGCCCAGGGGTGCTCCAGGGGACGCGCCAACCACTCGCGGCTGCGATCGTCGGGGCGCGCGCACAAGAGCGTCAGGATCAATGCCCAGACATAGACCGGCGCGAGGGCGTGGGGGCGGCCGCGCGTCACCAGCAGCAGTAGCAGGACGCCTGCCAGGACCACGACGGGCAGCGCTCGCGGCGCGCGCCCGCGCGCGTACTTGTAGAGAAAGTAGCTGGCGCCGCCGATGAAGAAGAACTCGACGTGAAACGGCAAAGCAGCACCGTACATGTCTCCCGGGAGCCACCGCCTGCCGGGTGCGCGATCGCCCCGGTGCAGAAATGCCTCGCCGGTCCGCCGACCGTCACCGGCGGCGGAATTCGCCAGGTCCAAGTGGTTCGAATCCGAAGCTAGATTTCGAGGAGCGCCGCACCGAGCACACCGGCGGAGTCTCCCAGCGTGTGGCGCAAAATGGGTGTCGTAAGCTCGTCGTTGAAGACGTAGCGCGCCACACTCGCCACACCCTCGGTGTACAGCAAGTCGAGGTTGGATACGCCGCCGCCCAACACGACCGCTGACGGATCGAGGATCGAGATCAGATTACCGAGTCCGCGTCCAAACGCTTCGAGCATCTCGGAGATCGCGCCCGCCGCGTGTTCGTCGGCGGCTCGCTCGGCGGCGATGCGAGCCAGGGGCCAGCGCCTGCCTGCTCGACGTTCGTAGTCGCGCTCGACGGCGGGACCACTCAGGTACAGCTCCAAACAGCCGGTCTTGCCGCAGTAGCAGGGGCCGCGCTCGGAGAGCCCCAGCCCGTGCTCGCGACCCGCGCTCGCTCGCCCCGCCTCGTCCCAACTTAGCCACGGCCCCACGGCGTGGTGACCCCATTCGCCGCCCAGGTGTTGCGGCCCAGCCCAGGGTCTGCCGAAGAACACCAAGCCACCGCCGACACCGGTGCCCAGGATCACTCCGAAGACGACACCGTCGTGATGCTCGCGCGCAGCACCGAAGCGGGCTTCCGCGAGCGCAAAGCAATTGGCGTCGTTCTCGAAGGCGACGCGGCGCCGCAAGCGCGCTTCCAAGTCCTGCCGAAAGGGACGGCCGTTCAGCGACACGGTGTTGCTGTTCTTGACGACGCCCTCGCGCCGCGTGACCGACCCGGGCATCCCCACGCCGAGCGGCAGCTCGAGGCCGGAGCACCCTGCGGCGGCGATGGTGCGCTCCACCAACGCCGCGGTGGCCTCGACGATCGCAGCATATCCTTCGGCCTGCGGCGTCGGCACGCGCGACCGCTCCAGAACCTCGTACCGAGCCGTCCCCGGCCAGCGGCGCAAGAGCGCGACCTCGGTCTTGGTTCCACCGAGGTCCACGCCCACGCTCAATTGCTCGTGCGCCACGAGCCACGGCTCTAGCACGGCGTCCGATGGCCAGCACCAGGCATCACGCCGTGCCGCTCGACTCGGCACCGGTTTCTACCGGCAGGCCGCCGTCCATCCAGTCCGCCTTGCCGCCGCTGTACACGCGCACGTCCCTGAACCCCAGCGCCAAGAGCGCCCTGGCCGCAACATCGGAGTTCTTGCAAGTGCTGCTCGCGCAGTAGACGACGAGCGGCGCCGCCTTGTCGTGCAAGCGCTCGCGCACCACGCTGTCGAGGCGGCCGAGCGGCAGCGCGATCGCGCCCGGGAGGTGCGCCTTCCGATAGTAGGCTTCATCCAGGGCTTCGAGCAGCACCGGGGGCCGCTGTGTGGCCAAGGCCGCCTCGAGTTCCGACCGCGCGATGTTTCCAGGTTGCATGATGCATCTTCCTTTCTGGGACGCGCTCTGCGTCCGACACTCCGAATCTGGCGCTTCCCTAGATGTTTGTGAAACGGATGTTTCTGATACAATTCATCACTATCGTGAATGTCTCCATCAAGAACCTGAACCTGAATTTGCTGCTCGTGCTCGACGTGCTGGGCCGCGAGCAGAACGTCACGCGCGCCGCCAAGCGCCTCGGCCTGACGCAGTCCGCGGTGAGCAACGCGCTCGCGCAGCTGCGCCAGGCCCTGGGCGACCCCTTGTTCGTCCGAGCCCGGCGGGGCGTGGTGCCCCCCGCGCGTGCGCTCGCGCTCGCGGGGCCGGTGCGGCAGGCGCTCGGCATCGTCGAGAGTGCGCTCGAGAGCAGCGGCGTCTTCGAGCCGGCGGGCAGCAGCCGCAGCTTCGTGATCGCGGCCAGCGACTACACCGAGTACGTGGTGCTGCCCCCGTTGTTGCGCCGCCTCGAGCGCGAGGCGCCCGGCGTTCGCCTCGAGGTGCGCGCCTGGGGGCATCACGAGGTGCCCGCTGCTCTCGAGACCGGTGAGATCGATCTGATGCTCGGCTACTACGGTGTGTTGCCGCCCGGGCACCATGAACAGCCGCTGTTCGAGGAAGAGTATGCGTGCATCGTACGCCAGCGACACCCGAGCGTGCGCCGCCGCCTCACGCTGAAGCGTTACCTGGCGCTGAGCCACGTGCTCGTGACGCAGCGCCCTGGCAGCGTGGGCTCGGTCGATGTCGCGCTCGGCCGCATGGGCCTGACGCGCAGGGTCGGCGCCCGCGTGTCGCATTTCTTGATGGTGCCTCAGCTCGTGGCGCACACCGACATGGTCGCGGCGCTGAGCCGGCGCATCGCGGAACCGGCGGCACGCTCACTGGGCCTCGTGCTCTACCCGCCTCCCCTGGCGCTGCCAAAATCCACGGTCGGGCAGGTATGGCACGAGCGCACGGAGACGGACGCCGCTCAGCGCTGGCTGCGCCGCGTCGTGAGTGAGGTCTGCGACGGCGTGTGACGGGCTTAGAACTGCTTCTTGGCCTTCGCGGCCGGGCAGCGCTGTTTACCCATCGAGACTTTGCGGAGCGGCCCGTAGCCTTTCTCGGGCCAGCGCACCGACTGCACCATGTGAAAGAACTCGATGTCGGTGATCTGCTCCGACCCCTCGTGCTCCTGGTTCCAATCGTTGCAGAGCCACTTCAGAAAGTAGGGGCGCACCACCGCGTGACGCGGGTTCATGATGTTGTCCAAGAACTTGCGCCAGCGTTCGACCCTATACGTGGTCGTGGGAAGTTCCGGCGGGTCGAACGAGACCGGCTCCCCGTCTCGCCACGGATCGATCGAGAGCCCCGTCTTCTGCTTCGCGACGAACACGAACCAGCCGCTTTCGGACGGCGGATTCGGGGCGAACATGCCCCAGTTGGCGCTCATGCGCAGCATCAACAGCGGCTCGTACACCTTGCCGTCCACGTTGCCGCCGTGCTGTGCCGCATACGCGGTACCCGTCCCGATGTATGCCACCAAGATCACCGTGAGCGCGACGGCCCAACGCTTCGGGGCAAACACCGGCGGCGGTGGAGCGGCGTTGGAGCGGAGCCGGGGCGCTAGCGAAAGCACCCAGCCCGCGGCGCGGCTCGAAGCGTCTTCGAGGCGTTCGCGCAGGCGCAACGAGCCCAGCACCCGCGCCACGGGCACGTCCCAGAACCACGAGGGCAACACCACGATCCAGCAGAACATGCACACCCACGGGAAGTGGCCGAGGTTCATGGTCATGTACAGGCCGAAGTGAAACCCGATGAACAGGAACGCTTGCAGCGTGCGAAACAGGTGCGTCTTGACCGGGACGAAGAACAGGAAGGGCCCAATCAGCTCGAGCATGAGCACGCTGTGCGTCATCACGCGCAGCACCGACTCGGGCACGTTCTCGCGCACGAAGATGCCGGTGGGCGTCGCGAACGCGTGATGATGGATCGCCAGGGAGATGGCGTTGCCGTTCTGGTGCCACGCGGGCCCCGACTTCAAGAGACCGGAAACCAGGTACATCACGAGCAGCTGACTGGCGAGCGCGAGCGTTCCCAGCGAAACCACGCGGATCGGCACCGCGGAAGCTTCGGGGTGGCGCGCGCGCAGCACCGCGTCGACCGAAAAGCGCGCGGCCAGCGGCGCGAACATCGACCAGAACACCATCGTGCGCAGGATGTCGTCGCCGCCCTGCAGGATCAGATAGTTACGACCTTGCACCGAGGTCAGCAGAATGTACGAAAGAATCGTGGCGACCCGCGTCTGGTACCCCACGAGCAGCATGCAGGCTACGACCGCCGCAAAACCGAACAACAGCGTCTGACTGGTGAGATCGCCGCCATAATTGTGGAACGAGTAAAAGAGCGCATTGGACCAACCCCCCAGCAAGCGCTCGCGCGGCATGAACCCGTCGTCGGTGTAGTGCGCGGTCATGTACATCGCGCGTGAGCCGAGGTCGTACAGCAGCATCGCGCCCAGGCAGATGCGGTAGATACCCAACGCCCTGGTATCGAGACCGTAATTTTCGAGGACGAACGGCTGAGCACGCTGAACGAGGGCGCGCAGCCGCTCGGTTACCGGGACCGACGTCCCGGGCGTTTTGGGATTCATGAAAGTGTGAACCTTGGAGAAAGCTGGCCGGCAACCGACCCGGCGCCAAGAGTAGCGCTATTCGCCCCGTCAGTCACTGCTCGCCACGCTCGGCAGGCAGCGCCTCGAGAGGCCCCGCGGCCTCGACCCCGAGCGCGCGAGCCGGTGACGTCAGCCATACCTGCGCCAGCGTGTGGAACTCTCCCGCTTCGCCGAATGCGTCCCAACCGGCGTCCCTGAGCAGGCGCACGAGCTCGGCGTCGAAGAGCCGGCCTACTGCGATCCCGGCAACCGGCGGCCCCTGCGGTTTCCCGGGGCAGGCCGAGAGGACGCAGGGCACGCCGCTCGCCCACAGGTCGTCGAGCAAGGCTTGCTCTGGCAAGCGCCACAGCGGGTAGTCGAGCCGATAGCCGAGTCCGCCGAGCTCGCTGTCGCGCCAGGCCTTGACGTGCTCGAGGTGCAAGTCACCGAATACCAGCGAGCCGACCGCGCCGGCGTCAGCAGCGACGCGAGCAAGCCCCGATTGCACACGCTCGAGGTACGCCATGCCGGGGTGCAGTGGCACCCCCAACAGGTCGAGGTCGAGGGCGCGCGCCTGACGTTGAACATCGGAGATCGACAACTCTTGGTGCGCCACCACGCGCGTCTTCGCATCGAACGTCGTCAAGAGCAGCACCGACCCCAGCGCTTGCTCGGCGGTCATCGAGCCGTCGGCGCGGCGGGCGCGCAGCCAGGCCCGGAGAGCCAGGAACGAATCCTTGCCTCCCGACCAGAACAGCACGTGCCGAGTGCGTGGCTCGTCGCCTGCCGTGGTGCGGCGGTGCAAGAACGCCGGTTGCTGAATGCGCGCCGCCTTGTCCGTGACGCTGACGTGGCCGTAGGGGCAATGCCGGCAACCGCAGCCACAGCAGCTGCCGCGTCGCTCGAGACCGAGCCGGGTGAACACGCGGTAGCCCGTCGCCGGATCCAGGTAGCTCAGCTGCCCCAGCGCACACGCCTGCTCGTGCAGCTCCGCAAAGCCGCACGCGGGGGGGCTCGCCGCGACACGCGCAGCGGAGGTCGGCAGCGCCACGCTTGCCCACGCCGACCCTTCGGCAGGGAGCCAGGGGATGCCGTGATGCAGGAGCTGGCCCAAGCGCGTCACTACCGCGGGATTCTCCGCATGAATCACGCGCGCGAGCACGGCTGCGCCTTCCGCGAGGGACGGCGCGGGGCGAGCGTAGTAGCGGTTGCCGTCGAGCGCGTACACGCGCCCGGCGCGGACGGCCCGCAAGGAGGCGAAGCTTCGACTGCCGGTGGCATCACCCGCAAGCAGCGCAGCGACGTCGTCTCGGTTGCGCGCGAGGTCGAAACCGCAACAGGCCACCACGATCACGTCCGGATCCGCGGACTCGATCGCTTCCCAGGACAGCTGCTTCGACTTGCTCGCCGCGCAGGTGGCCACCGGCTTGCCGCCCGCGGCTTCGATCTGCTCGGGCACCCAGTGCCCGGCGTTGAAGGGCGGATCGAGCCACTCGAGCAAGAGCACTCGGGGCTGAGGCTGCCCCTGAACCGCTGCGCGGACCGCCTCGAGCTTCTGCTCGAGCTCGCGCTTCAGCACCGCGCCACGCTCGGGCGCCCCGCAGGCCGCCGCCACCGTCACGAACGTCTCCCCCACCTCCGCCAACGTGGACGGCTCCAAATTCACGACTTCGGGCGCGGAGTCAGCATCACCCATCAGGCGCGCGGCCATGCCCTCACAGAATTGCTGAACGCCCGCGTAGTCGGGTGCGCAGACGCTGCACAGCGCCTGCGTCAGCAGCACGCTGGGCCGCGCGCGGACGAGCGCACCTTCGTCGAGAGCGTACAGCGAGAGCCCCTCGGACAACGAGGTCTTGACCGCCCGGTCGATGGCCTGCTGCGTCATGGCGTGCGGTTGGATCTCCGACTGCGTGACGCGCTCCACACCGCGCGCGAGCAACCGCCGCATGCCGTCAGCATCGGGGCACGCGTCGCACTCGTGAGTGACGCCGACGAGCAACTCCGACAACCCGAGCGCGCCCACGATTTCGGTAGCGCTCGGCAAAAGCGAGACGACGCGCGGGGACGACATTCACACTCCTCTATCGACACTCGGCGCCCGCAGCAAGCGTTCGAGCTTTGCTTGAAACCGCGATGCGCTGGCCCGGCCCCCGGCCCCAACTCGCCGACCATTGGGATTTTCCGCGTCCTGGGGCACACTCTAGAGTCGCGTGTCCGACCTTCAGTACATCCAGGAGCTGATCGGGAAGGCGCCGGTGCTGGCCTTCGCCAAGGACGTCGAGGGCCGCTACGTGTACGTGAACGACGCCTACCTGGTGTTCTGCGGTTTCGAACGCGAAGCGGTGCTCGGAAGCACGGACTACGACTTGTTCCCGCCCGAGATCGCGGAGGTCTTCGTCAAGAACGATCGGCTGGTGCTCGAAACCGGACAGACCATCGACACGGAAGACCTGGCACCGAGCCGGAGCGAGCTGCGTGTCGGGCATTGCACCAAGTTCGCGCTCAGGGACGACAGCGGAAGCATCACCGCGATCGGCGGCATCGTGATCGACATCACGGAACGGCACGCCGCGCGCACGGCCCTCGAACGTTCCGAGGCGCGTTACCGGCAGCTGGTCGAGCATTCGCCCGACGCTTACTGCGTGCTCGCCCCCGACACGGGCAAGTTCATCCATGTCAATGACAACGCCTGCGCGCTCTTCAAGCTGTCACGCGAGCACCTCTTGCAGGTCGGGCCCAAAGATCTGAGCCCCCCCACTCAGGCAGACGGCCGCACCACCGAAGAGTCCTCGCGTGGCTACATCGGCGAGGCGTTGGCTGGGCAGAACCCGGTGTTCGACTGGATCCACATCGCGGGTGACGGCGAGCTGTTGCCATGCCGCATCTGGTTGGCGAGGGTCGATCTCGAGTTCGGGCCGGGCGTTCGCGCCAGCATTCTGGATTTGCGCGAGATCGAACGCGTGCGATCCACACTCGAACGCACCCGCGCCCAGCTCGACGCCGTCCAGGACGCGCTGCCCCAGCTGGTGCTGGTCTTCGATCCCATCCGCCGCAGCGTGATCCACGCGAATCGAACCTACCGGCTGCTCTTGGGCGAACCCCCGGTGGTCGAACTGTGGGAAGTCGCGCGCGCAGCCTGTGAACGAGCCCTGAGCGACGGGACAGGCCGGCAGGAGCTGCAGCTCACCACCGCGCTTGGCCAGCATCGCACGATCGAGCTGGCCGTTTCGGTCTTTCATCGCGACGACGACGGCAACGCCACGCGCCTGTTGCTCGTCGGCAGCGACGTCACCGAACAACGCGAGTTGGATGCCGAGTTGCGCCAGGCGCGGCGGCTCGAGAGCTTGGGCCGACTCGCGGGCGGTGTGGCGCATGATTTCAACAACTTACTGACCGTGATCTTGGGTTCGGCAGAGTTTCTGGAGCCGGTACTCGAAAGCGACGAAACGGCGCGCAAAGATCTCGGCGCGCTGCGCGACGCCGCGCTGCAAGCCAAGGCTCTGACCAGTCAGCTCTTGACGTTCGCGCGGGCGGACGAGGGTCACGCCGCGCCGCTCGAAGTGGACGCGGTCGTCTCGGCATCGCTGCGTATGCTCGAGCGCCTGCTAGGGCCCAACGTGCAGAGCGAGGTACGCCTCGAAGCACCCGACCGCACGGTGCTGATCGACGCCGGTCAGCTGCAGCAGATCATCGTCAACCTGGCAGTGAACGCCCGCGACGCGATGCCCAAAGGCGGCAGGCTCGTGATCGCCACGCGCGTCGTGCAGCTCACCCCCGGTCACGGCCTGCTCGGCACCCTCGCTGCGGGCGAATACGTCGAGCTGACCTTCGAAGACACCGGTTCGGGCATGAGCCCAGAAGTCGCCGAAAAGGCCTTCGAACCCTTCTTCACCACCAAGCAACGCGGGGACGGTACCGGGCTCGGCTTGTCGACGGTCTTCGGAATCCTGCAGCGCGCCAAGGGTCGCGTCGTGCTCGAGAGTCGACCCGAGCGGGGCACCACGGTGCGCCTGTGGCTCCCCGTGCAGGGGCAGCTCACGACATCACAGCAGCCACCACCCAAAGTCCGCGCGGCAAGCTCGGGCGCGCGCGTGCTCTTGGTAGAAGACGATGCTTCCGTGTGCGCCGTCAGCGTGCGGGCCTTGCGCGCTGCCGGGTACCACGTCACGACCGCCGAGACTCCAGCTCGAGCGCTCGCGCTGGCAGAAGCGAATGGAACGTTCGACCTCATCGTGTCCGACGTGGTGATGCCCGCCATGTCCGGGTTCGACCTCGCGGAGAAGCTCCTGGCGCGCATGGGCTCTGTGCCCATACTTTTCGTCTCGGGGTACGCCGAGCAGGCGTTGCAAGAACGGGGCCTGCAAGGAGCGGACGTAGAGCTCCTGCGCAAGCCATTTTCCCCAGCCGAATTGATCGAACGTGTGAACGGGTTGATGGCCGACGCCAACTAGCGCGGCTCCAGGGACCCTCTCCCACACCACGAAGGACTCAGGCCCCGCTGCCCCGGCCCGGCTTTCCGCCGCGACCATTCGGACTTGGACGACGCCCGCTTTTGCGTCAAGGTGTGCAACGGATGACGGATCAGGCACCTCGCAAACGAATCCTCGTGGCCGAAGACGACGACGCGATTGCGGCGCTCTTGGTCAAGACCTTGAGCCTCGATTACGAGGTGAGCCTGGCGCGCAACGGCCACGAAGCGCTCTCGATGGCCACCAAGCTCCGACCCGACCTGCTGCTGCTCGACGTGATGATGCCGGGGATCGACGGCTTGCAGGTTTCGCGCCTGGTGCGCAAGCTCGAGGGCCTCGGCAAGGTGCCCATCGTGTTCGTGACCGCGAAAGATCGCCCCGCGGACGTGATCAAGGGCATTCAGTACGGCGCGCGCCACTACATCACCAAACCGTTCAAACTTGCCGACGTTCGCGACAAGATCGCGAAAATCTTGAAACACTGAGGTCACTGCACCCGGCGCCGCCCGGGCTCGCTGGCTCAGCGCACCGCCGGCCACCTCGGGCGGGTGCAGTAGCGGTGCATTCATCAGTGACGCTCGCGCCGTTTCGTCTCGAGCTCCGGCGTGAAGTGATCGACGGGGGCGGGTAGTTCCACGCCCGGTGTCGCGAGCAGCTCGCGAGCGTCGATACCTTCGTACGTGCCGAGATAGCCATGGTTCTTGTATCCGATCAGCTCCTGCAGCACGGGGGACAGCGTCCGAGCCAGTTCGGGGGGCACGGCCAGGTATTGGTTTTCGAACTGACGCAGCCAGCCCAGACTGTATCCGATCAGCGCCCCCGTTCGACGCTGACTCGTGCGGTTGGCCCCCGCGCCATGATACGTGGCGCCTTCCCAGATCAAGAGCGATCCAGGTGACATCTCGGCGGCGATCGCCAGCTGCTGGTGGGGGGCTTCTTCGTCACCCCAGCGGTGACTGCCGGGGATCAGCCGCGTGGCGCCGTTGTCGGCGTCGAAATCGGACAAGGCCCACATGCCGAACAAGACGCTCGGAGGCCGGGGGTGTAGAAACGGGAACACGTTGTCGTCGCGATGCAAGCCTTGCGCTGCCGCGCCGGGAAGGACGCGAATCGCCTGGGTCATGGTGAGCTGCGCGTGGTAGCACTGCCCCTCGAAGAGTTGCCGGACGACCTCGAGCACCAACGGGTGCAGCGTGAGCTCGCGGCAGGCCGCGGATCGGGCTACCAGGCGCGCGATGCGCTGGGTGCGCTCACCGGTGAAGCTCCCGGTGCCGGCCGGCGCGCGATCGAAGTAGGGCCCGAGCTCCCGCTCCGCCTGCCGGGTCGTCTCCGGCGCGAGCCCCTCGATGATGACGTAGCCGAATTCGCGAAGACAGCCGGCGACTTCATCGGGTGTCGCGTTGGCGGTCACCCGGGCTTCGATCGCCCGGGACATCCTTCGAACCTCGACCTCGGTCTCTAGCAAGCTGGTATTCATGGTGTGACTCCTTTCACGAACCAGCTTGGGGGATCGACGCCAAAGCCCGCGCCGGCACAGCGTCAAAGAAGCGTCAAAAGCGGCAAACCGCTGCGGCGACGCGATTTCCCGCGCTGGAGCTCGGCGGGCGAACCTTGCTAAGCTCGCAGCGTGACCGCCGACATCCGCCTCCTGGGTGAATTCGAGCTCTCCGCCCCGGGCAGCCACGGTATTTCGGTGACCGCTCGCAAGGCCCGCGCGCTGCTGGCTTACCTGTCGGTGAAAGCCGGCAGGCCGCAGCAGCGCGACACGCTGGCTCGTCTGCTCTGGGGCGAGGTGTCGCAAGAAGAGCACGCACGCAAGAGCTTGCGCCAAGCCCTGAGCGTGCTCCGGCGCGATCTGCCCGACGAGCTGTTCGTGACGACCCGTGACGAAATCCACGTCGACCCGGGGGCGGCCCGCATCGACGTGCTCGAGTTCGAGCGGCTCTCGAGCACTCCGAAGCGAGAGGATCTCGAGCGCGCCATCACGCTCTACCGCGGCGAGCTGCTCGAAGGCTTCCACTCGCGCGCCGACGCCTTCGACGACTGGCTGCTCGGCGAGCGCAAGCGGCTCAGGGAGCGCGCGATCTCCGCGATCAACAGGGTGCTCGAGATGCAACGCGCCGCCGCCGACCTCGAAGGCGCAACGCAGAGCGCCATGCGCATGGTCTCCCTCGATCCGCTGCACGAAGCCGCGCACTGCCTGCTGATGCAACTCTACGCAGAGCAGGGGCGCCTGGGCGATGCGCTCGACCAGTACGAAAATTGCCGTCAGGTGTTGGAGCGAGAGCTCGGGCACGGCCCCGGCGCTGCCACCGTCGAGCTACTCGCCGAACTGCGCAACCGGCGGGCACCCAGCGCCGCTCCGTCGGTAGCGCCCGAAGCAGAAACGGGCACCCAGCTGCGAGTGGTCGCGGTCTTGGCGGTCGCCAAGCACGAAACGGGCGCAGCCGAGGAGCACGCCGAAGCCACTGCGTCCGCGGTCCGCGAGCACGGGGGGCTGGTGCTGCGCCGTACGACGAACAGCGTGCTGGCAGTGTTCGGTGTGGTGCGCTCTCAGGGCAGCGAAGCGCTACGCGCTCTGGCGGCCGCCCAGCGCATGCTAGCACTCACGCCCGGCGCCGGCTTTGGAGTCTCGCTGGCGCAAGTCGTGGTCACGCGAACGGACGGGACGCCCACCGTGATGGGCGAGGCCGTGAGCCAGGCGCTGCACCTTGCTAGTGTCGTCGAAGCGGGCACCATCGCCGTTTCGGAGAGCGTGCGACAGGCATTGAGCAATACGGCCTTCTGCCGCGGCGTGAAGCCGCTGCCGCAACGAGACGCCGACGGGAAGGTCAGCGGTTGGGTGCTCGGACGCCATCCGGAAGGCTCCGAGACGGCGGCGCGCACGGCTTTCGTGGGGCGCGCCCGTGAGCTCGCGGTGCTGCGAACCACCCTGCAAGCGTGCCAGCAGAGCCAGCTCGGCCAGCTCGTGCGTATCCGCGGCGAAGCCGGCATCGGCAAGACTCGCTTGCTCGAAGAACTCGCGGCCCTGGCCGAACGCGAGGGCTTCCGCATCCACCGCGCGGCGGCGCTGGATTTCGGGCGCCGCAACGAGCGCGACGTGGTGGCACAGCTGACACGGGGGCTCTTGCTCCGGCGCGCCGCCGCGTCCGCAGAAGCGAACGGCCCCGCGAGCTCGCGCGACCACGTGCTGCTGCTCGACCTGGCCAACCTCGACGATCACCACCCTGCCGAAGCCGCCGACCAGAGCGTGCGGGAGGCGCGCGCGGCGCGGCAACGGGAGCTCTGGCTCGAGCTCTGGCAGCGTGAAATCGCCGAGGGGCCCACGCTCGTGGGCATCGAGGACTTGCACTGGGCCGACGAGGTCGCCTTCGACCAACTGGCGGCGCTGCTGAACCTCGCGCACACCGGCCCGCTATTGCTGGTGGTCACCTCGAGGCGCGAGCTCAGCGCCGAGAGCTCCCGATGGCGTGGAGCCCTCAGGAGCTCGGCCGTACTCAGCCTCGATCTAGGGCCGCTCACGGGAGCCGAGAGCCGGCAGCTCGCGGAAACGCTCGCCATCACCGACGAGAACCGCGTCAGTGAGGCCGTACGTCGCAGCGGAGGGCACCCCTTGTTTCTCGAGCAGATCCTGCGTGCCGAGCGGCCCGTGCACCTGACGCCCTCGATCCACGTGGTGGTTCAGACCCGGGTAGACCAGCTCGCTCCGCGAGAAGCCGCAGCCCTGCGCGGCGCCGCCGTGCTCGGGCAACGGTTCGAGCTCAGCGGGCTGCGAGAGCTCATCGAAGGCGACGTGCCCACCGAGGCTTTGCTGCGCTCGGGTCTGATCCGACAGGTCCTGATCCGACAGGGTGCAGGCAAGTTCATGTTTTCGCACGCCATGATTCGTGACGCCGTGTACGAAACCCTGCCCCCCGCAGCGCGCCGCTCGTTGCACGTCAAGGCCGCCGAGGTGGTGAGACCCACGGATCTCGCGCTCGCTGCCGAACACCTCGAGCGCGCCACCGACCCGGGCGCCGCAGCGGCCTATTTGGCAGCCGCCGAAGCTGCCGATCGGCGCGAGCGTGTGGCCGAGGCGTTGAAGCTCGCCGAACGCGGCCTGGCCCTCGCCGCCGATCCGGAGCTCTCGTTCACCCTGCTGAACACGCGCGTCCGCCTGCTCCAGCGGCTCGGTCAACGTGATGCGGCCGAACAGACCGCGCGCGACGCGCTGGCCGTCGCCACGAGCGACAAGCAAACCGCCCGCGCCTGGGTCTCGCTGGCCGAGTGTCTGCGCGGCACTCCGCGAGACGCGGAAGCCATGAGCGCGCTCGACGCCGCCGAGGCAGCCACCCGCTCGGACGATCACGACGGGCTCTCACACATTCACTACCTGCGGGGCAACGTGCTCTTCCCTCGTGCCCGCGTCCAAGAGTGCCTCGCCGCACACCTTCGGGCTCTGAACCACTCCCAACAAGCCCGATCGCCGCGCGCCGAAGCCCGTGCCCTCAGCGGGCTCGGCGACGCCTATTACGTCCAAGGCGACGTGCACCGCGCCAAGGCTCACTTCGAGGCGTGCGCGTCGCTGGCCGACGGGCTCGACCTCGCGCAGCTGGCCCGGGTGAATCGAATCATGGCCGAGCTGTGTCGACTGCTTTCGCTCGACGACGTGCCGGGGGTAGTCGCCAGCATCTTGCGCTACGCCGAGCAAGCTCACGAAGAGCTGGATCTTCCCGCGGAATCCGTCGCGCGCTCGGCCGCCCTGTTCGTTCAGCGCCTGACCGTCACGCCGCGCGAGCTCGAGTCGGTCGCGCGCCAGACCGTCGAGGCCGCGCGGCGTTCCGGCCGCCAGCGCCTGGGCCAGTTGGCCCGAGCCAGCGTGATTCAAGCGCGCGTCGCGCAGGGCAACACGCTGGACGCCGATCGCGAGCTCGACGCCGTGTACGAGAGTTGCTCCGGTCCCGACGCGCCGTTTTCTTCGCTCAACGTGCTGGGAGCCATGCTTGCCTGCTGCCGCGATGCGGCACGCCGCCGCATGCTCTACGACGAGGCCGCGCGCGTCCTCGCCAACAGCCCGCTCGTCTCCCACTGCCTCTACACTTTCTCCTGCGACGTCTTCAGCGACTGCCTCGATCACCAGGACCACGATCGACTCGAGGAGCACGTCGCCCGCCTCGAAGCCTACACCCACCCCACCGGAGTGGCCTGGGGCAGCTTCTTCTGCGAGTGGGCGCGCCAGCTGAGCGCCTGGCAACGCGGTAGCAAAAACGACGCCACCCGAGCGCGCCTGCTCGAACTCGCGCAGCAAGCGCAGGCGTGCGGCTTTCAGAGCCACGCGGAACGCATCGAGATGGCGCTCGGGGGCTAGCGCACCGGCGTCGCGCCCCTGGCTGGCTGGCGGGCTAGCTCGCGGGCGTTCGACAGCATCCACTCGACGACTTGGGCCCATTCAACCGGGGCGCTTGCGGCGCGCGGTGGTTCTAAACCCAGTGTTCTAAGATCCGGGCTGAGTCTATCCAACTCGCGAACAGCCTCGACGACCGACACACGCTCGGACTTTCCCTGTGTCCTGAGCAGAAACTCCAGAAATCCAGCGAGCACTCGGCTGATCGGCGGCCAGCGCGGGATCGTCTTGGGCAGCGGTTCGATCACTCGGCAGAGCTCGCCTCGTCTGCGCCATGAGAACCTGACTCGATTTCCGACACGCGTGGAAGCCAGCAACCCGCCCGCTGCGAGCGCGTCGAGCGCGTCGGCCAAGTTTCGCTTGGTGTAACCGACGAACACGAGGTCGGCGGCTCCAAAGTCCGGTGCTGGCCAATTCAGAAGTGCCGTGATCACGTCCGCCCGAGCTCCGACCCCGAAGAGAGCCCGCAGCTTCAGGTTCAGCAGCGCAGGTTGCTCGAGATCGGGTGCATGCGACTTACCGCTGAGTTGGCCCCAACCGGCTTCGGACTCTGGTCCCGCCACCGCCGGCCACGTACCTCCCACATGGCGCTGCAAAGCGCGAGCAAATGGCTGAAAAGCGGCCTGGGTACCCGCACTCGCGAGCTTGACCAGTTGCTTGAGCCTTGGCTTGGAGATGAGACGATGGGACCTCACGCACCAGTCGAGCACCTCGTCGCGAAGACGCGGGTCGTCCGCGAAAAGCGACGCCGTCAACAGCAGCAAAGCCTCCAGATCGACGGCCACGACCCCCGCTGCTTCCACGCCCGCGACGCCCAAAGTCGTCCACTGTCGCCAAGCGCTGTCGAGCAAGGCTTCGACTAGCTCCGTTCTAGCGTTCATCTCCGCCCCCGAGAGCGTGCAGCGCGAGGCGCAGCTGTTGTGCGAATCCTTCCGATGGATCATGAGTTCTGCACCAAGCTGCCGCCTCTACAAGCTCGCTCGACGAGGGCTTCAGCCGAGCCAGGTCGGCTACGTGCTTGCTGCTCGGGCCTTGATCGACGCTCGCGTAGAGTTTGAAGAAGATCTGGTCTAGCCGTCCAGCAAGGTGAACTATGAGACCACCGAAGTGCCGAGTCGTCGTTCGCTGCGCAAATCCCTCAGGGAGTCCGAGATCGAGCAAACTCGTTGGTCCCCCGTTGATCCAGTCCGCACGGAGACCAGTGGCCGCCGCGACATCATGAACCGCACTCGTGAGGAAGTCCGGAAGCGGGTTTGCGGATACGTATGCGCCTCCGGCTACGAGCGCGACGATGTCCAGATCCTTGGTGGGACGCTCGATCAGGCCGAGCAGCAAAAGACTGCCGCCTCCGATCGCAACAACTTCAACCCTGTCGCCGCGATCGGTCAGCAGCTCGCCGAGCACTTCCAGGGCTGCTTCGAGGGACTTTGACGAGAAAGCCATGCGAGAAGTTTAATCTCTCGCTACGAGAAGTTAAAGTTCTCGATCTCGGTGGCTCTCCAAGTTCAACGCGTGCTAGCTGCGCAACCCACGGGGCTAGCGAATCGCACGTAAGAATATGATATTATTATTTAATATCGAATCCTAGATGCCAAACCCCGCCTGCCGCGACAGGCGCGCGAAATTTAGGGCCTGTCCCTGAATTGGACGATGGCCCCGTGAACGTGGCCGTAAACGTGCCCGTGCCCGAAGAAGCGCAACCGATGCCGAGGTGGGGCCGATGGCTGGAGCATGACGCTCGATCCCGCCAGGGAACGCCGGTCCTGC
>JAICQO010000130.1 GCA_025937835.1 Polyangiaceae bacterium
CCCTCGGCTCAAGCTCAGCGAGGGCGCGAGCTTCGGGCGCAGCAGCGGCGTTTCGGTGATGGTGCTGTCCGGCGGCTTCTCCGGTGCGCTCCGGACCTCGTACGCCTCGCTCAGCGTCGCCCCCGTCGTCGAAGACGAGGGGGGCAAGAAGCGCCGCGGTCACTACTGGACCGGTGCCCGGCACTTCTCTGCGCTCGAGCCCGCGGACGCCGTGGGGCGCGAGGCCGCCCAGCGCACGCTGAAAAAGCTCGGCCCGCGCAAGGTCGCCACCACCGAAGCACCGGTCGTGTTCGATCCGGACGTCGCGCGCTCGCTGATCGGCAGCTTCGCCGGCTGCATCCTCGGGAGCTCGCTGTGGCGAAAGTCGAGCTACCTGCTCGACCGCGAAGGCACCCAGGTCGCGAGCCCGCTCGTCACGCTCGTGGACGATCCGCTGATCCCGCGCGCGCCGGGCTCTCGTCCCTGGGACGGCGAAGGCCTGGCTTCGCGCAAGAATGTGGTCGTGGACGCCGGCGTGCTCCAGACCTTCTTGCTCGACACCTACAGCGCCAAGAAGCTCGGCCGCGGCTCGACCGGCTCGGCTTCGCGCGGCGGCGGCAGCATCGGCCCCTCCACGACCAATTTCCTGCTCAAGGGCGAAAAAACCACACCGGTGGCCGAGCTCATCCAATCCACGGCAGCCGGGCTTTACGTGACGGATCTGATGGGCTTCGGCTTCAACGCCGTGACCGGCGATTTCTCGCGCGGCGCCGCAGGCTTCTGGATCGAAAACGGTCAGCTCGCGTTCCCCGTGAGCGAGGTCACGATCTCGTCGAACCTCGACGCGATGCTGAAGGGCATCGACGCGGTCGGCGACGATCTCGTGCTCAAGACCAGCACCGCGAGCCCCACGCTGCGCGTCTCGCGCATGACGATTTCCGGGACATGAACGGCGTTCGCCGGCGCAAGCACCAGGGCCCGCTGATCCTCGGCGCGGCGCTCGGCATCTCGATTGGACAAGGTCTGGCGGAGACGCCGCCGGCGCGGCCGAAGCCCGGCGCCGTGAGCGCGCCCGCCGCGGAGCCGCCTCGGCCCCTGGACGCGCCGCGCCGTCCTGCTCCGCGCTTACCAGCGGATCAGCGCAATTGATTCGGCGCTCCGGGTGACGCGCCGGGAGCGGCGTGCTCGCCGAACTCGGCGCTGTCCGTGTCCGGCGAGTCGAGGCTGCGTCGAGCCAGGCTGACGCCCGCGCGCTTGGCCGGCAGCGCCGGAAAACGCGAGAGCACGCTGCCGTCGGCCGCGCGCAGCTCGAGCGGCTCGCCGCTGTTCGAGAGACCGCTCTTTCCGAGCTGCGGCAGGTGGATCTGGCGTGCGGCTGGGTCGAGCGGCACGTCCTGTGGCGACTCCCCGAACGCGTCGGAGACGAGCACCACGTACTCGCCGGGCTCGACCACGAAGTCCGGCAGCGGCACTTGCCCGCCCGCGTCCGCGAGCGAGGTGCCCGCGAGGCTCGCGGACGCCGCGCTGGCGTTGACGAGCTCCACCCACTCCTGGGCGGGCTCGGCGCCGAGCGGGTTCGCTAGCACCTCGTTCAGCACCCAGCGCACGCGCGCCGGCGCCGTGCGAAACTCGACTTCGAACGCGACCTCATCACCCTGTAGGGTGATTAACGAAATCGCGAGCGATTGTGGCGTGTCGGGCTCGAAGCCGCGCAGCACCGAGCCCGGCAGGGCCGGAGCGAGCTCCACCCCTGCGGGCAAGGCGGCACGCAGCAAGAGGCCCTCGCTGCCGGTGGTCAACACCAACCGATCGTCTTCTACCGCGGCGCACAGCGGACCGAGCGGCAGCTCGCCAGCGAGACACTCAACCTCGAGCAGCGGCTCCGGCGCTCCCTCCCCCGCGACGTACGGCTCGGGATCCAGCGAGAAACCCTCGATTTCAGGCGGGAGCACGAACGGCCCCGCGCTCGTCGCGGTCCAGCGCACGGCCACGCAAGGCTCTCCCTGATAACTGCCGAAGCCGGGCTCGAGCTCCGCCCTCGCCTGCCCGGGCTCGAGCGGGAGCTCCCAGGCACCGCCCGGAGCTTCGTCGCCGCACAACAAGGCGAAACCCGCGCCCGGAGCGCCGGACGCCGGGAACCTGCGCTCGAGCGCCGGGCCGCCGCCGACCTGCCACTCGCCGAGCTTGCCGAGGCTCGCCGAGAGCAGTGTCACGCGGGCGGCCTCTTGGAGCAGCACGCTCGGACGCAGGCGAGCGCCGTCGGCCTCCGCCCACGCGAGCGCGGGGACGGCGCGGTCGACGAGCGTGGCCGGCACGTCACCGCGACGCAGCCGCGAGAGCTGTGCCTCGCTGAGCTCCCCCGTCCACAGCGAGAGCTCGCGAGGTAACACCGGATCGCCCGAGCCCGCCTTCAGACGAAATCCGGGCGAGCGGGCGAGGTGCCCATCCAACAACGGCTCGGCCAGAACCTCCGGCCGCGCCCGCAGCGGCGGCGGCTCGACGGGCGCCGAGCAACCGGCGAACGCGACCCAAAAACCCGCTCCGACGGCGGCAAAAACGCGCTCCATACTCCCCTGCTCGGCCGCGCCCGCGAGCGAGTTGTGCGCTTCGAGCCCGTGCTATCGTCCGGCCCAGCGTGCAGCCCGAAGAGATCCAGAAGCTCCGCAAGGAGCTGTCGTGTACGGCGAAGGAGCTCGCGACCGCTCTCAACGTCGATCCCAAAGAGGTGACGGCGTGGGAGGCCGGGGAGCTGTTTCCGACCAAGCGCTACGTGACGGCGATGGCGGCGCTCCGCGCCAAGGGTCCGTCGGCGATCGTGCGCGCACCGCGCGGCAAGGCGGCAGCCAAGACCGGCCAGGCGCGCCTCGCCGATCCCGCGCTGTGGAAGATCTTCCGGAAGCTGGTCGAGCACCCCGCGTTGTTCGATCAGGTCGCCAAGCTGTCCGAGCCGTTCAGCGATCCGGCCGAGCCCCCCGCAGCCGCCCCGCCCAAAGCGGAGGGTTAACGCGACAGGCAGCGCGCGGCATGAGCGGCCGCGCCGAACAGCGGTGCTTCTTCGTTCAACACGACGTGCACCGGGACGCGCCGCGTGAGAGAAGCGAGGCGCCCCTTGGCGTTGAACGCGCGCAAGAAGCCGCCGCGCTGCAACACCGGCAAGATCTTGGGTGCGATGCCGCCCGCGACGTACACGCCGCCGGTTGCATAGGCCGTCAGCGCCAGGTTGCCCGCCACCGCGCCGTAAACGCTGACGAAGAGCTCGAGCGCTGCGGCGGATGCCGGGCATTCGCCCGCCGACCCGGCCTGCGAGACGAGCGCCGGCGCTTCGGCGGGCGCAGCGGCGATCCGCTCGGCAAGCGCTGGGTTCTTTGCGGTGTCTGCGCGCTCGGCGAAGAACTCGTACACGCGCACGAGCCCGGGACCCGAGACCACGCGCTCGACGCTGACGTGCTCCAGATCGCGCTGCAGAAAGCGCAGCAACTCGAGCTCGACCTCGGTTTGCGGGGCGAACTCGACGTGCCCGCCCTCGGACGCGAGCGGGCGGAAGGCCAACCCGTCGGGCACGAGGATGGCCATGCCGAGGCCCGTGCCGGCGGCCACCAGCGCGCGCGGACGCCCGGCTTCCGCTTGCTCGGCGTCGCTGAGCCGCACGAGCTCCGACGCCGAGAGCGCCGAGACCGAGTGCGCCGTGGCTTCGAGATCGTTCAGCAGCAGCACCTCGGGGATCGAAAACCGGCGTGACACGTCGCTGGCCACGACGCGCCAGGGCAGGTTCGGTGTCTCGCAGGCGCCATGCACCACTGGCCCCGGCAATCCGAAGCAAGCAACCGCCGGAGCTCCCGCGCCAACCCTGCCTGCGCTCTCGAGGAAGGGCTCGACCAAGTCGCCGAGCCCGGCGTGAGCGGTGCTGGGCACGCTCTCGCGGTGCACGATCTGGTCCTTCAGCGTACCGGGACGCTCCAGGTCGAAGAGCGCGATGTTGGTCTTGGTACCGCCGACATCGGCGGCGAGGATCAGGGACGACGCAGTCACGCCGGCATATCTAGTCGCAGCCCGAGCGGTTTTCGAGTCAGTCGCCGACGCCCCACTCCAACCCCAGCCCGCCAAACACCAGCGGCCGGCCCCAATCGGCCACCTTTTCCCCGGCAAATTGCAGCTCCACTCGAGGAAACGAGGGGCCGGCGGCGGTGTCGAGCCGCACCAGCAAACGCCGCGAAATCCGCAGCGAGAGCAGGGCCCGGGCGAAGGGTAACCAGGCGACGACGTCGGCCTCGCGGGCCTGGTAGTCGCTGGCCGGCGCCCCCTCGAAGTCGAGACGCGTCACGGCGACCCCCGCCCCGAGGCCGGCACCGAGCGGCCCCGTCAGCCAGCGATACTCGCTCGAAAGCGCGGCAACCAATAGCCGCACGCGCGCGCTGCCGGCGTCGCCCTCGACCTCCGTGGTCAGCGGCGGGAACCAGAACTCGGCTCCTACCGACCAGGCTCGATAGAGGCTGAGCTGCCCGCCCAGCGCGATCTCGGGCGTGAGACCGAGCCCGCCGCTGCTGTAGAGCACGGCCCCCTGCGCGCGCAGCCACAGCGGAGGCGTCGAAATCGCTCCCGGGTCCGGAACTTTCGGGCTCGGCTGCACCGAAGCTGCGGGTGCGCGCTCGCTCGCGGGCGGCGTTGCGGGTGGGCGCGGCGCACGCTCGGCGGGGGCCCGTGCTGCGTCCGGCGCGGGGCCAGCGTGCGACTCCGCGTGCGACTCCGGCTCGATTCCGAGCTCGAGGAAGCGGGCGCGCAGCGCCTCGACCGCGCGCACGACCGCCGTCGAAGGCAGGCCGGGCTCGACGTCGATCCACTCGCTGGTCGCCTCGGCCGCGACCTCCGGTCCGACCCAGACCTCGATGCCGTCGCCTTCGCGCGAGACGCGCACGACCGCGAGCGTCCCGGCGCGGCGCGCAATCTTCGCGAGCGCCACGTCTCCTCCGGGATCGACGTCGATCACGCGCCAGCCGATGCCGGCGAGCTCGGCGCGGAGCCGCGCGCCGACTTCCGGCCCGCCGCCGCCCGAGACGAGCGCGATCGCGGTGCGCCTCTGCGTCTGCGCGTGAGCGACGCTCGCGGTCGCGAACCCCGCGGAGCTCACGACCACGGCCACGGCGAGGCCGCACACGCCGCGTACGATCAGCGCCCGCGCCGCCTTCAAGGCTTGGTCAGCGAGCGAGCCAGCCGCGCGTAGGGTCCGTTCGGATTGTGTTCGAGATAAGCGGCGGCGAGCGAGCGGGCCTCGGCGTGCGAGCCCGTGCGCACCAGGGCTTCCATCAACCTGCCCTGCGCCTCGCGCGCCAGCGGCCCGCGCGGCTGTTCCTTCAGGTAGGTCCGGAACCATCGAGCCGCGTCAGCATAGGCACCGCGCTGGTCGAAATGAATGCGCGCGATCGCAAATGCGGCGTTCGCCGCGGCGGAGCTTCCGGGGAAGCGCCGGCGCAGCGTCGAAAGCGCGCCGAGCGCCTGCTCGCTCGAGCCGCCGAAGCGCGCCACGTCGGCGAGCAGCGCGAGCCGCTCCGCGTCGAGACGCTCGCATTCGGCTTCGAATCCGCCCCCCGCGAGCCGCGCCCAGGCCTTCCTGTATTCGCCGGCGCGAGCCAGGGCTTCCCACTCGGCGGGGCCCACCGCGGTCGGCGGCGTCCGCCCTCCGCCCGTGGTGGACGGTGACTTGGGGCTCGGACCGGGCGCGAGTGGGACCGGCACGAGGGGCTCGGCCTCGGCGGGCTTCGGCGCGGGCTGGGCCTTCGCTGCGACCGCGCCGCGCGCGATCTCGAAGCGCCCGTCGTGACACGAAGACGTCAGCACCTCGCCCGCGCGGAGCGGCCGGGCTTCGCCGAGCGCGCAGCCCGAGACCACGACCGATCCGTGGCGCAGCTCGAGACGCAACAGATCCTTCTCCGGGCTGAAGCGCACCGAGAACTCGGTTCCGGTCACGCGCACGGTGTACGGCCCCGCCTTGAAGCGCCATCGCGCGCGCCCCGTTGGAACGATCTGCGCGCGCACCTCGCCGCTCTCGATCGCCATCACGGCGCCGCTGCGGCCGAGCTCCACGATCCGCGCCCGCGACTCCGGCTCGAGCGTGACCTCCGAGCCATCCGAGAACGCAACCGGCAGGCGCTGCGCCCGCGAATCGATCCAAGCCTCGGCGAGCAGCGCCGAGCCGTGCACACGCGCCTCGAGCGGCGCCTCGCGGTATAGCGCGGACAGGCCATAGGCGCCGAGCCCGAGCAACGCCGCGGCCGCCGCCGCTACGAAGTAGCGCGCCTTCCTGGAGCCGCGGGGCGAAACCTCGGTCGACAAGAAGCGCTCGCGCGCCTCGTCGAGCGGCGCCAGCCCTTCGAGGTGCGGGTCTTCTGCCGCGCCGAGCCGGCGCAGCCACTCGCGGAGCTCCGGGGAGAGGCTCACGGGGCGCCCCCTTTCACCCAGCCCCGAAGCGAAGGTTCGCTCGGGAGCAGCGACGTGAAGCGGCGCTCGGCGGCGATGACCCGCCGCTTCACGGTCGCGACCGAGATGCCGCAGGCGCGCGCGACGTCGGCGAGCTCCATGCCGTCGAGCACGCGCAGCGCGAACACGATGCGATCATTGATCGGCAGTTGAGCAAGGAGCCGGTACACCGCGGCGAGCGCCTGGCGTTGTTCGGGGTCGACCTCGGGCGCAGCCGGGTCGGGCAGCTCGTCGAAGCCCACGAAGCGCAAGAAGCGCCAGCGCGTGCGGCGGCGGATCCGTCCGCGCGCCGTGAAGATGGCGGTGCGCGTGAGCCATGCCTTGAGCGCGTTCGGATCGCTCAGGCGATCGATCGACGCGAGCGCGGCGACGAAGACGTCCTGGAGCAGATCGGCGATTTCCGGGTCCGGCCCCATCACGCGCACGAGCACGCGCCGGACGTGCGTCGCGTAACGGTCGAAGAGCGCAGCGCCCGCCCACGGCTCGCCCGCCTGGAGCGCGCGCGAGAGTACGGCGTCCGACTCCGGTACCCGGAGCGGGATCACGGCAGCTCGGGGCACGGATCGGGGGTCGGAGCTGGAAACGGGCAGACGGGGCACGGTGGCCTCCGCAAGATAGGTGTCGCGGCCAGATGCGGAAGGCTCAAACGCCGGCCCTCACCCGAGCGACGCCCCGGTTTTCTCATCGACGCCTATACTTCTCGGATGCGAGCGGACGCGCGCCGCGTCGGCCCACGGGCCGCTCCAGCCCTTTGCCTCTGGGCCTGCGCGCTCACGGGTTGTGGGGACGGCGTCGCCGAGCCGATCGTTTCTGCCCGGACGCCGTCGGTAGCGCCGGCGCCGACGCCGCCGACGGCGGAGGAGGAAGAGACGCGCGCGCTCGGGCTGTGCGGCGCTTGCCCGGCGGACGGGCGCTGCGGCGACGACAACGACGCTTGTCTCAAGCAGCTGGAGACGGGCGAGACCTTCTGCGGCCGAGATTGCTCGGAGAACGGGGGGTGCCCGCGCGGCTACTCGTGCCGCGACGTGCGGAACGCCGAGCGGCAATGCGTTCCCTACGACGGCACCTGTTCGACTCGAGAGCTCGGGGAACCGCCGCCAGCGTTGGCCGAGCTCCGCGAGTACATGCTCTCGGATCTGAACGCGGTCCGGGCCGAAGCGACGCGGGCGCCGCTCGCGGCCGACGCGTGTCTCGACGGGATCGCGCAGAGCGGGGCGCGCGAGCTCGCGTTCGAGAACGAGCAGACGTCGTCGTTCGAGAGGGAGTGCGGTTGGCGCTACGAGACGCGCGGGGCCGTCGCGGCCTGGAGCCTCGATTGGCAGCTCGCCGCCACGGCCTTGTGGCGGCATCCCGGGAAGGGGCTCGAAGCGGCACTTTCCGACGACTTTTCCCGGGTCGGTATCGGGATCTTGCTCGGCGGAGACGAGGCGTGGATCGTGCTGAGCTACGGCGCTGACGTCGACTAGCGACTCGGACTCTTGTCTTCGTCGTCTTCGTCTTCGTCGTCGTCGTCGTCTTCGTCGTCGTCGTCTTCTTCGTCTTCGTCGTCGTCTTCGTCGTCGTCTTCGTCGTCGTCTTCGTCGTCGTCTTCGTCGTCGTCTTCGTCGTCGTCGCTCTGGTCTTCGCTTTCGGCGGGCTCCTCGCCGTCTTCGGCGGGCTCTTCGTTCCCGCCCTCGCCCTCGCCAGCGTCCGGCGCGGCATCCGAGGTGTCGACGCGCTCGCCCACGTCCTCGCCCAGGCTTTCGCCGAGCGTTTCACCGAGCTGTTCCTCCGAGCCCAGTCGCTCTTCGTCGTCGTCGCCGGTCGGTTCGAGCGACACCGGTCCCTCGGGAGCCGCCTCGCCCGTCTCGGCCTCGAACTCCTGACGAGACTCGTCCGTGAGCTCCGTGTACTCGCGGAGCGTCGGCAGATCGCGCAGGCTCTTCAGGCTGAAAACCTGCAAGAAGGTGGGGGTCGTGCCGTACAACATCGGCCGCCCGGGCTCATCCTTCTTGCCGATGATCCGCACCAGATCCCGCTCGAGCAGGCCCTTCAACACCGGTCCCGAATCCACGCCGCGGATCTCGTCGACCTCGGGCCGCGTCACCGGCTGACGGTAGGCGATGATCGCCAGCGTTTCGAGCTGGGCGCGTGACAGGCGCACCGGGCGCTGCTGCAAGAAATTGCGAACGTACGCCGAGTACTGCGGGTTGGTGCGGAAGATCCAGCCGCCGCCCAGCTCGTCGACGCGGATGCCGCGGTGGCGGGTCTCTTCGGCGAGCTCCGTCAACAGCTCCTGCGCCCGCTTCTTGTCGATGCGCGCCGCGCGAGCCACCTCTTTCAGCTCGAGCGGGTGATCGGCGACGAACAGCACCGCTTCGATCAGCCCCTTCAAGAAGCCGGTCGTGTCGTCGATGCTGCCCTCGGGGACGGCCTCCCCTTCTCCCACGGTTTCTGCGAGCCCCGACACGGCCGGGGGGTCGCCGTCTTCGGGCTGAGACTCCGGCTCTTCCGATTCCGATTCCGATTCGGATTCGGATTCGGATTCGGACTCCGGTGCGAGCTCTGATTCCGACTCGCTCGACGACTCTTCGCCTTCCGTATCGCTCACGACCACGCCCAGATCGGCCAGCGCCTCCGCTTCGGGACTGAGCTCGGCCGATTCGGGCTCGGCTTCCGATTCCGCTGCGTCCTCGCCTCCGTCGTCCAAGGATTCGTGCGCTCCTTGGTCGGATTCCAGGGCGGGCTCCGCGGGCTCGGCGGCGGGCTCCGGCTCGGTCGTCTCTTCGGCCGCCTCTCCGGCCTCGATGCCATTCGTCGAGTGCTGCCCGTTGCTCTGGGCCTTCGGTGCCTTCGCGCCGCGGCGTCCGCTCGGCGCCGGCGACTTCGCCGGACGTCCCCTGCTTCGCTTGCTAGCCATGCTCTCTCGTCACTCCGTCCCGGATCCCGCTTCGGGATCTTCGGGCGTGTCGTGTTCGGGCGGTTCGGCTTCGGCGTCGGCTTCCGGTCGCAGGGTATCCGCTTCCGGTCGGAGCGTCTCGGCTTCGGAGTCGTCCGTTTCTGCGTCGGCTTCGGGTTCGGATTCGCCTTCGATGCCCGCCGTTGCCTCGGGGTCGGTCGGTGCCGCGTCCTCTTCGTTCACCGCGAGCTGAACGACGATCGGCTCGTAGGGCCCGGTTTGCGTCAGGCGCGTGAGCCGGAGCCGCGTCATCTCGAGCAGCGCCAGGAACGTCACGATCAAGTCGATCCGCGTCCGCTGCCCGACGAACAGCTCTTCGAAAGACAGGCTCTGCGCCCGGCTCAGCATCTCGGACAGCTCGTTGATGCGATCGGTGATCGAGAAGCGCTCGATGTCGATCTGATGGTCGACCGTGGCCTTGGCCCGCGCCATCACGTGCTGGAACGCATCCAGCAGCTTGAAAAGGCTCAAACCAGCGATCGGGGCCGGCCCGTCCACCTGAGGAGCCGGCAACCCGCGGTTGAATACGTCACGCCCGAGCACGTCGGACGTCCCCAGCTGCTCGGCGGCGTGCTTGTACTTCTGGTACTCGAGCAACCGGCGCACGAGCTCAGCCCGCGGATCGAGCTGGTCTTCCTCGTCCTCCTCCTGATCGGCCGGAGGCGTGGGCAGCAGCATCTTCGACTTGATGTGGGTGAGCGTCGCCGCCATGACCAGGTACTCGCTGGCCGTGTCGATGTTCAGCTCCTCCATCAAGGTGATGTATTCGACGTACTTTTCCGCGATGAAGGCGATCGGGATGTCGCGGATGTCGAGCTCGTGCTCCTCGATCAGGTGCAGCAACAGGTCGAGCGGCCCCTCGAACGTGGGCAGCTGGACCCGGTAGCCGCCCCCGCCCGCTAGCTCCGCCTCGGAAGCTTCGGATGCTTCAGAGGCTTCGGACGCAGCTTGGGGCGCGTCCGGCTCCGGAGCGGGGGGCGAGGCCTCGGTCATGGGGGGCCCGAGCGTATATGTCGCCCGAGTTTTCGCAAGCCGGAGCGGCGGCCGCCGGGGATTGTCTGCTGTTTCAAGGCACTTCGAACAAGGACACGCCCTCGGTCGAGACCGCGTCGTCGCCGCGCACCAGGTAGGCCGGGTTGTCGAACACCACGCCGCCCTTGGTGCGAAGCACGCACGTGGACACGTGATCCTTCGCGGTGGCCGAATAGTCGCAATACGGCGCGCCGCGCCACTCGGCCTTCAGCCGCTTCTCGACCGGGAGCTTGACGCTGAGCTCGTACTTGCCGGCCTCGAGCGAAAAATTGATCTTGCGGTTGCCGTCGAGCGGCAGCGCTTCGACCGAGACCTTCCGCACCACGTCGACCCCGAACTCGACGAACGCCTGGCCGGCTCGCGCCACGACCACCGCCGAGCCGACGCTCTTCGGCACGAGCTGATTGTCCTTCGGGTAGAGCACCTGGCTCGACTTCGACGTGAGCGTGAGCGGCACGTCCGACAGCTCTTTTCCGCCCTGTCCGAGCACGCGCACGGGCGGGACGAAGGGCCCGGCAGCGAGCTCGACACGGCCCAGCGACGGCGCCTCGATCTTGGTCACCAGGCGGCAGCGCAGCGGGGCCGACGCTTTCACACCGCCGACGATCGCGGTCACCGTTCCGTCGCCGGAGCGGTTGCACACGACGTTACCGCGGCGGTCCACGGTCGCCAGATCCCCCGGACTGACCGAGAAGTCGTACTGCTTGTCCCCGACCTTGGTGCGCCCCTCGGCGTCGGTGATGCGCAGCGTCGCCTTGAGCGGATCGGCCGACAGCGCCACCTGAGCCAGCTCGACCCGCAACGCCGCCGGGGTTTCTTCCGCTTCGCAGGCGGCGAACAGCACACACAGCCCGATGCTCAGCGGCGAAGTCTCGGCCATTCCCGCGGTGATAGTCGATCCGGCCCGGAAAAACTGCAAGAATCGAGTCCCGGCTGCCTCGGCCGGAAACCATGCAAGCCGCGGCGTCGAGCCAGAAAGATCCCTACGTCGGGCTGTGCTTCGACGACCAGTTTCGCGTGGAACAGGCGATTGGCGTGGGCGCCATGGCGCGTGTCTACCGCGCGCGGCAGCTCGGCATCGAGCGCGACGTCGCGATCAAAATCCTGAAGCGCGAGCTTTTGGGCATGCCCGACGTGCTGGCGCGGTTCCGCCGCGAGGCAGAGCTCGCCGCGCGGCTCATCCACCCACACATCGTGGTGGTCCACGCGATCGGGCGCGTGCCGTCGTTCGGGCCGGAGCTCGGCGGCGAGCCGTACACCGCGCTCGAGTACCTCGACGGCCCCTCGCTCGCGTTGCTGCTCGAGCGCGAGGGCGGGCGCCTGCCGCTCGGGCGAGCGCTGCACGTGGTGCTCGGGGTCTGCGACGCCGTCGGCGAGGCCCACGCCCGCGGCATCGTTCACCGCGATCTGAAACCGGAGAACATCTTGCTCGTCCAGCGCGGTGACGACGCCGACTTCGTCAAGCTGCTCGACTTCGGCCTGGCGAAGGCGCAAAAATCGGCCGTGGACCTGCAGACGCGAGCCGGGGCAGTGCTGGGAACGCCACGCTACGTGTCGCCGGAAGGTGCGCAGGGCGACGAAGTGGGGCCCGCCGCCGACTGCTACGGCCTCGCGACGCTGCTCTACCAGTGCCTCGCTGGCCGGACGCCGTTCACGGGTCCGGACGCGTTGACGTTGCTCTCCGAGCACGTGAGCGCGGAGCCGCCCGAGCTCCGTTCGCATCCAGCCGCCGCGCTGGTGCCCGCGCCGATCGCCGAGGTCGTCATGCAAAACCTGGCGAAGCGGCCGGACCAGCGCGCACCCGACGCGCGCGCGTTCGGCCGCGCGCTGGTCGACGCCGCGCGGCGCTCGCGGCTCGGCGCCGACGAGCTCGGCCTGTCGTCCACCTTACTCGGCTCGCGCGCGACACCCCGCGAGGGCGCGCGTTCTCTGGAGCTCGCCAGCGAGGTCCTGAGCGCGCCTCCCCCCGCCGCGCTTGCGGCGAAAGTCAGCGTTGCTGCGCACCCGCCGCGCTCGCGCGCTACGCCGGAACTCGGCGAACGCGCGAGCGACCCCGAGCTCCGCGCACGCCGGCGGCGCGCTCGGGTCGTACGTCGGACGGCCACGTTCGTGGGCTGCTTCTTTCTCGGCATCGCGGCGGCGTTGGCGATTGCCACGGGTTTCGGCGCCTTCGAACGGCCGGCCGCGACGGAGACACCATGAAACGAGCGCTACCGCTGCTGATCTTTGGTCTGCTCTCGGCTACTTCCAGCCTCGGGCGAGCCCAGAGCGATCGCGATCCCCTGCACCCGCTCGGGGCGCCGCCTGGTTTTGCGGGCCTCGACCGCCCGTCGGGCATCGCCGAAGCCGGCGTCGGCTGGCTCACGCTCCCCGGCGCCGAGGTCTGCATCGATCGCAAGACCGGCTGCTCGCAAGGGGACACGAGCCTCGCGCTCGAGCTCTGGCAGCTCTACCGCCAGAGCCGTCGCTTCGCGCTCGGCGCGGGCATCCTGTTGGCGTTGATCCCGACCACCGACGCGCCCAAGCAAGATCCCGAAGGCGTGCAACGCGACCACGCGCGCCGCTACTTCACGGTGGAGGGGATGCTCCGCTACTACCCGTACGTCGGCGAGACCGTGGAGTGGTGGGTCGGCGGAACCGGCGGCCTGGTCGTCGTCAGCGACCGCTTCGTGGTCAAAGAAGATCGGGAAGACGACCGCGCGCTGCTCGGGCCGCGCGGTGTCACGGTCCGCACCGAGGGCGGAACGATCGGCATCGCCGGCGGCCCGGTGCTCGCGCTCGCTCCGCACTGGAGCCTGGGCCTGACGCTGCGCTACGGCCACTGGTTCTTGCCCGAGGAACCTGCGCACGATCCGCTCGGCAGCGAAGCCTCGCTGACGGGGCGCAACACCATGTTTTCGGCTGGCGTCGCCGTAGCGTTCCGAACCGAGCTCTAGAGCGACAAACGGTTAGGAATCCGCCGAGATTGGCGGAAAACTCCGACGAAAAGAGTGAGCGCGTGGGGAGGGGCGGCGCGTGCCGCCCCTGAGAACACGGCGCGCCTCACAGACCGGTCACCGTCAGAAGTCCCAGGATCCGATCGAGCAGCAGCGCGAAGATCGCGAGCAGCAACAGGCCCCGGAGCGGCGCGAGC
>JAICQO010000039.1 GCA_025937835.1 Polyangiaceae bacterium
ACGGCGGCTTTTCAGAGCATACAGCCGGAGAGCCTGGTGGGCGGCAATCTGGTGTTGGAACGGCACATGCCGCTCTACGGTCGCTCGCGGCGCCGCATCTACGTCACGAAGGTTCGCGGCGCGCACTTTCGTGAAGGCTTTCACGACTACGAGATCGTGACGGGCGGTCTTCAGGTACACCCCCGGCTGGTCGCCGGGGAGCACCGCGGCGATTTCGTCGGTGAAGTCCACTCGAGCGGCCTGCCCAACCTAGACAAGATGCTGGCAGGTGGGCTGACAGCGGGCTCCACCACGCTGCTGCTCGGGCCGGCCGGGGCGGGCAAGTCGACCGCCGCCATGCAGTTCGTGGTCCAGGCGCTGACGACGGGCAAGAAGAGCGCCGTCTACATCTTCGATGAGGTGCTGCACACGCTGATCGAGCGCTCCGAGAAGCTCTGCCTCAAGAAGGACGGCGGCATTCGCGGATTTCTCGAGGAAGGGCGGCTGCACGTGCAGCAGGTGGATCCTGCGGAGATGTCGCCCGGGGCGTTCGCGCACGAGGTGCGGCGCGCGGTCGAGGCCGGCGCGAAGGTGGTCGTGATCGACAGCCTGAACGGCTACCTCAACGCCATGCCGGAGGAGCGCTTTCTCACCACGCACCTCCACGAGTTGTTCGCTTACCTGAACCAGAATGGCGTCGTCACCATCATCGTCGTCGCGCAGCACGGCATGATCACCTCGATCGGCACCGGAGGCGAAATCGACGTCAGTTACCTGGCCGACACGGTGTTGCTGTTCCGCTACTTCGAGGCCGCCGGCGAAGTGCGTCAGGCCCTGAGCGTCTTCAAGAAGCGTACGGGGCCGCACGAGCGCAGCATCCGGCAGCTCTTCATCGAGGAGCACGGCATGACCGTGGGCGAGCCGCTCCGCAATTTCCGCGGCGTGTTGACGGGCGTTCCGGAATACGAGGGCAGCGCCGCTCCCGCGCAGCCCGTCACTTTCCCCGAGCGGTGATGTCCATTTCCACTCCGGACCAATGCGTGCTCGTGTTGATGCCCGGGGTGCGCGACGCCGAACGCGCAAGCCAGATGCTGAAGGAGGCGGGCATCGCCAGCAGGCCGTGCAGCCATCCGTCCGAGCTGTCTCGAGAGCTCTCCGGCGGCGCCGGTGCGCTGTTGCTCACCGAGGAAATCGTCCGCTCCGACGAGGCGGGCGAGATCGCGCGCGCGCTCCGCGCCCAGGAACCCTGGTCGCTGATTCCGCTCTTGCTTTTGGCGCGCGACGTCGGCCCTGCGAGCGTGAAGCGGACCGAGCTCGAGCAGTATCCCGGCGTCACGATGCTCGACAAGCCGGTGCGCGCCCGCGCGCTGATCGAAGCCGTGCAGTCCGCGCTCCGAGCCCGCGCCAATCAGCTCCAGGTTCGCGATCTGTTGCGGGAGCGCGAGCGGCAATCGGCCGAGCTCGCCGAGCAGGACGAGAAGTTGCGCGCGGCGCTGGTCACCCTCAGCAAACAGGCCGAGCAGCTCCGGCTGAGGGACAGCCTCAAAGATCGATTCCTCGCCACGCTCGCCCACGAACTCAGAAATCCGCTGGCTCCGATCACTTCGGGCCTTTCCGTGTTCGAGGCCTGCGCCGACTCGCGCTCGGAGCGCACGCTGGCCGTGATGCGCAGGCAGGTGAGCCACATGGTCCGGCTGATCGACGACTTGCTCGACGTCTCCCGAATAACGACCGGAAAGCTGGAGCTCAAGCCGGGCCGTTTCGAGCTCCGGAGCGCGATCGAGGCCGCCGTGGACAGCTCGATGCCGGCTTTCAACCGCGGCGACCACGCGCTCCAGGTCGACCTGCCCGAGGAAGCGCTCTACCTCGTCGGCGATCAGACCCGCGTGGCGCAGGTCCTGAGTAACCTGCTCAACAACGCCAGCAAGTACACGCCGCAGGGCGGACGTATCGAGCTTCGGGTACGCAAGGAGGGGGCAGAGCTCGTGATCACCGTGCGCGACGACGGCGTCGGCATCCCTCCGGATCGGCTCGAGGAGGTGTTCGAAATGTTCGCGCAGATCGAGCAACCGAGCGACCGTTCGCAGGGCGGGCTCGGCATCGGCCTCGCGCTCGTGCGCCGCCTGGTAGAGATGCACGGGGGCAGCGTCGTGGCCTCGAGCGAAGGCCGGGGTAAGGGCAGCACGTTCACGGTACGCCTGCCCGCCGAGGAGGCCGCGGCGGAGGTCGACCCGAGCTCCGAAAAGGCGCCGCTCAGCGTGATAACCGGAAGGCGTCGGGTGCTGGTGGTCGATGACAACGAGGACGCGCGAGAGTTGCTCGCGGTCATGCTCGAGCAGGCAGGCTACGAAACGTCGACTGCCGAGGACGGCCCGAGCGCTCTCGAGACCGCTGCCGCAAACAGCCCGAACATCGTGATCCTCGACATTGGCCTACCCGGCATGAGCGGGTACGAAGTAGCCGCCAGCCTGAGACGCATCCCGAACCTGGCGAAGACGGCCATCATCGCCCTGAGCGGCTGGGGCTCGCCCGAGGACAAGCGCCGCGCCCTCGATGCGGGCTTCGACGTGCATTTGACGAAGCCCGTCTTCGCAGAGGAGCTCGGGCGCGCGCTGCAGTCGCTGGATCACGTGAACTGAGCGCGCTCCGCGAGCGTCAGCGGACGTCGGAGTCCTCGGCGCTCGAACGTGTCGTGTTCGCGGCTCCAGGCCGCGGGATGAAGGTGATGTTCCCGCTGCTCTCCAGTACCGCCCACTCCACGTCTTGCAGCCGGGCGAGCCCCTGTTTTCGCATTTCGGAGAGCAGCTCGTCGGGCAAGATGCGCTCGACGTTGAACGCCTTTTCGATGATGCGACCGTGCGCGACGAGGATCGTCGGCTCTGCCTCGACGGCTCGTTCGAACCATCGAAAACGGTGGGCCAGGACCGAGCTCGCCACGACCAGCAAGAGCAGTGTGCTGAGGCCCGCGAGACCGTCGACCAGCGCCCCTTGCCCCTGGAGCGTGTTGGACAACACCTCTGGAATCAGCATCAAGGTCACGAGCTCGAAGGGGGAGAGCCTCCCGAGCTCGCGTTTGCCGAGGATTCGGAACGCCGCCATCAGCACCACGAACACGGTCAGCACGTGGATCGCGCTGTTCGCGCCGTCCTTCGTTCCGAGCAGCCCCGTCGCCACCGCAATCGGCAGCGCGGCCGTCAGTACGAGAACCGTCGCGACGTGCTTGGGCGCGCCGACGCGGCGCTTGATTTTCGGCGCAGGAAAGACCTGTTCGGTGTCCATTTGTCCCGATGGAGAACGCAATATGCGTGCTTCTGCGGTCGGAGCCAGCGCGCCCGGCGGGCGCTCTTGCTCCTACGCAGCGCGCTTCATGCTCTCGAGACGGCCGAGAAACGCGGCGCGCGTGAACGGCTTTTGAATGACGTCGACGTTCCCGAGCGCTGCGACGGCCGGTCCCCAGTCGGCGGCCGGCGCCGCGGTGATCAACAGCGCGGGAAGGCTCGGATCGGCCTTGCGGAGCTCCCGAATCACATCGATGCCGGTGACGTCGTGCGAGAGCAAGAAGTCGGTCACGAGCAGGGTCGGACGGAACAGCTTGCCGAGCGAGACAGCCGCCTTGGCAGTGTTCGCCGTGCGCACGTCACACCCTTGATCGACGATCATCCAATATAGGATCTCGAGCTCGTCGAGCTCGTCTTCAACCAGGAGCACGCGCTCCATTGTTTTCCTCCTTGTGGTCTGCGGATTGGGTCCCCTGGTGCTTCGTCCAGAGCTCGAGCACCTGGGCGTCCTCGACAATGCCCGCTTCGACGGTGCCGCTCTCCGGCGGCACGCCGAGCTGCGGGCCGAAAATTTCGTACCTTCTCGGGGAGTTCTGCTGATCGAGCGGCTTACCCTCGAGCTGAACGGCTCCCATGACCTCTCCGGTCTGGTCGTTCAGGATTACCCAGGTCGCCGCGTCCGTGGTCGCGTTCCACGTTACTTTTAGAACCACCTTCGACTCCAGTGTCGGCAACATCCGACGTAAAGACGGGTTCTGCAACTGGCGGTTTCACCCTTCGAGTATTCGTCGCGCCGGGCGGCAAGCCTGCCCCGCGTAGCTCGGTACACGTGGCAAGAGCGCCTGTTCACTCAGCAGCCTCTCTTCGGTTTTCAGACGGATCTGCAGCCCCGCACCTGGCTCGAATGTTGCGTATGGCGCGGGCCAATATGGGTACCAAGAAGTCTGCTCCTTCGCCGCGCACCCGAAAGCCATCCCGAGCTGGAGGCGAAACCGCAACGAGCGCGCGATCGACCGTGAGTGGGCCGGCCAGAGCGCGGCGCGACGACCGCTACCGCGACGCGCTGGTCCAGAAGCTCGAGGGAACGCAGACCCTCGCCGCGGCCATGCCGTTCAACGCCAACAAGGCCGCGGAGCATGGCAACGCCGCGCTGAAGCCACCCCGGGGGGTGACCGCGAAACCTGCCTCGACCAGCGTGACGGGCAGCACGCTGAGCGAGACGATCCCGTCCGACAAGGCCGGCGCCGGCAAGCCGAACCTCGGCCTGAACCCCGGAAATTTACCTCTGGATCGCGTCCGCACCGACGCCAGCGACCGCGTGCTGACGACGAACCAGGGCGTGCCGGTCAGCGACAACCAGAACTCGCTGAAGGCTGGGCTGCGCGGGCCGGCGTTGCTCGAGGATTTCATCCTTCGAGAGAAGATCACCCACTTCGATCACGAGCGCATCCCGGAGCGCATCGTCCACGCCCGCGGTTCTGCCGCGCATGGATTCTTCGAGTGCTACGAGTCGCTGTCGAACGTCACGCGCGCCTCGCTGTTCGCCGAGGCGGGCAAGCGCACGCCGGTGTTCGTGCGGTTCTCGACCGTGATCGGCGAGCGCGGTTCCCCCGATACGCCGCGCGACGTGCGTGGCTTCGCGGTCAAGTTCTACACGGACGAGGGCAACTGGGATCTGGTCGGCAACAACATCCCCGTGTTCTTCATTCAAGACGGCATGAAGTTTCCGGACCTGGTGCACGCCGCCAAGCCGGAGCCCCATTTCGCGATGCCGCAAGCCTCCACGGCCCACGACACCTTCTGGGACTTCGTGTCGCTGATGCCCGAGTCGACTCACATGCTGATGTGGGCGATGTCGGATCGGACGCTACCGCGGAGTTACCGCATGATGCAGGGCTTCGGGGTGCACACGTTCCGATTCGTGAACGCCCAGGGCAAATCCACGTTCGTGAAGTTCCACTGGCGGCCGCTGCTCGGCACGCACTCGCTCGACTGGGACGAATCACTCAAGATTTGCGGCGCGGATCCGGATTTTCATCGCCGCGACCTGTGGGAAGCCATCGAGTCCGGGGCCTTTCCCGAGTACGAGCTCGGGGTGCAGCTGTTCTCGGAGCGCGACGCGGAGCGCTTCAGCTTCGACGTGTTGGATTCGACCAAGATCGTTCCCGAAGAGCTGGTACCGGTAAAGCCGATCGGGCGGATGGTCCTGAACCGCAACCCCGACAACTTCTTCGCAGAGACGGAGCAGGTCGCGTTCTGCGCCGCGCACATCGTGCCAGGGCTCGACTTTTCGAACGACCCGCTGCTTGCCGCGCGCATCCACTCCTACGTGGATACGCAGATTTCGCGGCTCGGCGGGCCGAACTTTCACGAGATCCCGATCAACGCCCCGATCGCTCAGGTGCACAACAACCAGCGCGAGGGTATGCACCGGCAGGCGATCCACCGCGGTCGCGTCGCTTACGAGCCGAACTCGCTGGGCGGCGGGTGCCCGTTCCAGGCGGGCACGGCCGGCTTCACCTCGTTTCGTGAGCCGGTGGAGGACGAGGCCGCCAAGGTGCGCGGCAAGCCCGAGCGCTTCGCCGACCACTACACGCAGGCCACGCTGTTCTATCGCAGTCAGACGCCGATCGAGCAGGCGCACATCCTCCGCGGGTTTCGCTTCGAGCTGACCAAGGTTCAAGTCCCCGCCGTTCGCGAGCGGGTCGTGGCGATGCTGGCCAACGTCGACACCGAGCTGGCTCGGCAACTGGCCGCGGAGCTCGGCATGGACATGCCAAAACCACTGCCGAAGCTGCTTCGGACTCCCGTCAAGCCGGAGGTCGAGCGTTCCCCGGCGTTGTCGCTGTTCGCTCGCCCCGGCAACGGCAGCATCGCGACGCGCAAGATTGCGATTTTCGTCGCCGACGGCGTGGACGGCGAGGCGGCACGAACGCTCCACGCGGGCCTCCTTTCGCAGGGCGCCGTGCCCCGCTACGTGGGGCCGCGCCTCGGAGCGGTCGAGACGGAACAGGGCGACGAGCTCGAGGTGGAGGTGACGTTCGAAGCCATGCCGTCCGTGCTGTTCGACGCCATGGCCGCCCCCGGCGGCAAGGAAGCCACCGAGATCCTCGGCAACGTCGGCCACGCGCTCGAGTTCATCAAGGACCAGTACCGACACGCCAAGCCGATCCTGGCTCTCGGCGCCGGCGCCGATCTGGTCGAGGGCGCGGGCGCCGCGGCGTTCCTCGAGTCAGGCAAGCCCGATCCGGGCGTGCTCGTCGAGAAGCCGGGCAGCGCGCAGCAGGCCTTACCCCGCTTCATCGAGGCGATCGCGAAGCACCGCCACCACGATCGCGAAATGGACCCACCGCCCGTCTAGGCAAAAGGCTCGCCCTAGACGAACAACAGGTAAGACATGAACAACCATCGAATCGAAGAGCTCGTGCTGCAGTCGCTCGAGCACGAAATGGGCGGAGTCAAGGTCTACGAGACCGCGGTGAAATGCGCGCGGAACCAGGACCTGCGCAAAGAGTGGAAGCAGTACCTCGAGCAGACGCGCACGCACGTGGCCGCGCTAGAAGCGGTGTGCAAAGCCCTGCGGCTGGACCCGAAGCGCGAGACCAACGGGCGGAAAATCGTTCGCCACCTGGGCGCCTCGCTGGTCGAGGCCATGAAGCTCGCGCTCTCGGGGGACGACGCCGACGCGGCCGAAATCGTCGCCAGCGAATGCGTGGTCCTGGCGGAAACCAAGGACCACCTGGACTGGACGCTGATCGGCAAGTGCGCGGAGCACCTGGAAGGCGCAGAAGCCGAGGCGCTGCGAGCGGCCTACGAGCAGATCGAAGACCAGGAAGACGAGCACCTCTATCACACCAAGGGATGGTGCCGCGAGCTCTGGATCGCGGCGCTCGGCATGAACGCCGTGCTCCCGCCGATCGAGGAACGTCAGAAGGTGAGGACCGCGATGGGCGCCGCGCGCGCCGAGCTCGCCTCCGAAAAGGCGCGCTAACCACCGAAGACGTTGCGCAAAGCGCTGCGCGCTGCCCAGTAGCCGCACATGCCGTGCACGCCGCCACCCGGGGGGGTGGAGGACGAGCACAGAAACAGATCCGGCGCAGGGGTCGCGTACGGATCGGCGCGCACGAGCGGGCGAAAGAACAGCTGGGTCAGGCTGGCCATGCCGCCGTTGATGTCGCCGCCGATGTAGTTCGGGTTGTACTGCTCGAGGGCTCGCGCGCTCTTGACCGCCCGCGCCAGGATCCGTTTCTGAAAGCCTGGAGCGGCGCGCTCCACCTGCGCTTCGATGGCTTCCGTCGCGTCGACCGCGGAGCCGTGCGGCACGTGGCAGTACCCCCACGCCAGGTGTTTGCCAGCCGGCGCGCGCGTTTCGTCGAACAGGGAAGGCTGAGTCAGGATCACGAACGGGGCCTCGGCCAGGGAGTCCGCGTGCGCCAGCGCTTCGGCTCGCGCGACCTCCTCCAGGCTGCCCGAGAGGTGGACGGTCGCCGAGCGGGAGCAGGCCGGATCGGTCCAGGGAATGGGAGCGTCGAGCGCCCAGTCCACCTTGAAGACGCCCGGGCCGTAGCGAAAGCGCTTCAGGGCCGTGCGGTAGCTGTCGGGCAGGCGCGCGCCCGCGATGTCGCACAACGCGCTCGGGCTCGTGTCGAACAAGTAGGCCCGGGCCGGCGGCAGTTGCTCGAGCGCTCGGACCTCGAAATCCACGACGATTTCCCCGCCGAGATCGACGAGTAGACCCGCGAGCGCGGCGCTGATCGAGCGCGAGCCGCCGCGTGCGATGGGCCATCCCACGGCGTGGCCGGCGGCTCCGAGCAGCAACGCGATCGAGCCGGTGGCCAGGCGATCGAGCGGCAGCATGGCGTGAGCTGCAATGCCGGCCAGCACCGCCTGCGGCTCTTCACCGCGAAACCGCGAACGCGCCAGACCCTCGAACGAGCGCAGCGCGGGCAGACCGAAGCGGGCGAGCAACGCGGGATGCTCGGGAACGCGCAGCGGGCCGAGGATCGCCTCCAAGAGCGCGTCGAAGCTCGAAACGAAGGGCTGGAACAAACGTCGGTAGGCGTCGCCGTCCCGCCCGAAGGACGCAGCCGTCGCGTCCAGGGAGTGCTCGAGGGTCACCACGCGATCGGAGTCGAGGACATGCGCAACCGGGGTCGGAGGCTCGACCCAGGACAGCCCGTACCGCTCGAGCGACAAGCGCCGGAAAAACGGGGACGCCAGAGCCAGCGGGTGCACGGAGGAGCACACGTCGTGGAAAAAGCCTGGAAGCGTCAGCTCCTCGGTGCGCGTGCCGCCGCCGATCGTGGAGTGCGCCTCGACCACCAGCACCGAGATACCGGTCTTCGCCAGCGCGACAGCCGCCGCCAAGCCGTTCGGCCCGCTTCCGACGACGACCGCGCCGTAGCTCGAACGACGGAACGGAGAGCGACTCAAGCGCGGATCCTAGCGAGCGCCAGCCTGGGCGAGCTCATGCGGTTCCGGCGGGTGCGCGGCCACGGGCGAGGGACGGAGAACGCCGAGCAGGTTGCGGAGTAGGAAGCCGACGACCACGGATACCGGCGCGCGCGGCGGGCGAGAGCCGCGGACGCGGGGGCGCTCGCCGGACGGCGCATACAGGTTGCCCGCCGTAGCCGCTTCGAGCTCGTAGCCGAAGTGCCACTCGCTCAGGGCATGGAACACCAGGCGCTCCACCGTGCGCGGGAAGAGCGCGTGCATCCCCAGGCCGAGCAGGGCGCTGCGTGGCACGTGGCGCTCTCGTCGTGGGTTGTCTGCCAGATCCACGAGCGCCCTCGCCACGACGCCCGGGTCTTGCGCGGGAGCCATGGCGTGCGCGTCGTGCCCGAGGTGGTTCGCACCGCTCTCGAAATGCGGAGTGTTGAAGGCGTACGGGAGCAGCGTGCAAACGTGGATATCCCGGGCAGGCGCGACCTCGGCGCGCAGCGCCTCCGACAGCCCGCGCAACGCGAACTTGCTGATCACGTAGGAAGGCACGAACGGTTGCCCGATCTTGCTCAGGATCGAGCCCACGTTGATCAGGACGCCGCGCTGTTGCTTGCGAAAGACGGGCAGGGCGGCGCGGGCTCCGTGGATCGCGCCGAACAGGTTGACCTCGATCACGCGCCGGTGTTCTTCGAGCGGAGCTTGCTCGAGGGAGCCGAACAGCGTCACTCCCGCGTTGTTGACCCAGACGTCGATGCCGCCGAAGGTCTGAACCGCGGCCTCCGCCAAGCGCTGGACGTCCTCCTCGCGCGTGACGTCTCCGACGAGGGCGACCGTGCGGGCGCCAGCGCGCTCGCAAATCTCGGCAGTCTCTCGCAGCGCGTCCTCTCGGCGGGCGCCGAGCACGAGGTTGTCGCCGCGGCTCGCGAAGCGCACGGCAGCCGCGCGCCCGAGACCCGACGACGCGCCAGTTATCACCACGGTCCGCGCGCGCTGAGCGTTGGTCACCATCGTTCCGTATCACCTGCAGAGAGCAATTGCTCCTTCAATCGACGGCTGCGCGATCTTCATCAGTCTTCGAGAGCGTGCTCGCACACGCCGTTGCTCGGCTGACTCACCGTCAAAAACTTCGGTACGATCCCGAACTCTTTGCGTGAATGAAGCTCGAGCCGTTCGAGCAAAAATGGGATGGACGCTTCCTCGACCAGCGCGATCGCAGAGCCGCCGAAGCCGCCGCCGGTCATGCGCGCTCCGAACACGCCCGGTACCGAGGCCGCGGTTTCGACCGCGACATCGAGCTCGCGACACGAGACCTCGTAGTCGTCCCGGAGCGAGGCGTGAGAAGCCCTCATCAGTTCGCCGAAGGCGTTGAAATTCCCCGATTCCAGGGCAGAAACTGCCGATACGGTGCGCTCGATTTCGCGTACGACGTGGCGGCAGCGCCGGAACGTCTCCCGCTGCAGGAGCGGCTCACCTCGATTCAAGAGCTCTTCTGAGACATCGCGGAGCGAGCGAATGTTCGGATCGAGGCGCGAGAGCACCGTCACTCCCTTCTGACATTCGGCGCGCCGAGCGTTGTACTCCGAGGTCGCGAGCGCGTGCCGCACCGTGGTGTCGCAGATCACGATCCGCAGGCTCCCGAGCCGGAGCGGGATGGGGCGAGTCTCGAGTGAGCGGCAATCGATCGACAGCGCGTGATCGCGAGTGGCGAGCGCGACGATGAATTGGTCCATGATGCCGCACAAGGTGCCAACGTATTCGTGCTCCGCGGCTTGAGCAGCCAGCGCCAGCTTTCTTCGATCCGGCTCCGACGGATCGCGAAGCCGGACCAACGCGTAGCCGACGGCTACCTCGAGCGCAGCGGAGGAGGAGAGCCCCGCGCCCGGAGGGATGTCGCTCCGAATCCACAGATCCGCCCCGGAAACCGGCATGTTTCGCTTGTCGAGGCTGCGCGCCGTGCCCTCGACGTAGTCGCCCCACAGGCCGCGCCGCGCGTGCGGTGGAGCGTCGAGATCGAAATCGATGAGCTCGTTCATCTCTTCCGAGTGAACGCGAAAGCGTCGATCGGAACGCGCGGCAGCCGCCACGTACGTGCGCGAATCGATGGCCATGGGCAGCACGAACCCGTCGTTGTAGTCCGTGTGTTCGCCGATCAGATTGACGCGGCCCGGAGCGGAGAACAGGCGCGGCTCCGCGCCGAAGCGAGCTCGAAAGCGTGCCGTGAGCGCTCGAAGAGAGGTGTCCTGCACGCCGCTCAGCGTAGGACCGAGCGCGCCCCGTTCAAGTCAAAGCCTGTTCGACACAGGAACGCCTCGGCACGCGCCCGTTGGGGCGTTTCGGTCTGCAGCTGCCGGGGCCCGCGGGATTGCGCGCTGGCGGATCTCCCGCGCGAACCAGCGGCTCGTGTCGCTCGAAGCGGGCGGCACCGCTCTTGCACCGGCGCCGCAACTGATGTTCGATTACCTGATTGTCGGTGCCGGATTTGCCGGCAGCGTTTTGGCGGAGCGGCTGTCGGGTGCGGGCAAGAGCGTGCTCCTCTGCGACAAGCGGCCGCATGTCGGGGGCAACGCGTTCGACTTCGAGGATGAGGCCGGGATCCTGATCCACAAGTACGGGCCCCACATTTTTCACACCAAGTCCCAGCGGATCTTCGGCTACCTGTCGCGGTTCACCGACTGGCGGCCCTACGAGCACCGCGTGCTCGCCCACGTGGATGGCAAGCTGCTCCCGTTCCCAATCAACGTGGACACCGTGAATCAGCTCTACGGCCTCAGCCTGACGCCGGAAGAGGTGGCAGAGTTCTTCGCCAAGCGAGCGGAACCGCTCGGCCAGTGCCGGACCTCCGAGCAGGCCGTGGTCAGCAAGATCGGCCGCGAGCTCTACGAGAAGTTCTTTCGCTATTACACGCGAAAGCAGTGGGGCCTCGACCCGTCCGAGCTGGACGCGTCGGTGGCTGCGCGCGTGCCGGCGCGGTGCGACCACGACGACCGGTATTTCACCGACGAATACCAGTTCATGCCAGTTCGCGGCTACACGGAGCTGTTCCGGAAAATGCTGTCGAGCCCGCGCATCTCACTCGCGCTCGACGCGGACTACCACGAGCTGCAGCGGACTGCGCGTTTTCGCCACTTGATCTACACGGGCCCAATCGACGCATTCTTCGACTATCGGTATGGACCGCTTCCTTATCGTTCTCTCCGCTTCAAGTTCGAGACTCACCCCGTGGAGCGCTTTCAACCCGCTGCGGTCATCAACTATCCGAACGAGCACGAGTACACTCGCGTGACGGAGTTCAAGTACCTCACGGGCCAGAAGCACCCTTTCACGACGGTGGTCTACGAGTACCCCTGCGATCAGGGCGACCCGTATTACCCGGTGCCTCGGCCCGAGAACGCGGTGTTGTACCGAAAATACCAGGCGCTGGCCGACGCGGACCCGAGCGTGAAGTTCGTGGGCCGGCTCGCGACCTATCGCTACTACAACATGGATCAGGTGGTTGGCCAGGCGCTCGCGCTCGCGGACGCGCTGTGTGACCAAGGACCGGACAGCGCCGTCAACGCCGCGTAGTCATGACCTCCGCGCTTTCTTTGCGGGGCTACCCGCGGCCCATGTTGCGGCGTGCCGAGTGGACGGATCTGAGCGGCAAATGGGAGTTCGCCATCGATCGCGACGGCAGCTGGCACGAGCCGTCGCAAGTCAGCTTCGATCGCGAGATCGAGGTGCCGTTCGCCATCGAGTCCCAGCGCAGCGGCATCGGCGACGACACACCGATTTCCGGTTGCTGGTATCGGCTGCGCTGGCTGCCGCCGGCCCTGACGCCCGAGCAGCGCCTGCTCTTGCACTTCGGCGCGGTCGATTACGCCGCCGCCGTGTTCTGCAACGGGCAGCTCGTGACTCGTCACCAGGGCGGCTACACGCCGTTCTACGCCGACGTCACGGGACACGTGCGCGTCGGCCAGCATCTCGAAATCGTCGTGCACGCGTACGACGAGCCGCACGACTTGGCGAAGCCTCGCGGCAAGCAGGATTGGCAGCCGAAAGCGCACTCGATCTGGTACCCGCGCACGACCGGGATCTGGCAAACCGTGTGGGCGGAGCGAGCGCCCGCTAGCCGCATCGAAACTCTGCGGCTGTCTTCGAAGCTCGAGACCTGGGAGATCGCGCTGTCGGCGCGCGTCGTCGCCGAGGTGCCGCAGTTGCTGCGCCTCTCGGTGCGGTTGACGGCGGGCGGTCAGCTGTTGGCTTCCGACGTCTATTCGGTCGTCTCCGGCGAGGTCCACCGCCGCATCGCCCTGTCGGATCCCGGCATCGACGATTCCAGAAACGTGTTGCTCTGGAGTCCCGAATCTCCCACGCTGATTCAGGTCGAGCTCGAGTTGCTCGACGACGAGGGCAGGGTGCTCGACCACGTGGAGAGCCACACCGCGCTCCGCAGCCTGTCCGCGAAGGGTCACCGCCTGCTCTTGAACGGCCGTCCCTATCCGCTGCGAATGGTGCTCGATCAGGGGTATTGGCCGGATTCCGGCGCGACCGCCCCGGACGACGACGCCGTTCGGCGAGACGTGGAGCTGATCAAGGCGATGGGCTTCAACGGCGCGCGAAAGCACCAGAAAATCGAGGACCCGCGCTATCTCTACTGGGCCGACGTGCTCGGGCTGCTCGTGTTCGAGGAGATGCCCAGCGCGTATCGGTTCACGCAGGACTCCATCGAACGGCTGGTGAAAGAATGGTTGGACGTGCTGCGGCGGGATTCATCGCACCCGTGCATCGTGGCCTGGGTACCGTTCAACGAATCCTGGGGCGTCCCCAACCTGCCCGAGAGCCGCGCGGAGCGGCACTACGTCCAAGCGCTGTATCACCTGACGAGGACAATCGATCCCGACCGGCTAGTGCTCGGCAACGACGGCTGGGAGAGCGTGGCGACGGACATCATCGGCATTCACGACTATGACTCGGATCCGGGACGCCTGACGCGGCGCTACAGCGATCGTGAAGCGCTTCCGCGGCTCCTGACCGAAGAGCGACCCGGGGGGCGCGCGATCGTGGTCGGCGAGCAGCACTCGAACGAGCACCCGATCCTGCTCAGCGAGTTCGGAGGCATCGCGCTGTCGAAAGACGCGAGCGCTTGGGGCTATTCCCAGGTCCGTTCGCGACAGGATCTTCAGCGGCTCTACACGGAGCTGCTGCGTGCGGTCCACGGGCTGCGGATGCTGAGCGGGTTTTGCTACACGCAGTTCACCGATACCTACCAGGAGGCGAACGGCCTTCTGTACGCGGATCGCACGCCCAAGTTCCCGATCGAGCGCATCCGCGCGGCGACGCTCGGCCAGGACGTGCCGCCGGGTACCGAGCCGCCGCCCCCGGGCCAATTCGAAGTCCCATGACGGAGCTGGAGCTGTGGGCGGGAGCCGAGTGCACCGTCAACCGCGTGCACGACGCGTACTTCGATCAGCTGCAGAAGACCCGCGCCTTCGCCCGGCTCGAAGACATCGACCGCCTCGCCGAGCTCGGGGTGCGCGCCCTGCGTTTCCCCGTGCTCTGGGAGCGCGTGGCGCCGAACGGCCTCGAGAGCGCCGACTTTTCCTGGACGGACGAGCGCCTCGGGCGGCTTCGCCAGGCCAAGATCCGCCCGATCGTCGCGCTCTTGCATCACGGCAGCGGGCCGCGCGACACGGATCTGTGCGCGCCGGACTTCGTCGAGCGCTTCGCCGAGTTCGCGCGGTTGGTGGCGCGCCGCTATCCCTGGGTCGAAGACTACACGCCGATCAACGAGCCGCTCACGACCGCGCGCTTCAGCGCCCTTTACGGCCATTGGTATCCGCATCGTCGAGATACGGCCAGCTTTCTACGGGCGTTGCTGAACCAGGTCGAGGCGACGTCGGCCGCGATGCTGGCGATCCGCGAGGTGAACCCGGACGCGCGCTTGGTTCAGACCGAAGATGCGGGCTTCACCCGGTCGACACCGGAGCTTTCTCACCAGGCCCGGTATGAAAATCAACGCCGCTGGCTGAGCTTCGATCTGCTGTTCGGGCGAGTCGATGACGCCCACCCGCTGCGAGAGCACCTGGAACAGCACGGCATCGAGCTCGAGCGGCTGCTGGCGCTCGAAGCGCTGCCGTGTCCTCCGGACGTGGTCGGGCTGAACTACTACCTGACGAGTGACCGGTTCCTCGACCAGCGCCTGAATCACTATCCGCCATCCGTCTGGGGCAGTAACGGCCGAGACCGCTACGCGGACGTCGAGGCCGTGCGGGTGCTCGGCGAAGGGGCTCGCTCTCACGCTCAAGTGCTCACCGAAGCCTGGAAGCGCTACGGGGCGCCCGTGGCGCTGACGGAGGTCCACCTCGGCTGCGCCCGGGAGCAGCAACTTCGCTGGTTTCGCCGCGCCTGGCAGGACGCGGAGGCGGCGCGGCGTGCAGGCGCCGACGTGAAGGCGGTCACGCTCTGGTCGCTGTACGGGTCGTTCGATTGGTCGAACCTCGTGACGCGGGAGACCGGCCACTACGAACCCGGCGCCTACGACGTGCGCGCCGAACACCCTCGAGAAACCGCGGTGCTGGGCCTTGCCTCGCAGCTCGCCCGCGGGCTACCGGATCAGCATCGGCTCGCTCGTGCGCCGGGCTGGTGGGAGATGCCGTCGCGCTGGCTTCACTTTCCGAACGGTGGCAGGCGCCCCGATCGCAGCCGTTACGAGCGTGACTCCTCGCCGCTGTTGGTGATCGGATCGGGTTCCCTGTCGCGCAGCGTGCTTCGGGTCTGCAACGAGCGCGGCATGCCGGTGCTCACGCACGGGACACGCCTCACGTCCGATTCACTCTCGTGGGTGCTCCGCGAGCGGCCGTGGGCGATCGTGCTGGCCGTGTCGCGGTTGGGCTTCAGGCGGGCCAAGGCGCTCTTGTCTCCGCTGTCGGCGCTTCTGGAACGGCTGCCGGTGCTGGCCTTTTCGTCGGACCTGGTCTTCGACGGGAGCTCGGGCCCGTATGTCGAGTCCGATCCGGCGGCGCAGACGAAGCAAGGCCGCGGCTGGTTCGAGTGGGAAGCAGCGCTTTCTCACGCCGCACCCCACGCGCTGGTGGTTCGCACCGGACCGCTCCTGGATCCGGCGACGGACGACGACCCCTTGAGCCGTGCGCTGTCGCGCCTGGAGCAGGGGCTTTCCGTGAGGTTCCCGGACCAGGAGCGGATCACGCCTTCCTACGCGCCGCATCTGATCGAAACCGCCCTCGACCTCTTGGTGGATGGCCATCGGCAGCTCTGGCACCTGGCATCCCCGTCGGCGTGCTCTCCCTTGGAGCTGATCCACGCGATCGCGGAGCGTGCCACGGTAGGGACGCGAACCCTGGGGGCCGGCGCGGCGTCGATCGAGGGCCTCGCCCGGGGTGGCGGCGGCTCGCGAGCGCTTTCGAGCCTGAGAGGCATGCCCATGCCGGACTTGCACCGAGTCATCGCCGAATACGCGGCTTTATTCCTCGGGCGCCGCAGCGGCTTCGGGCGGACCGGATAGAGGACCATGAACGAGCCCAACGACCTGGTTTGCTTTTCCCATCTGCGCTGGAACTTCGTTTTTCAGCGCCCCAACCACTTGATGGAACGCTGCTCGCGCGAGCGCCGCGTGTTCTTCGTCGAGGAGCCGGTGTTCGACGCGGAGCAGCCCGGTATCAGCGTCGATCACATCGAAGACTTGTTCGTGGTCGTGCCGCGGCTCCCGCGCGATACGGTGGCGAAAGACGTGCCGTCGCTGCTCGCCGAGTGCTTCGCGCAGCTGTTCCGGCAGTTCGAGATCAAGGACGCGATCGCCTGGTATTACACTCCGATGTCGCTGCTCGCGACGCGAGAGTTGCAGTTCTCGATGGTGGTCTACGACTGCATGGATCAGCTGTCCGCCTTCTACGGAGCCCCGCCGGAGCTCGTGACGCTCGAACGCGAGCTGCTCTCGATTGCGCGCCTGGTCTTCACGGGCGGGCAGAGCCTCTACGAAGAGAAGCGCTACCAGCACCCGAACGTGCACGCCTTCCCGAGCAGCGTGGACGCCGCCCACTTCGGCCGAGCCCGGCAGGCCTTGCCGGAACCTGCGGATCAGGGGCATATTCCTCACCCCCGCCTGGGCTTTTACGGCGTGATCGACGAGCGGATGGACCTCGATTTACTCGCGTACGTGGCGCGGGAGCGGCCGAGCTGGCAGCTCGTGCTGATCGGGCCGGTCGTCAAGATCGACCCCGAAGTTCTGCCGCAAGCTCCGAACCTACACTACCTCGGCATGAAGGAGTACCGTCAGCTCCCCGACTACCTGTCGGGCTGGGACGTGGCCATCATGCCGTTTGCCGAAAACGAAGCGACGCGCTTCATCAGTCCGACCAAGACGCTCGAGTACTTGGCCGGCGGACGCCCCGTCGTCTCGACGCCGATCCGCGACGTCGTGAATCCGTACGCGGACGAAGGGCTGGTTCGCTGCGCGCGCCGCGACGGCTTCGTCGAGGCCGTCGAGGCCGCGCTCGCCGAAGGTTTCGCTCCGATCCGGGCGCGCGTGGACGAGCTTTTGGCCAGAACGTCCTGGGACCGCACTTGGTCCGAGATGTCCAATTTGCTGAACCAGCACCTGCCGGCACGCCCCGAGCCGGTGAAGGCCGCGGGATAGTTCGAGCGCAGAGCCTCATGAGCGAGTCGGAGTTGGTTTCAGCGGACGTACTCCGGGCTCGCTCGCGGGATCTCGAGGCGCTGTCGGTACCCGGGAACCTGTTCACGTTGCACGAGGGGACGATGCGGTGCTCGGCTTGCGCGCATCGTTGCGTGCTCGACGAGGGCTCCGGGGGAGCCTGCAAGATCCGCATCCGCCGCGGCGACGAGCTGCGCGTCCCGTTCGGCTACGTTGCCCGGCGTTACGTGCGGCCGGTCGAGACCAACACGCTGTATCACGTGCGCCCGGGTGCCTCGGCGCTCACCTTCGGGATGTACGGCTGCGATCTACGCTGCCCGTATTGCCACAACTTCAAGGTGTCCCAGGCCCTGCGCGATCCGGTCGCGGGCGGTCCGGTGCAGGTCGTGACCGCCGAAGCCCTGGTAGACGACGCCGTGCGAGCCGGGTGCGGGGTGGTGTGCGCCGCGTACAACGAACCCATGCTCACGGCCGAGTGGGCGCACGCGGTGTTTTCCAGAGCCCGCGCTCGCGGTCTCGTCACGGCGCTGGTCACGGACGGTCACTCCACGCCGGAAGCCGTCGAATTCATGCGGCCCGTCACCGATGTGTTCCGCGTGGACCTGAAGGGCTTCACCGAAGCGCAGTACCGTAGCCTGGGCGGGCGCCTCCAACCCGTCATGGACTCGATTGCACTCGCCAAAGAACTCGGCTACTGGGTGGAGGTCGTGACGCTGGTGGTCCCCGGGTTCAACGACGACGCGCGCGGGCTGCGCTTTCTGTGCGACGCGATCCGCGCGGTGGATCCGGCCATTCCCTGGCACCTCAACGCCTTTCAGCCGCGCTACCGCATGGCCGATCGGCCCGCGATGGGCAGCGGCGCGCTGTTCCAGTACGCGAGCAGCGCCTACGCGCGCGGCCTGTCGTTCGTCTACGTGGGGAACGTCACCAGCGATACGTTCAGCACCACGCGCTGTCCCGCTTGCCACACCTCGGTCGTCGAGCGGCACGATTGGCAAGCAGTGAAGGTCAACGTCGTGGACGGCTGTTGCCCAGCCTGCGGCTTTCGCCTCCCGGGTCTTTGGTAGGAGGCGGATGGTGCGGAAGGGCGGGACGGATCTGAACTCGTGGCGCGTTGCCTGCGCGGGCTTCTGCTTTTGCATCGCGCTCGCTGCGGCTCCGGCTCGAGCACAAGATGGGGAGGCTGAGGCTCCGCCGATCGAGTTCCACGGCTTCGCGAGCCAGGGCTTCATCCTGACCCTGAAGAACGACTACCTCGCAGAAGACAGCACCGAGGGCAGCTTCGAATTCGCCGAGGTCGGCTTCAACTTCACGAAAGAGCTGACCGAGAGGCTGTCGACCGGCGGCCAGTTCTTCGCGCAAGACCTCGGGCCCACCGGCAACTTCAAGCCGCAGATCGACTGGTTTTACCTGGATTTTAGAGCGGAGGATTGGCTGGGCATCCGCGCCGGCCGCGTGAAGATCCCGTACGGGCTCTACAACGAGTTTCAGGACGTGGATTCGGCGCGCGTGCCGGTGTTGCTGCCGCAGTCCGTGTACCCGCTACAGGCGCGCGAGCTCTTCTTCTCCGTGACGGGCGGCGAGGTTTACGGCTTCCTGCGGATGGGGGGCTTCGGTGCGCTCGACTACCATCTCTACGGCGGCACCTTCTTCCTCGATGCAGACGAGCTGACACCGCCAGGCGCCGGCTTCGAGCTCGCCATGCACGTGCGCTACGTGGCCGGAGGGCGGCTGTTCTGGGAGACGCCGCTCGAGGGGCTACGCGTGGGCGGCAGCTACGAGCGGGTGCGCGTCGAAACCACGGCGCTGATACCCGGGCTCACGCCGCCCCTCGAGCTCGATAGTCGCTCGTGGCTGTACGTGCTGTCGGCCGAGTACCTGGCCGGCGACCTCCTGCTGGCGGCTGAGTACGGGCGCGGCAATGACCTACAAACCAGCAATTATCCCGAGGACCAGCCGACCATCGACACGACCAACGAGCGCGCCTACGTGATGGTGTCGCAACGCGTGGCCAGCTGGTTCCAGCCGGGTGCCTACGCGTCGGTGTTCTTCCCGGACGTCGAAAATCGTGAGGGGCGCGCGCAGCGGCAGCTCGATGTCGCGCTCACCCTGCGCTTCGACGTCAACCCATTCTGGCTGATCAAGGCCGAGGGTCACTTCCTGTACGGAACCGCAGCGCTCAAGAAAGGCCTGAACGTCAACCCTCCGGATATCACCCAGGCGGCCGAGTATTGGGGCGCCTATTTCTTGAAAACCACGGCGCACTTCTAGGCAGCGATGAAGCGGCTTTTCCTCGTGCTCCTGATTTTCGCGCTCTGCCTCAGCGCCGGCGCGTGGGTGTCCGCGGACGAGGCGCCGGGGTACCGGATCGTGGTGCATCCGAGCAACCCGGTCACCAGCGTGACGCGCACCTTCCTTCAGGACGCGTTCCTGAAGCGCATCAAGCGCTGGCCGAACGACGAGCTGTTGCGCCCCGTCGATCTGGAGCCGCGTTCAGACGTCCGGAAGAGCTTCAGTAAACGGGTGATCGGGCGCAGCGTGCCGGCCGTTCGCGCCTACTGGCAACAGCGGATCTTCTCCGGCCGCGACGTCCCGCCGCCCGAGCTCGCCAGCGATCAAGAGGTGATTTCCTACGTGCTGCGCTACGCGGGTGGGGTCGGCTACGTGTCCGCGGGGGCCGACCTCAGGGGGACGAAAGCGATCGTCGTGCGCGACTGAGCTCGCGCTGAAAAGACATTCGAGCGCAAGGAACGAAGCGCGCGTCGAGACCGCGTTTTCTATGAGTACGGCCATGAACGTACTCGTAGACAAGGTCGCGATCATCACGGGCGCGAGCTCCGGCATCGGCCGGGCCAGCGCCTTACTCTTTGCGAAGGAAGGAGCCGCCGTCGTGCTCGGCGCGCGGCGGCGCGAGCCGCTCGAAGCCGTCGCGCGTGAGATCACCGACGCGGGCGGACGCGCGCTCGCGGTGAGCGGCGACGTGACCGATGAGCACTATGCCGAGCGCCTGGTACAGGCGTCGATCGAGCACTTCGGCGGGCTGGATCTGGCACTCAACAACGCAGGCACGCTGGGGCCAATGGGCGAGACACCCGCCGTGTCGGCGGCAGACTGGGACGAGGCGCTGCGGGTCAACCTCTCGAGCGCCTTCTTTGCGGCGAAGTACCAGCTGCCCGCTATGCTCCGCCGCGGCGCAGGCTCGCTGATCTTCACCGGCACGTTCGTCGGTCACACCGCCGCCTTCTCCGGCATGGCCAGCTACGCCGCGAGCAAGGCCGGCCTGATCGGCCTCACTCAGGCGCTGGCGGTGGAGTTCGGCGCCCGCGGGATCCGTGTCAACGCGCTCTTGCCGGGAGGCACCGACACCCCCATGGGAGCCGCGGTCGCCAACACGCCGGAGGCCCTCGCGTACGTGCGGGGTCTGCATGCGCTGAAGCGCATCGCCTCGCCGGACGAGATTGCGAGGTCCGCGCTGTACCTGGCTTCGGACGCCGCGAGCTTCACCACCGGCACCGCGCTGCTCGTGGACGGAGGGGTCTCGATCGCCCGGGCCTAGCGCGCGGCGCCCCGGCTATGGACCAATAGCCGGCTCAACAGCTCCGTCTGGCTGCGCACGTTCAGCTTCTTGAAGATCGACTTCAGGTGGTTTCGGACCGTGTTCGGCGAGATCCCGAGCTGTTGGGCCAGCTCGTAGATAGGCAGCCCCCCGGTCAACCCCTCGACCACCTCGACCTCGCGTTGAGTGAGCTGTCGAAACTGCTCGGCGCCGAGCGCCATGGCCGTGGCTGTGCCGCGGACCGCGCTTTTGGGAGCGGCTCTCGGCAGAAATGCGCTCTCGGACACGACCCGCAGCCCCGGGACGTTTTCCAACAGCTTGAGCGGGAGCACCGTTTCGATCAGCAGCGGCTCGGGAGAGTCTTCGTGTTGACCGCTTAAGCCGCGCGCGAGGCGGGGGAACGCGCAGACCGGCTCGGGCTCACCCGAAGCCGTGGCCAGCACCGTCAAGTATGCGGAGTCGTCGCCGAGCAGGCACGCTTTCAGTCGAGGTCGGAGCTCGTCCTGAGCGTCGGGGTGCACGATCTCCCACACCGAGCGCCCGAGCAGGCTGTTCGGCGTCTCGTAGCGGAGGAGCTTCGCGAAGAAAGCGTTGGCGAACACCAGTCGAGCGTCACGTTGCGCAACCACCCCGACGCCGAGGTGCTCGATCAGTTCGTACATGGGCAGCCTTCGAGTCTAGGTCGCGCGAGGCGTCGCACCAAGGCCCGGCGCGGCGCGCGGCTGGCACGAAAGTGCTGCCGTTTGCACGATTGTGCTCAGGCGGCGCGGGGTAGACGGCTGCCCGAGAACCTGGCGCGGCGCGTTCGACGGATGCGCGACGCGCCGGCCAGCTCTCGCCGCTCTCCGCGGTTAGAACGACTCGTCGTAGTAGGAAGCGTACGAGAAGTCGATGCAGGCGCCGCCGCCGTCGGGGCTCGCGTGCGGGCAATGCATGTCGGGATCGATCGCTGTCAGCAGCGTATGCAGCTGCCGGCAAGTCACGCTGTTGCTGTTCGCGCGATCCCAGGTGCCGTACGGGATCGACTCTAGGAACGCCACGCAGTTCTGGAACGGCACGCCCGTCAGCGGAAACCCGGGCGAGAAATCGTCGGCGGAGTCGAAGTAGCTGGTGCAGGTGCCCTCGTTCACGACGGCGCCGGTGGTGGGCTCGACGTGCGCGACGGTCAGCGCCGTGCAGAGCTGGTTGATCGCTGCCGCGTGCACGGCCGGGTCGTTCGGCGGATCGGACGCCGCACCGAGGTTCAGGATGTTCAGATCCATCGAGATCACCCGGTTATAACGGTTGAAGGTGAAGAACCCGACCTGCGTGAGCGTCTGCGAGGTCGCGCTGTTCGGCACGTCGGGATCGCACACCTGATCGGGAGAGCGACAGAAGTGGATGTCGACCGCCACGGCGACCTTCTCGTCGCCCGCGATCACCGAGCGGAACTCGACCCGGTCTACGATCGAGCCCGGCGTCACCGCCAGCGCATAGAAATACTCGACGACCGCGCTGAAGTCGGGGAACTGCCCGACCGGTGTGACGCGGCCTTTGACCGAGCCTTCCTGGAAGATGTGGGCGACCGACTCCGCACCCGTGAGAATGGCGATCGGCGTCGGGTACACCAGGTTCTCGTAGATCTCGCGCACGCGGTCCTCGCGCAGCTTGAGCGCGCGCGCATCCTTGGTCGCGTAGGGCCTGCTCTCGGCCGAAGCAGGCGGCTTCGGCGGCGGGTGATGGTGGTGGTGGTTGCGCGTTGCCTCGACCTGCTGCCCTGCCGGCGAATCACTCGCCTCTGTGCCGCTGCAACTCGCGGAAAGTGCGCACACGAATAGTAGAACCCCGCGTCGTCCCATCTGGAACCTCCTTGATTGTCTCGTCGGATCAGAACTCGCCAGCCAGCGCGACACCGTTGCCGAGCGGAACCAGGCGAGTCCGGGTTTGGTTGGCTTTGGCCGTCTCGGCCCCACGCTCGCTCGAGCCCGAGATCGCGAAGTAAGTGCCAACGATCGCCGACAGCAGCGCCGCGCCCGCGAAGCCGTCCGTCAAGCCGGCATAGAGCTCGAGCCGCGAGCGCTCGTCGTCGATTTTCTGCCGATCGGCGGGATACCTCGAGAGCTCGCGATCGAGATCGTCGTCCTTCTTTTTGGTGAGGATGCCGAAGGTGACGGCGGTTCCGCCGAACACGCCCGCGGCGACGAAGCCGATCCAGGCTCCGGCCGGGACGCCACCCGAGGACTCGGTCGCGGCTGTCGAGCTCGTGGAGCTGACCGGCTTGACGCTCTGAATCGGCTCGAGCACGAGCTCGAGCACGGGCTTGTCGCCGCCGGCGACGCTCAGCGTGCGGTCGATCGGTTGGTAGCCTTCACGGCGAGCAGCGATGCGGCGTACGCCCGCGCTCACCAGCACGGGCGCGGGGAGTGGCAGTGTGCCGATCGCGATGCCGTCGATGCTGACCTCGACGCCGGTCACGTTGCTCTTCACCGTCAGCTCGGCCACGCGATTCTTGAGTGCCTGGATCTCGCGCTCGACCTCGGCGCGTCGCTCGGCGTCGATCTCTACGCCCCCGTCCGCCAGGTAGCGTTGGAAGAAGCGCAGCGCCGAAGCGAAGTCGTGCCGTTCGAGCTCGACCTGCGCCAGGTTGTAGAGCACCCGATAGTTGGGCGCGATCTCGTAGGCGCGGGAGAACTCGGCGAACGCAGCCTCGAAGCTGCCTTCCCTGAACAGCTCGGCGCCCCGCTGGAAACGCTCCCGCGCCTGCTGCACGGGATCCGCCGCGGCGTCGGGCGGCGGAGCCTCGGTTTGTGCGAAGCCCCGCGGGCTCGCGAGCAGCACGAGGGACAGCACGAAGCAGGGAGCAAACCGGATCTTCATTGGGCGTACGGGTCCTGCTCGTCGATGGTTCGGGACGGACGCGGCGAGGCGCCCTGTTTGAGGTCGGAGCCGGGCGCAGGCTCCTCCCTGGCGGAGGCGGGCATGGGCGGCTTTGTCGCGGGCGGCTTTGTCGCGACCGACGCAGAGCTCGGTAGGGTTGCGCGAGGCTCGACGACCTTGGCGCCCGGCGCGGCACCCGCGAGACGCCGCTCCTTCTTCGAGCGGCTCTCGCGGGTCAGCGCGAGCTGCAGCACGAGATCGCGATCGAAGCGGAGGCGATGCACCTCGGTCTCGTAGCCCTCCGCCTTCACGCGCAGCTCGTGGTCCGTCGACTCCTTGACCAGCTCGACGCGGTACGGGTTTGGCACGGCGCGGCCGTCGAGCTCGAGCTCGGCGTCGGCGGGCGACACGGAGACGTCGAGGCGCACGCTGGCGGCCGCCTCGGGCGCGGGGGGGAGCGCAGCGCGAGCCGCAGAGGCGGGCGGTGCCGCAGCGCTGGTGGCTCCGGGATCGCTTTGACCGGAGAACGCGAAGGCGACCACGGCGGCTGCGGCAAACACGCCGATCCCGGCGTACAACCCGGTGCGCTTCGGCTTCGCAAAGGCCAGGTTCGACACCGATTGCTCGGTGCCGTGGAGGCCGGACCCGATCGAGACGGCGCTCGGCGCCCCCGAGGTCGGGACCATCCCGGTCCGCACGCTGGCCGGCATTCGTCCGCTGGCCGAGGTTCGAGACTCGATCTCGTGGCGTACCAGCGCGAGCTCCCGCGTGAAGTGGCGTTGCAACAAACCCCCGAGCGCTCGCGACGGTTCGATCAGGGAGCGGCTCGCGAGGTACGCCTCGAGCGCCTTCTGGAATTCGGCGGCGGTCTGGTATCGCTGCGCGGGGTCGAAGGCCAGCGCGCGGCGGCACACCTCTGCGAGCTCCGGGTGCACGTCGGGGACGATCGCTTCGATCGGCGGTTCCTTGTCGTCGACCCGGGCGCGGAGCGCGGCGAGCTGCGTGTCGGCCGGCGTGCGGCGGCGCATGGCGATCGCCTCCCACAGCATCACGCCCACTGCGTAAACGTCGCTGCGCGCGTCCGACGGCTGGGCGAGGCACTGCTCGGGAGCGGCGTAGCCGATCTTGCCCTTCACGATCCCCTGGCGCGTGAAGGAGACCGCGCCGGCGGCCTTGGCGATGCCGAAATCCAGCAACTTCACGTCGCCCTGCGTCGTCACGAACACGTTGGACGGGCTCACGTCCCGGTGCACGATCCCGAGCGGCGTCCCGTCGAAGTCTTGCAGGGTGTGGGCGTAGGAGAGGCCCGCCAGGACCTGCGTCATGATCCAGAGCTGCTCGTCGAGCGGAAACCGCTCGCGACCGACGCGGCGCACGAACTGCGCGAGGGTCTGGCCCTCGAGGTACTCCATGACGAGGCAGTAGTCGGGCGCCTCGGCCAGGACCTCGTACATGTGCACGACGTTGGAATGGTTGAAGCGCAGCGAGAGCCGAGCCTCGTCGACGAACATCGAGAGGAACTCGCGGTCCGCCGCGAACTCCGGGCGCAGCTGCTTGATCACCACCAGCTTGGTCGCGTCGAAGGCGCCGCGCTGAAGAGCCAGGTAGACGCGGGCCATCCCGCCCGTGCCGAGCGGGCAGACGATCTCGTGCCGGCCGATTTGGGTCGGCTGTTGATTGGGAGCGAGGTCGCTAGCTTCCATCCGGCACGATGCTCCCGTAGGTGATCGAATCTTCGCGGGTGAGCAGGGTCACTTGCCCGACCTCGCGGCCCGATCCGGCGAGGGTCGCTTTGAACGTGATGCTTCCGGGGTTGGCATTCACGAGCCCGCCGTAGCCGGCGCTGTCCGTGGCCGTGGCGGCGCCCGACGGCAGGTTGTCTTTGGAATAGTAGGGAACCGAATCGGGATCCGCGCCCTCTGCCGTCAGGACCACTCCCGCCGCGGGCGCGCCCGTGCAGTCGCTCACGCCGACCAGCGTGATGGCGCGATTCGGTTGCTGTTTCGTACCGACCGTCGTCGCCAGAACCCCCATCACCATCGCCGAGCCAATCGAGATGGACGCGGCGGGCCGATCCGTCGTGACGGGCGGATTGAAGAAATAGAGTCCGCGGATGATGTCCGCGCCCTCGAAGTTGGCGTAGCCGTCGAACCCGTCGTCGACGGTGAAGGTCAGCTGCCCGGTGGCGTCCGTGACGAGAGTCTCCGAGATCGGTTTTTCACAGGTCACGTCGATCTTCCGACACAGGTGCGCGGAAACACCCGGGATCGGCATCATCGTGATGATGTTTTGGACAACGAAGGAAACGCTGTGGCGCGCGCCCGTCGAGACTTGGGGTTGCGGCGCGTCGAGGCAGGCCCACTGGGGAGCGGGCTGGCAGATCGATTCGGAGCAAACGCTGTCCGGGTAGGCTGCGCAATCCGCGTCGGTCTCGCATTGGACGCGATCGCTCTCGATCGCGAGCGTGCAGGACGTCGTGAGCGTCCACCCGGCGATCATCCACCCCGCAATTCTTCCGCTGGCGTTTCGCACCAATTCTGTCCGGTCTCCGCGCGGGATCCTTCTCGGGGGGAGCGCGTTTGTCAACAACTCCATGTGGCAACGTGACTCAGTATCGGGCGGGCTGGACCGAAGATCAGGTCGGTGGGGCTGCTCCGTCCGCGGCGCTTGTCCTCGGTTTTTCTCGTGAGCGAGAAACATCGTGAGTCGATTCAGTTCGGACGCCTGTTCAATCCGCAATCGCGCCGCGACAAATCCACCAATTTTCGGAACCGAAACCACTCGCGCGCAACCCATACGTGGGACCAGCCGAACTCAAGCCAGGGGAGGAAGATGGACGCGCCGATGTTGGAAACCGTCGAAACGAAGGAGCCGCTCGCGCTGCGGGAGGTTTCGAAGCTCGCAGGGCTAACGAACAGCGATACGGCTCGCCGCGAGTCGCAGGCTCGGTCGACAGCCGGACTCGCTCACGACATCAACAATATGCTGGCCATCGTCCGGACCTGCGCTGAATCCGTGGCGGACCTGCCGGTCGACGATCGGCAGCGAGTGGCCTGGGACACGGTCGTCCAGGCCACGATCCGCGGCATGGGGCTGACGCGACGACTACTCGCCATAAGCCGGAACAGCATGGGTCTGCCCGGCACGGTCGAGCTGAACGACGTGTTGTGCTCGCTGAACGGCCTGCTGCGGTTGCTGGTCGGGAGCACGGTCAAGCTGACGGTTCGGACTGCTTCGGTTCCGCTGGAGATCCTGGCGGAGGCCGGGCTCGTGGACCAAGTGATCTTGAACCTCGCCCAAAATGGCTCGGACGCAATGCCCGAAGGCGGCGAGCTCACGCTCGGCTTGAGCGCCACCGCGGTGGGGGTCGACCACGCGCTCGCGGGCTGCTTGTCGCCCGGTCCTTACGCGGTCCTGTCGGTTCGAGACACCGGGATCGGGATGGATGCGGCGACTCGAGAGCGGATCTTCGAGCCGTTCTTCTCCACCAAGGCGCGCGGCGAGCGCACGGGCCTCGGCCTCGCCGTCGTCGAGGATGCGGTTCGTGAAATGCGGGGCGCGTTGCGCGTCGAGAGCGCTCCGCAGCGGGGCTCCGTCTTCAGCGTGTACCTGCCGCTGCGTCAGTGACGCTTCCGCTGCCGCCGGAGTGCGCCGGGCGTGACGCCGTAGGCTTTCGCGAACGCCCGTGTGAGGTGGCTTTGATTGACGTAGCCGAGGCGCCGCGTGATCTCGGCGATGGACAGCTTGGAGTCCACGAGCAGCTCTCGGGCTGAAAGGAGTCGTCGTTCGGCGAGCCAGCGATAGGGCGGCCGACCCGTAGAAGCCTTGAAGGCACGGATGAAATGGCTGCGCGACAGGCCGCATTCGCTCGCCAGCGCAGCGATCGACACGTCGCCGTCGATCCGAGACATCAATAAGTCCTTCACGCGGCGCTCGTGTTCGGGGGAGAGCGCGCCGCGGCGCGGCTCCGGGGGCCGCACGCCGCCGTACTGCTGAACCAGGTGAACCTGCAGGGCGATCGCGACGTGCTCGAGGAAGACGCGATTCGCACGCTCGGGGTGCTCCAGCGCGGGGAGCAAGGCCGCTCCGAGGTTTTCGATCACGCGATCGTCCACGAGCCGGCCAGGAGCCAGGTTCAAGGATTCGACCTCTGGCAGCCCCTCCGACTCGGAGAGCAGCTGCAGCGAGGCCCGCGAGACGTACATCAACAGCGAATCGAAGGGTTCCCGCAGATTCGCGACGTGATGCACGTTGAGATCGATCAGGTTCGTCGAGCCGCTCCGCAGCGGTTCGGCGGCGACCGGGCGACCCCCCACCCAGTAGTCGTACGCGGGGGAATCGCGCAGATTCAAGCTGACGAGAAACGCGTCTTCGCGCGGCGTGCGCTCGGTCATCCCGTCCGCGCGCCGCGCGTGGCAATACAGCCGGGTGGCCGCGAACTCCGCCTTTTGCAGGATCTGGACGCGCACGCTGGGCGCCTGTTCCAGCCGAACCACGCGCGCCAGGCGCTCTCCGTAAACCCCACGGGGCATTTGACCCGATCCTACAGCTTCCACCCAAAAGCGGGGAAGGGACGCTCGAGTCCCCGGCTGCTATCCTTCGGAGGCCGTCACAGCCGGGGAACCAATGGCGAAACAGGAGGCCAGGTATCAGAGCGCGCATTCGGAGATGCCCGAGCATCCGAACGGCTCCAGCGCGACCTCGCTCCCCCCGCGCCCGAGCGCGATCGTGCGGAGCGAGGTGCGCCGCGAAATCTTGGATGAAGGCGTGCTCGCAGACCCCTCGCTCCCGCCACCGCCGGCAGCTCCGCGCGTGAGTCACTGGTTGCGGATCGGTGAGTCGCAGGGGCAGCCGAACGAGCCCGTCTCCAATCTCAACTCGCTGACCGAGCTCCCGCGACCGGGCTCGAAGCTCGCGTGGGCCGTCGCGTCGCTGATCGTCGGGTTCGGCGGCGGGCTACTAGTCGCCTGGTTGGTCGGGTTCGTGTAGGGACGGAAACTCGGCTGCGCGTGTTCGTGACGGCTCCCTCCAGGGGAATTGCGCCTCCACGTGATAGCGTCGCCCCGATGACACGCCCTTCGTCGCTCGCCGCCTGCCTGGGCGCTTGGTTCCTGGCGGGCTGTTCCACGAATGCTCCGCCAGCGGCCACGCCCCCGGAGCCGCCGCTCGCCGCACCCCCCGCGGCACCCGCCGAGCCCGCTCCGTCCAAAGCAGGCCCCGCCGGCGCGATCTGCGGCGGCATCGCGGGCTTCGGTTGCGCCGCGGGGCTGTACTGCGCGTTCCCCCCGGAAGCCCATTGCGGCGCGGCCGACCAAACCGGGCTGTGCACGGCGACGCCCGAGATGTGCACCGAGCAGTACAGCCCGGTGTGCGGCTGCAACGACAAGACCTATCCGAACGACTGCGCTGCGGCGCGTGACGGCGTCTCCGTTGCCAGCAACGGCGAGTGCGCGCCCACGACGCCGCCCGCACAGGCGCCGCTCGCGGAGGGCGCCACCTGCGGTACGCGCGGTGTCCCCGGCGAGTGCGATGCCGGTCTGTACTGCAAATACAAGACGCAATGCGGCGCCACCGATAGCGGCGGCACCTGCACGAAGCGGCCGGAGATCTGCACCAAGATCTACAAGCCAGTCTGCGGTTGCGACGGCAAGACGCACCCGAGTGACTGCGTCGCCGCGAGCCAGGGCACGGCCGTGATGCACGACGGGCCGTGCCAGTGACGGCCTAGGGATCTGGAGCACAAACCAACACCGCCCAGCGATCTGCATCGCCGGGCGGTGTCTCGTTGCACGCGCCGAGCGCGTGCCGTGCCGTCAGGTCACTGGCAGACCATGGCCTCGGCCGCGCCGCACTCGTCCGTGCAGGCGGGTGCCGCGGGCAGCGTGCTCGGCAGCGTGCACGACAGCCAGATCTCGTGATCGTCCGCGTTGCACGACTTCTTCTTCACCACGGTGCCGGCCTTCAGGGCGGTGAAATCCGCGGCCGTGACCTTGATGAAGTGGTCGTGATCCGCGGTGCCCTTGGCGCTGTAGGTCTTGTCCACACCCGCGGTGATGTCCGCGAGCGGCACGGTCAGCGTGTGGTTGTGATTCATCGAGATCAGCGCCGTCACGTCCTTCGTGCAGGCGTTGGTCATGTTGCCCATGCCGCCTTCGTTGCCGCACGGGGTCATGGGGACGCACCCGGTTCCGCCGGTTCCGCCGGTTCCGCCAGTTCCACCGGTTCCGCCAGTGCCGCCGGTTCCGCCAGTGCCGCCGGTTCCACCAGTGCCGCCGGTTCCGCCCGTTCCGCCGGTTCCGCCGGTTCCGCCAGTTCCACCAGTGCCGCCGGTTCCACCAGTGCCGCCGGTTCCGCCGGTTCCACCGGTTCCGCCGGTTCCACCAGTGCCGCCGGTTCCGCCGGTCGCCCCAGGGTTGCCACCCGTCGGAGTGCCTACAGTACTACCGCCTGTCGTCACTGCACCGCCGGTAGTGGACGGAGCACCGCCCGTGGCGCTGCTCGTCCCGCCCGTCGTCGACGTGGGGGGAGGCGGCATCGAATCGTCAGAACAGCCTCCGAGCATCGCGATGCTCGTGCTGGCGAAGTAGATGACCAAGTCTTTGCGGCTGCAACCGAACGCCATGAGTGCACTCCAACAAGGGGTTAGTAACGAGCGCTTTCCCTAGCACGGGAGCTAGCGGGAGGCGCGAGAGTTTTAAGTGAATGAAACTTTCCGAAATTTTCAGGCCCCGCCGAGGCGCTTCAGGGTGAAAGTCAGGTTCTCGCGGATCCGGCGCAGGTCCTCGGGCGGGATCGAAAGCCTGCCGCCCTGGACTCGTCTGAGGATCGTCTCTCCGGCCTCTTTCGCCGCGGCGTAGTCGCCGATGCGGTACGCGGCGACGCTGAGCTCGTCGAGCATCCGCCAATCGTAGATCTGCTGGTTGATGAACAGCTGATCGTCGGGGCGCTCGAGCTCGACGCCGGTCCGCGCGAAAGCGTACGCCTTCCCGTACTGCCCCTTCCTGCGGAAGTAGCGCGCCAGATCGTGAAGCGGTTCGACGCGCGTCGGACGCAGCTCGTAGGCCTCGAGGTACTCGCGCACCACGAGCTCTTCAGACTCTTCGAGGCGCTGCGCGGCGCGCGCCGCTTCGAGCTGCGCCACGAACTTCTCTTCCGCCCAGCCCTGCATCCGCGCGCGCTTCTTGTACTCGACGTAGGCCTTGTCGTGATGGCCGGCGTCTCGATAGGACTGGCCGAGATAGAACTGGCTGCGCGAGTTGCCGGGGTTCTTTTGCAGGTCCTCCTCGAGCAGCTTGGCGTCGCGCAGGTACTTCTGTTCCTGGGTGAGCCCGCGGGACTTCGCGCCTTCCCCATGGTGGTAAACGATCCAGACGTCGTGGCGCAGCTTGCGAGCTTTGGAGCCGCTGACCGTGACCAGATAGTTGTGCACCACGCCTTCCCAGCGGAAGCGCGAGGCCTGAACGTTGACCAGGTGCGGCACCGCGTAACGCGTGCCCGCGTGGTGCTTCTCGATGTCGTAGCTCACGCCCGGCTCGAGCTTCTCGTAGAACTTGGGGTCGCTCACGCCGAGCTCCTCGTCGGCGTCGATGAACAGCAGCCAATCGCACTTCTTGGCTGCCACCGCGAGCTCCAGCGCTTGCTGGCGGTTGACGCCGAAGTTCACCCACGGGCGCTCGTGCACTTCGCCCTCGATCCCGTAGCCGCTCATCTCGCGTCGGATCAGCGCGATCGTATCGTCGGTCGAACCCGTATCGACGATCACGTAATAGTCGATGTAGTCCTTGACCGAACGGAACAGGCGCGGGAGCACCGCCGTCTCGTTCTTCACGATCATGCACAGGCAGATGTTCCTGCGACCCTCGGGCCTCGGGGCGGCAGCCGGTTGCTCTTCGACCGCGACCGCGACCGGCGCGGCTTCGGCCGGCGCGGCGACCTCCGCCGGTGCCTCGAGCTTGTCCGGCAGCCGTAACTTTTCGGACAAGATCCGCACCGCGAGCTCGCGAAAGTGGAGGTTCGGGTGGGCCGGGCCCGGCGTGTTGTTCACGTCGATCACCACGAACTGTCCCTTCGCCGGCTGGATCACGTCGAGCTCGGCGTAGTCGAACTGGAACGCAGCGTGGAAGGTCTCGAGCGTCGCGTACCTCGCGTCCCAGGCCTCGGGATCGTGCGTGTAGGCGCAGTCGAGCGTCCGCCCTTTCCAGGTCTGTCCCCCTGCCGTCAGCCGCTCGAGATCGCGGCTCAGCCGGCGCTCGTCGCGCGCGTAGAACGAGAGCGCCGTGGCCCGCTTGATGTAGAACTCGTCCGAGTAGCGACAGTTGACGGTCAGATCGCCGAACCAGACCACCCAGCGCTCGAGCTGGTAGAGCTCCGACTCGTCGATGCCGAAATACCGGAGCAGCTTGTGGGTCACGAAGCGCTCCTGGCCCTGCTGGTGCTGGGCGCGGAAGGCCGCGAGCTCGGCAGCGGTGTGGAGCTGAAAGACGGTCTCGGGCTTGTTGTAGTTGTCGTCTTTCTTGATCACGCACGGCGCCGTGTCCGTCTCGAGCTCGAAGCGCGAGGCGCGGGCCACGTCGGTCTTGGTGATGCTCTTGACCGGGTTCAAGAGCAGGCCGCCGGCGCGTACGAAGTCTGCGCGCAGCGCCGCCAGAAAATCGTCGCCCAGCACGCCGCCGTGATCGAGGACCAGGTGGCACATCACCGAGTCGTACTTCTGGTCTATCGCGATCCCCTGGAGCACGGCCGCGTCGTAGAGCGGGATGTCGCCGGGGAGCGCCAGACAATTGCTCACGAGCGGCGATGGCTGGCCGGCGCGCTTGGCCGTGTCCTCCAGGTGCCCGAGCAAGTTGCCGAACGCGTACTTACGAAATGCCCGGGGATCGACGGTGCGCATCCGGTCCCCCGCACCCGGGAGGTTGTGGACGACGAGCATTCTATGTGGCTGATTCGTGGTCATTCCGGGTCTCGACGGGCTCGGAGCGTAGCCCAGGAGGCGGCGTAGCGGCGCGCCAAGAATGCGCAAGCCATCAGCTGCAATTGGTGGAACAGCATCAAGGGCAACACCATCGAGCTTGCCCGGTCCGGAGGGAACAGCACGGCCGCCATCGGCAGCCCGCTCGCCAGGCTCTTCTTCGAGCCGCAAAAGACGGCGGCGATCTCGTCCTCTCTCGAGAAGCCGAGCAAGCGCGAGAGCCGCGCGCTGAACCACAACACGAACCCGAGCAGCAGCGAGTCGACCAGCAACAGCCAGCCGAGCGACGCGAGTGAGACCGTGCTCCAAACGCCCGCCGTCACGCCCTGGCTGAAGGCCGAGTACACCACGAGCAGGATCGAGCCGCGATCCACCAGGCCGAGCGCGCGACGGCGGCGCTCGACGAAGCCTGCGAGCCACGGCCGCGAGAGCTGCCCGGCGATGAACGGCAGCAGCAGTTGCAGCGCCAATTTTTGGAGCGTGCCGAGCCACGACCCCGACGCTTCGAGCCCGTTACCCATGTCGAGAGTCAGCGCGACCAAGAGCGGTGTGAGGAACACGCCGAGCAAGTTCGACAAGGAGGCGCTGGTGAGGGCCGCCGCGACGTTGCCGCCTGCAACCGAGGTGAAGGCGATCGACGACTGAACCGTGGAGGGCACGGCGCACAAGAACGACAGCCCGAGCGAAAGGTCCGCCCCGAGCAGCTCCGGCAACGCCCAGCGCAGCCCGAGCCCGAGACAGGGGAAGAGCACGTAGGTGCAGCCGAGGATCGTCAGATGTAGGCGGACGTTGCGCGCGCCTTCGAGCGCCTGCCGCGGCGAGAGCCGTGCGCCGTACAGGAAGAACAGCAGCGCGATCGCGGCGTTGGTGACCCATTCGAGCCAGCGCGCTGCCTCGCCCTGCGCTGGAAATCGCGAGGCCACGAGCACGCAGCCGACCAGCGCGAACAGGTAAAAGTCGAGGTCGAGTCGGAGGAGGCGCTTCATCGATGGTCGGGCGACCTGAGCCGCCATTCACGCTGAGTTCCTTACACGGCAACGAGCGGGTGCGTTTGCGCAATTTTGGTTGCAGCCCCGACAGCCCCGCAGGAATATTGAAAGACTTGGCGAAGTTTTCCGTCCTTCGGTTGGAAGCGCTCGTTCTGACGCTGCTCGCGCTGTTCGTCGCCGGCTGCACCGATAAGGAAGGGCGGCGCGGAAGTTGGAGCGGTGCGGGAGATCTCCCGGTCAACGTCCCCAACGCCGATCCTTGCGCGGCGCCGAACACCGGCTGCTCGTGCGAGCAAGTCGGCGAAAAAGTTCCCTGCGGTCGCGTCGAGGTTCGGTCAGGGGACTACGTGTCGTGCTCGATGGGCAAGCGCGAGTGTCAGTACGACGGCGTCTGGGGCGAGTGCGTCGGGGAACACGTCACGACTCAGTACAACCCTCAATCATCGAAGCGCACACAAGCCATCACCGGCCCCACGCCGTGCGTCGATAATGAGTGCGATCCTTACTGCAACGTCACGACCGACGACGGCCAGGCGCCGACCGATCTGCCGGACGGGGTCTGCGCAGCGCCGAACGGCGGCATCGTGGTGTGCGGCGTTCAGTGCGGTTATTCCGGACCGCACGCCGCTGGCTACGGTTCGCTGCCGGCGATGTGGAAGAAGCAACCGGCGAGCTGCACCGCCGCAGCCGACGCTTGCGGGTACGACGCCGATTGCTCCTCGGGCGTGTGCGCCGATTGGACGTTCCCTTGCTACGACCCGAGCCCTCCGGGCTGCGGGCTGGCGAAGAAGATCGACCTCGAGCTCGGCCCCCCGTGCGCGGCGGCCGGCAATGTCTATCACTTTCAGGTGTGTAACCGCGGTGCTCATCGAGCCGACAGCGGCACGATCAAGATCGGCGTCTACGACAGCAGCACGAAGCTCGGAACGGCCGTGACGGGCATGAACCCGGGCGCGCCCACGAGCGGCGTCGTGCGCTTCACGCTCGGGACTACCGCGGGCAGCTACATCGACCCCGGCAAGTGCCTCGACATCAACCCCTCCAACAGCACGGCGACCCCGAATCCGCTGGTCGGGCTCACGGGTACGCGCGCGATCGCCGTCAACTACGACGCCTCGCTCCCCGAGTGCAACTACGCCAACAACTGGCACGTCTACCATTCGAGCCTGGCTTGCACCGGCTGCACGGGCCTCGAGTGCAACCAGATCTGCCCCTCGGCGAACCTGACGGGGACCATTTACGATCCGGCCGGCACCAACGTGCTGCCCGGCGTGGTCGTCTACGTACCGAACGGCACGGTCTCGGCGCTGACGGACGGCGTGCAATGCGACACCTGCGCGAGCCTCTACAGCGGCAGGCCCATCGCCTCGGCGGTGACGGACGCCGACGGCAAATTCACGCTCGCGAACGTGCCGGTCGGCGTGAGCTTCCCGCTCGTGATCCAGACCGGGCGTTGGCGGCGGCAGGTGACGGTCAACGCGATCAGCGGGACGTGCGGCAGCGGGACGCCGCACGCCACTTTGCCCGGCGGTGAGACCTCGCGTCTGCCGAGCAAGAAGTCGGAGGGCGACATCCCCAAGATGGCGATCTCGATGAGTGCGGGCGATCACCTCGAGTGCCTGCTGCGCAAGATCGGCATCGAGGACAGCGAGTTCACCGCTCCGACCGGGACTGGCCGCGTGCACCTCTACGCTTACAACGGGCTGACCTTTGCCGGCACCAAGTGCACGGCGCCCACTGGCGGGACGTGCGCCAACGATCTCTGGTCCTCGCCCACGCAGCTCGACAAGTACGCGGCCGTGATCGCGCCGTGCGACAAGAACCCGTTCGGTGGCGACCCGAGCGCCTACAACCCGTACGTCTGCAATCCGGTTTCAGCGAGCTGCCCCGGAGCGGGCTACGGCGCCGGCCCCTTCAACCTCCCGGGCGGAAGGAACCAATACGGGTTCACCTCGGCAGCCAACGCCGTGAACGGCACGAACCCGCCGAATACGGCGTACCCGCCGTTTCCGACCACGCCGGACCTCGACAACCCCAACGGGCCCAAGCCCCCGAGCGTGACCGAGCAGAACAACATCAGGAACTACGTCAACAAGGGCGGGCGGTTGTTCTCGACCCACTGGATGGCGTACTTCATGACCGCCAACACGTATCCGAGCGCCGTGAACTACGTCTTCGGCTCGCACGTGGATCTCGATCGGCAGCCGCCGAATTTCCCGTACACCATCGATCAGAGCAGCGACATCGGACAGAGCCTCGCCGATTGGCTCGGTTCGTCTACGGTGACCTTCACCAACTGGCGCCACCTGGCTCAGTCCGTGAACTCGCCGGCGGTGCGGCTCGCTTACGGCAACTCGACGCAGTCGCCGATCAATCACCCGGCGAACAGCTCGAGCGGTGCGGGCGGTCCGATGGTGAGCGCCTATCAGTTCGACGCGCCGTGGGGCGTTGCATCCGAAAACCAGTGCGGCCGCGTCGTGGTAGCGGAGAGCCACGTGTCGAAGCTGTCCGGGGGCTCGGCGACCACCAACCAGCAGACCGCGTTCCCGGGGACCTGCGATACGAGCGCCATGACGGGTGAGGAGAAATCCTTCGAGTTCTTGCTGTTCAGCGCCACGCAGTGCGTCGGTCTCGTCACGCCGCCTGCTCCGGCGACGCCGCTCGCGCCGGCCACCTACACCATCGACTACCAGGCGAACTGCCCGACGGGCACCAAGCCCGAGTGGCAATTCTTTTCGTGGAAGGCCACCGTGCCCACGAACACCTCGATCGTCTTCGAAGCCGCGACCGCGACCAGCAAGTCCGGTCTCGGCACGGCAGTTCAAGTCGGCGTGGGCACGGCCACGAGCAACACCTCGATCTGGAAGAGCGATCCGAACACCGTCGAGTACCACCTGCGCAACGCTTCCCCGGCGCAGGCCTCGCGGGACTGGCTGCGGATTTCCGTGACCCTCAACCCGACCGGCACCACCACGCCGACGCTCACGCAGTGGCAGCAGACGTTCGACTGCAAGCCGGCCGAATGATTCAGGGCAGGTAAGCGACGAAGGCGCGCGCCCCGGGGCTCGCCGGACCCGCTCCCGCGTAGTTCGCCGTTCCGACGAGCACGCTGCCGTCCGAGGAAATGCCGGTGACGCGGCTGAACGTCCAGTCGTCCAGGTTCGCGCCCGACAGCAGCTCGCGCAGGCCCTCGAAATCTCCAGCTTGGTTCCAGAGCACCGGTTCGCGTTCGACGTTGCCCGCGATCCGTGCGCCGTCCGCGCTGACGGCGCGTGCGCTGCTCGGTGTGTCGCCGGCCAATAGCTCGAAGCCGTCTTCGATCCAGCGCACCGCCTGGCTCTCGTCCTCGAACCAGAGCGTTCCGACCAGCACCGAGCCGTCTTCGTTGATCCCGACCGCCTCCGAGTCCGTCGCGTCATCGGGTACGGGCAGAAACTCGGCCTCGCCGTCGGCGCTCCAGCGCACCGCGCGCGAGTGACCCGCGTCGCGTACGAGGCCCGCCATCCAGCTGCCGTCCGCGTTCACCGCGAGCGCGTAGCAGTCCGTTTCGCCGTCCGGACCTTCGAGCAGGGTGAGCCCGCCTTCGCTCTCCCAACGGAACCCCTGGGCTTGGTCGAAACCGACGATGACCGAGCCGTCGGCGTTCGTGGCCCAGGCCATGCCCGTCTCGCTCAGCACCTCGGGTTCGCCCTCGCCGAAGCGCAGCGCGCGGCCCTGTCCGTCGAAGCCGACGAACACGGAACCGTCGGCGTTGACGGCGTTCGGCACGCTGCCGTCGGGCGCTTCCTCGACGATGCGCACGCCGCCGCCGAGCTCCCAGACCACCGGCACGCTTTCGAGCTCTTGATTGTCCTGGTTGGTCCGGCTGCACACGCCGACCACGGTGCTGCCGTCGCCGCTCACGCCGAGCGCGTCGCACGAGCTCCAGCCCTCCGGGTGAAGGAGGCTGCGAAACTCGACGGCTTCGCAGGCATCCGGTCGAACATCCGGGCAGGCGCAGGTGATGCCCGAGGCGTGCTCGACGCAGGCGTCGCCGTCCCAGCAAGCATCCAGGCAGGAGCCGTCGGTGGAGATCGGCCGGCAGGGCAGCGAGAGCTCGCAGATCCATCCCGGTTCGACTCCGCATTCGGGCGTGCAGCCGTCGCCCGCGCCCTGGTTGCCGTCGTCACATTTTTCGCCGAGGTCGAGCGTGCCGTCGCCGCACACGCCGGCCTCGCCGCTGTCTCCGGCCTGGCACTCGGTGCAGCCTCCGGTCCCGCCCGACCCCGCGCGTCCGCCCGGCGCGGCACCGCCGCTGTTCATTCCGGCCGCCGCGCTTCTGCCGCCGGTCTCGTACTGCGAGCCGTCGGGGCGCCCGTCGTCGTCGCCGCACGCGCTTACGGCCAAGAACGCCGCCGCCCCGCAACCGAAAATCCCCACCGGGTATCGAAGAGAAGTTCGCATGGTTCGAGCTCGGAACCACGATGCTACTACAGAGACCGCGGCCGCGGCATTCGCTGTCGGTGCGCGAGGGCGCGTGCTACGCAGGGTGACCATGGCAGCGCAGGTCGGCTTTTACGAGTGGCTCACCAAGCAAAAGGGACAGCGAAACGCCGTGGGCGGGCTCGCCCGCGCCGCGCTTCGGGACGCGGAATTCCCGAAGGAAGTGGCCACTCTGGAGCAGGTCCTCGACCACTACCGCAAGTCCGGCACGGCTTCGGCCGAGTCGCTCGCGGTCGCCCGTGCCGCCTTTCGGGCCTACGAGCGAAGCGTGAGACCGGCACCGCGGATCTGACGGCGGCCGATGCTCGACCGGCTGCGACAGCGGATCCCCGACCCCAACGTCTTCCGCATTTACTGGGCGACGCTTGCGCTCGGCATCGCCTACGGGATCGCGATTTCCGTGCTCGGGGTTTACCTCGACGAGCGCGGCTTCGCGAAGCGCGACATCGGCCGGCTCGCGGCGGTGTTCGCGTTCGGGATCGTCGCGATGTCGCTGCCGATGGGGGCGCTGATCCGGCGCTTCTCGGCCAAGGCGACGCTCGCCGCGGCGTTCATCGGCTATTCGTTCACGGTCAGCGCGTTCCCGCTACTCGATGATTTTTCGACCATCGCGGCGGTTCGCTTCTTCGACGGCGCTTGCTCGGTCGGCGTTTGGGTCAGCTCGGAGACGATTCTGCTCCAGCGCGCTCGGCGCGAGCACAAGGCGTTCGTGACGAGCCTGTATGCGATCGCCGTCGCGTGTGGGTACATCGTGGGCCCGTTGCTGGCGAGCGCCTGGACCACGAGTTTGCCGCTGGCACACGCCTTCTGGCTGTCTGGACTGATCGCGTTCGGCGCGGGCCTCTACGCGGCGCTGCGGATCGAGCGGGACCTGCCTCCCGAGCGAGAGCCGGAGCTGCCCGGCGCGACCGAGCCCGGCGTGAAGGCCTCCACGCCGGCGTTGCTCTGGCGCATCAAGAACTCGTGCTTCGCGACCTTCGCCTATGGCTATTTCCAGGCCAGCGTCGTGCTGTTCTTGCCGCTCTACTTGATGGAATCGAAGGGCATCACCAAGCAACAGAGCATTCCGATCCCGGCCTTCTTCGCCGCGGGGATGCTGCTGTTCTCGAGCTACGCGGGCAGGCTCGGCGATCGGATCGGGCACCTGGCGGTGATGCGCCTGCTCGGACTGATCGGCCTGTCCACGATCCTCGGGTTCGTGTTCCTCGATGCCTACGTCTGGATGTGCGCGGCGGTGTTCGTCGCGGGAGCGAGCCTCGCCAGCATTTCGCCGCTGAGCCTGGCGTTGCTCGGGGTGAGCAGCCACGAGCACCACCGCACGACGGCCCTCTACAACGCGTTCTACGCGACCGGCATGTTGCTCGGCCCGGTCGCCTCGAGCGAGTTGTTCGAGAGCGCGGGCGGCGGCGCCGCGATGCTCTACCACCTCGCCGGGCTATGGGCCGTGTTCGTCGCGTTCACGATCGTGTTTTTCCGCGACGATCCGGCCGTTTTGCGCGCGCGCGTCGAGCGCGGTCCGGCTATCGCTCCGGAACGGTAGGCAGCTCGGTCAGCTTCGGCGCCACCTTCTGGAGCAGTCTCAGGAACGCGGCCGGCCTGGTGTAGACCTCGAACACGCGCTGCCCGATCAGCATGCTGACGATGGACACGGCCATTTCCATCAGCTTCGATTGAACCAGAACGTGCGATGCCAGCATGCGGGCGCGGTTCCGCTTCGCCCATTCCGCGAGCTTCTCGCGCGAGGGCGCCGGCACGCGCGGGGAGTTTCGCAAATCAGCGAACAGCGTCAGCGTCCCGGCGCGGCGCATTTCGCTTTCGAGCTCCTCCAGCACGGCCGTCTCGACGCTCTGGTCTTTCGCATCGAGGACCTCACCGTCCGCGCTCGCCAGCACCACGCCTGCTTTCAGCACGGCGACCCGAACCCGCAGGTTGGGACCGCGCAGCAGTACCGAGCCGTCCGCCTGGACGCGGCGTATGTCGACCGGCTCGTGCTTCGAAGTGGGCTCGCGCAAGCTCTCCCAGCCTACCAGCCCCCGCGGCCCCGCGCGGGCCCCTGAACATCGGTGCCCGCTGGGCTATTCGCACCAGGTGCCGCCATTGACCTCGCATCCGGGCTCGGCGGCCACCCAAAACCCCTCGTTTGCCGAGTCGGCGTAGTAGTAGCTCGAGGTCAAACCGCCGATGCACGCGCCTGCGAGCTCGTCGCTCTCCGGGCAGCCGCCGGCTTCCGGAGCCGCACAGAACAGCATCGCGAGCCCCGCCTGGTAGTACTCGCTGCAGGTCGCCGTGCCTTCTCGGTCCGCGTTCTCGGCGTAGCAGTGCTCGACCGCATCTGCAGGAGGCTTGCAGTCTCCCGCGGGCGCCGTAGCGGCCTTTCCGCCCGTGCTCGCGTTCCTGCCACCGGTGGCACCGCCCGTGCCCGGTTCGCCGCCGCTGTCGCCCGGGCCTTCACTCGACTCCCCGCCGTCGTCGTCGCCGCAGGCGCCCAGGGACAGGCTCGACACCAGGACCACACTCACGAAAGCTAACGGTTTTAGATCGCGGATCATGATCCACCACCATCGCTAATGGCGCCCCGGCTCGTCAAGCGAAGCCGCATGACTGCGACGTCACGCGGGGCCCGAACATTCGGCCGGTATGGCCCGAGGCGGAACGGGCGAGTCTCGAAGGTTTCGACGGATTTCTCGGGATCGCGACACTGCTCGCCATTCGCCCCCCACCTCATTCGCTCGAACCCCCCGCGCGCCCCTCGTGCCGGGCTGTCCGGGCGCCTCATTCGCACGGAAGATCGATGCATCAGTGGTTGCAGACGCTGGTTTACGGATTGTCCCTCGGCCTCATCGCCTGCGGAAGCTCGCCTTCCGACACTCCCAGCACCGGTAGCGGTGGCGGCGGCACTGCCGGCGGAGCGAGCGGCGGGACCACGGGCGGCTCGGCCACCACCGGCGGTTCGGCCACAGGGGGCTCACGCGGCGGCACCCCGAGCGGAGGGACGACGACCGGCGGGGCCGCGACGGGCGGAACAGCCACCGCGACTGGCGGCACAGCGCCTTCTACAGGGGGCGCTGCGACTTCGACGGGAGGGGCTGCCACTGGCGGCGTTGCCTCGGGCGGTGCGGCAGTTGGCGGCAGCTTCGGTGGCGGTGGGGCTTCGGCTGGCGGAAGCGGCGGAGGCATCGGGGGCACCGCAGGCAAGAGCGCGCCGGTTCCGAGCAAGGGCTGCGGAGTCATGGACGGATATAAGGCGCTGACGACCGGCGGCATGTCGATCGACAAGGGCCTGCCGACGTCGACCCGACTCAAGATCAAGAGCGGCGGCTCCGACCGCGAATACATCATCGACGTTCCGGCGGACTACGATCCCACGCACCCGTACCGCCTGATCTTCTCCTGGCATCAGGCGTACGGCTCCGACACCGGCAACGCCATCGGCCAGTATCCGGCCAACCCCGGCTCCAACTTCGACGCCAAAAACTACGCCTATTTCGGCCTGCACCGCGAAGCGATGGCGGCCAAAGAACCCGCAATTTTCGTAGCACCGGGGGGCATCGGCAACTTCCCCTGGGACTTCAAGCGCGACAGCGTGCTCTTCGATGAGTTGCTCGCGCTCGTGCAGGCGAACCTATGCATCGACGAGAGCCGCGTCTTCACGACCGGCTTCAGCTATGGCGCGATGATGAGCTACGCGCTCTCCGTCACGCGCCAGTCCAAGCTCCGCGCCGCAGTGACCATGGCCGCGGCCAACTACAACTTGCCGAACCAGCCAGCAGTGACGCACGCACCCATCGCGTACTTCGGGATCACCGGCATGAGCGACGGCACCTGCCCGTGGGTGAACAACGAGGCGGGCAAGACGGGCGGCAAGTACTGCGTCCTCACGCACGCCGAGGACAACGGCTGCGACGCCTCGGTGACCATCGAGACGGCCAAGGGCGGTAGCAAGAACCACGTTTGCTACGACTTTCAGAACTGCAAGGCGGGGTATCCGGTCAAAGTCTGCACCTTCGACGGCAATCACACGCCGTCTGCCGTGGCCGACGGAATGTCCGGCGGCGACGACGGCCTGAAGGCCTTCGTTCCCCCGCTCGCCTGGAAGTTCATCGCGCAGTTCTGAGGTGACTGCGCGTTTCGCATTGCGAAGCCCGGCCGGGCTCGACGCAACCGAGCGAACGCGCAACGCTTGCGGGAGCGGGCCGTACGCGCAGTGATTGCGTGTCGAGCGCGAGCCGGCGCTCGTTCGAAACCGCAGATCCGCTGCTCCGATGTTGGTACACGTCGTGCACTGTGCGGGCGCATGCACTATGTCGTCCCGCTTCGCTCGCTCGATCTCGAGTCGGTTCCAGAGGTCGGAGGCAAGAACGCTTCTCTCGGCGAGCTGTTGCGCGAGCTCGAGCCGCGTGGGATCTCGGTGCCCGACGGCTTTGCGGTCACCGCCTCGGCGTTCCGACTGCATCTCGAACGGTCGAAGCTCGCGTCCCAGATCTACCCGCTGCTGGATGACCTGGATATCAACGACGTGGTCGAGCTGGCCCGCCGGGGCGCGCTCGTTCGCGACAAGATCCGGTCAGTGCCATTGCCTCGCGAGCTCAGCGAAGAAATCACCGCTGGTTACGCCGAATTGTGCTCGAAGTACGGTGACTCGGCGGTGGACGTCGCGGTTCGCTCCAGCGCGACGGCCGAAGACTTGCCGAGCGCCTCGTTTGCGGGTCAACAAGAGACCTACCTGAACGTCCGCGGTCCCGCGCGCTTGCTCGAGGCCGTGCGCGATTGCATGGCCTCGCTCTTCACGGATCGAGCCATCGTCTATCGCGCCGAGCGCGGCTTCGATCACCGACTCGTCGCGCTCTCGGTGGGTGTTCAGAAGATGGTGCGCAGCGACCTCGGCGCCGCCGGTGTGATCTTCACGCTCGACACCGAGTCTGGCTTCCGGGACGCGGTGATCGTCACGGGCAGCTTCGGTCTCGGCGAGACGGTCGTTCAAGGGCGGGTCAACCCCGACGAGTTCTGGGTCCACAAGCCCACGCTCGCGCTCGGCTTCGAGCCGATCGTGCGCCGCCAGATCGGCGACAAGGCCGTCGAGCTCGTCTACACGGAGGACGAAGCTTCCGTCGTGGAACGTCCGATCCCCGCGGAGCGCCGGCAGAAGGCCACGCTCGCGGACCAGGAGGTCTTGAAGCTTGCCGAGTGGGCGGTCGCGATCGAGCGCCACTACTCGGAGAAGGCCGGTCGGGCTACCCCGATGGATCTCGAGTGGGCAAAGGATGGACGCGACGGCCGTCTGTTCATCGTTCAAGCTCGGCCGGAGACGGTCCATTCTCGCAAGGAAAGCCCCAAGCTCGAGCTGTGCGAGCTTCGCGGTCAGGGCCAGATCCTGGTTCGTGGAAAGAGCGTGGGCGCCAAGGTCGGAGCGGGGCCGGTCCGGGTGATTCGGTCGAGCGCCGAGCTGTCGCGTTTTCAGACGGGTGAGGTGCTGGTGGCTCCGATGACCGATCCCGATTGGGAGCCGGTGCTGCGGAGAGCCGCCGCTGTGATCACCGAGCAGGGCGGCCGAACCTGCCACGCGGCGATCGTCTCGCGGGAGCTCGGGCTCCCCTGCGTGGTCGGCGCAGCGGACGCGACCCGACTGCTCAAAGACGGACAGCTGGTCACGGTGTCCTGCGCCGAGGGCGACGAGGGCCGCGTCTACGCCGGAAAACTCGACTTTCAGAGACGGGAAATCGCGCTGGATTCGCTGCCGCGGCCGCGTGTGCCCGTGATGCTCAATGTCGGAAGCCCAGCCGCGGCCTTTCGTTTGGGTCAGCTGCCGAGCTCGGGGGTGGGTCTGCTGCGGACGGAGTTCGTCGTCTCGAGCTGGATCGGTGCCCATCCGATGGCGCTGCTCCACCCGGACCGCGTCGAAGATCCCGAGGAGCGTGCACGGCTCGGCGCCCTGGTCGGTCCAGGGCAACCGTCCGGTGAATACTTCGTCGAACGATTGGCTTCGGGGGTGGCTCAGGTGGCCGCTGCCTTCTATCCCCGCGACGTGATCGTGCGCTTCTCCGACTTCAAGACGAACGAGTACGCGCATCTGATCGGCGGGAAAGCGTTCGAGCCGCGCGAGGACAATCCCATGATCGGCTTTCGCGGTGCGTCTCGCTATTATCACGAGCGTTACCGGGAAGGGTTCGCGCTCGAATGCGAAGCGATCCGGCGGGTGCGAAACCAAATGGGGCTCTTCAACGTCAAGGTCATGGTCCCCTTCTGCCGCACGCTGGAAGAGGGGCGGCTCGTGCTTGCCGAGATGGCGAAGAACCGGCTCGTTCGGGGTGAGAACGGGCTCGAAGTCTACGTGATGTGCGAGATCCCGAACAACGTGATCCTGGCCGAAGAGTTCGCGCAACTCTTCGACGGATTCTCGATCGGCTCGAACGACTTGACGCAGCTCACCCTGGGCATCGATCGCGACTCCGAGACGCTTTCGCCGCTCTTCGACGAGCGCGATCCCGGGGTGCTGCGCTCGATCACGGCGGTGATCGAACGAGCCCACCGTCACGGCCGCAAAGTGGGGTTGTGTGGGCAGGGCCCGAGCGACGATCCGCAGTTCGCGCGCTTCCTGGCGGACCAGGGGATTGATTCGATCTCGGTGACCAGCGACGCTTTGCCTGCCGTCCTCGAGGCTCTCGCGCTGCCTTCGAACACGGCGGCTGATCGTGGCCCCCATCCATTTGCCGAGGATGAGCGGTTACGAGGCCCCGCAGAAGCTCTCCGCTGCACCGCGGGCTAGCTCGGTCCGCTTTCGCGCCCTTCGGTGGCCAAGCCGACGAGCTGAAGCATGCCGGTACGGAGCCGAGATTTTGCAACCGAGCGCTACTGGGCCGTGGCAACAGGCGAATTGCTCGCCAGCTTGGGCTCGACGGCGGGCGGGTTGTCGTCTCGAGAGGCCAGCGTTCGGCTAGAACAGCACGGACGGAACGAGCTGGTTCGAGAGGAAGCACATTCGCGACTTGGCTCTCTCTACGACCAGGTGAAGAGTCCACTGCTTCTGCTGCTCCTGTTTGCAGTCGTAGTCTCCTGGCTCTCGCACGAACGCACCGATGCGGCGATCGTGCTGGTTATCGTGGTGGCGACCGTGTGGTTCGGTTACTCACGGGACCGAAGCACGGAAGCCGCACTATTGGCGCTGCGGAACCGCGTTCGCGAGCGCGCCTGCGTGTTGCGTGACGGCGAGCGGCGCGAAGTTGGAAGCGAGGAGGTGGTTCCGGGAGACGTCATCCTGCTCTCGGCCGGTAGCTTGGTTCCGGCCGACGCCGTCGTCTTGGATTCCACGGACTGCCACGTGAGCCAAGCGTTGCTCACCGGCGAGAGCTATCCCGTGGAGAAGCGAGCTGTCACGAGCGCTACAGACGTGCCCCTGGTCGGGCGCAAGAACGTGCTGTTCCGCGGCACCAACGTCCGCAGCGGGACAGCCCGCGGCTTGGTGGTCCGGACCGGCAAACAAACCGAGTTCGGCGCCATTGCTCATCGGTTGTCGCGGCGCCGGCCGGAGACGGAGTTCGACAGGGGGCTTCGACGCTTCGGCTACCTGCTGACCAGCGCGATGCTGGTCCTGGTCGTGGTGGTGTTTGGCTCGCACGTGTTGCTCGGTAGGCCCCCGATCCAGACGCTGCTGTTCTCGATCGCTCTGGCGGTGGGGTTGAGTCCCGAGCTCCTACCCGCGATTCTGAGCGTCAACCTCGCGCGCGGCGCGCAGACTCTCGCAGCCCACGGGGTCTTGGTGAGCCGGCTGAACGCCATCGAAAATTTGGGCAGCATGGATGTCCTTTGCACGGACAAGACGGGTACCCTGACCGAGGGCAAGGTCGATGTCGAGGGCGCCTACGATCCCGGCGGAGCCTCCGACGACGACGTCCTCCAGCTCGCCGCGTTGAACGCGAAGTTCTCGACGGGATTCGCAAACCCCCTGGATGAGGCGCTGCTTCGGGCACCGGCGGCCGGCGCTTCGAACGTGACCAAGCGAGGCGAGCTTCCGTTCGACTTCACGCGCAAGCGCGTCAGCGTCGTCCTCGAGGACGCGAAGGGCGGGTTCCTGTTGACCAAGGGCTCCTTCCGCACCGTCCTCGCGATCTCTAGCTTGCTGCCCGACGGAACGCGGCTGGATGCCGAACGTCGCGCCGAGCTCCAGCGGCGGGCGCTGGAGTGGGGGAGGCGCGGGGTTCGGGTGCTGGGCGTCGCGTCGCGTCGGCTGCGCGCTGGCGATTTGCCGGAGCTTTCGGCCGAGAGTGAGCTGGTTTTCCAGGGCTTCGTGACGTTTCTCGACCGCCCCAAGGCCGGTGTTGCGAACGCCATCGCCACGCTCGCGGCGCGCGGCGTGCAGGTCAAGATCATCACGGGTGACAGCCGGCCGGTGGCCGAGTACATCGCCCAGCTGATAGCGCTCCCCGGCAGGCGCGTACTGACGGGATCCGAGCTCGACAGCTTGAGCGAAGAGGCACTCTGGCGTCGTGCGGAGGACACGGAGCTGTTCGTCGAAGTGGACCCGAACCACAAGGAGCGGATCATCCGTGCCTTGAAGAAGGCGGGCCACGTCGTCGGTTTCCTCGGCGACGGCGTCAATGACGCCCCCGCGATGCACGTGGCGGACGTGAGCCTATCGGTGGATCAGGCGGTCGACGTGGCTCGGGCCACTGCAGACCTGGTCCTGCTCGAACCAGGCCTCGACGTGATCCGCCGGGGCGTCGAAGAGGGCCGGAAGACCTTCGCCAACACCCTGAAGTACGTGCTCACCACCACGAGCGCGAACCTCGGCAACATGGCGAGCATGGCGCTCGCCTCGCTGTTCCTACCGTTCTTGCCGCTCCTGCCGGGCCAGATACTGCTGAACAACTTCCTCTCGGACATTCCCGCGCTGGGTCTGGCGGACGACAGGGTGGACGCCGAGCTCGTCAACGTCCCGCGCCGTTGGGACATCCGGTTCGTTGGGCGCTTCATGCTGGAGTTCGGAGCGCTCAGCTCGCTGTTCGACTGCATCACGTTCGCCGTGTTGCTGCTTGTGTTCAAAGCGTCGATCGACACCTTCAGAACGGGATGGTTCGTCGAGTCCTTGCTCACGGAGCTCGTGATCGCGATCATCATCCGCACCAGGCGCCCATTCTTTCGTAGTCGGCCCGGTCGTCTGCTGTCGGTGGCGACATTGGTGCTGATTCCCCTGACGCTCGCGCTGCCGTTCCTTCCGCACGCGAGGCTGCTCGGGTTCGTGCCACTCCAAGCACCGATCTTGGCAGGGCTAGTGGCAATCACCCTGGTGTATGTCGTGACGGCAGAGCTCACCAAAGCGTGGTTCTATCGCCAAACCGGGCGCAGTTCGCGAGCGCAAACATTGCGCGGTTAGCCGGCACGGCGCATGCGCTGCGACGGTCGTGGTCCGATAGGGCCCCGAACCTGCACACGAGCGCCTACGAACCGGGAAGACGAAGCCGGCCTGTGATTTGCTAGCGGGGTCCGTGTATGAGCACCCGCGCCGCCACGCCGAGTCTCTTCGGTCGATTCACCGCCATCCAACAACAACATTCTCAGCTGTCGAGGTTGAGCTCCGAGCTGCATGCCATGTGCGCGGCTCTCGAAGCCGAGCCGCCCTTGCCGCTGCCGGTCGAGCTCTCGCCGAGACGGCTGATTGCGGAGTGGAGCCGGGAGCTATCGAGTCATTTCGAGACCGAGGAAGGCCTCAGCTACTTCGGGACGCTCGCCGCCGAGCGACCCGACCTGAGCTTTCGCATCGGCGATCTCCGGGCCGATCACACCGCCATGCTGGAAGCCATCGAGGCGCTGTCCGGGCTCGCAGGCGACGAACGCCGTCACCGGGAGCTCGGGCTCCGGACCCGGGAGCTCTTGCGGCGCTTTCAGGTTCACGAAGCCGCCGAGAGTGCTTTGCTTCAGGAGTTCTTCAAAGGCGTTGGGGACGACTTTCTCGCCGGCCGTTCTGGACGCTAGCCAGATGGTCACATCGGTCCATCGCACCAGCGTTCTTCCGATGCAGCGGCGTTGTCGTATTGCGCTCACGGGGGGACCGGGGGGAGGGAAGACGACCGCCGCCGAGTTGTTTCGGCGCGAGCTCGGCGAAGTCGTCGTCGTCGTGCCCGAATCCGCGACGATCCTGTTCGCCGGAGGTTTCCCTCGCGCGGGGGAGCGCGACGCCGAGCGCTCCATTCAACGCGCAATCTTTCATGTTCAGCGGAGTCTCGAGGACGTGCAATCGGCCAGGTATCCGGAGCGAGTCCTGCTCTGCGACCGGGGCACGGTCGACGGAGCTGCATACTGGCCGAACGGCGATCGGGATTTCTTCGAGGCGATGGGCACGAGCTTCGAGACGGAGCTGCAACGGTACGACGCGGTCGTCTTCTTCGAGACCGCGGCCGTCGCCGGGGCGTCGATCGAGGGCGGCAACCCGTATCGAAAGGAATCGCTGGCGGAGGCGATCGCGCTCGACCAGCGGCTCAGGAACCTGTGGTCCCATCACCCGCGCTTCACGCTCGTCCCGCACTGTCCGTCCTTCATCCACAAGATCACGCTGGGCCTGACGGCGCTGCAACGCATCGTCGAGCAAGCGCAGCTCACCCCGGTGCCCTTCCATCCAGCGGTGAATCCGTGACCTCGCCGTCCCTACTCGAGCAATTGATTGATGCTCCGCGGCTCGTGGAACAGGACAGAGTCGAGCTAGCGGCGCCGCCAGAGCAAGTCTGGCAGCTGCTGCGCCACGGCGACCTCGCCCGCTCCTCGCTGATCCGGGCGCTCTTTGCATTACGCACGCTGCCAGATCGCATGCGCGGCAAAAGTTCCGGGTGCGGGTCGATCCGGATCGATGATCTGGTATCGACCCGCGAGCGCCCGGGCTTTCGGGTGCTGCTCGAGTCACCGGGTCGAGAGCTCGCCGTCGGCGCCATCGGTCGCGTCTGGGAGCTCGAGATCCCGTTCGTTCACGTGAGCTCGCCGGAGGAGTTCCTCCGCTTCGACACGCAGGGTTTCGTCAAGGTGGCCTGGTCCGTGCGCGTGTCGGCCCGCGGGCAACTCTGCTCGGAGATCGAGCTCGAGGTGCGCGTGGACGCCACCAGCGAAGAGGCGTGGCGAAAGTTCGAGCGCTACTGGGCGCTGATCGGCCCGGCTTCGCACTTCATCCGGCGGACGCTGCTCGCCTCTCTGGCTCGGGAGCTCGGCACCCCGGAGTCGCGCCAGAACGAGGGCTCGCTGCCCGGGGACGAGCTAGTGCCCGATGCCGCCGTCCAGGTTACGGACTCCATCGTCATCCGCTCACCGGCGGAACGGATCTGGCCGTGGCTATTGCAGATGGGCTGCGGGCGAGCCGGGTTTTACTCGATCGACGCGCTGGACAACGGGGGTTCTCGGAGTGCTCGCGAGCTCCATCCCGAGTGGCAGAAGCTGAGCGTCGGGCAGGTGCTGGCGGCAACGCCCGGATCCGAGGACGGATTCGAAGTGCTGCGCGTCGATGCCCCGCGAGCCTTGGTGCTGGGCGGGCTTTACGATCCAGCGCGGCAACGCCAACTCCCGTTCGGCTCCAGCCGGCCCAAGCAATTTTGGCAAACTAGCTGGGCCTTCGTCCTCGATCCGCTGGACGAACGAACCACGCGCCTGTTGGTACGGGCCCGCGCGGCCTTCGATGAAACGGAGCGCCTGCACGCGACCTGGATCCGCCCCGTGCATCACCTCATGCAGACCGCTCAGCTCGAGCACCTGCGTCGTCGCGCCGAGGGTACGCTGGCACGGGACGATCTCTGGGACGTGCTCGACGGGCTCGGCGGTGCCGCCCGTATCCTGGCCGCTCTGGTTGCGCCGTTCGGGCGCAGGCAGCGCTCGCACTGGGGCTTGGATGAAACGACGGCAGCCCGTGCGTTGCCGGGAGACGAGGCGGTGGCACACCCGCGTTGGAGTTGGACGCACGGTATAGAGATCGAAGCGCCGGCTTCCGGTGTGTGGCCCTGGGTGGCGCAGATCGGCGCAGAGCGCGCGGGCTTTTATAGCTACCAGTGGCTCGAGAACCTGGCCGGGTGCGAGATCCGAAACGCGGAAATCGTCCATCGGGAATGGGAAGTGAAGGTCGGCGACCCCCTGATCTTGCACGGCGATCCTTCGGCCCCGCGTCTGACGGTGACGGAGGTCGAACGGGGCCGACACTTCGTCGCGTGCTCGAGCTTCGGCGACGGCGCACGAGCGACCGGCAAGCCCTGGGCGGAAGCGAGTTGGCTGTTCTTGGTCGAACCGCTCGCCGACCGGCGTTGCCGCGTGATCAGTCGCTTCCGCTGCGCGTGCTCGGAAGACCTGGCGACCCGGCTTTCGTTTGGTCCGACCGTCGTGGAGCCCGTCGGGTTCGCTATGGATCGGCGCATGTTGCTCGGCATCAAAGAGCGCGCCGAGCGCTGACCAGAGGTCACGGTGATGGACGCAAGTCTTGCGCTTCTCGGCGTGTTCGCGCGTGAAGCGCGCAGCGAGGCCGGGATTTTGCGACGATTCTCCGGCTTCTTCGGCGGCCTGCTCTTTGCTTCGTGGACGTGCATGAGCAAGCCCATCCCGCAGATCTCGAAATACATGACCACGACACCGGTCACCGTGGAACGGAGCGTGACGCTCGCCGAGGCATCGAAGCTGATGCGGGAACAGCGCATCCGTCACCTCCCCATCACCGAGGGCGGCGAGCTGGTCGGGGTCATCACCGAACGCGATATCAAGTTCGCCGAGTCGTTCAGCATGGTCGATGCCGCGCAGGTGACCGTGTACGGGGCGATGGCGGAAGAGCTCTACGTGGTCAGCCCCGAGACGCCGCTGGACGAGGTAGCCGCCACGATGGCCGAAAACAAGTACGGCTCCGCGTTGGTGGTCCAGAACCAGAAGGTCGTCGGCGTGTTCACGACCGTCGATGCTTGTCGTGCTCTGGCAGAGCTGCTGGAGACGCGATTGCGAAAGTAGACCGCCCAAGCCGCCACCACCGTCGTCGACAGAAGGAGGAAAGAATGCGTTTTCGATCGGCGATCCAGCACCAGCCCCCTAGTTGCGCGACGTTTGTCTTCGTGGCGATGCTGGCCGTGGGCTGCGTATCGCAAGGCAAGTACGACGCCGCGCTGGCCGGTGCAGCGAGACAGCGCTCCGAGCACGCGGCCGAGAGCGCGCGCGTCCAGCAACGGCTGGCTGCTACGCAAGCCGAGCTGGAACGCTGGAAGCAGCAACTGGCGGAGACCGAAGCGCGCTGCAAGCAGACGGAGGACCAAGGCGCGGCCTGCGCCGCGAGCTTGGATGAAGCGACGGCAATGAACGCCGGCCTGCGCGGCGAGCTCGAGCGGTTGGGGAAGGACGTGAATCAGCTGCTCGCGGCCCGCGGCACGCTCGCGGGTGCCCTGGAACAGGCGCGTGCGCGCCTCGAGGAGCTACGCCGGGCCGAAGCGGCCTCCAAAGAGCGCGCCGCACTGTTCCGCGAAGTTGCGCTCAAGTTGAAGCGCATGATCGACGCCGGCGAGCTCCAGGTACTGCTGCGCAGCGGTCGCATGGTGCTCGTGCTGCCGAACGACGTGCTCTTCGACTCCGGCAAGGCCGAGGTCAAGGCGCGCGGCAAGCAATCGCTTGCCGCGGTGGCGACCGTCCTCGCGAGCCTCGAGGGGCGCAAATTTCAGGTGGCTGGCCACACCGACGACCAGCCGATCCGCTTTTCCGGTTTCGCGTCGAACTGGGAGCTGTCCACGGAGCGCGGCCTCCGGGTCGTGGAGTTCCTGCTCAAGAGCGGCATGAAGGCCGAGACGCTGTCAGCCGCCGGCTACGGTGAGTTCGACCCCGTCGTGCCCAACGACTCGGCCGATAATCGCACGAAGAACCGCCGGATCGAGATCACGCTGGAGCCCCGCATCGACGAGCTCGTGGCCGTCCCCGAAGTGCCATGAGCATTCGACTCGAGTTCGTCGGCGGAGCCGGAACGGTCACCGGGTCGCGGCACCTGGTGCACACGCCCCAGGCCACCATTCTGCTCGATTGTGGGCTCTATCAAGGGCGAAGGCTCGACTCGCGTCGCCAGAACCAGGAGCTCGGGTTCGGCGAAAGCCGGATCGACGCCGTCGTGTTGTCTCACGCCCACATCGATCACTCCGGCGCGCTGCCAGTCTTATCCAAGCGCGGCTACGGCGGCTCGGTGTTCGCGACTCCGGCGACGCGCGATCTGTGCGCCGTGATGCTGCAAGACTCGGCACAGATCCAGGCCGCGGACGCGCGCTACCTGAATCGAGCGATCGAGCGCGGAGAGCTGGAGAGCGAGCCGGTCGAAACTCTCTACGATGCGAGCGACGTCTCGCGCCTGCTCTCGCAGTTCCTGACGCTTCCGTACCGCCGAAAGCAAACCATCGCACCCGGCGTCGCGCTCACCTTCCTCGACGCCGGCCACGTCCTAGGCAGTGCAATCGTCGTGCTGGACATCGACGACTACGGCCAGCCGCGGCGCCTGGTATTCACGGGCGACCTCGGACGGCGTCACATGCCGATCCTGCGCGACCCGGAGGTGCCGAGCGGCGCCCACGTCTTGCTGAGCGAGAGCACGTACGGCGACCGCACGCATCCGCCTTTCGAGGCGATGGACCAGGAGCTCGCGGAAGTGATCGAGCGCACGCGCCGGCGCGGAGGCAAGGTGGTGATCCCGTCCTTCGCCCTCGAGCGCGCCCAGGAGATCGTCTTTTCGCTGAAGAAGCTGAAAGAGCGAGGGTTACTCTCCGACCTCCCCGTTTACATCGACTCGCCGCTGACCGTGCGGATCACCGACGTGTTCCGGATGCATCCGGACTGCTACGACAAGGAAACGCGCGCGCTGCTTCAAGACGGCGGCTCGCCCTTCGAGTTCGAGGGCCTGCGATACGCGTCGTCGCTGGAAGAGTCGATGGCCATCGATCGAGCAGACGGTCCGTCGGTGATCGTCGCGGCGAGCGGCATGTGCGAGGCCGGCCGGGTGCTGCACCACCTGAAGGCAACCATCGGAGATCCGCGCAACACGGTGCTGATCGTCGGCTTCCAGGCGGAGCATACCCTGGGACGGCGGCTGGTCGAACGGCGCGAGCGCGTGCGCATCTTCGGTGTCGAGCACGCCCGAAGGGCACAGGTCGCGGTGCTCAACGGCTTCAGCGCGCATGCCGATCAAGCGGATCTCGTGGCTTTTGCCGAGGCGGTACGAGAGCGCGGCCCGCTGCGCACCGTCGTGCTGGTGCATGGAGAATCAGCCGCTCAGCGCGCCCTCGAGCGCATCCTGACGTCGCGCCATTTCCCCGACGTTCGCACGCCCGTCCGCGGCGACGTGTTCGAAGTCTGAAGTCGTTACAAGGAGGCTCCGCATGAAACCGTTTCGAGACAAGAAGAGCGTGTGGTGGATGGTGGGGGTGGCGGCGGCGCTGATCGCGCTATTCGTCGCGTTCGTTGCCGTCCCTTCCATGACTCCGAGCCCCAACGGCGGCGTCGAGGTCGACGTTCCGAAAATGGAGAACGTTCCGCCACCCGCCGCCGAACGAATGAAGCTGGAAACCCAAAAAGAAGAGTAGCGGCCGGCATGCCCGGAAGGCGCAAGGTCAGCGCCCTTCCGCCACGTCCCATCACCTGCGTGCACTAGAGCGAGCAGCGGGTTGTTGGGTTGCCACGCCGATACTGTATGCTGCACTCGGCCATGGGCATTGGTCGGCTGGGGCATCGGGCCCTTAGGAAAGGGAGCGTTGCGTGACTGGGACGAACGATTCGAGACGCGGCTCAGGGGAGAACGAGCGAAAACCGCTCGTTCGCGGCAGCTTACTCGCGGCGTTGGCCCTCGGAGTCGTGATCGCCACGGGGGTCGGGGCGTTTGCGTTGCGCGATTGGGTCGTTGAACGGATCCAGCGCCGCAATGACGAAGCGGCCCGAGGTCGAAGCGAGCGCGTCACGTCTGCGGCCATCGTCGCGCTGCCACCGCTGGCGGTGAAGGTGCCGCTGATCGAGCGACCGGGAAAAGACGAGCACGGCTACCCGCGCTCCTACGTGGATCGTGCGGGCCTGCGGACGCTGCTGAAGCGAGAGAAGTATCAGGAGCTGACGCGGTATCTCGAGCAGTTTCAGGCGGATTTCGAGGCCGACTTTCACGCGGAGTACTTCCTCAACGACGCTGCCGAGGCCTTCGAGACCGCAGAGAAGGAGCTCGAGCCCAGGTTCGATGCCTGGGTCTCGGCCACCCCGACTTCGTTCGCTCCTTACCTCGCGCGGGGGTCGTACCGGTTCGCGGTCGGCGTTGCCGGACGCGGCTTCGCGTACGCCCGGAAGACGAACAGCGAGAACTTCGCGGCCATGAACGCGGCGTTCGGGCCCGCATTTGCCGATCTGGAGCAGGCGCTCTCCAAGAACCCGCGCGTGGTCCCCGCGCTGCGGGATCAGATCCGGATCGCGTTCATCGGCGGGGAGTATCAGTCCCGGTTTCATACGATTGCGAAGCGCGCGTTCGCGGTCTGCCCCGGATGTTATCCCGTTCGCTACAGCTACTTGGTCGGCCTCCAGCCGCGTTGGGGCGGGAGCTACGACGAAATGGAGAGCGCGGCTCGGTCTGCGCCGCGCTCAGTGAATCCACGGTTCGCCACGCTCCGGGGCTACGTCGACTGCGATCGCGCTCAGCTCGCCTACGAAGGGAACGACCTCGCCGGTGCTCTTCGCCACGTCGAACGCGCGGTGGCCTTGGGAGAGGAACCCGAATTCCTTCGCGTTCGCGGCCGGTACCTCGCGCCTTCGCGCCAGATCAAACTGGCGCTCGAGTCACTGACGAAGGCGCTCGACCGCCGCCCGCAGGATCCGGCGCTCTTGCTGGAGCGCGCGCAAGTGTACGCGTACGAGTCGAAAGACTATCCAGCGGCGTATCCCGACTTGATGCTCGCGCTACAGCTCAAACCTGCCGATCCGGACGCTCACGAAGTCCTGCCCGTCGTTGCTCAGGGGCTTACCAAGCTCGGTTGGCAGGCGCATCAGGAGCGGCGAAACCAAGAGGCGATTGTCCTACTCGATCAAGCCACGGAGCTTCTGCCCAGCCGCGACCTGGAAGCACGCCGTTTCGAGGTGCTCACCAGCGGCTTCAACGGTTCCGACGAGGCGGTCACCAAGCTCGAGAGCGAGGCCAACGCGCGCCCCGACGATTTCTATGCGCAG
>JAICQO010000216.1 GCA_025937835.1 Polyangiaceae bacterium
AATCGACCAGCGCATCCACGTCGAAGCGAGCGAGCGCGTCCGCCGCCCAGTCATCGAACTCGCTGGCCCAGTCGGGCACGCCCTTCTTGAAGGCGAAGCGCATGTTGTGCGTCAGAAAGCCGCTGCCGAAGATCAACACGCCTTCGTTCCGCAGCGGCGCAAGGGCGCGGCCGAGCTCGAACAGCTGCTTTTCGTGAAGGCCCGGCATCGAGACCTGAAGCACCGGCACGTCGGCCTTCGGATACATCGCGACGAGCGGCACGTACGCGCCGTGATCGAGCCCGCGCTTCGGCTCCTGAGTGACCTCGAGCCCCTTCTTTCCGAGCAACTCGCGCACGCGCTCGGCGAGCGCCGGCGCGCCGGGCGACGGATACAGCGTGCGATAGTAGCGCTCGGGAAAGCCGTAAAAATCGTGGACCAGAGGAACCGGCACCGTCGCCCCGAGCGTCGTCGGGCGCTCTTCCCAGTGCGCGGACACCATCAAGATCGCCTTCGGCTTCGGCATCGCGCGCGCCCAATCCGCGAGCTCGCCCATCCACGCCTCGTCGTCGAGCAGGATCGGCGCGCCGTGCGCGGCGAAGATCACCGGCATGGTCTCACTCGTGGCGTCGAGCTTCGCTTCATTCTCGGTCGTCATGATCTTCGGCTCCGTCCGCGTGCACCCCGCCGCGAGCAGCGGCAGCGTCCCGAACACGCGCAGCACGTCTCTTCGTTTCATCACTTCACGCGAACGGTAAGCACAGCATCAACCGTGCCACGTCGAAAACCCCGTCGCATTCACGGGTCCGCTTCCGGCCATTCGCGCCGCTACTCTCATATTGATAGGAACTGGCGCCATTCTGATAGTGAGCGGCCACGGCCGGCTCCGGAGCGAACCAAGCGACCGGCCGAGCGGGTGATCCGGGCACCTGGAGAAAGTCAGGGCCCACATGACTCTAGGCTTGACCTTCGCTCCGCCGTGGGTAGATTTCGCCGCCCTACACATTCCAGCTTAGCTCAGTCGGTAGAGCAGGCGGCTGTTAACCGCCGGGTCCCTGGTTCGAGTCCAGGAGCTGGAGCCATTTCATCGGTTGTGCGAACTCCGCCGACCGGACAGTGAACAGCGGCCTCCAGGAGTGATCCTCGGGGCCGCTTCTTTTTTGCGCCACGTCTTCGCGTGCTTCGCGCTTCGTGCGCAGCTGGACAGCGTTCGCGCGGAGAGCGCCGAGAGAGCGCTCGACGCCAACTTCCCGCGCGCGGGACAGCACTTGCGCTCTCTTCTCGGTCCCGAGGGGAGAGAGAAGCCGAGACGCGGTTAACAGCGAACCCTCTTTCGCCGGGACAGTGACCCGGTGATCAACTGTCCCGCGCAGGCTGGGACTGTTGATCATCGGGGCGGCGTCCCGAGCAGATGCCTCGTGTTCTTTCCGCCTGGTGTCCGCCACTCAGGTGGCGTATAAATCGAACCAATCAGAGAGAGAGACGGAGAGCGCTGCGACGCCAAGTCCCTGATTTCGTGGGGGCTGCGTGGGGTGCGCTCCGTCGGGTCACCACGCGCATGAGCGAGCTCCAGCCGGCACCGGAAGAACACCTCTACGAGCGCATCGCCGCGATCCTCGACGAGTCGCGCTCGCGTGTCGCGCGCTCGATCAACACGGCGATGGTCCACGCCTACTGGCACATCGGGCGCGAGATCGTCGAGGTCGAGCAACACGGCGCCGAGCGTGCGGGCTACGGCGAGGGGCTGATGAAGCGCGTGACCAAGCGCCTCTCCGCGCGGTTTGGCAAGGGCTTCAGCCTCGCCAGCCTCAAGCGCATGAAGCAGTTCTACGTGCACTTCCCGAACGGCTCGGCCCTACCCGGCGCGGATCGCGAGAAAGGCTCGACACTGTTGAGCCAATTTGCGCAACCTGCGCCATTCCCTCCGATGCTCGGCTGGTCGCACTACCTCGTGCTCCTCCGCATCCGCAATCCAACCGCCCGCGCCTTCTACGAGATCGAGGCCGCCCGTGAGGGCTGGTCCGTCCGCGAGCTCGAGCGCCAAGTCGCCGCCCTGCTGTTCGAGCGCCTCGCCCGGAGCCGCGCCCCGGAGGAGGTGCTCGCGCTCGCCCGCGAGGGCCAGCAGGTCGGCTCCGCCGGCGACGTCATCAAGGATCCGTTCGTCCTCG